>NZ_FZOA01000005.1 GCF_900187985.1 Methylobacillus rhizosphaerae
TTTTTTAGGATATCTCGCTCATCCGTGACGCGACGCAGCTCAGCCTGAAGGCGACGGATTTCTGCTTGCTGATTAGAGGAGTGCTGTCGTTCGTCTTTAGGGGTGCCGCATCGCTTGATCCAAGCATAAATGCTATGACTTGAAACGCCCAACCGCTCAGCGACCTCTGCCACAGAAAACTGACGCTCAGTGACTTGCTTGACGGCGGCCTGTTTGAATTCTTCGGTGTAACGTTGTTGCTTGCTCATGATGTCTCCTCAACTTGCATAGTTTGAGGCTCTTGAGCTGTCTAGGAAAGTGGGGGCGATTCACGTCTAGGGTATTGGAAGCAAGAAAACCCGCTCTCAAAAATACGACAATTCAAAATTGAAGAAAGAGAATTATCCTATCTGACACAAAGCCAGATAAAGGACTTGATCCAGTGTTTGAATGGCGATGCATTACTGATCACCAAAATATGCCTGTCAACTGGTGCCAGGTGGAGCGAAGCGGAAAGCCTGAGACATTCCCAGGTCAGGGATGGCATGGTTCACCTCAACCGCACCAAGTCCGGTAAAAACAGGTCTATTCCCATAGACGACACCTTGTACTCGGAGTTGGAAAACCTTAAACCGAGAACACTGGGTGGCAACATATTCAAGCCAGCATACAACCAATTCCGTTCAGCAGTTGAACGGAGTAGGGTAGAGCTACCCAACGGACAACTATCTCACGTCCTGCGTCATACCTTCGCTACTCACTTCATGATGAATGGTGGCAACATCCTGGTATTACAACGATTACTGGGCCATTCAACCCTGGCAATGACCATGCGCTATGCTCACCTGGCACCTGACCATCTTCAGGAAGCGGTCATACTAAACCCATTAGCAAAACTTGATTTAGTTGACACAATGTTGACTAAAGGCGAATGACAGAAAATGCGGGAATTTATAAGTGCTTGATTTTACTTGGTGCCCGGGGCCGGAATCGAACCGGCACGCCCAAAGGGCGAGAGATTTTAAGTCTCTTGTGTCTACCAATTTCACCACCCGGGCAGGTGTGAGACGCTCCGAACGAAGCGAGGCCGTATTCTATCACTGCAACACCAGGATTGAGTAGTCAAAATCGTAAAATCTCAGCAACTGTGCTGCTTGGGGCAAGGTAAGGAAGCATGGCTGGAATGATTTCAATCAGGTGTCGAGACTTGGTCTGGTGGCAGAGTTTTCATCGAATCTTGTTTCTGTCGTGTTAGTCTTATTGGCATGATGATGAGTTGAGCCAATATGAGAGCAATATTATTCCCTGTTGTGATCCTGAGCGCCTGCGCTGGTGTGCCTCTGAATGAGCCGTTGAGTGTGCCTGTGCCGCAGGAGCGTGTTTATGCTACATATCCCAGATTTTTTACCGGGGCTTATATCACTGTGCGGCGTGATCCGGTGCAGAAGGATATTGGGGTCGGGTGTGAAAATGAAATCTATATCGATAATATCCGCTCATACACCATTATGCCGGGTGAGTATGCGAGTTTTTTCCTGACGGATGGCAAGCATGTGGTGAAGGTGGATACAGGACGGGGATCGTGCCAGGGTAAGCCAAGTTCTGAAACGATCAATGTATCCAATGGGATTTCTCAGGAATATAAGTTGTTGAGTCCGCCTGGAGGTTCGTTGCGCTTGTTCCGTACGATGTAATTCGTGGGGTTTTCGTGAGTTTGATAGTGATCTGACGGTCAGAGTAGTGGTAGTCTTACGTTTTGCTGTGAATGTCACTCAATTTTGACTGGAGATATAAATGATAAAGAAAGTACTTGCCATCGGGATGCTGGCAATGTTGGGGAATGCTTATGCTGCTGCTCCTTCCGATGAGTTGATACTCAAGTTCATGGAGGTTTCCAATGTGAAGCGCTCACTGGACAGCATGCGTACAAATGCAGATACCACATTGAGAAATAATTTTTTGCAAACCTTGCAATATCAGCAGTTGAATGACAAACAGAAAAAGATAGCAGAGGAGGCCAGCGACAAGGCGGTTAAGGTGCAGCAGGAATACTTGTCTTATGATTCCATTGTAAAGATGGTCCTGCCTTTGTATCGCAAAACCTTTACCAAGGAAGAGTTGCAGGCGGCTATCAATTTTTATAGCTCATCGGCTGGACGGTCGATCAACCAGAAAATGCCTGAGTTATCGACCGAGTCGATGAAGCTGACAAGCGAGCTGAATAAGAAAGTCATGACGCAATATCAACAGATTGCGCGCGATGCCGCGGAGCGTATCAAGGCGACACAGTAGGCGCGCATGCTGGCTGCTTTCAAACAAGATGTGAAAAAGTAAAGAAAAAGCCTGCATGATGCAGGCTTTTTTATATCCATGAAACTGGGCGGCAATAATGATGCTATGCCAAAGCTCGCTCAATGCGATCCAGAGCCCGCTGGAGGTTGTTCATGGAAGTAGCAAAGGAAATGCGGAAATAACCGTCAGCACCGAAGGCTGAGCCTGGTACTACCGCAACACCTTCCTGTTCGAGCAGGTATTCGGATAGTGCCATGTCGGTTGCTGCCTTGATCTTACCTTCATTGAACAGGTTGTTGATGGCCTCACGCGCGTCAGGAAATGCGTAGAATGCACCGCCGGCCTTGATGCATTGCAACCCCCTGATTCCATTGAAACGCTTGACGACAAATTCATGTCGCTCGCGAAAGGCATCAAGCATGGGAAGGATGCATTCCTGCGGCCCTTCCAGCGCAGCTTGTGCTGCTACCTGTGAAATGGAGGTCGGATTGGAGGTGGATTGTGACTGCAGGATTTCCATGGCCTTGATGATATGGGCAGGGCCTGCGGCATAGCCAATGCGCCAGCCCGTCATGGAATAGGCCTTGGAAACACCATTAAGCACAATGCAACGCTCCTTGAGTTCAGGCGTAGCATTGAGGATATTGTAGAACTTGTCTCCGGTCAGGTTGACGTGCTCGTACATATCATCGGTAGCAACCAGTATATGAGGATGTTTCTTCAATACCTCGCCCAGCGCCTTGAGTTCGTCCAGGCTGTACACAGCGCCAGTCGGGTTGGACGGCGAGTTGATCATGAACAGCTTGGTCTGAGGAGTGATGGCTGCTTCCAGTTGTGCGGCAGTCAGCTTGAAACCTTGCTCGATACCACATTCGATAATGACGGGCTTGGCACCGGCAACCAGCGCGATATCAGCATAGGAAACCCAGTAGGGTGCGGGCACAATGACTTCATCGCCGGGGTTCAGTACTGCTAACGCCAGGTTGAAGATACATTGCTTGCCGCCTACGCCGACGATGACTTCTTTTTCAGTGTAGTCAAAGCCGTTCTCGTTCTTGAACTTGGCGACGATGGCTTTTTTCAGGCCGGGAATGCCAGCTACAGGGGTATATTTGGTGAAACCTTGGTCAATCGCTTGTTTGGCGGCATCCTTGATGTGTTGTGGAGTGTCGAAATCCGGTTCACCTGCACCCAGGCCAATGATGTCGCGGCCTTCTGCCTTGAGTTTTGCGGCACGGGCAGTAACAGCCAGGGTAGGAGATTCTTTGATGGATTGAACGCGCTGCGAGAGTTCCAAGATCTAAATCCTATAGAGAAATTATAAAGATAACGGCAAAGTGGTTAATTTTACGCGCTTTATTTGCAATGCGGAATATGGTGCTGCGGGATATTTGCATGGTTTCTTTACCTTTTACTGGCATGCTTTCGCACACCGGTGCCGCGCAGGAGTGGCTGGCCTGTTAAAATCTTGTTTCCTTCTTATGGGTGATTGCTGTGATTGTCACTTTTCCTGGTAGCAAATATAAACTTTTCCAACCTTTCCCCCCGGCTGGTGATCAACCAACAGCGATTGAACGGCTGACCGACGGCGTGAACGAAGGGTTGGAATTCCAGACCTTGCTTGGCGTTACTGGTTCCGGCAAGACCTATACCATGGCCAATGTCATTGCGCGTACTGGTAGGCCGGCCATTGTGATGGCGCCCAACAAGACATTGGCTGCACAGTTGTATTCCGAGTTCAAGGAATTCTTTCCCGAGAATGCGGTGGAATATTTTGTTTCCTACTATGACTATTATCAGCCGGAAGCTTATGTGCCTTCGCGCGACCTGTTCATCGAGAAGGATTCCAGCATCAACGATCATATCGAACAGATGAGGTTGTCTGCCACCAAGGCATTGCTGGAGCGGGAGGACAGCATCATCGTTGCCACGGTGTCGGCAATTTACGGAATTGGCGATCCGGGCGAATATCACGGCATGGTGCTGCATATCCACCTGGGAATGAAAGTCACGCAGCGTGATATCGTCAACAAGCTGATTGCCATGCAATATGACCGCAATGACTTTGATTTTTCCCGAGGTACATTCCGGGTGCGTGGCGACGTGATCGATGTATTCCCCTCAGAAAACAGCGAAACTGCGGTGCGTATCAGCATGTTTGATGACGAAATTGAGAACATCACTTTATTCGACCCGCTGACTGGGCAGATTTTCAATAAGATCCACAATTTTCGTATTTTTCCTTCCAGTCATTATGTGACAGCGCGGGAGGCGACGGTACGCGCGATGGAAACTATCAAGCAGGAGTTGCGCGAGCGCGTGGACTTCTACATCAAGACCGGCAAGCTGGTTGAAGCGCAACGCATCGAGCAGCGCACGCGCTTTGACCTGGAAATGCTCAACGAGATTGGATTCTGCAAGGGCATCGAGAACTATAGCCGCCACCTGACTGGACGCCAGCCTGGAGATGCACCGCCGACCTTGATCGACTACCTGCCGGATAATGCGCTCATGATCATCGACGAGAGCCATGTCACCGTGCCGCAGGTTGGCGGTATGTACAAGGGCGATCGTGCCCGCAAGGAAAATCTGGTGGATTACGGATTCCGCCTGCCTTCGGCAATGGACAATCGTCCGCTGCGCTTCGAAGAATTTGAGCGCATCATTCCACAATGTATTTTCGTCAGTGCGACGCCTGCTGAATATGAGGCAACCCATCAGCAACGTGTGGTCGAGCAGGTAGTACGTCCTACTGGGCTGATAGATCCGGAAATATTTGTCAAATCCGCTGATACTCAGGTAGATGATTTGTTGTCTGAAATCAAACTCAGGGTGGATGTGGGGGAACGGGTGCTGGCTACTACGCTGACCAAACGCATGGCAGAGGACCTGACAGATTATCTATCCGATCACGGAGTCCGGGTACGTTATTTGCACTCAGACATTGATACTGTGGAGCGTGTGGAAATTATCCGTGATTTACGCCTGGGTGAATTTGATGTGCTGGTTGGGATCAACCTGTTACGTGAAGGGTTAGATATCCCAGAAGTATCATTGGTCGCTGTGCTGGATGCGGATAAAGAGGGTTTCTTGCGTTCTGAACGCTCGTTAATTCAGACCGCGGGCCGTGCTGCGCGTAACCTCAATGGCAAAGTGATTTTTTATGCCAATAAGATTACCCGTTCCATGAAGCTGGCTATGGACGAAACCCAGCGCCGTCGTGAGAAGCAGATGGCATTCAACACTGCACATGGGATTGTACCAACCGGGGTCAAAAAGCGTATCAAGGATATTATTGATGGCGTATACAGCAAAGAAGATATGCAGCGTGACCGTAAGGTCGCAGAGGAGCAGGCCAGTTATGGGAAAATGACCGAGAAGCAGTTGGTGAAGGAGATGAAGCGCCTGGAAAAGGCCATGCACGATAGCGCCAAAAATCTGGAGTTTGAGAAGGCTGCAGATTATCGTGACCAGTTGAAGAAGCTCAAGCAGGGATTCTATGGTGCGGAAATTCCAGATGGATTGGCAGACGAAGCCTGACATCATGCAATGCGCAATTGTCATGACATAATAAAAAGCCCGGAAGATCCGGGCTTTTTTATTGGTGTGCAACGCTACTTACTTCTGCGTTTCAACCATGACTAACGCTTCACCACTTTCTGCTTCCGCAGCTTTTTGTTGCCATGCTGCCGGCTTGCGCGGAGCACGCTTAGTAGGTACTACCTCTACCGGTGCGACAGCCTGCATTGCATCTGCCTTGGTTTCGACTAATTGCAGGGTGGATTCTGCATCGGCCGGAGCGGCAGATTTTTCCGCTTCTGTCTTGCGGCGGCGAGGTGCGCGTGGCTTTTTCTCTGCCTTGGCAGTTTCAGCAGCAGACTCTGCCGCTGCAGGCTCAGCAATCTCAGCTACTTTTTCCTGCTCGGCGACTGGAGCAACTGGAGTAGTTTCCACTTCAGCTTTGGGTGCTGCTGTCTTTTTGGATTCAGCGGCACTTGGTTTTTCGCTGCTTTCTGTGCTTGTTTGCGCAGGAGCTGCGGTTTCCGTGCTGACGGGTGCTGCCTCAACCTTGGTTTCCGCCTGTGCTGCAATGACCGGAGCGATAGTGGCTTCTGTCTTGGTTGCTTTGGCTGCTGCAGGTACGGCTGCCTGCTGAGGCTCTACTGCAGGCACAGTCGCTTCAACTGCTGTTGTAGTTGGCGATGTATCCTGAGTTAATGCCTGAGTAGCTTCAGCAACAGGCTGATTGTCACGATTTTCATTGCGAGGCTGGCGCTCGCGACGACCATTACGGCCGCGGCGGTTGCCACGTTGCTCGTTATTGGATTCCACTGCTGTTTCTGTCTGCACTGCAGCAGCTGTTTGCTGTGATGCTTTTGGCTGGCGCTCAGTGCGTTCTGGACGTTCAGTTTTTTCCTGACGAGATTGAGCTGCGCGCTGTTCAGCTTGCTGCTGGCGACGCTCATTATTATTGCTGCGCGGTTCCTTGCGTGGTTGCTCCTGGCGTGATTCAGCCTGCGCCTGGCGATCATTGCTGCTGTTGCGCTCAGTGCGGCGGTTGTTATTGCGGCGTTGTTGAGTACGGGAGGTATCGCGTTTCTGGTTTTCCTCTTGCGGCTTGACCTCTGGCTTTGCAGGGGCAGTCACGTTGGACAGCCAGGACTTGAAGCGACCCAACAGGGAGGTGCTGCTCGGTTTTTCCTTACTGACTGGCGCAGGGGAGGCTGGTGTAATGCCCTTGACGGCAGCTTCGGGTCGGACTGCTTTCGGTTCTTGTACCACTGAAGTTTCAACAGTATCGGAAGGCAACTCAACCATTTCGTAGCTGGCCCGACCGCTTTCTTCTACATCATCATGGCGGATGCGCAGGATGTTGTAGTTGGGCGTTTCCATGTGGATATTGGGAATCAGGACAACTTGCACGCCCATACGCTGCTCGATCTTGTGAATTTCCGAGCGTTTTTCATTGAGCAGGAAAGTGGCAGCCTCAACCGGGAGTTGCACCTGGATGATGGCACTGTTTTCCTTCATGGCTTCTTCCTGCGTGATGCGCAGGATATGCAAGGCAGTGGATTCTATGCCGCGGATATGGCCAGTGCCATGACAGCGGGGGCAAGGAATATGGTTAGATTCACCCAGGCTTGGGCGCAAGCGCTGGCGAGAAAGCTCAAGTAGGCCAAAACGCGAAATTTTGCCTGTTTGCACGCGAGCCCTGTCATGATGCAGGGCTTCACGCAGGCGGTTTTCCACTTCGCGCTGATTACGCTGGCTTTCCATATCAATGAAGTCGATGACAACCAGGCCACCAAGATCACGCAGGCGTAATTGACGGGCTACTTCGTCAGCAGCTTCCAGGTTGGTATTGAAGGCAGTCTGTTCAATATCACTGCCCTTGGTGGAGCGACCGGAGTTGACGTCCACAGAGACCAGCGCTTCTGTGTGGTCAATGACAATGGCACCGCCGGATGGCAGGCGTACTTCACGCGCAAAAGCAGATTCGATCTGGTGTTCGATCTGGAAACGTGAAAACAACGGAATTTCATCGCGGTAAAGTTTGACGCGAGAAACATTGTTCGGCATGACGTGATTCATGAACTGGATGGCTTGATCATGAATATCCGGTGTGTCGATCAGAATTTCGCCGATATCTGGCTGGAAGTAGTCACGGATGGCGCGGATTACCAGGCTGCCTTCTTGGTAAATCAGGAATGGGCCGCTTTGAATCGTGGAAGCACTTTCCACTGCAGTCCAGAGTTGCAGCAGGTAATTCATATCCCATTGCAGTTCTTCGACACTGCGGCCAATACCGGCGGTACGGGCAATAATGCTCATGCCGGTAGGGACTTGCAGTTGTGCCATGGTGTCACGCAATTCATTGCGGTCTTCGCCTTCGATCCGGCGAGATACGCCGCCACCGCGCGGATTATTTGGCATCAGCACCAGATAGCGTCCAGCGAGAGAAACAAAGGTGGTCAGTGCAGCACCCTTATTGCCACGCTCATCCTTGTCCACCTGGACAATCAGCTCCTGGCCTTCTTTCAAGACATCCTGGATGCGGGCGTTGCGACCGGACTCTCCACCATTCTGGAAATAGCTGCGAGCGACTTCCTTGAAAGGCAGAAAGCCATGGCGATCAGTGCCATAATTGACGAAAGCGGCTTCGAGGGATGGTTCGATGCGGGTGATGACACCCTTGTAAATATTGCTTTTTCGCTGTTCCTTGCCTGCGGACTCGATATCCAGATCGATGAGTTTTTGTCCGTCGACAATCGCGACGCGTAATTCTTCTGATTGCGTCGCATTAAATAGCATGCGTTTCATTGAGGACTCCCACGCTCTTCAAGCGGGCAGCAAACCATGGCTTTGGGGCAGCAGCGGTATAACTGAAGCTTAACTGTAATTGCCTGTCGTACTGTAGACAGGCAAAACCACACGATACGAGCAGATTGGAGTCCGCAAGAGGTAACGCGAAGCAATAGTTTCTCAATTTTTCAGCTAGGCAGTGTTTGCCTTCAGGTTACTTTTCCCTGTATGCCGTATGACGCATATCGAAATGACATTTTGAGTCACCTGGAAAAAGAAATTCCGATACCGCCGTGTGCGATATCAGCTTGAATTTGTTAACGAAAGTTTTCGTAAACTATTGGGTCTAAACCCCGGTACGTCTATTTCTGTCTCGGATTAGCCGTCATTATCGGCTAATATGCTATTTTTTCAGTATATCCTGGCCTGTTGCGCCACATTTAGCTTAATGTCTGGTTTGCGGCGGCTAGAGCGCATATTTTTGTTACAAATCGCTACTTGTACATATAGATTGGCGAGCGAGTTAACCAAGGTATTTTTCATTACAGTTGTTATATCTGAGGAGGCGCTTGGCGCATTGGCCTCAAGATGGTCGTAGTATAGGTGAGATGACTAATTTAAGCAAAACAAGAAATCAATTTAACCCCGCAATTGTCAACATGCTCACAATAGATGAGGCAAGTGAAGGGCAGCGAGTCGATAACTTCCTGGCAAAAATCCTCAAAGGAGTTCCCAAAAGTCATATTTACCGCATCCTGCGCAGTGGTGAGGTGCGGGTCAACAGCAAGCGAGTGGATGCAAGCAGCAAGCTGAATCTCGGAGATCAGGTCAGGGTGCCGCCAGTCAGGATGGTGCAGCCTACGGAAGAGACAGCGGTTAAGTCGGTGACTTCCAAGTTTGACGGTGCCGTGATTTTTGAAGATGAGGCGTTGCTTGTTATTGATAAACCAGCAGGTTTTGCGGTGCATGGCGGCAGCGGTATCAGTCGTGGAGTGATCGAGCAACTGCGTCTGGAGCGCCCGCATGCCAAATTCCTGGAACTGGTGCATCGCCTTGATCGCGAGACTTCCGGTGTTCTGTTGTTGGCCAAGAAGCGTAGCGCGCTGGTTAATTTGCATGATGCAATACGCAACAACCAGACGGACAAGCGCTATCTGGTACTGGTACACGGACAATGGAAAGACCAGAAGCGCCGGGTCCGACTACCTTTGCATAAGTTTGTGCTGCCGAGTGGTGAGCGCAGGGTGGCAGTGCAGGATGACGGCCAGGATTCTGAAACCATTTTTTATCTGCGTCAGGCGCTGGGCAAGTTCACCTTGCTGGAGGCGCAGCTGGTGACAGGAAGAACGCACCAATTGCGTGTGCAGCTGTCTCATCTGGGCTTCCCGATTGCAGGGGACGATAAATACGGCGATTTTTCCTTGAACAAAGCATTGCAGAAACGAGGCTTGAAGCGGATGTTCCTGCATTCGGCAGAAACCAATATTCGGCATCCAATTAATGGTGAAAAACTTAATTTAATCGCGGAGTTGCCGAAAGAACTTAATAAATTTGTTGAGAATTTGAAGGTGGAATTGAAGCATGAGTAAACAGTTTGATCTGATTGTGTTTGACTGGGATGGAACCTTGGCGAACTCAACGCAGATTATCGTGAACAGTATTCGCCAGGCTGCTGTTGAGAGCGGGCTGGAAGATCCGGGCCAGCTGGCAGCTAGCAGTATCATCGGGCTGGGTTTGCGTGAGGCGATAGAGCAGTTGTTCGGTGTGATTACCCAGGAACAGCTGCAACAGATGGCTGCCCGCTACAACGTGCATTACAACGCCCGGCAGGATGATGTGCTGTTATTTGAGCATGCATATGAGACTGTGACCAGGTTGAATCGGCAGGGGTATATGCTGGGCGTGGCAACAGGAAAAGGGCGGCGCGGGTTGAACCATGCCTTGGCGCATAGTGGCCTTGGCGAGTTGATTCATGGTACACGTTGTGTGGATGAATGCCATTCCAAGCCGCATCCGCAGATGCTCATGGAGCTGATGGATGAGTTCGGGGTCGAGCCTGGACGCACTCTGATGGTCGGCGATACCAGCTTTGACCTGCAGATGGCGCAGAATGCCAAGGTGGCCAGCCTGGGCGTCACCTATGGAGCGCATCCGCTGGAGCGGCTACTGCCGCATTCTCCGCTGGCACATTTCGATGAGTTTGCTACACTCAGCCAATGGTTGGAATTAAACGCTTAATCTGCCAAAGTCATGAGTTGCAGGAGGGCGGCAAGGGTGTGCGCTTTGATCTTCCTGAGGTCGGTGACCGGGTGACAGGGTTTGCTGTGCGCTTTGATGGCAAGGTCTTTGCCTACATCAATCGTTGCGCCCATGTCCCGATCGAACTGGATTGGAGCCCGGGCGAATTTTTTGATGCTACGGGAAACTACCTGATATGTGCGACGCATGGCGCCTATTACCAGGCCGATACTGGCGATTGTGTGGCTGGACCATGCCGAGGGAAGCGTTTGGAACCTATCCAGGTGGTAGAGCAAGCACAGCAAATATTGATAACTTTGAAAGTGTAATGAATGTCTGAAAATCATCTTAATGATCCCCATTGGGAGCGTGAAACATTGCATCAGCTTGCCTTGGCAACGGTCAAGGAGCGTCGCCGGTCGCGGCAGTGGGGAATTTTCTTCAAGTCGCTCGGCTTTCTTTACCTGTTTCTTGTATTGTTTTACGTGACTGGCTGGAGTGAGGGTTCTACTGCCTCAGTCGAGCATACGGCCTTGATTGAGATCAATGGCGTCATTGGCAGCGATGATGCTGTGAATGCTGATGCCGTAATTGCCAGCTTGCGGTCCGCCTATGACAGCAAGGGAACCAAGGGCATTATTCTGCGTATCAATAGTCCAGGGGGCAGTCCGGTGCAGGCAGGGATCATCAATGATGAGATCAAGCGGCTGCGCAAATTACACCCCAGTATTCCTGTGTATGCAGTAGTGCAGGATATTTGTGCTTCCGGCGGATACTATATTGCGGTTGCTGCAGACAAGATATTTGTGGATAAAGCAAGTATTGTTGGTTCTATCGGAGTCTTGATGGATGGGTTCGGGTTTACCGGCGCGATGGAAAAGTTCGGAGTGGAACGCCGCTTGATGACAGCAGGCAGCAACAAGGCCATGCTGGACCCGTTTTCTCCCGTAAATCCACGCCACCAGGCATTGGCTCAGCAGATGCTTGACCAGATTCATGCTCAGTTTATTGCAGTGGTGCGGGAAGGGCGCGGCAAGCGCCTCAAGGAAACCGAGGATACCTTCAGTGGCTTGTTCTGGAGCGGCGAAAGCAGTGTGGAACTGGGTCTGGCAGACGCATTGGGCAGTTCTGACTATGTGGCACGTGAGGTCATCAAGCAGACCAATGTCGTGGATTTCACGGCGAGAGAAGGCCTGGCAGATCGTTTTGCCAAGCGTCTTGGTGCCAGTGCGAGTGCCAATATTCTAGGCAAGAAGCTCAGTCTGGAGTAGTAAGTTGCCGCAATAAAAAAGCCACGGCATGCCGTGGCTTTTTTATTTCATGTTGTGGATAACAACATTAATCCTTGAACTTGAAGTAATTCATCAGGCCATTGGTGGAGCTGTCGTATTCCGTAGAGCGCTTGCCATCATTCAGTTGCGGCAGGATCTTGCGTGCAATCTGCTTGCCGTATTCAACACCCCACTGATCGAATGAATTGATGTTCCAGATGATGCCCTGCACAAAAATCTTGTGTTCGTAAATGGCAATCAGCTTGCCCAGCATTTTGGGCGTCAGTTTGTCGAACAGGATGGTGGTGCTCGGGCGGTTACCTTCAAAGACCTTGTGGGGAAGCAGTATTTCCAGCGCGTCCCCACTCAAGCCCTGGGCAATCAACTCAGCCTTGGCTTCTTCCAGTGTCTTGCCCTGCATCAGCGCGCTGGTCTGGGCAAAGCAGTTGGCAAGCAGGATCAAGTGGTGCTCATTGCCATGGTCACCAACCTTGTACTGGCTTTCCAGTGGCATCATGAAGTCACAGGGAATCAGGCGGTTGCCTTGGTGGATGAGCTGGTAGAACGCATGCTGGCCATTGGTGCCGGCCTCACCCCAGATGATGGGGCCCGTGGTGCATTGCACGGTGCGGCCATCACGGTCGATGAATTTGCCGTTGCTCTCCATGTCTGCCTGTTGCAGATAAGCAGGGAAGCGGGACATGCCCTGGTCGTATGGCAGGATTGCCATGCTGTCCACGCCAAAGAAATTGTTGTACCAGACACCCAGCATGGCCATGATGACTGGAATATTCTGCTCCAATGGCGTGTGCTTGAAGTGCTGGTCCATTTCGTGACCACCCAGCAGCAGGTCCTCGAAATTATCCATACCGATGTAAATGGCAATCGACAGGCCGATCGCGGACCAGAGCGAGTAGCGTCCGCCTACCCAGTCCCAGAATTCGAACATGTTGGCAGCATCAATGCCGAACTTGCTGACTTCCTTGGCATTGGTGGAGATGGCAACAAAATGTTTGGCCACCTGTGCTTCGTCTTTTGCGGATTGCAGGAGCCAGTGACGCGCGGAGCGCGCATTGGTCATGGTTTCCTGGGTCGTGAAAGTCTTGGATGCCACGATGAATAGTGTTGTTTCCGGGTTGCACTGTTCCAGGGTTTGGGCCAGGTGCGCACCATCAATATTGGAAACGAAATGGGTATTCAGGCCGTCTTGGGCGTAAGGCTTGAGCGCGCCGCACACCATGACCGGACCGAGGTCGGAACCACCAATACCGATATTCACAATATCGGTGATGGGCTTGCCGGAGTAACCTTTCCATTCGCCGGAGCGGATGCTGTCGCTGAACTTGCGCATCTGGGCCAGTACGCGATTGACGTCTGGCATGACGTCCTTGCCATCTACATATACTGGTGTATTGCTGCGGTTGCGCAGGGCGGTGTGCAATACGGCGCGGTTTTCAGTGAAATTGATTTTTTCTCCTGAAAACATGCGGTCACGCCACTCCTCGACTTTGGAATCTCGTGCCAGCTTGAACAACAATGGCAGCGTTTCATCGGTGATGCGATGTTTGGAGTAGTCCAGCAGCAGGCCTTCGGTGTTCAGGGAGAATTTCTCGAACCGGCGTCCGTCTTTGGTAAACATGTCCCGCATTTGCAGGGGGAGGATTTCTTGATAATGGGCACTGAGGTCATGCCAGATAGGGCAGTTTGTCGGGTTTGTCATTGCGGGTATGTATTATTGGTGATGTATGTAAATTTAGTTTGGTCACATTAAATAGGTTTGGCGTTGACTGCACTGCCAATCCAACCTGCCTGAAAAGTCATGACCAGTATTCAATCCTGATGATTCTATTCAATTCTGAGTAAATAAACAATTTTTAGTCTCAATAAACAGATGGCGGATTGCCCTGGTCTGTATGCATAAAAGTCGGGTTGTAATTGATTCGGAAATGTTTTTAAGCTATGATTGCGAGTTTTCCACCTTGCCTTACCGTTAGCGCATGCGGAAGGCTGTTAATCCAAAAGGAGTTTCTATGCGACATTATGAAATCGTTTTTATCGTCCATCCGGACCAAAGCGAGCAAGTACCAGCGATGATCGAGCGTTATCGCACACTCGTGACCACCAATGGTGGCGCTATCCACCGCCTGGAAGACTGGGGTCGTCGTCAATTGGCTTACCCAATCCAGAAAATCCACAAAGCACATTACGTGCTGATGAACATCGAAGCCAGCCAGGCAGTGCTGGATGAACTTGAGCATGCATTCAAGTTCAACGATGCTGTGTTGCGTCATCTGACCCTGAACACAGATGAAGCAGTGACTGCGCCATCCCCAATGATGAAGGAAGAAAAGTCCAAGTCATTGCTGGCTAAGGACGAAGCTGCTGCACCAGCAACAGAGCAGGCATCTGCTTAATTAAGTGAGTTTAAACCGGCTGGAGTTGAGCGGCACGGTCATCAAGGTGACTGAGCTGCGGTATACCCCGGCAGGAATACCAGTATTGAGTTTTGACCTGCAGCATTTGTCTGAGCAGGTCGAAGCGGGAATGAAGCGTAAAGTCGAATGTGTCGTTCCTGTCATGGCCATGGGGTCATTGGCGATGGAAGCGCAGAAGATGGAAGAGGGTAATCAGGTCAATGTGACAGGTTTTCTCGCCAGGCGCAGTCTCAAAAGTGCTCAACTGGTATTGCATGTACAAACATTAAAGAAAATTATTTGAAAGGTTTTCATCATGGCACGCGATATGTTCAAACGCCGCCGCTACTGCCGCTTCTCGGCAGAGGGCATCAAGCAAGTGGATTACAAGGATGTGGATCTGCTGAAGGACTTCATCAACGAAAACGGCAAGATCATCCCTGCACGTATTACCGGCACCAAGGCCAAGTATCAGCGCCAGCTGACAACTGCAGTGAAGCGCGCGCGTTTCCTGGCTCTTCTGCCATACACTGACAAGCACTAAGAGGTGAAACCATGCAAGTTATTCTGTTGGAAAAAGTAGTAAACCTGGGTAACCTCGGTGACATCGTCAAGGTAAAGGACGGCTATGGCCGTAACTTCCTGATTCCTCAAGGTAAAGCAAAGCGCGCGACCGAAGCCAACAAGGCTGAGTTTGAAGCGCGCCGTGCCGAGCTGGAAAAGCAACAGGCAGAACAATTGGCTGCAGCCCAGCAACGTGGTGAGAAACTGAATGGCTTCCTGCTGCAAGTCAGCCAGAAGGCTGGTGTGGATGGTCGTCTGTTTGGTTCCGTGACCAATGGTGACATTGCTGAAGCGCTGAGCGCACAAGGCTTTGAAACTGCCAAGGCTGAAGTTCGCCTGCCAGAAGGTCCGCTGAAGGTGATCGGTGATCATCCTGTCAGCATCGCACTGCACCACGATGTCGTAGTTGAAATTACTGTTTCCGTATTGGGCGAACAGTAAGCGCTAGATTGTTGTGCTGAAAAAGCCGCCTGACAGGCGGCTTTTTTATTACCTGTGTTGATGGGCAACTCCAATCCATCAGGTGAAAATTGCTATAATGCGGCATGGCTGACGATACTCTAGACTCTCTAAAACTTCCCCCTCACTCTGTTGAGGCTGAGCAATCCGTGCTTGGTGGTTTATTGCTTGAAAATGAAGCCATGGACCGTATTGCCGATATTCTGGGGGCGGATGATTTTTATCGTCATGATCATAAGCTGATCTTTACGCATATCAGCCGCCTGTTCGAGCGAAGTAGGCCTGCTGACATTGTAACGGTGGCAGAATCGCTGGAAAACTCAGCAGAACTCTCCAGCGTTGGCGGCTTGGCTTATCTTGCGGCATTGGCCCAAAATACGCCAACGGCAGCCAATATACGCCGATATGCCGAGATCGTGCGCGAACGTGCGGTAATGCGCAAACTGGTGGAAGTTGGCTCCAATATCGCAGAGAGTGCTTACAATCCCTTGGGACGTGATGCACAGCAATTGCTGGATGAGGCAGAAGCCAAAATATTCCAGATTGCCGAGGGTGGGAAGCGCTCCACGCAAGGTTTCCTGGATATGAAAACCCTGCTGCCGCAAGTGGCGGACCGGATTGATTACCTCTATCAGCGCGATAATCATAGCGATGTGACAGGTATTCCTTCCGGGTTTACTGATCTTGACTCCATGACTTCAGGGATGCAGGCCGGGGACTTGATTATTGTCGCGGGCAGGCCATCCATGGGGAAGACCGCATTTTCCCTGAATATTGCTGAAAACGTTGCCCTGGATACAGGCATGCCGGTGGCGGTATTCTCGATGGAAATGGGCGCAACACAGCTGGTGACCCGGATGATAGGTTCTATTGGCAGGCTGGATCAGCACCGCATGCGGAATGGTAATCTGGAGGATGAGGACTGGGTACGCCTGACCACTGCATTGGGTAAGTTGAATGAGGCTCCAGTGTATATTGACGAAGGTGCCGGCCTGAGTTCATTTGAAGTCCGTGCCCGCGCACGCCGGCTACATCGCCAGGTTGGCAAGCTGGGCTTGATCGTGATTGATTACCTGCAATTGATGACAGGCGCATCAACCGGCGGGAAAAGCGAGAATCGCGCAACAGAAATATCGGAAATCTCCCGCTCCCTCAAGGCCTTGGCAAAAGAGTTGGATGTCCCGGTGATTGCCTTGTCGCAGCTGAACCGCAGTGTGGAGCAACGCCCGGACAAGCGTCCCGTCATGTCGGATTTGCGTGAGTCTGGTGCGATTGAGCAGGATGCTGACTTGATTCTTTTTATTTATCGTGACCAGGTCTACAATCCTGACAGCCCGGACAAGGGCACGGCTGAAATTATTATCGCCAAGCAGCGTAATGGCCCGATTGGCCGGGTGCGTCTGACTTTCCTCGGTGAAAATACCAGATTTGAGAATTTTGTCGGCCAGTACGAAGACAACTACGGCGAGTAAACATGCGTGCAATTACAGCAACACTCAACCTGACCGCCTTGCGGCATAACCTGCAGCTGGTGCGCCAGCTGGCGCCCGCAACCCGGATCATGGCGGTCGTCAAGGCAGATGCCTATGGGCATGGATTGCTGAGGAGTGTACCCGGGTTGGAGGAGGCTGATGGTTTTGCTGTGTTGCGCCTCAGCGAAGCATTGACATTGCGTGAGGCTGGCTATAGCCAGGTGTTGCTGCTACTTGAAGGGGTATTTTGTGCGGATGAGCTGCATGCAGCCGCTGAGCATGGTATCAGCATCGTCGTGCATAATGAGTCGCAGCTTGCCATGCTGGAAGCCAAGGCTGGCTCGATATCCCGCCCTGTATCCGTTTTCCTGAAAATGAATAGCGGCATGAACCGTCTCGGGTTCAGGCCGGCGGAATATCGGCAAGCGTGGCAGCGTCTGCGTGACTGTACTGCGGTGGCTGAAATCAGCCTGATGACACATTTTGCGACAGCAGATGATGAGCGAGGCATCACCGTCCAACTGGAAGCCTTTGATACTGCTGCAGGCGCGTTGCCTGGTGCTGTGAGCTTGGCCAATTCTGCTGCCATACTACGATTCCCCGAGGCTCACAGGGACTGGGTACGCCCAGGCATCATGTTATATGGCGCATCGCCAGTGGCTGGCCAGGGTGCAACCAGCTTCGGTTTACGTCCCGCCATGCGCCTGACCAGCGAGGTGATTGCAATCCAGACGCTGGAAGCAGGAGAGAGCCTGGGATACGGCAGCCGCTTTACTGCGACAGAAACCATCAGGATTGCAGTAGTGGCATGTGGTTATGCCGATGGCTATCCGCGACATGCGCCCACTGGTACCCCAATTGCGATAGATGGGCAGTTAAGCCGGACCCTGGGCAGGGTATCCATGGATATGTTGTTCGCAGATGTCAGCCATCTACCTGCTGCCAGGGTTGGCAGCGAAGTGGAGTTGTGGGGAGATACTGTATCAGTGGATGCAGTCGCTGAAGCTTCCGGCACAGTGGGCTATGAATTATTGTGTGCTGTGGCTCCTCGTGTACCTTTTAAGGTCATGGATTAATGGCCAAGGCAAAAACAGTATACAGCTGCACCGAATGTGGTGGGCAAACCCCGAAGTGGCAGGGGCAATGCCCCTCCTGCATGGCGTGGAACACCCTGGTGGAAAGTATTGTCGAGCCTGCAGGCAATCAACAGAACCGTTACGCATCACTGGCGCAGTCTGCCGGGCTGCAGAAGCTCGCAGATGTTGAAGCGCTGGAAGTGGCCAGGCACCCGACAGGTATACAGGAGTTTGACCGCGTGCTGGGTGGTGGGCTGGTGCCGGGCGGGGTGGTATTGATCGGCGGCGATCCGGGCATAGGCAAATCTACATTGCTGCTGCAGACTTTGTGCCATGTTGGTCATGCGCGTAAAGCCATTTATGTATCTGGCGAGGAATCTGCACAGCAGATTGCCATGCGGGCAAAGCGCCTGGGACTGGATGCGGGCCCGGTCGAGCTGCTGGCGGAAATCAGCCTGGAAAAAATCCTGGCGACCTTGCAGCAGCACAAGCCGGAAGTGGCGGTCATTGACTCCATCCAGACCTTGTATTCCGAATCCCTGCAATCTGCTCCAGGTTCCGTGGCCCAGGTGCGAGAGTGTTCTGCGCAACTGACGCGCTATGCCAAGCAATTTGATGTCACCATCATCCTGGTGGGGCATGTGACCAAAGAGGGCGCGCTGGCTGGTCCGCGCGTGCTGGAACACATTGTCGATACGGTACTCTACTTCGAAGGTGACCAGAACTCGAGTTTCCGGCTGGTGCGTGCATTCAAGAACCGCTTCGGTGCGGTCAATGAGCTGGGCGTGTTTGCCATGACGGAAAAAGGCCTGCGTGAAGTCAGCAATCCTTCCGCCTTGTTTCTTTCACATCATGCAGAACAGGTTTCCGGCTCCTGTATCACCGTCACGCAGGAAGGGACGCGGCCTTTACTTGTAGAAGTGCAGGCATTGGTCGATGAGGCGCATGCGCCCAATCCCAAACGTCTATGTGTCGGCCTGGAACAGAACCGCTTGGCCATGCTGCTGGCTGTTCTGCACCGCCATGCAGGCGTGGCATGTTTTGATCAGGATGTATTTATCAATGCAGTGGGGGGGGTGCGCATCAGTGAGCCGGCAGTGGATCTTGCCGTATTGCTGGCGATAGTGTCATCACTGAAGAATAAACCGCTGGATAATAAACTGATCGTATTCGGTGAGGTTGGCCTTGCGGGTGAAGTGCGACCCGTGCAGCGGGGCCAGGAGCGATTGCGAGAGGCAGCCAAACTTGGTTTCAAGCAGGCTATCGTTCCCAAGTCCAACTTACCCAAGCAGGCGATTGAGGGTTTGACGGTGCAAGGCGTGGAGCGTCTTGAACAGGCATTGACGCTGTTGCGTAACGGATAATGGATAAGTAAATGATTTGATAGTTAATAGCCAGGTTTTTCGTGCAGCATGTCGGATGAGCATGAATGGTGAAAGTAGGGAAATTATTAACTAAATTACCAAAAGGCTTGGTTTCTACGAAGTATTTAATATATAATCCGGCCTCGTTTCGCGGAGAGGTGGATGAGTGGTTTAAGTCACCACCCTGGAAAGGTGGCACAGGGGCAACTCTGTCGAGGGTTCGAATCCCTCCCTCTCCGCCATATCAGGCTCATGCCTTGATACTTCTGCTGCAGGCACTCGGTGGGTTTGTCCACACGGCTGCACTGATCCTATGAAGCTTCCGCTTCCATGCACACCGGTACTTAATCTTCGCTTACGCGATCATGTCTTTTATTTCCATCGTCGTACTCCTCAGAATATCGTTCCTCACTAGGGAACGGTAAAGTCACGCTCGTTTCATTTAGTCTTTATACCTCCGTCCAGCGGGTTGCGATGCGCAAGGCGCGTGAGCATGCCGTGCGTCTGGATTAGGAACTTCAGGCCATCCGTCTGGGGCTGATGTTGAATGTGAATTGACTGCCCGAAGTTGCTGCAAACCTGGCACTTATCAATGAGATATAGAGAGTTGCCTTGAGGGCTCCAGTCGTGAGCGATTTTAAGTAGCATTTAATATATAATGAGAACTGTTTGTATTTAAAAATACATTTTACTTAAAATTCTCGGGGGGGTATCACTATTATGGCCACTTTCAGGCTTAGCTGTTCTACGTTTATTCTTGTTGCGCTTGGTACGACCAACAATGTTTTTGCTCATGATGAAGTGATCTCGGCACTTGAGGAAACCGTAGTCAAGGCAGATGCGATTGATAATTCAGCCAAAGCTGCGAATGAGGCTAAGCAGAATGCGCTCAATGCCAAGACGATTATCGATGCGGCGCAATTAAATCAGTTCGGTGATCAGCCACTTGGAGATGCGTTACGACGTGTTGCCGGGGTGTCTTTTGATGGTGCCAACCGCGCACGCGAGATTAGATTACGCAATATTGGGCGTGAATATACCCAAGTACTGATCAATGGTCGCCGTATCCTTGATGGCAATGCTGACCGTGCGATTCAGGTGGATCGCATTCCCAGTTCCTTGGTTGAGCGTATCGAGATCAATAAGGCACCACTGGCTAGCATGGATGCCCAAGGGGTAGCAGGCACAGTCAATATCATCCTTAAACAGGGAGTTAACAAACCGATTGCGAATGAGGTATCGATTGGAGCTGGTTACCTTGAAGGAGTGGGAGGGCTTGCCGATGGTACTTTCCTCTACGGGATCAGCGATGATGTCGTGAAGCTCTCACTTAGCGGAGGGGTTCAACAACAGCGTCGAAGCGAGGCTTCAGACGAATATACGCATACTGGAACGGGGGCACGTAATGGCGGCTCGATCAAAGAGGAGGTCCGGCGTTTTGATCAGATCAACTTGACTCCCAGAGTCGATATGCAGGTTTCTGAAAAAGACAGTCTGGTTTTTGAGCCTAGTTACTTGAAAACGACTGAATATCGCGATCAGAACGGTCACCGGCTGATTGCCAATCAGACTGCATTTGATCGCCACGAACCTGAAAAACGCGAACGTGTAAGAGAAAATATCGGCTTATACAGTGCGTGGCAGCATACTTTCAATGATGATGCGGATATCAAGGCCTCCTTGGATTGGCAAAGTGCTTCCGAAGATACTATCCGCAATGGTTATCGCTTTAATGGTGCCAATGTGTTACAGCAAACCCGGTATCGTAAAGCTGATATTGACATGAGCCTTTTGCGAGCAGAGCTGGCAGGACGCTTCAAGGTGGGAAGTCACAGCTTAAGTGTGGGCTTGGTTTCTTCTGAAGAGAAGCGGGATGAAGATAATCTGGATATCACCAATGGTGTGGTGGACGCAGCTAATCGGTCACGACGCTACAAGGTTGGAGAGCAGATTTATAGTGCCTACCTCCAAGACAGCTTCTCTCTATTCGAGGGTAATCGTATTACCGTTGGATTACGAGGGGAAAAGTCCTCGACCAAATTGACGGACTTCTTTGGTGATTCGCAAACCAAGGACAAGCTCATCTGGTTACCATCCTTGAATGTGGTACAAGCGTTGCAAGAAGATTTGGACATCCGCGCCGGTATTGCCAAAACTTTACGTCGCCCTTCATTGCGTGATCTGTCTCCATCGATTGTGACCAATGGTGGCACGATTGCTTCACCAGATACCGCAGGCAACCCAAATGTCATTCCTGAAACAGCATGGGGTCTTGATATCGGTATCGATAAGTATTTATTCAATAAGCGAGGCTTATTAAGTGCAGGCGCTTTCCAGCGTAATTTCAGCGATAAGCTTGAAAGCCTCACTGGTCTTGAAAATGGGCGCTATGTTTCCCGCCTGCAGAACGGTGGAGATGGCCACATGTATGGTCTTGAGCTGGATGCACGCGTTCCGCTTGATTTCCTGAACATGCAAAATGTCAGTGTCTGGTCTAATTTGACTAGGGTATATACCCGGATCAAGGACGAAAGTACTGGCGAACGTCGAGAGGTCTGGGAGCAACCTGATTATGTAGGTAATCTGGGGCTGGACGTATTTGTACCCAGAATCAAGACGACCTTTGGGATCAGCGCAAACTACTCCAGTGGCTATGATCAAAAGTATCGCTTGGCTGCAGGCGGCTATCGTGGTGCCAAGCTTGAATCCATGACGAGAGTGGATCTAAGTGCCCGTACTGAACTTACGCCAAGATGGCTATTGAGTGCATCTGTATTGAATGTGCTTTCTCAGAAAGAGCATAGAGTAGATAGCACCTACAACAACAATGGCCAACTTAATGCGTATACGCGGGCAATTGAGCCTACCTATCGTTCGATGTATGTACGATTGACCTATTTGTTTTAAGGGGCTGTCAGCTTACACAAAGTACAACACACAAACGCGCATGACCAATCTCTATGTGTGGAAGTGTTTTATGGCATTGATTAAATTGTGATTCTTGCGTAAGTTGGAATCCATTCTTCTCTGCCAGGATTTAAAAAGCCCCGTTTATCGGGGCTTTTGCATTTCACGATGGCCGAACTGCCATTTCTATATAGATAGTTGCAAGACGTTCATCTGTCATTTTCCTGCTTGAATGCGCGCAATTTATTCTCCTGATGTTTGCAAAAATTGCGTCGCAGCGGCGATAATCTGGCATGGCTCATCATTTCCACTCCATTGCCTTCAGCGGCATCCGCCCCGGTAAGCGCCTGATTGTTCTGGGCGGGGTACATGGTAACGAACCTTGCGGCACCCAGGCGATTCAGCGCGTAATCAGCGAGATTGAGCAGGGAAAACTGCTCATACAGGCTGGCAGTGTTACGTTTGTACCTGTCTGCAATCCACTGGCGCGCAAGCAGTTCACCCGGGAGGGAGAGCGTAACCTGAACCGCAGGTTGTTGCCGACAGAGCGTCCTTTACAGTTTGAAGACCACATTGCCAACTGGCTGTGCCCGTTGCTTGCCGCACACGAAGTGCTGCTGGATCTGCATTCCTTTCATACACCAGGCGAGCCATTCGCGATGTTGGGCCCGAAAAACAACCAGGGCAGGCTGGAGCCTTTTGCACACGATAAGGAAGAAGAGGCATTAGCCAGGTATCTCGGGGTCAACCTGTTTGTTGATGGCTGGCTGGATACCTATGCGGCTGGCGTCATGCGGCGCCAGGGGCAGCCAGCAGGCGCTGAAGAAGATGCCAGTTATGGTGTGGGTACCACGGAATACATGCGCAGCCAGGGCGGCTACGGACTGACACTGGAGTGTGGTCAGCATGAAGCGCCAGCGGCACCTGAGGTAGCGTATCGCGCAATTATCAATACCTTGGCATGGCTGGGCATGATAGAAGCCGTCCAGCCGGAAGAAATATCTGACCGGAAGACGCTGCGTTTATTTGAGGTCGTGGATAAAGAGGATGAGGCGGATTATCTGGCGCAGGAATGGCAGGGCTTTGAGTTCCTGCGTGCGGGTACATTGATCGGCACCCGCGTTGATGGCCGGAAAATCCAGGCAGCTGAGGATGTTTATATCGTATTTCCCAATCCTCATGCGGCAGTTGGCAACGAGTGGTTCTATCTTGCCAGGCCAATAGATCGTGTTTAATTTGCAGCCCAGGTTGCAGGAACTTGCCTTGGAGGTTTGAGGCAAACAACGGAGGACTTATGTTGAATCGGCTAATAAAAATAACAAGCAGCTTACCATTCCTGATGGTGCTGGGTTTCTGGGTATCGTATCTATTGTTCGGCTATTTTGCTGTCAATCCCATATCCCAGCGCTTATTACCATGGATAGCCGAAAACAAGCTGGCCAGCCGCCTGACCGTGGAACGGGTCAGTTATGACCCGTTGCGCTTGGCAGTTACCGTCAACAATTTGAAGCTGACGACAGCCGATGGCGATGATCTGGCCGGTTTCGAGCGCCTGCATACCGACCTGGAACTGAGCGGGCTGTTCCGCTTTGCCTGGCGCCTCAAGGATATCCAGCTCGATGCACCGCATGTCAATTTTGAGGTGACATCGACAGGCAGCAACTGGGCAGACCTGATTGCCAAACTCAATGAAAATCCCAAGGAGGAAAGTTCCGGGGATATGGCGCGTCTATTGATTGATCATATCAAGATTGCGCGTGGGGACATTGCCTATGCTGACCACAACCGTGCCGAGACTTTCCGTGCGGCTTTGGAGCCATTGGACCTGGAGCTGGATGGATTCTCCACTTTGCCGGAAGACCTCGGGGACTACGCTATCATGGCCAAGCTGCCTGAACAGGGCGGTACGCTGAAGTGGAAGGGCGAGCTGGGTTTGAACCCGATTGTATCCAGTGGCAAGGTCGAACTGGATGGATTGAAGCTATCCAGCCTGTTGAAGGTATTGCCGCCTGATGCTTTGCCGGTCAGGCTGGACGAAGGTTTATTGAAGGCACAGCTGGATTATCAATTCTCCATGCCGCAAGAGCAGCCGCAAGTCACGGTCAGCCATATGCAACTGACCCTGGATAGCCTGGCAGCCGTGCTGCTGCAATCCCAAGACCAGGCAGGCAAGGTTGGCTTGCAGCAATTGCAGGTGGATTTGCCTACGCTGGAATACAAGGCTGCGCCACAGACACAGGTGCAATTGGCAGGGCTCAAGCTGGGCATGAATGGATTGAGCCTGGAGCAGGCAGGCAAGCCATTATTTGAGCTGCCAGAAATGGCGCTGGAAGATGTCAGCCTGGATTTGATGCAGCGCAAGATTGATATCGGCAGCCTGAAACTGGCTGACGGTCATCTTTATGCCGAGCGGGCCAAGGATGGGATGGTGGACTGGCAGCAACTGCATGTTGCCACTGCAGATAGCGCTGGCGCCACGTCAGAAGATACCCAGCAAGAAGACGTTCAGGCTGAGTCGGAACCATCGCAGCCATTTGATATTACGCTTGGGCAATTCAATATTGCCGGCTTCAAGGCGGATTATGCAGATCATGCCTTCAAGCACCTGATGAAAGTTGCGGTTAATGATATCAACCTGAGTCTCAAGCTGGCTGGCCCTCAGGACGCGATTGTGCTGGATGATATCCATGCAGAAGTTGGCAAGGTCTCTGTGGCATCTGCGCTGGATAATACGCCTGCTGCAACACTTGGCAAACTGGAGGTTCAGGGTGGCAAAGTGGAGCTGGCAGAAAGCAAGGCAACCTTGGCTGCCATTGTATTGAGCGGGCTGGATACCCGGGTACTCAGGGACAGCAAGACCATCAACTGGGCCAGCATGCTGGAACCGGCAACAGCCCAGTCAGATAACAAGGCTGAGCCAGCCCCGGCTCAACCTCAGTCATCGTCGTGGATGCTGGACCTCAAGCGACTGGCATTGGCTGATGCTGCCATCCATTTCGAGGATAAAAGTACACCCACGCCGGTCAAACTGGATATCCAGCAGGCCGCAGTTGAAGTCAAGGATATTTCCCTGGACCAGAAGAAGGCATTGCCAGTGAGCCTGGCATTCAAGGTCAAGCAGGGCGGTGCATTCAGTTCACAAGGCAAGATCGTGCCTGAAACCCTGAACGGTGATTTCAAGCTGAAGCTGAACCAGCTTTCGCTCAAGCCTTTTGCACCTTACGTGAACCAGGCTGCTCTGCTCAAGCTGAATGATGGGGCCGTGAATATTGCCGGTAATCTTGATCTCAAGCAGGGAAAGCAGTTATCCCTGCAATATAACGGCGGTTTCAGTGTCAATCATCTGAATATCGTGGAAGAAGAGGGTGGACAGCCTTTCCTTGGCTGGAAAAGCCTGTCTACGGACAATCTGCGGCTGAGCTTGGCGCCAGACCAGTTGCGCATAGGCGAACTGCGGATCACTGAGCCGAATGGCAAGTTCATCATCTATGAAGACCGCAGCCTGAATGTCACGCGCATCCTGCGTGACCAGGGAAGCGCAGCCGCACCGGCGGATACTGCACCGGCAGCCAAGGATGGCGAGGCGTTCGCCGTGGCAGTGAACCGGATTCGCATAGACAAGGCGCAGCTGGAATTTGCCGATTTGTCATTGACGCCGCAATTTGGCACCAACATCCATTCCTTGTCTGGTGTCGTGAATGGCCTTTCCAGCAAAGAGGATGCGACCGCCCAGGTTGAACTGGATGGCAAGGTCGATGAATATGGTTCCGCCCGCATTCGCGGCTCACTGCAGCCATTCAAGGCCACAGACTTCACTGATCTCAAGCTGGTATTCCGCAACCTGGAAATGAACCGCCTGACACCATATTCAGGCAAGTTTGCAGGGCGGCGCATTGATTCCGGCAAACTTTCAGTAGACCTGGAATACAAGATCAAGCAGCGCCAGCTGGCAGGTGAGAACAAATTTGTCGTCAACAAGCTCAGGCTGGGAGAGCAAGTATCCAGCGAAGATGCCGTGAACCTGCCACTCGACCTGGCCATCGCCTTGCTGGAAGACAGCAATGGCGTAATTGACCTGGATCTGCCGGTATCAGGTAGCCTGGATGATCCTGAATTCAGCTATGGCAAGATCGTATGGAAAGCGATTGTGAATGTGCTGGGTAAAATCGTGACTTCGCCATTCCGTGCCCTGGGTAACTTGCTTGGTATCGGCGCAGACCAGCTGGAAGCCTTGTTGTTTGATCCGGGCAGTGCCGAGCTGGCACCGCCAGAACAGGAGAAGCTCAAAGCGATCAGTGAAGCGCTTGCTAAGCGTCCCGCGTTGATATTGGCAGTGGCTCCTGTTATTGACGACAAGGTCGATGGAAGTGCCTTGCAGGAGCAGTTCGTGCGCAACCAGGTGGCTGCCCAGATGGGTATCAAGCTGGAGCCTGGAGACAAACCTGGGCCTGTGGATGTCCATAGCAGGAAAGCACGAGCTGCGCTGGAAAGGCTGGCAAAAGAGCAGCTGACGGCAGAAGTATTGGATACGATCAAGGCGGAAAAGGAAGAAGATGTCCGCTACAATAAATTGCTGGAAGCATTGAATCAGCATGCTAAATTGGAGCCATCCTGGCTGGAAGCACTGGCAAACGCACGTGCTGAAGTTGTGCAGAAATACCTGCAGGAAACACTGGCGCTGGCTCCGGAAAAACTGCAAATCAAGCCACTTGTGCAGCAGTCAGGCAGTGATGGCGAGGTGCACATGCCACTGGAGCTTGGTGCCGGGCAGCAAGAGTGACTTTATCTGGCGGCACTCCTGTGCCATGATGTAGTCATAGTCAGGAGGGCCGATACATAATTTGTATCAGGCATGAATATCAACCACATGGAGAACATCATGAAAGTAGATATTTATAAAAGCGCGACCAGCAGCAACAAGTACATTTCAGTCAGGGCTGGTGACGATGTGGCAAAAGTGCAGACATCAGACCCTGATTTTGCCAAGCTGGTACACCAGAACTCAGATGTTGAGGTCACCCAGGGCGAGCATCACGCAGGTTACAATGCAGACCTGATCATTCGTGATATCGAGCAGCATGGCTACCACCTGCATCATGTGAAGAGAAACTTCAGTTAAATAAAAAATAGCGGCCTGGCCGCTATTTTTTATTTAACTGAAGTTTCAAGTCAAAGATCGCCGAAATCCAGTTTGGAAGCTGGCTCTGCCAGGAAATGCCCCAGCTTGTCGCGCTTGGTCAGCAGGTATTGCAGATTGTCCTGGTTGGGCTGGATCAGCAATGGAATGCGCTCATTGATGGTTAAGCCGGCCTGTTGCAGACTGGATACCTTGTCTGGATTATTGGTCATGAGGCGCAAGGAATGCACGCCAAGTTCCTTGAGGATATCAACGGCGGCAGTATAGCTGCGCTGGTCAATCGGCAGCCCGAGGTGCAGGTTGGCATCCACCGTGTCCAGCCCCTGATCCTGCAATGCGTAGGCGTGAATCTTGTTGGCTAGTCCTATGCCGCGGCCTTCATGGCCCTTGAGGTAGAGCAGGATGCCTTGTCCGGCTTCTGCAATCATGCTTTGCGCCAGTACAAGCTGCTCACCGCAATCGCAGCGATTGGAGGAAAAAATATCCCCGGTCAGGCATTCAGAATGCACGCGTACCAATACGTTTTCCTGTTGCAGCACCTGTCCTGCGACAAGGGCAACATGTTCCTGGCCGCTCTGCTGATCCTGATATACATGGATAATGAATTGGCCGTACTTGGTAGGCAAAGTAGACGAAGAAATTTTACTGATCGTGCTCATATGGATATTACTGTGTGCAGCGTACAAAATGCAGACAGGCAGATTAAAGTAAATCTGCCTGTGATGCCAGCTATTTCAGGGCAGAAATTGCGCCCATCTTGATCAGCCTTGCGCGAACGATGTTGCGACTGACACCTAAAAGGCGCGCAGTTTGCACCTGGTTATTGTGGCAATAGTGATAGGCTGTCCGTATCACCGTGTCTTCAATATGTTCATAAAGGCTGCTGTGGCCTGCTTCAAACAATTGATGCAAGGCTTGCTGCAGCGGGTCTCCCAGGCTGGCATGACCGGATTCCTGTCGTGCGCGGTGTAGCTGGATGGATGAAAGTTGCAGGTCTTCACTGCGTAGCCGATTGGCCTTGCAGATCAGCAGCGCATGGTGGATGGCATTTTCGAGTTCACGGATATTTCCCGGCCAGGCATGCGAGAGGAGTTTGCGCTGGGCATCTTCATCAATCTCAATCTGGCCATAGCCAAGCCGCCTTCGATATTCGCCGACAAAATATTCAGCCAGAGGCAGGATATCTCCTGGGCGGTCGCGCAATGTTGGGATCTCCAGATGAGCAACACGCAGGCGATAAAATAAATCCTCGCGGAAATTGCCAGCCAACACCGCCTCTTCAAGCCTGACATTGGTGGCCGCGACCAGGCGCACATCAATCGGGGTTGGCTTGCGCGCGCCCAGCCGCACGACTTCACGTTCCTGCAGCACGCGTAGTAATTTGACCTGGATACTCAGGGGCAGGTCGCCGATCTCATCCAGGAAAATAGTGCCGCCATTGGCAGCCTCGAACCAGCCAGTCTTGGCAGCGAAAGCGCCGGTAAATGCACCTTTTTCATGGCCAAACAGCTCACTTTCGACCAGATTTTCGGAAAACGCGCCGCAATTGACGGCGACAAACGGCTTGCCTTTGCGGTGGCTGAGATCATGGACGTGACGTGCAATCAGCTCCTTGCCTGTGCCGGTCTCGCCTATGATCAGGACATTGGCATCACTGGGAGCGATTTTCTGGATGCGAGCGAGCAGCGCCAGGGATTTCGGGTCTTCGAATACCTGGGCAGTGGCGCGTATGGACGTGGTGAGCGACTGCGAGTTGGGTAGCGTTAACAGGTTCATGTTTTCCTCTTGCGCGTAAAAGCTTTCTAATTCTTGAGGGGTAAATCCCATATGGTCGTTGTCCATAATGTTCATGAGTAGAATGATGGCCTGGGGTACTGATATTTCAGTGCCCATTCGCCAAGTTCCTTGATTTTGTAGTCAACGGGATCATGCAGAGTATGGGTGCGCAGGTTGCGCCAATGCCGGTCAAGCCGCAGCCCAGCATGCGTTGCCCTGGAGCCAGCTACCTCAAACATGCGGCTGGTAATGTCCAGCCCGATTCTGGTCGTGACGACCTTGGCAGCGCCAATCTCGATGGCTACCTTGCCACGCGCTTCTTCTGACAGGGATGCCTGCTGTTCCCATGCAGCATCAAATTGTGCGGCAGCCAGGTTGGTCAACGCGCGGGCACTTTGCAAACTGGCCCAGAACTCGCCATAGTGGGCGAGGGTATAAGGGTCATCTTCAGGGAGGGCTACGCCTGAAAGGTGCCATGCCCTGGCCTCGTTGAGCGTATAGTGCCGGGCATCCTCAAATGCGCCTTCGGCGATACCCAGGTAGATATTGGTCAGGATCAACTGTGCCAGCAGGGGGCGCAGGCAGGAGAAAGGCGTACTCAATGGGCCTGGTTCCTGCAGGAGGTCATCTTTCTCAACCCGGACTCTCTCGAAATTGACACTGCCGCTATCGGTCTGGCGTTGTCCGATATTATGCCAGTCCTGCAAGACATTGATCCCGGTACGGGCTGTAGGCAGGGCGGCAATCAGCAGTTCTTTTGTATCCTGGGCATAGGCTGAAACAATCAGCATTTCAGAATCCATGGCGCCAGAACAAAAACTCTTTTTCCCGGAAAACTCATGCCAGTGCTTGACCTGACGACTGGTGGTACGTGCGTCCAGCGGGTTGAGGGCATTGCCCCAGAACCAATTGAGCCTGGCGGTATGCCTGAACCAGGGTTGCCATTGATCCGGCCTGCCGAACATGCGCAAGGTCGCCAGCATGAGGTGGTGGAACGCAAATACGTGTGCAATTGAGCTGTCCACCCGGGCAAACTCGCGCACTATCTGCATGGTTTCCTGCCAGTTGGCTCCCAGGCCGCCTTCAGTGCCAGGAATCGAGAGTGCCAGCAATCCGCTATTGCGGATCAGGTCACGTTCAATTTTAGGGGTGCCACCTGCCTGATCACGTTCAACAGCGGTCAGGCGAAACTCGGCAGCCAGCTCCCTGGCAATTTCAAGGGAGCTCTTGAGTGTATCTGCTGGATTTGCAGCTTCTGGTACTGATATTGAAATAGCCAAGAGTTATATTCCTTTATTGGTTAATAAGAATATGGCAAATATCGTGCCAGAAATGGCAAGGGCAGGGAGTCATGCTTGCTGCTGGGCAAGCAGCAGGACGCGAGCCCAATATGGGAGAGGCTTGCGGGCAGCTTGAGAAATATCTTTCCGATCAAGTGTTGCTGATGACGCAGCAATATCAATGTGGAATATTCAGCAATGATTGCTGCTCAGGAAGCAATTGAGCAGATAACTGCTTATATAGCAGCACATAATACAGCTGTTAAAAAATATTTTGTTTTAAAACAAACTGTTAAATAGTGGCATGGAGTTTGCTGATTCAACACTGACAATGTTTTTTCAGTACAAGGACAGCTTAGATGGAAATATTCTGGTTTCTTCCCACTCATGGAGATAGTCGCTATCTTGGTACCAGCCATGGTGGCCGTGCCGTAAGTCATCACTATTTGAAGCAAATCGCGCAGGCTGCGGATGAGCTGGGATTCAAGGGGGTATTGATCCCGACCGGCAGGTCATGCGAAGACTCCTGGGTGGTTGCATCTTCGCTGGTCAATTTTACGGAAAGATTGAAGTTCCTGATTGCCATCCGCCCCGGTGTGATTTCACCGACTGTATCAGCGCGGATGGCGGCAACCCTGGATCGCATATCGGATGGGCGCTTACTGATCAATGTCGTCAGCGGCGGTGACCCGGATGAGCAGCATGGCGATGGTAATTTCCTCAGCCATTCAGAGCGTTATGCCGAGGCTGATGAATTCCTTAAGGTATGGCGTGGTGTGGCAGCAGGAGAGTCTGTGGATTTCGATGGAGAGTACATCAAGGTCAAAAATGCAAAAACCATGTATCCACCTGTGCAGAAACCATATCCTCCCTTGTTCTTTGGAGGTTCCTCGCCCGAAGCGGTGGAATTGGCGGCGCAACAGATTGATGTCTACCTGACCTGGGGTGAGCCGTTGGAAGCAGTACGAGAAAAAATTGAGGCGGTGAAGGCACGTGCCGCTGCTCATGGGCGGAAACTGAAATTCGGCATCCGTATGCATGTTATTGTACGCGAGACCAGCGAGCAGGCATGGCAGGCTGCCGATGAGCTGATTTCCCATGTGACGGATGACACCATTGCCTCGGCCCAGAAAGCATTTTCACGTTTTGACTCTGAAGGCCAACGCCGCATGTCGGCCCTGCATGGCGGACGCCGTGACAAACTGACTGTTGCGCCTAATCTCTGGGCCGGTGTCGGACTGGTACGCGGAGGTGCAGGCACAGCGCTGGTAGGTAATCCGGAAGAGGTGGCGGAGCGCATCCGTGAGTATGCCGCCCTGGGGATAGATTATTTTATTTTCTCGGGCTATCCGCACCTGGAAGAGGCATACCGAGTGGCCGAACTGCTGTTTCCGCTATTACCTGTAGAACAGCAACATGCACATGGCGACATCAACCTGACCGGGCCGTTTGGGGAAATGGTGGCCAACGATATCGTGCCGCCGCCAACTAGCAGCAAGCTCACAGCGATTAAATAGGGAGAGATATGTGAATCAGGTCGAGACCATCAATATAGCGGAAACGGTACAGGCTGAAGAGGCACCATTATATGTAGCACAGGCATTGGCCAGGGAGTTTGCTCGGACTGCAGTTGCAAGGGATCAGCAAGGAGGGACACCCAAGGTTGAGCGAGACCGGATCAGGGCCAGCGGCCTGCTCAGCCTGATCATACCAGTTGAGTCTGGAGGTTGGGGAGCCAACTGGTCTGAGACGCTCGGCGTCGTGCGTGAGTTCGCCCGGGTCGACAGTTCGATTGCCCAGGTCTTTGCTTTCCAGCACCTGATGCTGGCCACTGTACGGTTATTTGGCACGGAGAATCAGTGGAGGCAGTGGTGGCAGCAAACTGCTGAGCACAATTGGTTCTGGGGCAATGCCCTCAATCCATTGGATACACGGACCAGCAGCCAGGTCATATCCGGACAGCGTGAATTCCATGGCAAGAAAAGTTTTTGCTCTGGCGCAACGGATTCCGACATGTTGATAGCCTCCGCGCTGGACGCAGAAACCGGCAAGCTGCTGATTGCCGCGCTACCCACCGCGCGGGAAGGCATTATCCTGCATCAGGATTGGGATAATATCGGTCAGCGCCAGACTGATAGCGGCAGTGCGGATTTCCAGCATGTATTGGTCCATCAGCATGAATTGCTGACCGACCCAGGCCCGCTCAGCACGCCATTTGCCTGCCTGCGACCCCTGATCGCGCAACTGATTTTTTCCAGTATCTACCTTGGCATTGCCGAAGGTGCCCTGGCAGAAGCAAAGCAATATACCCTCGGGCAATCGCGCGTCTGGCCTGGCTCATTGGCAGGCAACATCCAGGCTGATCCTTATACCTTGCTGCATTATGGCGAGTTCTGGGTAGCGCTTGAAGGGGCAAGGCTATTGACCGAGCGAGCAGCTGCATTGCTGGACGCAGCATGGAGCAGGGCAGAAGCACTCACAGCGGAAGAACGTGGCGAAGTTGCTGTCGCAGTGACTGCCGCCAAAATTGCCACTACCCGCGCAGGCCTGGATATCACCCAGCGCATGTTCGAGGTCACGGGCGCGCGCGCAACCACCGCTGCACTGCGGCTGGATCGCTTCTGGCGCAACCTGCGGGTATACACCCTGCACGACCCGGTAGACTTCAAATTGCGGGAATTGGGCGACTGGGCCTTGAATGGTGCATATCCCGATCCATCATTTTATTCCTGATGATCGCATACCATGCCCGGAGTGAGATAGAGCGCATATAATGAAGAAGCCCGGAACCCCGGGCTTCTTCATATTTCAGCGCAGGAGCAGCGTGCTAGACTTTTATAAGCGCCTGTTCCAGATCGGCAATCAGGTCATCAATGTGTTCGATACCCACTGACAAGCGTACCATGTCTGCACTGACACCCGCACTGGCCAGCTCTGCCTCATTCAGTTGACGGTGAGTTGTCGTGGCAGGGTGGCAGGCAAGACTTTTTGCATCGCCAATATTCACCAGTCGCGTGAATAATTGCAGGGCATCAATGAAGCGTGTGCCACCTTCCCGGCCATCTTGCACACCAAAGGAAAGAATGCCGGAGGCGCGGCCTTTGAGATAGCGTTGTGCCAGGTGATGTTCAGGATGATCGGGCAATCCAGCATATTTGACCCATTTCACCTTCGGGTGCTGTTGCAGGTATTGCGCAACCTTGAGTGCATTTTCGCTATGCCGTTCAATCCGCAGCGGCAAGGTTTCCAGGCCCTGCAGGATCAGAAATGCATTGAGCGGACTCAAGGCCGCGCCAGTATTACGCAGCGGAACAACACGGGCGCGGGCGATAAACGCTGCTGGACCCAGCGCTTCCACATAGTTGACTCCATGGTAGCTGGGGTCAGGCGTGTTAAGGCTGCTGAAGCGTTCCTTGTGCTCACCCCAGGGGAAGCGACCGCTATCAACGATGGCGCCGCCAATGGAGTTGCCATGACCGCCAATATATTTGGTGAGCGAGTGCACTACGATATCAACACCATGTTCGAAAGGCCTGCTCAGGATTGGTGTGGCAACCGTGTTGTCTACAATCACTGGCACGCCATGTGCATGGGCAGACCTGCTGATGGCCTCAAGATCAATGATGTTGCCCAGGGGGTTGCCTATCGTCTCGGCAAAGACCAGTTTAGTGCGACTATCGATCAGTCGCTCCAGGCTTGCTGGATCACGGTAGTCGAAAAACCGTACTTCTATGCCTTGTTTAGGCAGGGTATGGGCAAACAGGTTGTAAGAGCCGCCATACAGGGTGGATACAGAAACGATATTATCTCCGGCCTCGGCAATAGTCTGGATGGCATAGGTAATAGCGGCCATGCCAGATGCCAGCGTGAGTGCGCCAATGCCTCCCTCCAGCTGGGCCAGCCTTTCCTCCAGTACGGCATTGGTGGGATTCATGATGCGGCTGTAGATATTGCCTTGCACTTTGAGGTCAAACAGGTCTGCACCGTGCTGGGTACTGTCGAAAGCGTAAGAAGAAGTCTGGTAGATCGGTACAGCTACGGCCTTGGTTGTTGGGTCTGGATGGTAGCCTGCGTGTATGGCTAGGGTTTCTGGTTTCATGAGTTATCCTAGGTGCTTATCAAGGTTTTCTTATGTAATTTCTCTCATAATAAACGCGGAATGAACCCGCGTTTATACCAATTTCTTGTTTGCTTATAACCAGGGATGTCGTGGCGGGTTTACCTCGTTGAGGTAATAATTGCCAATGGCATGATATTTCCAGCGCACTGGATCGTGCAGGGTATGGGTGCGCGCATTGCGCCAGTGCCTATCCAGGTTGTACTCCTCCAGTGTGGAGCGTGTGCCAGACAGCTCGAAGAGCTTGTTACTTGCCAGCAAGGCAATTTCGGTGGTGAGCACCTTGGCTTCAGCGACTGCGATAGAAGCTGCAGCGACTGTAGCCTCATTGGCCTCGGCAGACGCAATCTGTAGCTTCTCCGCAGAACGATCAAGTAATGCGATAGCCGCGTGCAGGCGCAACTTCAAATCGCCAATTTGATGGATAGTATAAGGGTCCTCACTGGCATGCTTGCTGTGCTGGTCATCTATCCACGGACGTGCATGTTGACGTATATAAGCAATGGCTGCTTCGATGGCACCTTCAGCAATCCCGGCATCCACCGCTGCCTGGATAAATTGTGAAGTAGGTCCCCCTGCTGTGGGGCGGGCAAATGCCTGATAAATTGGGACAACATGTTCCCTTGGCACTTTGACCTGGTCAATGATCACAGTGCCGCTGGCTGTGGTGCGTTGCCCGAAACTGGACCAGTCATTGACCACCTGTAATCCGGCAGTACCTTGTTCAGCCAGTGCAAGATAAGGCAATCCGGCTTCATCTACCGTGACAATAGGAATCCAATGGGCGAGCAGGGCGCCAGTGGAGAAAAATTTTGTCCCATTAACGACATAACCATCCCCATCGGGCGTGATTTTGGTGGCAAACTCGGCAACAGTCCGGCTGCCTTTCTCGGAAAACGCATTGCCAAAGCGGGCGCCCCTGAGGACGAGATCAAAGAAAAAGCGCTTTTGTGCTTCTGAGGCATCCAGGATCAGGTGCTCAACCACAACCAGATGATTCTGTGGCAATTGTCCAAGCGAGGGATCAACCGCAGAAATAATGCGGATGACCTCCCCGACAGTACGGAAAGATACACCAGCACCGCCATACTCCTTGGGAATAGTAATGGCCCATAAGCCGCTTTGGGAAAAAGCATCCAGTTCAGCAATGGGAAGAATTCTTTTGCGGTCGCGCTCGGAAGCCTTCTCACGGAATTGTTCTGCAAGCGTATGAGCCACCTGAATCGCTTCTGCATCACTGCTTATGCGATGGGCAACAGTACTCAGGTACGGTCTTTCAATAATGATTTCACTCATGATGATGACTCCAGATTAAAAACGATAACCGACATTGATCGAATAGACAGTGGGATTGACATCAACATCGCCGGCATCAGCGCCATTGATGCGCACCTTGGTATTGATGCGGGCATAGCGCACATCAGCACCTATAGTCCAATGATTATCCAGTGCGTAATCCAGTCCAGCCTGCAACGCAGGGCCCCACGAATCGCGTAGTTTCAGCTTGGATCCATCATCCAGCTTTTCATCGACAAAGGCCGTGTAATTCAAGCCTAAACCTACAAATGGCCGCAACCTTGCTTCCGGACGAAAGTGATATTGCAGGCTGAGAATCGGCGGCAGATGCTTGGTTTCTCCAGCATGTGAGCCATTGACATGAATCTGATGCTTGAAAGCCAGCCCGCCAAGCAGGTCAATGGCCCAGTTCGGCGTGATGAAATAGCCGATATTGAAAGACGGGCCTGCTCGATGATCAATGGTGACATTGGCCGTGTGGTCAAAAATAGCACCGTTTTCCGATTTGGGAACAATCAGGGAAACCCCGGCACGCACCTGCCAGGGCGAAAGTACTTCGTTGCCAGTATCTGCGACAGCGGTTATGGGAAGAACCAACAGACCAGCCAATGTGAAGGAAAAAGAAAAACGTCTCGGCATATAGTGTCCTTTTGTAATTATGAAAATAATTGCAAAAGTGCCAGCCATTGGAGGAGGTGTAGCACTAACGCATGTTACACATTGCAGTTAGTGTGCCAAATATTAATTGTATGATTTATATGATATTTTATTTTTATCAAAGAGCGGTAACCAGCAGTTTGCTGAATCGCTGCTGGAAATAACATAATTTTTAAACGCATATTCTTACATCTCTCCAATTATTGAAGTAGCAAAGAAAAATGACTGGATTACCCTATTATTTTTAGGCGGTATAAGAAGTTACAGGTCGGTACTAATCTGTTATTATAATAGTGATTGATCATCATTATTAATTGGAAATAAAGAATTGAATATTTAATATTGGATTTTAGTAATGCAACACAGGAAACAATTAAATTGTTAACTATTGTTAATTATATTTGTTAATTTTTTTGCTTTAAACTATAAAAAAATAATTTAAATATTTGATTATTTATTGTTTTTTATAAATTTTACTGTTGATGAATTCTGTGTAATAAACATCACTATATTTTTTGTTAAATGGAGATTAGTCTACTGAGTGCTACTATCGCTACGTATTTCTTTCATCTGGCACTTTTACCAGAGAGGAGTATCTATTTCGACATAAGGATGATGTCGAGTAGGTGTGCGTGAATTTGTAGTTAAATTTTATGCCGGGCAAGACAGAATGGTTTTCCCTTTCTTTTCCATTTTGGCTTGCCCTGGCTTTTTTAGTTAGAGTCATCTGAGATTGCCTGAGTAAATTTATTACCTTACTTAGCATAGTACATATAAGCTAAGGATTAGACATCTAATGAGAGTGCTGCTGAACCCCGGGATTCCCGGGGTTTTTTATTGTGTTTTGTGCTGGATAAGGGAAAGTGGCAACTGGGATGCTGCTTCCTGCGCAGCATCTTGTGCCATATTGAAGTGAATCAACTGTGCTTTTCTCCCCATTCGCTGCTGATTAATCAGCAGCATTCCAGCAGTTAGCATGTCCTGCAGCATCAGTTTTTTAATCTAAAAATATACAACATATTGAAATATAACAATTTTTAATTGTGGCATGGATGCTGCTATCTATCTAATGTGCATTGCAGTCCTGAGAGTGGCTGCAGTCAGATAAGTAGATAGGAGCTTGCATGAGTAAACCATTGAAGCTGGTCGCCATATCCGGGAGTCTGAGCCAGCCATCCCGTACGACCACGTTGTTAAAAACCATAGTGCATGAGTTGCAGAGTAAGTTGCTGCTCGATGTCCATGTGATTGAGCTGCAAAAACTGGGGCCATCACTTGGGGGAAGCCTGAGTCGTCTTGAGTTGTCCCAAGCAGCGCTGGATGAGATTGCCAGGATAGAGGCTGCAGATTTCCTCGTGGTGGCAACGCCTGTATATCGTGCTTCTGTCACTGGCTTGTTCAAGCACCTGTTCGATTTCGTCGGGCATGAAACCCTGTTCAACACTCCTGTATTCCTGGCTGCCACGGGCGGAAGTGATCGCCATGCACTGGTGATAGATCACCAACTACGTCCTTTATTCAGTTTTTTCCAGGCATTGACCTTGCCACTGGGTGTCTACGGCACTGAAACAGATTTCATCGAAGATGATGCCGGTGGCTACGACATTGGCAGTGATGCCCTGCAACAGCGGATTGCCTTGGCTGTGGAGCGGGCGTTGCCGTTTCTTCAACAATTGCAATCACCCACCAGCATTGCCGCATGAATGATTGATGACCTGCGATGACAGGTCACTTCTCGTATTTTGAAAGGATAGACCATGAGTACACAACAAACCGAAATCAAATTTGCCTATTGGGTGCCGAATGTCAGTGGTGGCCTGGTAGTCAGCAAGATTGAGCAACGCACAAGCTGGGATATTGATTACAACGTCAAGCTGGCGCAGCTTGCTGAACAGAATGGCTTTGATTATGCCCTCAGCCAGATTCGTTTTACTGCTGGGTATGGCGCTGAATTTCAGCATGAGCCCGTCGCATTTTCCCATGCTTTGCTTGCTGCGACGACCAAGCTCAAGGTGATTGCCGCAATCCTTCCTGGGCCATGGAACCCTGTCGTTGCTGCGAAACAATTGGCCACCATTGATCAACTGACCAAAGGGAGAATTGCCATCAATGTCGTCTCTGGTTGGTTCAAGGGTGAGTTCACCGCCATCGGCGAACCATGGCTGGAACATGACGAGCGCTATCGTCGTTCTGAGGAGTTCATCCGTGCGCTCAAGGGTATCTGGACCACGGATAATTTCAGTTTTCACGGCGATTTTTATCGATTCCATGATTACACGCTGAAACCAAAACCCTACAACCAAAATCCGCATCCTGAAATCTTTCAGGGCGGCAGCTCACGCGCTGCGCGCGACATGGCATCCCGTGTCTCGGACTGGTATTTCACCAATGGCAATACCGTGGAAGGTATCAAGGCGCAAATTGACGATATCAGGGCCAAGGCGGCAAGCAATCATCATAAGGTCAAGATCGGCGTCAATGCGTTCATTATTGCCCGTGATACTGAAGAAGAAGCCAAAGCAGTACTTCAGGAAATTATCGACAAAGCTGATCCAGAAGCGGTAAATGCCTTTGGTGATGCCGTCAAGCATGCAGGCAAGGCCAGTCCTGAGGGTGATGGTAATTGGGCCAAGTCCACTTTTGAAGACCTAGTGCAGTACAACGATGGCTTCAAGACCAATCTGATCGGCACGCCGCAACAGGTTGCGGAGCGGATTGTGGCGCTCAAGGCGATAGGTGTGGATCTGGTGCTGTCTGCGTTCCTGCATTTCCATGAAGAAGTGGTGTATTTCGGTGAGCGAGTGCTGCCATTAGTACGTGAACTGGAAAAGCAGCAGGAAGCCAAGGCTGCATAAACAGGCAAAGAGCGCATATGGTAGACAATACTTTTCCGCACCAGTTATTGCATCAGGCAGCGACTCAGCCGGCATTAGTGGCATTACGTCATAAGTATCTGGGCATCTGGCATCAGCAGTCGTGGCGCGAATTGAGCGATGAAGTTGGGAGTCTGGCCAGGGCGTTGGCGGAATTGGGATTGGGGCAGGGAGATACCTTGGTATTGCTGACTTATCCACGACGGGAAGCCCTGTTGCTTTCCATGGCGGCTCAGTGGCTGGGGGCCATTGCTGCCCCTGTTGACCCCGACCTCGATAAAGACACACTGGCTTTGTTGCTGAGCCACCTGCAGTCACGGTTTGTATTTGCCGAAGGTCAGGATCAAGTAGGGCAGGCGTTGCTGCATGGCGCTACACGAGTGGTGTATGCAGAGGCTCGTGGGATGACAGCTTATTCTCATGAGAATCTTCATGCCTACATTGAGTTGGTGCAGACAGATACAAAGGGCGTGCATCCGCTTATGGCCCGGGAGCAGGATGTTGCTTTTGCTCTGTATCGCATTACTGACGAGCAGCAGGTGCAGGTAGAGCATTTCCGCCATGTGGAATTATTGCAGGAAGGCCGTCACCTGGTTTTGACCGAGAGATTGGGGCAACGGGAAGAAGCCTTTGCCGCACGGGTATTTGCGACCAGCGGGCATTTGCGCTATCTGTTGTCCCCATGGTTGACAGCTGGATTCACCCTGAATTTTCCTGAAAATATTGTGACACGGGACGCAGATCGGCGTGAACTAGGGCCGACATTGGTAGTTGGCACCAGAGAAACCTATCAACGGCTTGAATCCCTGGTTAAGGCGAGGCTGCCGATTGCAGGCAGCTATGTTGGCAGATTTGTGACTTATGCCTTGCAGAGTGATGGTTCAAGGTTTCAGAAACTCCTCGCCTATTGGTTGATCAAGCGGCCACTGAAGGATGTCATCGGCTTTTCGCACATTCATCTGCCATTGCTGATCGGCCCAGCTTTATCGCAGGAGTCACTGCATTTTTTCCGCAGCCTGGGCATCCATATCCGCACCTGGGACAAGATTGCCAACTGGCGTACTTTGTCTGCGACGACTTCAAACAAACTGCTGGCAGAGACACAAACAGACAGTATCAAGAGGGCATTGTCATGACCGCACATGCTCCTTTGCTGGAGTTACAGCATATCTCGCTTTCATTCAAGGGCATCAAGGCGATTACTGATATCAGTTTTGCCGTACAGCAGGGTGAGATATGTGCGCTGATCGGCCCGAATGGTGCGGGCAAGAGCTCACTGCTCAATGTCATCAATGGTGTATACCAACCTGATGAGGGCGTAATTAGCTTCAACAGCAAAAGTTATAGCCGCATGAAGGCGCATCAGGCAGCTGTACAAGGCATTGCCCGCACTTTCCAGAATATCGCCTTGTTCAAGGGCATGAGTGTGCTAGATAACGTGCTGACAGGGCGTAATCTGAAAGTACGCAGCAACTGGCTGGAGCAGATGCTGAATAGTGGACGAGCACCTGCCGATTATGTAAGTCAGCGCATCAAGGCCGAAGAGGTGATTGATTTCCTGCGTATCAACCAGTGGCGTAACAGTATTGTCGGTACCTTGCCTTACGGTCTGCAGAAGCGCGTGGAACTGGCACGGGCGCTGGCATCTGAACCCAGACTGTTATTGCTGGATGAGCCTATGGCCGGTATGAACAACGAGGAAAAGGCCGAAATGAGCGCATTCATTCTGGATACACAGCGTGAGTTTGGCACCACCGTTGTACTGATCGAGCACGATATTGGCGTGGTGATGAATCTCTCAGGCCACGTGGTGGTGCTCGACTATGGCAAAAAGGTTGGAGATGGCACACCAGATGAGGTGCGTCATAACCCGGAAGTCATTGCTGCCTATCTTGGCACAAAACATTAAGTACTATTCATAAGGAAATGATGTAATGGACTTTTTCCTTGAAGTATTGACTGGGGGATTGCTAGCCGGTGTCATGTATTCACTGGTGGCGATCGGCTTTGTGCTGATCTACAAGGCTTCAGGCGTATTCAACTTTGCCCAGGGTGCGATGGTGTTGTTTGCAGCGCTGACATTTGTCAGCCTGTGGGAACATGGCATTCCGTTCTGGGGTGCGTTTGTTATGACGCTGTTATCCATGCTGGCACTGGCGTGGGGAGTAGAGCGCGTTGTACTGCGGCCTTTGGTCAACCGTCCACCTATTACCCTGTTTATGGCAACGCTGGGATTGAGTTATGTGATTGAGGGGCTGGCGCAACTTTTGTGGGGATCGCAGGTGCATGGTCTGGAGTTAGGTATCAGTGATGAGCCGCTGGAGGTGGGAGGTATGCTGGTATCACAGTTTGACCTGTTCGCTGCCGGTGTTGCCGGGGTACTGGTGCTGATTCTGTCTCTGCTGTTCAATAAAACACGTATAGGCATTACTTTGCGTGCTGTGGCAGATGACCAGCTGGCAGCCTTGGCAGTGGGTATCAGGCTTGAACGGATATGGATGATTGTCTGGGCCGTGGCCGGGTTTGTCGGCCTGGTGGCCGGTCTGTTGTGGGGTGCAAGGCTGGGGGTACAGTTTTCTCTGTCGCTTGTTGTGTTGAAGGCTTTGCCGGTGCTGATTATCGGAGGGTTTACTTCTGTGGGAGGTGCCATTGTCGGAGGACTCATCATCGGCGCTTCGGAAAAGCTGGCTGAAATCTACCTTGGGCCGCTGATTGGCGGCGGTATCGAAAACTGGTTTCCGTATGTGCTGGCATTGTTGTTCCTACTGGTGCGTCCCTCAGGGATTTTTGGCGAGCGCGCCATTGAAAGGGTGTAAGCCATGCTGTACAGAGAATCCGGACAATTTAATACCTCATATCGCGCGGATCAGCGCTGGTTCAGGTTGTGGCAACAGCGCTGGGTGTTTGCAACATGGATGATACTGGCATTTGTTGTGGTGCCGCTGATTGGCAATGATTACTGGTTAAATGCCATCCTGATCCCGTTCTTGGTACTGTCTCTGGCTGGACTAGGACTGAATCTGCTGACTGGATACGCTGGGCAGATATCATTGGGGTCGGCGGCATTTATGGCCATAGGTGCTTTTGCCACCTATAACTTCCAGTTGCGTATTGAAGGCATGCCGCTGCTTATCAGCCTGTTTCTTGGAGGGCTGACTGCCGCCGGGGCAGGGGTGGTTTTCGGTTTGCCTAGTCTGCGTATCAAGGGATTTTATTTGCTGGTTTCTACCCTGGCAGCGCAATTTTTTGTCACCTGGATATTGACGCAATGCGGTTGGTTTTCCAATTACAACGCTTCAGGTGTCATCACGGCACCTCCACTGGTGGTGCTCGGGCAGAATATCAGCTCTCCAGCTGGTCGCTATCTGTTGACGCTGAGTGTGGCATTCGTACTGTTCTGGCTGGCACGGAATATTGTGCATGGTGAACTAGGGCGCCGCTGGATGGCGGTACGCGATATGGACACCGCTGCTGCCGTCATCGGTATTCCTATTTTGCAAACCAAGTTACTGGCTTTTGCCATCAGTTCCTTTGTTCTTGGTATTGCCGGCGCACTTTGGGCCTTTGCTTACCTGGGAACAGTGGAACCACATGGCTTTGACCTCAGTCGCTCATTCCAGATTCTGTTCATCATCATTATTGGAGGGATGGGCAGTATTCTGGGGAGCTTTCTTGGCGCGGCTTTTATCGTGCTGTTGCCAATTCTTTTATCCAACCTTTCTGCCACCTTTCTTGCAGGCTGGGTTGATCCAGGACAACTGGAAAACCTGCAGAAGATCATTTTTGGCGCGCTCATTATCTTCTTCCTGATCAAGGAACCGCAGGGCTTGGCCCGTTTATTAGAGATTGTCCGTCAACGTGCGCGTGTCTGGCCTTTGCGGTTCTGAGTATCAAGTGCCTGATAGGAAAATAAAATACATCAGGAGATTTATGCAATGTGTTGAATTTTAATGAATAAATATATTTAAAAATCATTGATTAAGGATATTGACATGTTTTCTTTTAAAAAACGCGCTGCATTGATCGGCGTATTGGCTCTGGGGATGGTTGCAACTGTCCAGGCAGCCAACGAGCAATATTTTCCCTTGCAAAGTTACCGCGTCGGCCCTTATGCCGCGGGCGGAACCGGTTTTTTTGGCGGTTTCATTGACTACCTGCAATATGTCAACCTCAAGGAAGGCGGCGTCAATGGCGTGAAGTTCACTTGGAGCGAGTGCGAAACCGAGTATGTGGTGGAAAAAGGCGTGGAGTGCTACGAGCGACTGAAGAAGGGCCTTAACGGCGCACCTGCTGCTGCCACCAATCCATTGTCCGTAGGGATTGCCTATGCCACGCTGGAACGTTCGGCTGCCGACAAACTACCGCTGATCACCATCAATCATGGTCGCACCGACTCTACAGATGGCAGCGTGTTCCCTTATGTTTTCCCTTTGCAGCTTAATCCTTACAGCGAGGTGTCGGCCATCATCAATTATATCGGCCAGCAGGCTGGAGGCTTGGACAAGATCAAGGGCAAGAAGATTGTGACGCTATATCATGGCTCGCCCTATGGCAAGGAGACCAACCCGATTCTTGAGTTACTGGCGAAAAAATATGGTTTTGAACTGACCCTGTTGGAAGTGCCGCATCCGGGTAATGAGCAGCAATCACAATGGCTGAATATCCGCCGTATCAAGCCGGATTGGGTCATTCTGCGCGGTTGGGGCGTGATGAACCCGGTGGCGCTCAAGACTGCGCAGAAAACCGGTTTCCCTGCGGATCACATTATCGGCAACATCTGGAGTAACTCTGAAGAGGATGCTGCACCGGCAGGCGCGGCAGCCAAGGGTTTCATCTCCATCACCACGCATCCTTCCGGCACCAACTTCCCGGTATTGCAGGATATCGGCAATACCGTGATCAAGGCTGGCAAGGGTAATCTGAAGGACTCTAAACGCTTTGGCACCGTGTATTACAACCTGGGAGTGGTGAACGGTATCCTCAATGTGGAGGCCGTACGCGTGGCGCAGGCAAAATTCGGCAAGCGGCCATTGACGGGTGAAGAGGTGCGCTGGGGCTTCGAGAATATCAGGCTGGATGATGTCCGTCTCAAGCAATTGGGTGCCTATGGCCTGGTACAACCGCTGAAGCTGTCTTGCTCCGACCATGAAGGCGGGGGCGCGGTGCGTTTCCAGCAATGGGATGGAAAAAAATGGCAGGTAGTTTCTGATTGGGTGCAGGCTGATCGCAAACTGTTGCGCCCGATTATCGAAGAGTCCTCGCATCAGTATGCCAAGGAAAAGGGCATCACGCCGCGTGATTGCGCCAAGGAATCTTGAAATAGGCCATAAAAGTGTGCCATGCCACGCTGGCATGGCACATGAGCGATGTTTCCCCGGTGCTGTCGTCAGTATCGGGGAAAACCCGTTCAGTTCAAGGATTATTATGTCGGCCCCGTATATCTTGCAGCTTAACCAGATTGAAGTTATCTATGACCAAGTGATTCTGGCCGTAAAGAATGTCTCTCTTGCCGTAAGGCAAGGCAGCATTGTGGCGTTGCTGGGAGCGAATGGAGCTGGCAAGAGCACTACGCTGAAAGCCATTGCAGGCCTGGTCAGGGCCGAGATTGGTGAAGTGGTGCAAGGGCGGATTTACTATCAGGGACTGGATATCACTCATGCTGCTGCGGCAGACCTGGTGAATCAAGGACTGGTACAAGTGCTGGAAGGTCGGCATTGCTTTCCGCATCTTACCGTAGAAGAAAATCTCTACAGTGGCGCGTTTGCCCGCAAGCCGCGTGCGGTTGAACTCAATCAGGCATTGGAGAGGATTTACCATTATTTCCCCCGCCTGCTGAAATTGCGCAAGAACCAGGCCGGATATACATCAGGTGGCGAGCAGCAGATGGTGGCTATCGGTCGTGCGTTGATGGCCAATCCTAAGCTGGTATTACTGGATGAGCCTTCCATGGGGCTTGCGCCCTTGATGGTGGAAGAGATTTTCCAGATTGTGCATCAGTTGAACCAGGAAGAAAAAGTGAGTTTCCTGCTCTCCGAGCAAAATGCCACGGTTGCCCTGCAGTATGCCCACTATGGATATATTATCGAAAATGGCAGGGTGGCAGCAGAAGGAGAAACCAAGGTATTGAGTGTACGGGATGACTTGCAATCCTTATATCTGGGACTATAGGTGCGGCAGCCCTGATCCAATCTAGATAAAACATTAAATTTAATTAATAATTAATTGATAATTAATTTAATTTTTATTAAATACATAATGGGCCGTACCTGATTCAGGGCGGCCCATTATGTTTTGATGAGTGTATATTTCCTAGAAAAAATGCGCTACATGGAAACGGACGGCAATCCCGTCTATATCTGGCTGGCCCTGATTGCGGGTTTCCTTGTAGTAATAAGCCTCAATCCGCAAGTTGCTGCCATCAATGAGATAGCTGGCTCCCAGATCGTAGCGCTTGCGCTCCAGGCCAGCCAGTGCTGCAGCATTATTGTTGTCGTTCTCGAAACGCTCATAGACGAACTTCGGCTGGATTTTGCCGATACCGACGACTTGCGGGAAGGTATAGCTGCCCGTGACAAAAAATCCCTTACCGCTGGCAATGCTTGGGTCTTGTGTGTTGTCGTTATCATATTTGTAATAGGAACCCTCTGCACCGACTACACCTCCACCGGTAACGGCTTTCTCCAGGCGCCCATCCAGGTTCCAGTAGCGGTAGTCTCCGGGATTGGCAGCAGTGCCTGCACCATCCTTCTGGAAACGGTAAGAGCCACCAATGGCGAGAATGTCCTTGGCGCCATCATAGCTGGCGAGGTTGTAGAATCCTGGCTCCGCATCCCAGAAGTTATATGACAAACGGCCTGCGAAAGAAAGATTGTCTGACTGGTTGGAAGTGCCGGAGCCGCTGCGTCCTTCAAATGCGCCAACATGGTATTTGAGCTTCTGGTTCAGCAATACGCCCCAGATGGATGCGCCATTGTCCCGCCCTCCCAGGCGATTGGGCGCCTGCTCCGAGAATGGAAAGTCAAAGGTTGGCGGGTAGTAGGGCGCTGAAGCAGAAGCACGGCTGGCCGGAGGCAGAAAACGCCCAACGAAGATATTGAAATGCTCGTTGAGTTCCAGGCCAATGCGCGCATCCAGAATGCTGATGTCGTCATCCGCATCCTTTTCTGTATTCAGCTCAAAGGAAACATATTTGTGCAGCTTGCCGTTGGTATAGAGGCGGGCGCTTTCCAGATCGAAATCATTGGACCTGTCCTTGCCATTGGGAGCAGCGTCTTTTTCTGAGCGATAGCTGGCCCGGGCGGCAATACCGATATTGATGAACTGGTCATCATTGCGCGCAAAGGTGGGGTCGGCATAGGCTGGAAGGGAAAGCGAACCCAGGCCAAGTAGAAATGGCAATACCGCCGGACGGTATTGGAATCTTGTAATTATCATGTTGTATACACCCTGAAAGATAAATGAATAGTCGGCAGGGCTGGAAACCCAGCGGTTGTAGCCTGCGCTACAGGGGATATAGGCATTTTGTGTGCCTGATTGATAATTACTTATTAATCAAATAATTATTGAAATTTATTAATGTATTATCCTGCTTGCTAAAAAGCAAAATGAGGAATGCATGCTGGCCTGTCAGCATGCATGACCATGGCCACCATCACTGACATTGATTCTTCCAGTCTCGGTGCTGGATACATAGAACGTGCCATGGGGATTGAGGGGGCGATTATACGACAGTTATGCTGGCTGCCATTCCCCTCCCAGCACCTTGAATAGGTTGATGCTGTTTGACAGGGATAATTGCTTCAGTTGTACGAGTTGTTGTTGTGCATCAAACAGGCTGCGTTGTGCATCCAGAACTTCAAGATAATTGGCTATCCCTTTGTCATATCTGCGCATTGTCAGATTCAGTCTTTCTTGTTCTGTGGCAGTAACGCGCGATTGCGCTGTAATCTGGAGCTCGATTTGTTCACGGCTCAGCAAGACATCGGAAACTTCGCTGAAGGCAGTCTGGATGGCTTTTTCATATTCGGCGATGGTGATTTCCTTACGAACCGTGGCCAAGTCAAGGCTGGCCCGATTCCGCCCATGATTGAAGATGGGCAGCGTCAATTGCGGCGTGAATGACCAGGCTTTGTCACTAGCACCAGAAAACAATCCGGACAAATGTTCATTGACCAGGCCAATATTGGTGGTCAGCTGGATACGTGGAAAAAAGGCCGCCCTGGCGGCACCGATATTGGCGTTGGCTGCTTTCAGCCTGTGTTCTGCTGCCCGGATATCAGGACGGTTTTCCAGTAATGCAGAAGGCAGCCCGGCTGGTAGCGGGGAAAAATCCATGCTGTCCAGCGCGTCCTGTGGCGTATTCACGGCAATGCTGGGCTGGCCGGTCAACAACTGTAATGCATTCAGGGCCTGGGTATATTCGCGCTGCAGGGCGGCAATGCTGGCTTTTGCTGCTTCCAGCTGCAATTCAGCCGCCTTGAGGTCGATGGCATTATCCAGCCCGGCCTGTTGCCGGCGCACAATCCGGGAGTAGGTGAGATTGCGGGCATGCTCCGTCTCTCTTGCCAGCCGGATACGCTCAGAGAGTGCACGGACGTTGATATAGGATGCCGCGACTTCGGCGATCAGACTGGTACGCGCGGTCTGTTGTGCTTCCTGTGTGGCAAGATATTCCTCCAGGGCTGCTGTGGTCAGGCTCTTGACGCGTCCGAAGAAATCCAGCTCGAAGTTGCTGATGCCCAATCCCACGCGATACATATCAACGTCAAAAGATTGTCCACGGGCAAAAATCATTTTGCTGCGTTCATAACTGCCGGTTACATCCACTCCGGGCAGCTTGTCTGCACGCTGTATGCCGTATTGCGCACGTGCTTCTTCAATGCGCAAGGCAGTCACGCGCAGGTCGCGGTTATGTGTCAGCGCGGTATCAATCAGGCGTTGCAATTCAGGGTCAGTGAAATACTCCTGCCAGCTGCCTGGATGAGTTGTATGTTCCGCAGAGTCACCTACCGGAAATTGCGCGGGAACCGGGGCGGCAGGGCGCGTGTATTCAGGATTGAGAGAGCATGCGCCCAATGCGAGCATGATGGAAATCACGCTGGCTTTCAGGGACAGGTAGTGTGGTGGTGACAAAGTCATGATGATGACTCCTGCACGTGATGCTGTGGACGTTTGATATAGCGTCCGAGCACGGCAAAAAACAGGGGAACAAGGAAAATGGCGAGCAGGGTAGCGGCAATGATGCCACCCAGCACGCTGGTGCCAATAGCAGATTGCGCGCCGGAAGCCGCACCGGAAGCAAGGGCCAGTGGCAGCACGCCGACACCGAAAGCCAGTGATGTCATGACAATGGGGCGCAGCCGCAGGCGGGCTGCTTCCAGCGTGGCATCCAGCAGGCTCATGCCGTCGGCATATAAGTCCTTGGCTACCTCTACAATCAGGATAGCGTTTTTGGCAGACAAGCCGATGGTGGCAATCAGGCCTACCTTGAAGTAGATGTCGTTGGGCATGTCACGCAAAGTGACTCCCAGCAGGGCACCCAGGATGCCGAGCGGTACGACCAGAATGACCGCCAGCGGGATCAACCAGCTTTCATACAGGGCTGCCAGCGCCAGAAAGACTATCAATACCGAGAGCCCGAACAGCATGGGTGCCTGGGCGCCTGAGCTGCGCTCTTCCAGTGATTGTCCGGACCAGGCATAGCCAATGCTGCGCGGTAGCTTGTTGGCAATGGCCTCGATGGCTTGCATGGCTTCTCCACTGCTGTATCCAGGGGCAGCAGAGCCATTGATGGCAAAAGAAGGATAACCGTTGTAGCGCGTCAGTTGTGGCGGCCCGGAAACCCACTCCAGCGTCACGAATGCGGATAATGGAATCATGCTGCCATTGCTACTGCGCACACGTAACTTGCCGATATCCGCCAGCTCCAGCCTATCCTTGCCGTCTGCCTGCATAATGACACGCCTGACCTGGTTGCCATGCATGAAGTCACCGATATAGCTGGAGCCGAACATGGAGGCTAGCGTGGTGTTGATTTCATCCATGCTGACACCCAGGGTTTCGGCCTTGCGGCGATCGATATCCAGGCTGACCAGGGCAGCTTCAGGCAAGCCGGCAAACATGAGGTTGGTGATGGCCTTGCTCTTGGCACCTTCTTCCATTAGTTGATCCTTGGCGGCGAGAAATGCCCGGTAACCTGCCGAGCCACGATCCTGCAATCGCAGATCGAACCCATTGGACGAGCCAAGTTCAGGCAGGGGGGGCGTGTTCACGGCGAACACAATGGTGTTCTTGAGGTCAGCAAATTCAATATTCACGCGATCCACAATGGCCTGGACATGTTGCCGGGCATCCTTGCGCTCCTGCCAGTCTTTCAATGTGGCAAACAGCATGCCGCTGTTGGAGCCTGTGCCATAAAAGCTGAATCCACCTACCTCATAGACATACTTCACGGGCTCATTCTTGTTGAGATAGTCTGCAATCCTGCTCAGGGTGTTCATGGTTTCGTGCATGGTGGCTCCCGCTGGAAGCAGCACTGTGATCATGAAATCTCCTTGATCCTCGTCCGGCAGAAAGGCTGTCGGCAGCCGGACAAACATGAAGGCGACCACGACAATAATAGTGCAGTACACCAGCAACCAGCGGAATGGACGTTTGATGATGGCTGCCACTCGTTTCTGGTAGCGGCTGGTCAATGCCGTGAATGCGCGGTTGAACCAACCAAAGATGCCACGTTTTTCATGATGGTCGCGTGCGATGGGTTTGAGCAGTGTCGCGCAGAGTGCTGGCGTCAGTGACAGTGCCAAGAATGCCGAGAATGCAATCGAAACAGCGAGTGACAGGGAGAACTGGCGGTAAATATTGCCTACTGCGCCGCTGAAAAAAGCCATGGGTACAAATACGGAAACCAGCACAACCGTGATACCGATAATGGCGCCGCTGATCTGCTGCATGGCCTTGATGGTTGCCTGCAGGGGAGGCAGGCCTTCCTCGGCCATGATGCGCTCCACGTTTTCAACAACGACAATGGCATCGTCGACCACAATGCCGATAGCCAGCACCATGCCAAACATGGTCAGGACATTGATGGAAAATCCTGCTGCCAGCATCACGGCAAATGTGCCCAGCAGTGCTATCGGTACCACGATAGTGGGAATCAGGGTGGCTCGCAGGTTCTGCATGAACAGGAACATAACGAGAAACACCAGTACGATGGCTTCAACCAGTGTATTGACGACTTTCTGGATGGATATCTCGACGAAAGCAGATGTATCGTAGGGAATCTGGTAGCTGACGCCGGCTGGAAGATAGCGCACCAGTTCATCCATGGTGGCACGGATGCGCTTGACGGTGGCAACAGCATTGGAGCCAGGAGCCATCTTGACTGCCATGCCCGCAGCATTATTACCATTCACGCGTGATACAAAGGCATAATCGCTACCGCCAAATTCCACTCTGGCCACATCTTTCAGCAGGATGGCAGATCCATCTGCCTTGCTGCGCAAGGGGATATTGCCAAACTCTTCCGGCGTGGTTAATGCATTATCAGCAATCACATTGGCGCTGATAGGAGCGTAGTCCGGCACGGCAAGATTGCCGATATCGCCGATGGTGACACGCGCATTATGGCTGCGGATGGCAGAGGCCAGATCAGCCGCTGTCAGATTCATTGAGGTCAGTTTTGCCGGGTCTGGCCATATCCGCATGGCATATTCCGGGCTCCATATCTGCACCTTGCCAACACCTTCAACGCGCCGCAAGGCTTGTAATACATTGGCGGCAGCCAGCTCGCCCAGTTCAACTTCCGACAGGCGGTTGCCTTCGGAGGTGAGCGATACAATCAGTTGAATGCTGTCTGCAGATTTCTCTATGAAAATGCCATTGCGGCGCACAATCTCAGGCAGGCGTGCTTCCACGGTTTTCAGGCGGTTCTGCACTTCCACTGCCGCAAGGTCGGGATTGGTACCCTGGCGGAATGTCAGGCTGAGGGAGGCGGCCCCCGGGCTGCTGGTGGCTGAGGTATACATCAGCCCGGGCGCACCATTCATCTCGCGCTCAATGATGGCAGTGACAGACTCTTCGATCACGCGAGCCGATGCGCCGGGGTAGGAGGCACTGATATTCACTACTGGAGGCGCAATATCCGGGTACTGCGCGACAGGCAACCCCCGGATGGCAAGCAAGCCTGCCAGTATGATCAACAGGGAAATAACCCAGGCAAAGACCGGGCGCTCAATAAAAAATCTAGCCATAAAGCTCTCAGTCTGTTGAGAAATCAAGGTTGAACACTATTGCGTACCTTCACCTTGCTGCCAGGTGCCATCATGGCAGGTGCGGTGGTAATCACGCGCTCGCCGCCATGGAGGCCGCTGGTGATGATCCATTGGCCATCCTGCATGGCTGGGGCCGTGACTTCAATGGCCTGTACTTGCTCCTGCTGGTCAACGACCATGACAGAACTACTTTCTGCAGTCCTGACCAGCGCATCACGCGGGATGAGAATGGCAGACGGATTTTCAGCCTGTGTCCATTTCACTTCCACATAGGCACCCGGTAACAGTGCCCGTTCCGGGTTATTGAACAAGGCTCGCATGGCCACGGTATCTGTATTGCTATCTACCGCCATATCGGAGAAAAACAACTTCCCTGATTGTTCATATTCAGAGCCATCAGGGAATATCAGCTTCACCTCCATGCTGTCCTTTGACATTCCCTGCATTTTTCCTGCCTTGATGGCACGCTGCAGCGCCATGACTTCTGTCGCGGGCTGGGAAAAATTGACATAGATGGGATCCAGTTGCTCCACTGTGGTAAGCGGAGTAGGGGAGTCCAGGCCGACCAGTGCTCCCTCAGTCACCAATGCACGCCGGGCGCGTCCATTAATGGGCGAAGTGACTTTGGCATAGCCAAAATCCAGGTTTGCTTTGTCCCACTGGGCTTTTGCCGTCAGTACCTGGGCTTTTGCCTGCATTTCCTCAGCAATGGCTGCCTGGTATTCCCGCTCACTGACAGAATGATCACTGGCCAGGTCGCGATAGCGGTCAAGTTTATCCAGCGCATTGCGATGACCAGCCTCGGCACTTGCCAGCGCACCTGCTGCCTGATCGCGCGCTGCTGCCAGCAATTCAGGATTGATCAGGAATAATGGTGTGCCTTTTTTGACTTCCTGGCCTTCCTGATACAACCGCTCAGTGACGATGCCTGCTACCCGGGCACGCACTTCAGCTTGACGGTATGCCTCCAGGCGTCCGGGAGCTGTCATGGTGGCAGGCATGGTTGTGACAGCAGCTATATGCACTTCGACTTCAGGTGTCGTACCGTCGTCATTTCCTACTTGTTCTTGCTTGCAGGCTGAAAGTGTTGCTAACGTGACGGCAACAAACAGTAATTTTCTGTAACAGGAAGAGATTGGGGGCATGGATTCTTGTCAATGGCGCTGATGAGCGCAATGATTGTTAAATTATGTTAGCACTATACTATAATCAATCATGATTGATTAATTGTTGGTTGTATAATAACAACCTGCAGTTTAAGGTGATGGAGTTGACGTGGCTAGAAAAACCAAAGAAGAGTCTTTGCAAACCCGGGAGAACATTCTTGATGCGGCCGAACGGGTGATTTTATTACGTGGTATCAGTTACGCCACAATGGCCGATATCGCAGATGCCGCGCATGTGTCGCGCGGGGCGGTATACGGACATTTCAAGAATAAGGCCGACCTGTCTGTTGCCATGTGTGAACGGGCGCTTGCACTGGCAGCCACTCCTGAGCGTACTCCAGGCGCTTCCATTCTGGAAACCTTGTTCGAGCAGGGCATGTATTTTCTGCGGCTTTGCACCGAGCCGGGGACAGTGCAGCGTGTATTGCAGATACTGTATGTTCAGGGTGACCCGAATAAGGATAACGAACCTTTGCTGGAAATCCGTGAGCGCTGGGAACACCAATGTCGGCAGGAAATCACGGCATTGATCCGTTCCGCCATGGCCGAAGGAGAGCTGCCAGCAGACTTGGATATCAATCTTGCCAATCTTTACCTGTTTTCCCTGTTTGATGGTATTCACAGTACTTTGTTCTGGACCAATCGTGTCCGTCAGGAGGATCGGTGGCAGACCGCTGAGATCCTGTATCGGGCCGGTTTTGTTGCCTTTATCAAGGCACCTCAGTTACGTAATCGACAGTAGCACTGCTTGTGCCCATCTGGCTGTTCATATTGGTCTTGTAGCGCGCGAGACTGTCAGCCTGTCAAGCTGGAAAGATGCTGATACAGGATCAGGCTGCCGATACCAATCAGCAACATGCCGCCGATAATTTCAGCCGAGTGCTTGGAAGCTGAACCCAACATGCGCCCCAGCAATACCCCGATACTGACCATGATGCAGGTAACGATGCCTATCATGGCAGCTACTGGCAGGATGTCTACATCAAGGAATGCCAGGCTGACGCCCACGCTCATGGCATCAATGCTGGTGCCCAGGGCAGTTACTGCCAGCAGGGCGAATGAGTGGCTGCGGGGTTTTTCATGATCGGATGTATCCGGCTTTAATCCAGACCAGATCATGCGCACTCCCAATATGGAAAGAATGGCAAAAGCGATCCAGTGATCCCAGGCGGTGACGTAGCCTGCTGCCATGCGACCAAGGCCCCAGCCTATCAATGGGGTAACAGCTTCGATACTGCCGAATATAATGCCTGTACGTAGTGCTTCAACCAGGCGTGGGCGGTGCAGCATGGCACCTTTTCCGATTGCAGCAGCAAATGCATCAGCCGACATGGCGAGTGCCAGGAGGAAAACGGAAAGGATATTCATGGATCATCAATATTGTCGGGCGTGGTTCACCAAATGTCAGCCAGACCGCCCGAGCAGAAGGTACCGGCTTTCATTTAGTCTCGCCAAGCAGAATGGCTGCCCGTACCACGACAAGTGTCGATTATGTTGACACGGGCGCTTCGCAAAGAAGCCGGCTACTCCCTAAAGATGGCACCATTCTACTATATAAAGTGTTTTTAAGCCATTTTGACACTATTGGTTGTGGATATGAGAAAGAGAATCATATCCAGGCAGGGTCAGTGCTTTTGCTTACGTAAGGTGCGGGAAGTAATACGTTGTGCCATCCACCTGGAAAATTGCCCCAATTTTCCTACCTGGTAATATTGATGAAGAAAATACAGGCGCTGACGCAAGCCGAGTTGCGGCGTATCCCGGTTCAGCGTCGTCAGGTCGTGAAGGGTGCATTGCCAGGAAAACCACTTGAAGCGGGCCTTCTCCAGATCAATGAGGACGCTGTCAAACTCACCTTGGGGCTGTTCGCGTATAAAAATATGCTTGGGATACAAGGCGCGATGCTGGACTTTGTGTGCATGCAGCGTAGCGACAGTCCGTGCGATGGACTTGATCAGTTTTCGCTGCCGCGAGAGTGGCCATTCTTCTGCTGAAAGCCAGGCCAGAACTGCATCCAATGATACATATCCCTGGAGTTCCACCGTCAGCAACACGGCATTGGTATTGCCATCGAGTTTTTTCTCTGAAAAAAACAAGGGAACAGGAACAGGGATGCCATGCTGTTGTAAGTGCAGCAGCATGGCATATTCGCACCTAAATGTGGGAACGCCTATGACAGGATGCCGCCATGTGCGGCGCATGAAATTCTGCTGGCGTTTCAGGAACGCATGGAACCCGGCGGCATTGCTACTGTCTGCAATCGGGATCCTGCTTACGCCACTCCAGCCTTGCCGGTGTATATTGGGAGCTTCAAACCAGCCTGCCTGTAAGTACCAGAGGGTGTCAAAATCCGGTGTGCCTGCATGCGCATCTTCTTGCATATGATCAACCTGGAAACACATTGCTTCACCATGAAAAATTCCCGTTGCTGTGTGAATAAAACTACAACTGTCACAAAATTGCAACACTCCATATGTAAACAATGGTTGATCAATGCAAGTGCACTGGCTTCAATCCAACATCAGGACAATACCAGCCAGAGGTGGCAGGGTGAGCACAAGAGAATTCCCATGCCCCATACAGGGGTGCGGTTCGCTCTGCAAGCCCATGCCATTACCTTGGCTACTGCCACCATAGCGCTCGGCATCGCTGCTGAAAATTTCCTTGTAATGTCCTGCCTCTGGCACCCCTATACGGTAACCGGTGCGCAGCACCGGAGTAAAATTGAGCAAGACCAGGACAAAGCTGCCGTCCTGGGCGCGGCGCAGGTAACTGATGATGGACTGATCCCGGTCATTGCAGTCTATCCACTCAAAACCGTATGCATCGAAGTCGAGTTCATGTAGGGCAGGGAGCTGGCGATACAGGTGCGCCAGATCCCGGTTCAGGTGCTGCACACCCTGGTGCCAGTGATGTGAAAGCAGCTGCCAGTCCAGACTGGCATTGACATTCCATTCTCGACCCTGGCCGAACTCATTACCCATAAAATTGAGTTTTTTACCGCTCATGCTCATCTGGTAGGTCATGAGCAAGCGCAAATTGGCGAATTTCTGCCAGCCATCTCCTGGCATTTTGTCCAGCAGGGAATATTTGCCATGCACTACTTCGTCATGGGAAAAGGGCAGGACGAAGTTCTCGCTGTAGGCATAGAGCTGCCCGAATGTCAGTTTGTCATGATGAAAGCGGCGATGAACAGGGTCATTCTGTATGTAGTCCAGGGTGTCATTCATCCAGCCCATATTCCATTTCATGGAAAAGCCCAATCCACCCAGGTATACCGGGCGGGAAATCATCGGCCATGCCGTGGACTCTTCTGCGATGGTCAGTGCGCCTGGGAAATCTTCATGCACCATGACGTTGAGCTGGCGGAGAAAGTCAATGGCCTCCAGGTTTTCACGTCCACCATACTGATTGGGGAGCCATTCATCTGCTTTCCGCGAATAGTCAAGATACAGCATAGAGGCCACGGCATCGACACGCAGGCCGTCAATATGAAACTCGGATAGCCAGTAATGGGCATTTGCCAGCAGGAAGTTACGGACTTCATTGCGTCCATAATTGAAAATATAAGTACCCCAGTCCTGATGTTCACCACGTCGGGGATCTGCATGCTCAAACAATGCCGTACCATCAAAGCGCGCCAGTGCCCAGTCATCCTTGGGGAAGTGCCCGGGCACCCAATCCAGGATGACGCCGATACCAGCCTGATGGCAGCAATCGATAAAATAGCGCAGCTCGTCAGGACTGCCAAAACGATTGGTGACACCGAAATAGCCCGTCGTCTGGTATCCCCATGACTCATTCAAGGGATGTTCGGAAATCGGCAGCAACTCAATGTGGGTATAGCCCATTTCCTGTATATAAGGGATCAGTTCTGCGGCAAGTTCACGATAGCTGAGGAATTGTCCTTCGCTATTGCGCTTCCACGATCCCAGATGCACTTCGTAGCAGTTGAAGGGTGCATGCAACCAGTCAGCCCTGCTGCGCTGATCCAGCCAATCCTGATCCAGCCAGGTATATTGCCCACTAGCCGTGACACGGGCAGCGGTGCCTGGCAGTTGTTCGAAGCTGAAGCCATATGGATCTGTCTTGACCAGGACTTGTCCTGTTTGGCGATTGCGGATTTCGAACTTGTAAATATCGTGATCGGTCAGGCCCGGGATGAAAATTTCCCAAACGCCACTGCTGCCATGGACACGCATGGCGTGCAGTCGACCATCCCAATGGTTAAAGTTGCCAATGACGCTGACACGCTCCGCGTTGGGCGCCCAGACAATAAAGCGCACGCCATGCACTCCCTGTTGCACGCATAAATGTGCGCCGAATGTGCGGTAAGCCTGCTTCAGCCTGCCTTCACCAAACAAGTAGAGCTCATCATTTGAGAGTGCTGTCCAGAATGTATAGGCATCATGGGTCTCCCAGCTGTGTCCGGACTTTTCCAGCTTGATACGACACGGAACTGGAGGAGGAGTCTTGCCTTGCCATTCAAATAGTCCTGCCTCATGGGTACGGTGCAGTGCCTGCCAGCCGGCATCAGTCTGCAGCCAGATTTTATCGGCATACGGTTGCAATATGCGCAGGACATAATGATTGCCGTGTTGATGCAGGCCGAGATATGAAAAAGGATCATGATGGCAACCGGCAAGAATCTGTGTCAGTGCAGGAGCTTGTTTGGATGTGCTCAATGTTGGTTCCAGTTCTGCAAAATTTGGTTAGTGGCCTTAATTATAAAATTGCGGTGCGCTATGGATTAGCGGCTGGCTTCGTGCCTATAATGAACCAAGTGCAAGAGAGGTTCAGCGCGGATTGGCCCGGTTCGCGAATTGTTGACTAATAACATGATGTCCAAACTATAAATCAGGAGGGGCAAAAATGCAGCAACAGGAATTAGGTTCATCTCGCTTTGTCAGTACTCTGACAAAAAATACTGTAGCACTGATTCTGGCTGGAGGACGAGGCAGCCGCCTCAAAGGCCTCACGGACTGGACAGCCAAGCCGGCAGTGCCTTTTGGCGGCAAGTTCCGCATCATCGATTTTCCCTTATCCAATTGTATCAACTCAGGCATCAGGCGCATCGGTGTCGTGACGCAGTACAAGGCCCATACCCTGATTCAGCATATCCAGCGTGGCTGGGGGTTTCTGCGTGGCGAGTTCAATGAGTTTGTTGATCTTCTTCCTGCCCAGCAGCGTGTCCAGGAAGAATGGTATAAGGGTACTGCAGATGCCGTATTCCAGAACCTGGATATCCTGCGACAGACCAGTGCCGAGTTTGTACTGATCCTGGCAGGCGACCACATCTACAAGATGGATTACGGACAGATGCTGGCAGCGCATGTGCGTAACAAGGCTGATATGACTGTGGCATGTATCAACGTGCCGCTGCAGGAGGCCACTGCTTTCGGTGTCATGGGGGTCGACAACAATGACAGGGTAGTCGATTTCCGGGAAAAACCTGCTGACCCTCCTTCTATTCCTGGCGACCCGGAACATGCGCTCGCCAGCATGGGTATCTATATCTTCAATGCCAGTTTTCTCTATGAGCAGTTGATTAGGGATGCAGATGACCCTCATTCATCGCATGACTTTGGTCATGACATCATTCCCTACCTGATCAATAAATACCGGGTGTATGCCCATCGTTTCGCTGATAGTTGCGTTGGGGCGGATGATGGAAATTACTATTGGCGGGATGTTGGCACGATTGATGCATATTGGGAAGCGAATATGGAGCTGACCAAGGTCATCCCCGAGTTGAATCTTTATGACCGGCAGTGGCCGATATGGACATATCAGGAACAGTTACCGCCAGCCAAGTTCGTTTTTGACAGTGATGACAGGCGAGGGCAGGCAACAGATTCCATGATTTCAGGTGGGTGCATTGTCAGTGGCTCACTGGTGCGTAATTCAATCCTGTTCTCGGATGTTCGGGTCAACAGCTATAGCCTGATTGAGCAGTCCGTCATCCTTCCTAAAGTGGATGTGGGGCGAAATGTCACCTTGAAGCGTGTTGTCGTGGATAACGGAGCAAGAATTCCCGATGGCATGGAAATCGGGGTGGATCCGGTAGCTGACCGTGAACGTTTTTATGTCACGGAGCAAGGGATTGTACTGGTGACGGCGACGATGCTGGGACAGAGCCTGCACCATATTCGTTGAGACTCGATGACTGAGAGGTCGGGTAATCATGAACAGGATTCACTCATGTAAACATTAAGGGAAGATATGACCGCATCGCATCCCAAGCTGTATCTCAATTTATACTGGCATATGCATCAGCCGGATTACCGGGATTCCATCAGTGGCGAATATGTCCTGCCCTGGACATACCTGCATGCCATCAAGGATTACACGGATATGGCCTATCACCTCGAAAGCAATCCTGCTGCACGGGTGAGCTTCAATTTTGTGCCTGTGCTGCTGGATCAGCTTGAGGATTATGCAGATCAGTTCAATAGTGGGAAGATAAGAGATCCTCTGCTGGCCTTGCTGCTCAGGGAGGACATGAAGTCACTGACGCTGGATGAGCGTTGTCTGATTCTGGAAAGCTGTTTCAAGGGCCATCATGAAAAGATGCTGGCTCCCTTTGAGCATTACCAGTGTCTGTACAATATGTATACCAAGCTTGAGCCACGCGGCAAGAGTATGCTCAATTACCTGTCCGGCCAATATATGGCAGACCTGATTGTCTGGTATCACCTGGCCTGGACCGGCGAAAGCGTGCGCAGGAACAGCAGTGAAATCCAGATGCTCATGAACAAGGGCAGTCAGTTCACGCTGGAAGACAGGCAAGTATTGTTCCGGGTGATGGCAGACCTGATCCGTGGCCTGATCCCGCGCTACCGGGCATTGGAAGCCACTGGTCGCATCGAAATTTCTACAACGCCGCACTATCATCCCATCCTGCCGTTGCTGCTGGATTTTCGCTCAACCCGCGATGCCATGCCTTATGCACCATTGCCGCGTTACCCGCAGTACCCGGGTGGCAGGCAGCGGGCATGTGCCCATGTGCAGGAGGCGCAGGAGTTTCATCAGCATCGCTTCGGCAAAGCGTCCAACGGCATGTGGCCTGCAGAAGGCGCTGTGTCGCAAGAAGCGCTGATCCTGCTGGCACAGCATGGAGTGAAATGGGCTGCCACCGGGGAAGGCGTGCTGGCCAATAGCCTGTATAAATCCTTTGACAGCAGTGGCTTGCCGCCCAGGCATGAGTACCTTTACAAGCCGTATCGTGTTGGCAATGAGCAGGATTCCATCATGTGTTTTTTCCGTGATGACCAGCTGTCAGACAAAATCGGCTTTGAATATGCAAACCTGCACGCAGATAGTGCAGTGGCAGATTTCGTACACCACCTGGAACAGATTTATGAGCAGCATCCAGGTGAACAGCCGCCGATTGTCAGCGTGATTCTGGATGGTGAAAATGCCTGGGAGTACTATCCCTACAATGGATATTACTTCCTGAGCCAGCTATATACAGCCTTGAGCACGCATGAACACATCACCATGACCACACCAAGTGATCTGGTGCAGCGATGCCTGCAGCCGGATTCGGGATTACCCATAGGAGAATTGCCTGCTGTTGCGGCAGGCAGCTGGGTGTATGGCAGTTTCAGTACCTGGATAGGCAGTTCAGATAAGAACAAGGGTTGGGATCTATTGTGTGAAGCCAAGCAGGCCTACGATCGTGTCGTGCAGCAGGGTGCACTGACGGAGGCTGAGCTGGCGGCCGCCACACGGCAATTGGCCATCTGCGAAGGGTCAGACTGGTTCTGGTGGTTTGGTGACTATAACTCGGGCTTGAGCGTCAGCAGTTTTGACCATTTGTTCCGCCGCAACCTGTCCAACCTTTACCATTTATTGCAGCTGGATCCGCCACACACTCTGGACCAGGCCATCAGCGCGGGGTCGGCATCCTCGACAGCGGCCAATGCCGGCACCATGCGCCGCGGCCAATCAGCAGAATCATCAACTTGATAGATATGACAGGAGTAGTACTTGGCTAAAACTGTTGCATTATTGCTCGGGGTCCACGCTCATCAACCAGTGGGGAATTTTACCAGTGTGCTGGATGATGCTCATGCCCGCTGCTACGGCCCGTTCCTGAGGACGGTACATGAGTATCCGGATTTTCATTTTGCGATTCATATTAGTGGCTGGTTGCTGGATTACATGATCCAGCATTTTCCTGAGGATATGGCTTTGCTGCGCGACATGGTGGCACGAGGGCAGGCAGAGCTGTTCGGCGCAGGCTTTACCGAGCCAGTGCTGGCTTCCATTCCAGTCAAGGACCGAATCGGCCAGATCAACACCTTGTCCCACCGGCTCAAGCAGGCATTTGGTGAGGTGCCGCAAGGGGCCTGGCTGACTGAGCGAGTCTGGGAATCTACCGTGGTACCTGCGCTGGTCGATGCTGGCATACGCTATGTGACAGTGGATGACTATCACTTCATGTGCACCGGCCATGCAACCAACAAACTCGATGGTTTTTATACCACTGAGGAAGATGGACGCCAGCTGGATTTATTCCCGATTTCCGAAGCCCTGCGCTACCGCTTGCCATTTTCCCCGGCTCATGAGGTGGTGGAGTATCTCGAAAGCCTGGCGCAGGAGGATGGTCAGGCCGCCGCAGTGTATTTTGATGATATAGAAAAATTCGGAATATGGCCTGAAACCTATCAGTGGGTGTATGAGCGTGGCTGGCTGCGCCAGTTCATAGAAGGGGTGCTGGCATCCGATATCATCAAGCCCATGCGTTATTGTGATTATCACCAGCAGGCAAAGAAGCGCGGAGTAGTGTACCTGCCGACGACTTCCTATATCGAAATGAACGAATGGACCCTGCCAGTGCCCGCTGCACACCATTATGCCGACCTGGTGGAGCAGGAGCGGCAGCAACAGCGCTATGAAACCAGCAAACCATTTGTGCGTGGCGGCATCTGGCGTAATTTCCTCATGCGCTATCCTGAGTCTAACTGGATGCACAAACGTATGCTGGCATTGTCTGCACGTTATCATGCCTTGCCGGAAAAGCAGCAAACGGCAGAGATGTTGCAGGCATTGTATGAAGCCCAGGCCAATGATGCTTACTGGCATGGCCTGTTTGGCGGGTTGTACCTGCCACATCTGCGCCGGGCGGTGTACCAGGCGCTAGTGCGGCTGGAAAGCCTGCTGGATGAGGTGGAGGCACGGTCACCGCAGCAAGTGATGGATATCGACCTGGACGGCCATGACGAATTTTTTATGCAGAATGGCTGCCTGCAGGCTGTGATCCGACTGGATGGCACGGCATCCATCGCTGAGTTTGATAGCTATAAACTCAAGCATAACTTTGCGGATACCCTGACCAGGCAGACGGAACACTACCATCGCAGGATTCATGCAGCTCCAGAGCACCAACAGCAGGGAGGGGGCATCAGTAATCCACACGAGCAGATGGCCTCCAAGCATGAAATAACGCCTGCTGACCTGATTGTGGATGAATACCGCAAGGCGCTTTTCTGCGATAGCTGGCATGATCACCAAGGTACCAGCCACCGTTTGCAATATATGCGGGATGAACATGGCGGGCCTGGTTGCGAGTTTGCGGCCAGCCTGCCTGGGCAGGCCAGTCTACTGCGCAAGACCTTCAACCTGGAACAGAATCAGCTGGTGGTGCAGTACACATTTGCCAGCCAGGAACTGCTGGAAGGCAGGCTGAGAGTGGAGCTTAACCTTGCCATGCCAAGCTGCGATGGTCCTGCAGGCCGTTTCCGCCAGGATGAGCATATTCTCGGTGGCTTCGGGCAACCGCTGGTAATGGAAAACTTCCAGCAGCTTTTCCTGGACGATGAAGTGCTGGGCGGAACACTGGAATTGAGCAGCAGCATCCCTTGCCATTATTTTAGCCATCCGCATTTCTCGGTTTCCCAGTCCGAAGCGGGTTTCGAAAAGGTCATGCAGGCAGTCACCATTGTGCTGGAGTGGCCGGTGGAACAACTGGGACAGGAAATTTTCGTGCATCTCAAGGCAATATGAACTTAGGCATAGAGTGATGGCAGCATTGAATATTGGCGTTGATATAGGCGGCACCAACCTGAGGGTGGGGGTGGTACGGGAGCTGGAGGTAATCTATCAGCAACGTTTTCCTGCGGATTTCTCTGCAATCTGCAAACAGCATGCCCCTGAAGCCGCCCTGCAGGAAATCCTGCGTATTACCAGCGCTGCCTTACTGCAGGCCAAGGCAGCCTATCCCGACGTGCAGCATGTCGGCATCGGTTTTCCCGGCTTTATTGACCCGAAAAGCGGCCAGGTGCTGCAATCTCCCAATCTGCCCGGGTTACGGAAAGTTGACCTGGCCGCCGCACTTTCTCGATTGATTGAATTGCCTGTCAGGTTGGAAAATGATGCGCTGGTGGCGGCCTTGGGTGAATACAAGCTCCTTGAAACTCCTCCGCGCAGCATGGTGTATATCGGCCTGGGCACTGGGGTCGGGGGAGGGCTGATCCATGCTGGTCTGCCTTATCCGGGAGATCATGGCATTGCCATGGAAATCGGACACCTGATCGTCGAGGCCAATGGGCGCCAATGTGGATGCGGCAATAAGGGGTGCCTGGAACAATATGCAGCAGCGCCTGGTGTTATCGCCAGTTATGCCGAATTGAGCGGACAGCATCTTGTCGCTCATGATATAGCCGCCCGGGCCGATGCTGATGATGAAGCGGCACTGGCAGCTTATGCGCTGGCCGGGCGCTACCTGGGACAGGCCATTGCTCATATAGTGAAAACCGTTGACCCGGAATTGGTGCTGGTGGGTGGCGGCATGAGCCAGGCCTGGCGTCATATCGCCCCGGAACTGGAAACACAGTTGGATAATGACTTGGTGCCTGTCCTCAGAAACAAAATAACCATGGCAGTTTCAGAAAGCGGCGACCTGGCAGGTATCATAGGCGCTGCTTATCTATCCTAGACCAGCAATGCTGTCCGAACCGGCCACAAGTATGCGTGGGCGATATCTCCGATAACATCGCTTGTAATGATTTCATTCTAAAAATAATATCTCGACCATAAAAGGCCATGCTGATGCATGGCCTTTTATTTTTCTGTGCTTATTACCTGCTGGCTTGAGCCAGGTTGGGTTGCGCAGGTGCTTGCCAGCTTCCACCTAATGCACGAATCAACTGAACTGTGGCTCGTGCACGCTCTGCATTCAGCTGCAATGTTACCCGCCTCTGAGAGAGTAGAGTACGGTCAGCATCAATGACTTCGATATAGCTGACAAGGCCTTCGCGGTAACGGCTTTGTGCCAAGCTACTGGCGCGCTCCGAGTAGATCACGGCATTGTCCTGTACACCAGTCTGTCGATCAATGATACGCAGGCTGGCCAGGTTATCCTCGACTTCGCCAAAGGCCTTCAGGACAGTCTGTCGATACAGTGCCACATCTTCCTCGTACACTGCGCGCGCGCGTGCCAGTCCGGCATCACGCTTACCCCCATCAAGAATAGGCAGGGACAGCATAGTGCCTATCAATGGCCCCAGCAGGAATGTTCGGCTGGACCACTCAAACAGGTGACCAATGTCAGAGGATTCATATCCCAGGGCACTGGTGATGTTGAGCCGTGGGAAATAGGCTGCTCTGGCAACGCCGATACGGGCATTGGCAGCTGCCATGGCGCGTTCTGCGGCTGCAATGTCTGGCCGGCGTTCAAGCAATGTTGATGGCAAGCCCGCGGGTATCTGGATATTGATGCGTTGCAGCGGCATGGCAGCCAGATTGAACTCTGCAGGTGCCTTGCCCAGCAGAATGGCAAGTGCATGTTCTGCGATGGCTCGGCGACGGCTGACGGCAAGTGTTTCAGATTCTGCAGAAGCCAGTTCACTCCTGGCACGTACCAGTTCAAGCTCTCCGATGTCGCCGGCATCAAAGCGATACTGAGTGAGTTGCACCATTTTTGCCCGCAGATCCACGGTATATCGCAGGATCTCCTGTTCAGCATCCAGCTCACGAATAGTGAAATATTGCTGAGCAACATCCGCCTGAAGCGAGAGTTGCACGGACTGCAGCAATGCCGCACTTTGTTCTGCATCGGCCTGGGCGGCACCAATCAGGGAGGAAACCCTGCCGAACAAGTCGGCCTCGTAGGCAATCTGGGCCTGGGCTCGCCACAAGGTCTGTTCACTACCGCTTTCGGCACGTTGTGAGTCAGGGGAGACTCGCTGGAGCGTTGGGCTCATGCCGGCACTGATCTGTGGAGTACGCGCAGAGCGTTCATCCTTGAGCAGGGCACGAGACTGCGCAAGACGGGCAATGGCCGCCTGCAGGTTCTGGTTGTCGAGCAGAGCCTGCTCCTCCAGGTCATTCAGCGTAGCATCATTGAACACCTGCCACCACAGGCCACGATCGGCAACCTCAGAAGGCTGGGCAGTCTGCCACTGGCTGCCTTGTTCTCCCTTCAAACTGCCATGGGCTTCCTTGAACTGTTGCGGCATCATGACCTGCGGTTTTTCATAGAGAGGAGCTACTGAGCATGCAGCCAGGATCAGGGTCGCCGTGAGTAAAGATAGAAGTTGAAATTTTTTCATCATAATTCCTATAGCAAATGGCTGGCTGTCGGGCCTTCGATATGAGGCTTGTGCTCAGTGGCTGAATGCAGTTTTCGTCCTCCACTTAACATACGCAGCAATACATAAAACACCGGTGTCAGAAACAGTCCGAACAAGGTGACCCCCAGCATGCCAAAGAACACCGCGATACCCATGGCATGGCGCATTTCAGCACCGGCTCCCGTGGATGTGACCAAGGGAACAACGCCCATGATGAAGGCAATGGATGTCATGAGAATAGGGCGCAAACGTAAGCGGCTTGCCTCGATAGCAGCCTTGATGATGCTACTGCCTTGCAGCTCAAGCTCCCGGGCAAACTCCACAATGAGGATGGCATTCTTCGACGCCAGACCGACCAGTACCATGAGGCCGATCTGGGTGAAGATGTTGTTATCACCCTTGGTCAGCCATACGCCAGTCAACGCAGCCAGTATGCTCATAGGTACGATCAGGATCACGGCCAATGGCAGGGTCAGGCTTTCATAGAGGGCAGCCAGTACCAGGAATACCAGCAACACACTGATAGGAAATACCCAGATACCGGCATTACCGGCAATGATCTGCTGGTAGGTCAGGTCAGTCCATTCGAACTTGATACCTTGAGGCAGGGTTCTGGCAGCGATTTTCTCCACAGCAGCCTGGGCCTGACCGGATGAATATCCAGGTGCCGGCCCGCCATTGATATCGGCAGCGGTATAGCCGTTATAGCGCACGACCATTTCCGGACCATAGGTCGGGCTTACCTTGACCAATGAAGACAATGGCACCATGTCACCTGCATTGTTACGGGTCTTGAGCTGCAGAATATCCTCAGCCTGGGCACGATAGGGGGCGTCAGCCTGGGCACGGACCTGGAACACACGGCCGAAACGGTTGAAGTCATTGATGTATAACGACCCCAGATATATCTGCATGGTGTCGAACACTTCAGTGACCGGTACACCTAGCTGCTTGGCCTTGGCGCGATCAAGATCAACATTGAGTTGCGGGACATTGATCTGGTAATTGGAAAACATGGGGCCAAGTTCAGGAGATTTCTGCGCCTCTGCCATGAAAGCATTGGCTGCATTGTTCAACTCGGCGTATCCCAGTGCACCCCTGTCTTCAATCTGCATCTTGAAGCCACCGATGGTACCAAGGCCCATTACGGGAGGTGGCGGGAATACGGCAATATAGGCATCCTGGATCTCAGCAAATTTCTGGTTGAGCGCCTGGGCGATGGCGCTAGCCGACAGGTCAGCACTATTGCGTTCCTTGAACGGCTTGAGTGGCGTGAACACAATGCCTGCACTTGAGCTGTTGGTAAAGCCATTGATTGAAAGGCCGGGGAAGGCGACGGCATTCTCCACGCCAGGTTGTTGCAAGGCAATTTCGCTCATGCGTCGAATCACTTCTTCAGTACGTTCCAGCGAAGCACCAGGCGGCAGCTGTGCAAACCCAACCAGATATTGCTTGTCCTGTGCCGGTACAAAACCACCTGGCACAATCAGGGAAATGCCAACGGTCAGACCCAGCAGTACGGCATAGACCCCCATGGCAGAAGCCTTGCGGTTGATAATGCCTTTTACGCCTTTGCCATAATGCTCGGAAGCACGGCTGAACATATGATTGAAACGGGCAAAAAAACCTCCCAGCCATCTGTCCATGAAGCGTGTCAGCCAGTCTTTGGGATCATGATGTCCCTTGAGCAACAGCGCAGAAAGGGCAGGGGACAGGGTCAATGAATTGAAGGCAGAAATGACGGTGGAAATGGCAATCGTCATGGCAAATTGCTTATAGAACTGACCGGTTAACCCTGTCATGAATGCCAATGGCACAAACACAGCAACCAGGGTCAGGGCAATGGCAATGATGGGGCCGCTGACTTCACGCATGGCCTGATAGGTGGCATCGCGTGGAGTCAATCCAGCTGCAATATTACGTTCGACGTTTTCCACAACCACAATGGCATCATCCACTACAATCCCGATGGCCAGCACCATGCCGAACAGTGACAGTGCATTGATGGAGTAGCCAAAGGCCAACATCAGGGCAAAGGTGCCGATAATGGAAACCGGCACGGCCAGTAACGGAATGATGGAAGCACGCCAGGTTTGCAGGAACAGGATTACAACCAGCACAACCAGCGCAATGGCTTCCAGAAGAGTGGTGACGACCGCATGGATGCTGGATCGCACAAACTGGGTTGGATCGTAGACAATGTGGTATTCCACCGACTCTGGGAAGTCTGCCTTGAGTTCCTGCATGGCTTCACGCACAGCATCGGAAATAGCCAGGGCGTTGGCACCTGGAGCCTGAAAAATGGGAATGGCCACTGCCGGCTTGTTATCAAGCAGCGAGCGCAGGCCATATTCTGAAGCCGCCATTTCAATTCGTGCGACATCTGACAAGCGTGTAATGCCGCCATCTGCAGAAGTTTTGAGAATAATGGCCCCAAACTCCTCCTCGGTCTTCAGGCGGCCCTGGGCATTGACGGAAAGTTGCAATGGCACACTCTTGGCATTGGGCGAGGCACCAATGATGCCAGCTGCCACTTGTACGTTTTGTTCGCGAATCGCCTGTACGACATCCGATGCAGTCATGTTGCGCTGGGCAACCTTTTGCGGATCCAGCCAGATACGCATGGCGTAGTTACCCGAGCCAAACAGCCCGACTTCACCCACGCCCTGTATTCGCGCCAACCTGTCCTTGACATTGATGACGGCATAATTGCGCAGATAGGTCATGTCGTAGCGGTTGTCCGGTGAGGACAAATGCACCACCATGGTCAGTGTGGGCGAGCTCTTGAGCGTGGTCAGGCCAAGCCGCTGAACATCTGGCGGCAGGCGGGGCAGGGCTTGATTGACACGGTTTTGTACCAGTTGCTGTGCCTTGTCAGGATCTACACCCAGCTTGAAATTGACAGTGATGGCCAGGTTGCCATCGCTATTCGCCTGAGACTGCATGTAGATCATGTCTTCGACGCCGTTGATGGATTCCTCCAATGGCGAAGCAACGGTTTCTGCAATCACCTTGGGGTTGGCACCAGGATACTGTGCACGTACCACCACCGAAGGTGGTACTACCTCGGGGTACTCGGAAATCGGCAATTGAAACATGGCCAATGCACCACCCAGCAGGATGAGCATGGATAACACACCGGCAAAAATCGGCCGGTCTATAAAAAATTTAGAGATATTCATAATGTTGGCTCCCTGTCTTGATTCAGGCGCTCACGGCCTTGGTGCGCTTTTCAGGCAGGTGACGGAAGGTAGCTTGTTTCCTGGAAGTGGTTTGTCCAATATCGGCTGCAGATTCGTGTGCTGCCTGTGCTTCACTGCCAGGCATGGCGACGAGGTGAGGGGTGACCTGCTGCCCCGGCTTTACCCGTTGCAGTCCGTTGACCACAATACGTTCGCCAGCCTGCAACCCACTTTCCACCTCGCGTAAATGACCTTGCAAGGCTCCAATATGGACTTCACGATAATTGGCCTGGCCCTGCTCATTCACAACCAGGACAAAGCGTTTGTCCTGGTCTGTGCCTACTGCCTTTTCATCAATCAGCAAAGCTTCGTGTTGATTGCCACTGCCCAGGCGTACGCGAGCAAACAATCCGGGGAGAAGTACGCCATCGGCATTATCAAAAACAGCCCGCACCCGGATAGTGCCTGAGGCTGTATCCAGGCGGTTATCCACTGAACCGATATGTCCATGGCGGCTGAATCCTTCTTCATTGGCCAGTCCAAGCACTACCTTGATCTGATGATGGTTGCCAGCTTGGACCGGGCTGATGAATTTGAGATAGCTTTGTTCATCGACCTCAATAGCCGCATAAATATTGGCAGTCGATACCAGAGTTGTCAGTGGAACGGAATTGGCACCTGCAGAAACAATATTTCCCAGTGTGACTTCGGCACGAGAAATGCGTCCGGTGACAGGGGCAGTAATATGGCTGTATTCCAGATTGAGCTGTGCAGTCTGGAGCTGAGCCTGTGCTGCCAGCAGGCCAGCCTGAGCTTCCAGGGCAGCATTGCGTTTTTCCTCAAAATCGCGACGTGCAATGGCATTGTCGCCAATCAGTCGTTCGGCACGTTCAAGGTCACGCGTAGTGTAATCCACACGTGCTTCGGCACTGCTGACAAGCGCTTGTGTACGCGCTACCTCAGCTTCGAAAGGGCGGGGGTCAATAGTAAATAGGGTATCTCCCTTTTTGACGATATCTCCATCCTTGAAGTGAATGCGAGTCAGGGTGCCAGATACCAGCGGCCGGATTTCAACACGCTCTACCGCCTCAAGGCGACCCGAATAATCCTGCCAATCTGTGACCAGACGGCTTTCTATTGCAGCTACATCCACTGTCACCGCTTGTACAGCGGTTGTTTGTTCAGCATGCACAGATGTGCCGGATTGTGACCAGAAAGTACCAATGCCACCTATCAATAAAGCGGCGGCAATCATGGCAGCAATTTTCTTCTTGCGAAATGTTTCAGGCATGATGATCCTTGTTTTGAAAGTTAAATAATGAATTCAGGGATTTGACGTGACGACGCAGAAAGTCGCTGACTTCCTCTAATACCAGGTCATGGGTATGCAGATCGGCGTGCTTGACTCTGGCGAAACGGGCTACCTGTGTGGGTACACCAGCACTTATCAGGGAGGCAGCATATTTCTCGGCTTCCACATGCAGCACATCACATTCGGCTGTGGCAATGAAAGCAGGGGGGAGCCCTGCCAGACGCAGGCATTCCAAGGGGGCTGCATACGGATGTATGCGTTGCATGCTATGCGGAAAATATTGCTGATAGCGTTTGGCACATTGTTCTGCCGTGAGGTCAGAGTTCAGTTTCTGGGCGTCTCCCAAGCGTGTCATGCTAGGGTCCAGCATCGGGCCTATCAGTATCTGGGCAGTGATATTCACTTCGGCGCGGTCACGCGCCATCAGGGTCAGGCTGGCTACAATATGCCCACCGGCATCATCACCTGCAACAACCAGTAGTTCAGGCATCGCGCCAAGTTTCCTGGCATTACGCGTTGCCCAGATAGCTGCCGCATAGGCTTCCTCGGTTGCGGTAGGAAACGGATGTGTGGGAGCCAGTGAATAACCCACCGCCAACACCAGCGCCGGACAATGGTTGGCAATGAAGCGGGCAGGGTATTCAGCATCATCCAGACTGCCACTGTTGAATCCACCGCCATGAAAATACAGCACCAGCGGCAGCAGTTGCTTACTGCCATCAGGCCGATACAGGCGTACGGGTAATGCGCCGCCAGGGCTGGCAATAGTGAATTCTTCAGGAGAAAGTTCTGGTGTAACTGTGTCGTCCACAATCATGATGGCAAATCCTTTATTTGCTATCTGGAATGGACTTTATTCTGATATGAACGAATAAATTAATAATCAGCTTATTTTCGGTAACACTATTCTTAAATATAGAACAATTGCAGCCAGTATGAAGATTTTTTAATTTAAATATATGATTTTAATCATTATTTAATGATGTAAATTATTGAGGGAAAGACCTGTATTCTTGGTATTTTCCAAATAATCCATTGCATTTTTTATCATTGTTAGTTAATTTCATGACAATATGACGTAATAAAGCAGGGAAAGAGTATGGATAGATTCCAGGCAATGAAGGTGTTTACTACCGTCGTAGATGCCAATAGTTTTACCCGGGCAGCGGATAATCTTGGCTTGCCGCGCACCACAGTGACCACCACCATACAATCTCTGGAAGGCCTGTTGCAGGTGAGGCTGCTCAACCGAACCACACGCAGACTCAGTGTCACGCCGGATGGCGCCGCCTATTATGAACGCTGCATGCGGATTCTTGCAGAAGTGGATGAAACCGAAGCCTTGTTCCGTCATGTAACACGAGGCCCCAAAGGGCGCTTACGCATTGATGTGCCACCTTCAATCGGCCGCTTGATCATTATTCCAAAATTGTGCGATTTTTACTCACGTTATCCAGATGTTGAATTAGTGATCGGCATGAGCGACCGTCCCGTGGACATGGTGCAGGAAGCTGTTGATTGTGTTGTAAGAGTCGGCGATCTCCAGGATTCCAGCATGGTGGCGCGCCGCATCGGTGCGTTCGAAATCGTTACCTGTGCAGCACCGCGCTATCTGGCACAGTATGGCGAACCACACACTATCGAAGACCTGGCCCAACACCATGCTGTCCATTACTTTTCCAGTCGCACCGGACGAAACATGGATTGGGATTTTGTCGTGGATGGAGAAATCACAGAAGTAAAAATGACAGGCAAAGTGGCAGTCAACGATGCAGAAGCTTATGTAGATTGTGCTTTACAAGGGTTTGGCCTGATACAGGCCGCGAGATTCATGGTATTGAAGCAACTCGAATCTGGAGAACTGAGCGAAGTATTAACCCAATGGCAACCCTCAGTGCAACCAATCTCAGTGGTGTACCTGCATAACCGCCATCTGTCTCCCAAAGTCAGGGCATTTGTAGACTGGATCGCTGAATTGTTTGGAAATTGTCCTTTACTGGGTGGGACCAGCAAAAATATTCAGGATGAAGAATGCCGATTTGCCTGTCAGCAAGAACAAGGCACAACAATACGAGAGATTATCGAGCGTAACAATCAGGCGGAAGCGATTTTTTGATTTACTTTCAATAGCTTGAAAATAAATTGCGTTAAACACTAAGGTATAGGCAACAAGAAAAAAATCTCTCGTACAGAACATAATTTTTATCATGGGACAAAGATTGGGAAAATCTGCAGGCGATTCGAAAACAGCCCAAACCTCTGCTACTTGAAATTTATAAAACTTCGCATAATGTATATTATGTTAAATTATGGATCAATAATTACGCTTCGATCGGTAGACGAACTCAAAGCTCATTTGCCTGACTGGCCTATCCATCAACTCCAAGCATATGCCTGCTACTAACTCAAGTTGCATCAATCAATCTCTGATCTATATTAAGCGCCGCTAGTCGGAGCTTGTTTTAGAGCCTATTCCGTCAATAATTCTCCTTCTAAGCAGCCTCGTACCTAAGGCTGCGCAATAGCTTCCGGCACTTGTCAGTACGCCGTATTCAGAATCAGCCAAGCAAACTATATTGCAATTGAGAAGTATATAAATGTTTTCGTAAAAACAAGTGGCATGAGCGTGGCTGATATTTCCATTTTCAGCGGGTGCGACATTATGTCACGTATGTCTCGTGTGGTTCCTGAGGCATAAATTTCTCGAAAAGCCATTATTTGCAACACTGTTGCAAATAATGGCTTTGTTGATGATAATGCTGCAGGTTGGGTGGGTGACCATTTGCATCTGCCATCATCAATACTCGCCCACAAGATGGGCTTAGGGAAAACATGTTAAAAACTATACAACTCGATAAACATTTTGGCTCGCACCAGGCCCTGAAGGCCATCAGCATTGATGTTAAACCCGGTGAAATTTATTGTCTGCTAGGAGCCAATGGTGCAGGCAAGACCACTCTGATCAATTTGTTCCTGAATTTTCTGCAGCCGACTGGTGGCCAGGTACTGGTCAATGGTCGTGATGTGCAGCAGTACCCATTGGAGAGTAAGCGCGACATTGCTTATATCCCGGAGCTGGTCATGCTGTATGGCGTGCTATCCGGTCTGGAGAACCTGGAATATTTTGCTGCGCTTGCTACTGGAGAAAAATTACCGCGTGACAAACTGCTTTCACTGTTACAAGGTGCAGGCCTGGATGCCACTGCAGCCGATCGTCGTGTTTCGACGTATTCCAAAGGGATGCGGCAAAAAGTGGGCATTGCCATTGCCATGGCAAAAAATGCCAAAGCGTTGTTGTTGGATGAACCCACTTCCGGCTTGGATCCCAAGGCCGCTAACGAATTCTCCCAACTCCTGACCAAGGCCAAGGATAGCGGCGTGGCAGTGCTGACGACTACTCATGACTTGTTTCATGCCAAGCAAACCGGCACCCGCATCGGTATCATGCGCCGGGGTGAGCTGCTGACAGAGCTGAATAGTGCTGATGTCAGCCATAGCGAGCTCGAATCGCTCTACCTCCAGTACATGGAGGCATAAGCATGTTGAGCCTGATTGCACGCCGTGAATTCACGGAGTTTTGTCGCGATGGCCGCCTGTTCTGGACAGGCGGCATCATTCTGCTTTTGTTGCTCACTGCCTTGGCGGTGAACTGGCAACATCAACGCACGGCGGATGCAGAGCGACTCGCTGCGCAGACACTGGATTATGACGATTGGGTCAACCAGGAGGCACGCCATCCACATGATGCCGCCCATCAAGGAATGCATGTATTCAAACCACAATCGGCATTATCCATGCTTGATCCGGGTATCGTGCCTTACGTGGGCTCCACGCTCTGGTTGCAGGCGCACCGCCAGAGCGAGGTCAAGTTTCGCCCAGCACAGGATGCCACCGGGCTGCAGCGTTTTGGCAACCTCTCCCCTGCCTGGGTGATCCAGATGCTGGGGCCTTTGCTGGTGATCATCCTTGGTTTCAACGCCTTTGCAGGCGAGAGAGAGCAAGGCACCCTCCGGCAAACGCTTAGCCTGGGTATCTCACCGTATCAATTGTTGTGGGGCAAGGCGCTGGCACTGGCGATTGGCCTTGGGTTGTTATTGCTGCCAACCCTGTTGTTCGCCATGGGGATGATAGTCTTCACCATGTCAGGCAATGCCATGGTGGATGCCTTGTGGCGCACCTTATGGCTGGGCCTGGGATATAGCGTATATCTGGGAATTGCTATTTTTGTCGTGCTGGCGGTGTCTGCCAAAACGGCAACGTCAAGAATGGCGCTCGCCATCCTGCTTGGCGTATGGATTGTCACGACCATGATTGCACCTCGTGCCATTTCGGATGCCTCACGCATTTGGCATCCTAACCCGACACGCTATGAATTCACTGCCAGCCTGGACAATGACCTGGGGAATGAAACCAGGAAGGCCTGGATGGAAAACTTCGGCAGCGATCAACGTTGGGGCAGCGAAGTCGGTATCGACCAATGGGGCAAGGCGCTGGAAGTGGACGACAAGGCTGGCTACAAGGCACTGGATCATCAGTTCCACAAGCTTTGGGATACCTTTGACTCGCAACAGCGTGTGCAGGAGTGGGCGGGATTCGTTGTTCCCCTGCTTGCCATCCGCTCGTTTTCCATGGGAGTCGCGGGCACCGATTTTGCCAACCATCGCGACTTCTCCGTAGCCGCAGAAAACCACAGGCGCATCATGCAGGATAAGGTCAGCCACGACCTGGTCGAGCATGCCGATGGTCATGGAGACCATCATTTCGACTACAAGTCCACGCGCGAATTCTGGGCGACTTTTCCCAAGTTTACCTATGCCCTGCCCGATCGCAAGTTTGCCCTGGCACATAACACTCTAAGCCTGGCGATTCTTGTCATCGTATTACTGGCAGCGATGGTATTGGCCCATCGTGCCGTTATGCCACGCAAAGCCTGAAAGGAATCACAATGAAAAGCGCATTGTTTGGCAAAGTTTTCCTGCATGAACTCAGAGTCCTGATCGCCGACCGTACATTGCTGTTGGTTGGCAGCCTATTAGTCGCCCTCGTGCTGTATGGTTTCTATAACGGTTACCAGGAAACCTTGCAGCGTGAGCATGCTGCACAGGAACTGGCAAAGAAGCAGGCAGACAAGCATGCCGAGAATATAACGACACTGCGGGCCTTGCTTGGCGGCGAGCAAAAGCCAGATCCATTCGCCAACCCGTTCGATCCTGCTTCAGTGGGCGGTGGGATGGAAATGCGGTATGCCACCTTGCCAACCCTGGCACTGTCACCCCTGGCTTTCGGCCAGTCAGACATGCTGCCCAACTATTACAAGGTGACCGACCGCAGCAAAGCCAGCTTTATGTATGACACTGAAATCGAAAATCCCTGGAACCTGCTCAGTGGTCATTTCGATATTACCTTTGTGCTGGTCTACCTGTTCCCGCTGATCATTTTTGCACTGAGCTACAACCTGCTGACTGTCGAACGCGAACAAGGCACGCTACGCATGCTGCTGTCGCAGCCGCTCAGCCTGGCCATCCTGGTGGCAGGCAAACTATTGGTGCGTGCGCTGCCTGTGCTGCTCATCATGGCGGTATTGCCTTTGCTCCTGCTCGGAGTCCTGCGCCCGCAACTGTTTCAGGCTGACCAACTGCCTGCCGTATTAGGCTGGCTAGGCCTGGTGCTGGCTTATGGCGGATTCTGGTTTGCACTGGCTTTGCTGGTCAATATCATCGGACGCAGTTCCGCTACCAATGCTCTGGCACTTATGGCAGCCTGGGTACTGTTCGTCCTGGTTATCCCGGTAGTGCTGAACATCGTGGTCGGCCTGCTCAGCCCAGCACCTTCCCGAATTGAACTGGCGACCAAGACCCGCTTGATCACGATTGAAGGTCTCAACCGTTATCACGACAAACTCAGCAGTGATTACAGGTTCACGCAAGATCCAGAAGTGTTATTGCCCAGGGATGGAAAAATCGAGGTCGCCCCGCGCAGGCAGGCACAATTCCTCATTCAGCGCGATGTGGATAAAGAAATCCAGCGTGTACTCAATGAATTCAGCACGCAACTTGCTGTGCAACAAATGCTGGTTGAACGGTTCGGGTGGATTTCGCCTGCCATTGTCACTTACGAAGGTATGGCGGCTATCGCTGGCAATGGCGCCGCACGCTACTTGGAATTCCAGCAGCAGGTTGACCGGTTTCATGAACGCTGGAAAGAGTATTTCGAACCCAGGCTGCTGAACAGCATTGCCATGACTGAGCAGGATTATGCCGAAATGCCGCACTTTGAGTGGGCTGAAGTGCCAGTACAGGTATCGGGCATCCTGAAAAGATTGTTACTGCTCGTCATTCCCGCCTTGATCGTCATCGCGTTTGCCATCAGGCGGATGCGTCGTTTCTCGGTAGTGTAGTGATTCAAACTAAATCAATGTCCAGGGAGGACATGTTGCTTAACCATTTTGTCATGAATCCAGAAAATAACTGGAAACTAAAATCAGGTCATATCGCAGTGACAGCTTCTATCGTGCTGATGAGTACGCCTTTGGCTTATGCTGATGCGGAAACACTGCCAGAGGTCACAGTGGCATCTAAAAAGGACACCCGCATCACGCCGCTTGATATGCCTTCCAGTACTGCGTCCCGGTTGGGAGTTACCTTGCAGGAAATTCCCGCCAGCGTGGAAGTCATTACCAAGGATGCCATGCAGGAGCGTGGTGATCGCACGGTCACGGAAGCTGTGGCAAAAGCGGCAGGCTTCACCACCGCGGTGACACCCGGCACGCCCGGTATGATCTCAACACGGGGATTTACCAACAATGCTGTGGCCTGGCTCTACAACGGCGTACGTGTCCCCGGTGGTTCAGGTATGTCTGCCCGTGTGATCGATATTGCCAACTTCGATCGTATTGAAATCATCAAGGGGCCGGCCGGTGTACTGCACGGTGAAGGTTCAGTCGGTGGAGCCATCAACCTGATTTCGCGTGAGCCCAGCTTTAATAAACAATCTCTGGATATTGACTACACATTCTCCAGTTTTGATTCCCATCGCCTGCATGTTGGTACCGGTGGCGCCATCAATGATGATGTGGCAGCCTACCGCGTCGATTACAGTGGCAGCCGCTTCGGTACCAATGTCGACAAGGAACGAGGTAGCCTGGATCGGTTTACCGGCTCTGTCCTGTTCAAACTCAGTGACACAACCAGGCTCACTCTGGAACTCGATAAACTCTACGACAATACCGATAACATCTACTTCGGCACCCCTCTGGTCGATGGCAAGCTCAAACGCTCTCTGCGTAAAGTCAACTACAACGATATCAGCGGCAACCGCTACGAGTCCGACACGCTCTGGGTGCGTGCCAACCTGGAGTGGACACCGAATGAACAGTGGGAAGTACGCAACCAGCTCTACTATTACGACTCCTACCGCGACTGGCGCAACGTCGAGGCATATGCCTATAACGCCAACAACACCGTCACCCGCTCCTCCTGGGGTGATCTTGATCATGACCATCAACTACTGGGCAACCGTTTCGAAGTACTGCATAAGGGCCAGATTGCCGGACTGGAGAACCGCTTTATGATCGGTGCTGACATCAACCGCACCGATTTCAAGAACAAGCGCAATGGTTTCCCCGGTTCGCAGATCATAAACCCTTACGACCCGCAGGACAGCAGCTTTGACACCGGCTCAGGCGGCGTCTACAAAGGCACAGACATCCGCAATGTCAGCATTAACCAATGGTCACTTTTCATGGATGACCAGCTTGCGCTGACCAGGCAACTGAAACTGGTACTGGGGTTGCGTTATGACCAGTTCGATACACACTGGAAATACACCACAACCTCCGTCGCCAGGGAATCCAACAAGTACGAGTTTGTTTCCTTCCGCGCTGGCGCGGTATATGACATTACCCCGACACTGACAACCTATGCCTCTTTCGGTAGTGCGGTCGAACCGGGCGGCACAATCTTATTGTTGAATCGTGATCAAAGCCAGTTGGACCTGACCACGGCAAGGCAAGCGGAAGTTGGCATCAAGCATGCTTTCTGGGGTGGAAAAGGAGAATGGACGGCAGCTATTTATGAAATCACCAAAAAAAATGTGTTTGTTTCCGACCCCAACAATTCAGCCAATCGCCTGCCCATAGGGCAACAATCCTCCAGAGGCATAGAACTTAGTTTAGGGCTGCGCCCGACAACGCAATGGCAACTGGATGCCAATATTGCAGCCACACGAGCGCGGTATGATGAATATAGTACAGGCGTGCCACCTGTGGATTTCGGCGGCAACCAACCGCCCTTCGTGCCAGATTATGTTGCCAACCTGGGTATTCGCTACCTGCCCAGCAGTGACTGGAGCATTGGCTCCTGGATTCGGCACGTCGACAAGACCTATGCCAATGATGCTAATACCGTCAAATTGCCTGCATATACGACAATCGACCTGTCGGCAGACTATAAAATCAACAAAATGGTCAACCTGAGCTTCCGCATACGCAATCTCACTGACGAATTATATGCTACCTATGGCTCGACCAATGGGCGCCAGGCAATCATTGCAGCTCCTCGCACCTTTGAGGTTTCAGTGAATATGAAGTTCTGATATTCGTCCAAGCGCCCACTGCAGTCTGTTCATCCGCAGGCTGCAGCGGCTTACCATCAATACATATTTGACAAGTCATCAATCGCATCAATCACCATGCCGGTGCCGATGGCAATTAACAGAATATCGGCGGCAACCCTGACATAGCGATACCCCGCAGGAGGTGGATCCAGTCGGCCAATAATCACAGATGGAAGGTCGTAATAAATGACATCTCGCGGCAATGGATAGCCTATTCTCCATTTCTTTGCCTGCCCTGGCGGCATACAGCCATTGTTCTTTTTTGCCAGTCCAGGAGGACAGTGACCGGTCTTGAACTGATCACGGTAATAATCATGGATCACTACGCGCTGATCATTGGAAAAGCGGATATCGACATTGCCATGTCGTTCCACACCTTCACGCTCGCGCGCACCATAATCTTTACCTTGGTAATCACGGTTTTTATTCTTGCCCTGCCCTTGCCCTTGATTACCTTTTCCAGCTCCATGACCATTGTTCGCATTGCCATGGCCGTTGCCGTTGCCATGATTATCAGGTGGTGCAGCCCATACGGATATCGATGCAAATGTCGTGGCAGCCAATAAGGCCATTACTGCCATAGACAGCTTGCCACGTTGTCGTAATGTTGAACTCATCTTATTTCTCCTTGTTTTCTGCTGATGACTACAAGCCAGGCATGCAACCCGGCGCATGCAGCGATACGCTCAACGCTATATTCAAGATGGAGTGAGCGATGCCATTATGGCATGACTTTCAGAGGCCATGGCTGAGAATTACCTAAAATTACATACGTCAAAAAAGGAGCTTTTTACGCTCAGGTAGGGTTCATGGCCGGTCAGACATCTAGCTGGATCTGATGCCGTTGATTTTTCGCCAGACGACTATTCGTGGCATTGCTGTTGCACCACGCTCCTCATTCGACTGCATGAACCCCTTCTTCTTCAATCAACATAATATAAAACCAGTCATTGAGCAGATTTATAGTTTCAATGAGGCTGTGGAAACGTTCAAACATCTTTCTCGTGGTGCATTCGGTAAGATCGTCATCAAGATTGGTGATTAGGCAGAAAAGGCAGGAACTTGCAGGATGACTGAGTGAGCGGAAAAACTCATCGCCGTGGCAGGAAATAAAAAAGCTCGCTATCAACACAATGGTTAATAGCGAGCTTCCAGTTTGGCTCCCCGACCTGGGCTCGAACCAGGGACACACGGATTAACAGTCCGTTGCTCTACCGACTGAGCTATCAGGGAATCGATAGGGCCGCAATTATGCCATAACGCTAACAAAATGCCAGCACTTTTTTACACAGCCTGACAACCATCCTAACGGAACAATTACCGCTCGTCCCAGTGAGTGTTATATGGCATATTGCCCACTCCCGGTTTTCCCCTGATGTCCAGTCGTGGCCTTTTCCTCCAACAAACATAGATCGCTCTTCCCTACCCTGGTCGGCATGATGGCCACTCTGCTATGGAGCGCCACCATCGGGCTGTTCCGCAGCATTGCAGAGATATTCGGCCCGGTGGGCGGCCCGGCCATGGTGTTTACACTGGGCAGCCTCTGTGCGGCTTGTCTGGTAGGTTGGCCCGGCTTGCGATCCCTGCCGCGCAGTTATCTGTGGGGAGGTGGCCTGTTGTTCGTGAGTTATGAAATTGCACTGGCATTGTCCATCGGGTTGGCGCACAACCGTTTGCAGGTGCTGGAGCTGGGAATGATCAACTATCTCTGGCCGGGCCTGACCGTCATGTTTGCCGTGATTACCAGGCAACAGCGCAGCAGCTGGTCAATCTGGCCCGCAATGGCGCTCTGTTTCCTTGGCATTGTCTGGGTGATGAAAGGAGATTCTCCGTGGTCAGCAGAACTGCTGTGGCACAATCTTCAGGATAATCCGCTGGCTTACGGATTGGCATTCTGTGCTGCTTTCCTCTGGGCTATTTACTCTGTATTCACCCGCCGTTATGGCCAGGGGCATAACCCAGTGCCACTATTTCTGCTGGCGACAGCCCTGCTCCTCTGGTGTCAGTATGGGTTCAGCAGTGCGCCAGCCTTGCCTTTGAACAATCTCAATGGCTTGTTGCAGGTGGGCGTGGCAGGCGTATTGATGGGAGCCGCTTATCCGTGCTGGAATCACGGTATCCAGCATGGCAACCTTACGGTGCTTGCCATCATGTCGTATTTCACCCCAGTGCTCTCAGTCCTGCTTGCCAGCCTGTGGTTGGAAATCACGCCCGGAACCAGCTTTATTCAGGGCGTGATCATGGTGACGGTGGGCTCCTTACTCAGTTGGTGGAGCATCCGCCAACAGTTGCCGAAGCGCTGAAGCTGGCAGCCCGGCATCTCGCGCGTACAACTGGCATCCTCAGATGCCAGCCTATACATCAACTGGCGGGATACATCACTTCCGCGCGCCAGTCTCCGGCAGTTTCCTGGTGCAGTTGCCAGAAGGCTTCACCAATATCCGTAGCCTCCTTTGAACCTGGAGTAACGAAAGTTGCCACGGTGACAGAGGCAACATGCACACCCTGCTCTTTCAGCGCCTCAAACATCCCCAGTGTCAGCGTGCGAACACCAGCCTTGCCGATACTCAGAGAAATATAGTCAGCACTGGGGAACAAGGCAAAACCGCCGCCAGTCAGCAGGATGGTGCCTGATCTTCTTTGCGTCATCTGTGGCGCAACAGCCTGCACCGCACCCAAAGCCCCGCCAATATTCACCGCCAAATCACCTACGAGCGTATCTTGTGGCTGCGCAGCCAGGGTGGCCTGGCGCAAATTGGCAGCGTTGTAATGCAGCACATCAATCGTGCCATATTGCTGTTCAACAGTTGCCACCAATGCCGCGACATTAGCTGGCTCGCTGGCATCTACGCTAAGTGCTTCCGCTGTGTAGCCCTTGGCTTTCAACTGCTCAACCAGCGCATTGGTATTGTCAGCACGACGTGCACTGAGAATTACGCGAAATCCCTCGCGGGCAAAACGTTCAGCCGTTGCCAGGCCAATACCGGGGCCAGTGCCAATGCTCAGAAATGTTTTCATGACTTCTCCTCTAGTGAAATAAAGACATATGGCCTCAAAACGCCATGTGTAATGCTGGAGAGTATTCTGAACACTTCATATCATCAGATAAACAGCATAATATGAAAAATATTAATTACTGATAGTTATCAATAGGGGCGAATCTCATGGATCGTTTTGACAGCATGCAAGTGTTTATTGCGGTCGTGGAAGCAGGCAGTTTCACGGCAGCAGCGGATAAATTCCGCATCTCCCAGGCCATGGTCAGCAAACACGTCAATGCCCTGGAGCAAAGGCTGGGAGCCACCTTGCTGACCAGGACCACCCGTAGCCTGCACTTGACCGAAATCGGCCGTAATTATTACGAAAACTGCAAACAGATCCTGCGGCAAGTGGAAGCGGCTGAAGCTGGTGCGGAAATCCTGCGCGGACATCCCAAAGGCCTGCTCCGGATCAGCGCCTCCAGCTGGTTTGGCGCATGTATCCTGGCGCCCATCGTGGCCGATTATCTGCTGCAATACCCGGAAGTTAACATAGACCTGGCACTGGCCGACCGCTTTGTCGACATCATTGATGAAGGCTTTGACGTGGCAATCAGGATAGGCGAACTGGAAGATTCTTCCTATATCGCCAGAAAACTCTCCATGTCTGAATGGGTCATCTGCGCCTCCCCTGCCTACCTTGCACAGGCTGGTATTCCGCAAACGCCGCGAGACCTGCAGCAACATCAATGCCTGGGTTTCACTAACTGGCGCAACCACAGCGGATGGCGGCTCATGCAAAAACAACTGATGGGCAGGTCACCTTTTCCTTCACGCTTCGATTCAAACAACATCCAGGCACTGCAGGCTGCCGCACTCAAAGGCATAGGCATCATCATGATGCCCAGAGCATTGCTGGAAGAAGATATTGCAGCAGGGAAGCTGACAGAAATCCTGCAAGCCCACATTCCACCGCCACGCCCGGTGCATGCGCTCTATCCCCGGGAAAAACAAGTGCCGCTGAAACTGAGCACATTTCTTGACTTTCTCAGCCTGGCATTGCGCCAAACCAGCGGGGAAACCTCCAGGTCATAGGCTAACCACCCCGCTTTCAAGTGGAAATCGAGAGTGCAGACTTTCTGCGTTCCAATTTCTTGGGAAATGGGACAGATGACGGCAAGTCCAAGAGGACTGACAGCTGCCTTATAGTCGAATATTCAATCCGGGCCGGTTGATCCTGACCCAGTTGAGCATGTGTTTGTATAGATTTTCTGCTTGTTTAATACATTCGATAACCACTTCATCACTCACCGGATCACCCTCGTAATCGCTCACATTTCTTTGCTTACGCAAAGCGTTCAACACGATGATCGCGGATTTATCGATGCCGACAGTCATTGATAATGCTTGAATCGCTGTCTGGTGATGACCCGGTTGACTTGTGGATGTGCGATAACCATTCAACCACAATCCCAGCATCGCACATTGCATAATGGCTTTATAGGCTGCATCAAATCTGGTTTCACCACTCACAACATCAACCTGGGAATCTTCAATGTTGCGTTTGATCGCGTCCAGCAAACGAAGCAAGGCCTCGTTGGACGGGTCATGTAACTGGAGCTGCTTAATTTTCAGTAAATTTTCTAAGCTCATGTTCAGAGCCGATTATAAACAACTTCGGTTTTTGCAGGATTTCTTTTATAAAAGAGTCGTTTTGTTCAATGCGGCTTTGAAACCCTTCAATCGAATATACCACTGGGTTAATTTCGCGCTTCAGGCCTGCCTGGCTGTCATGCAATAGACCAACCACATCACCAAAACCGATATCACCAATAATCATGACATCGATATCGCTATGGGCATGTTGCTCACCTCGCGCAACAGAACCAAATACAAACGCAAACGCAATGCGATTGCTGGCACTCGACAAAGCGTCCGCAACGACATCCACCAATCCCGATGTCTTGCGCAATATGCTCGCAAGCTCCTCAAAAATGGGACATTGCAGATTCGCGCTATAGCGTTGCTGATTACCCACTTTCTCATTTTGCAAAATACCTGCTCCAGATAATTTGCTGAGTTCTTTATGCAAGGTGCCGGCACTGGTGTTGGTTAATCGCGCCAACTCTCGCACATGATAGCTTTGCCCTGGATGCAATAAGAGTAACCCCAGAACACGCTTTCTATATTCACCAAACAATACATCAGACAACATAATGTTTTCTTTAATGCTACAAATGAAGCAAATAATGCTACATATATAACAGCAAAGCAACCATTTTTAAATGAGCAACAGCGCAATACACCACATCAAGCTCTCAATTCTAGTTGCGCCGACAACGTATTAAGCATTGCATTCCCTACTCTGCCAAACACGCATTTTTCAGCAACCAATAAATTGGCTATATATAGCCATGTGGTTGTATACAGCCAATCGAATTGGCTATATATAGCCAACTCAAAAATCTCAACCAATGTAAACCAATAATTTTATTATAAAAATCAATAAGTTAATTTTTTAGTTAAAGTTGGCCCAAATTTTGCATTGTAACCAATGAATCCTTTGCGCATTGGATCAATATGAGACTGAATACAATCTGGCATGGTATCGACCTTAACTGGGCCTATTTTGACCTGTTACCAATGATTCACCGCCAAACAGGCTACCATCGGGCTGCCTGTGATGTACTGCATGACGCATTAATCCGGTTTGCCGTCTCAACCAACTCCCACCGGATGGAACAACCGCATGCCTATCTCCGTACAATTGTTCACAATTTGCTGGTAGATGGCTATAAGGAGCAATCCAGGTTCCTGCCATTGGTCGATGAGGACCAGGTATTGGAGGATGACGAAACCCGCGTCGCGCCTTCCGCCGAACACCTGCTCGACGTCCAGCAACGCCTGGACGTCCTGCTCAACATCCTGGATCACCTGCCGGAACGCTGTAAGCAAGTGTTCATGATGTTCCGGGTAGATGGGTTCTCCCAACAGGAAATTGCGAAAAAGCTCGGCATATCCATCAACATGGTACAAAAACATATCATGCGGGCTATGCTAGACTTGCTGGAAGCTAAAGACCTGATGGATTAACCTTCTGCCCTGCAGAAGGCATGGAACCAAGCAAATGAGCCAGAACGATGCCCGCCGCACAGCACGACAGACTGCCATCAAATGGTTTGTCACCCTGCAAGGAGCCGATATCGAGCATCCGCAGCGCAGCCAGTTTGAGCAATGGCTCCTCATGCACCCCTTGCATCAGCAGGCATATCAGGAAGTATGTTCCCTCTGGGAATCACTGGACTCCTCCGACCAGCTGGCGCACCTTGAAAGCGCCATGCAGCAAAAAATCTCTATTGAAGAAACAAGCCGCCGCAAAAAAGTCCGCAACGTCATCACCCACACACTCAGCACCATCTTTATCGCCGCCATTGGCCTGGGTGGCTATATCGGCTATGACACATGGAAGAACCAACCCTCCATGCACCTGCTTGCCAGCACAGACATCGGTGATATGCGCACCCAGATACTTGAAGATGGCACCAGGCTGGTAGTCAATGCCAATAGCGACGTCGAAGTTACCTACACACGCGGCAAGCGCCTCGTGCTGCTCAAGCGCGGTGAAGTCAGCTTTGACGTGACAAAAAATCCTGATCGCCCCTTCGTCGTGGATAGTGGTCTGGCCCGTATCACCGTGCTGGGCACACGCTTTGCCGTCAACAAATTCAACAGCAAAGTCAGGGTCAGCGTCGATCACGGCACCGTGCGCGTAGAACCCATGCAATACGATGCCAGCGACAATGCTTCCAGAAGCCGCTACGCAGAACATGTCTTGACCTTGCGGGATAACGAAGTCGCTGAAGTCAGCCTCCATGGCACCTCCCAACGTGTTGCGCGCCCTGCCGCCGATGCCTTTGGCTTTGAAAAAGGCATCATCACCTTCGATCAGGCCGACCTGGAAGAAATTACCGAAACCCTGTCACGCTATCGCCAGCCGCCCATCACCGCCAGGCAAGCGCCAGATAAAAACATCAAGGTCACAGCTGTAGTGCAGACCCAGCACGTAGAACGCTTCCTGCGCCAGCTACCTGTTATCAGCCCGTTGAGCGTGCAATACGCTGACGACCAAACCATCCTGATAGCGCCATAACAACTGGATGCCTCGGGCGCGACAACGCCCCGATCACCCTGTATTAGATGAGAAAGAGATAAGTTAATGTATCTTAGGTTATTCCAGGAGCCGGAGAAGGATCGGCATAACAGAAATCTCAAGTTGGATTAGCGGTTTATCTCGGTACAACCGCGCTGGCAGGACGGGTGATCTCTTTGATCAAGGCAGGCAAATCCTTGTTACCCTCAAAGATATCCAGGCTGAAAATAATGTCTCGCTGAGTGCCTGGGTCTTGTACTTTGGCTAAAGCCAATTGATTGACGCTTAAATCGCGTGCGATATACACCTGATCGCGGCCTGCTGGAGTTTTTGCAAAGCGCTCCCAATCCAGGGCAAAACCTGATTCTCTGGCAAGCTGTTGAGTAAATACACGCAATGTACGGCTGTTACCGTCTGCAAATGGGTGTAAATAGTCCAGATTGGTGTAAAGGTCACCAATTTCATCAGCGAACTCATCGACTGACAGTGTTGATAACCTGGTTGGATCAGCCGCTTTTAACACCTGCTCAATCTGCTTTTGTGACGCCTGATCCATAGCGGAATAAGCAACAGTAAGAGAGTGCCTCACGGTTTCTAGATAGCGGGTTTTCAGCCAGTCCCGGCCATCTTCGACAGGTGGCCGATATTGGCCTGGCTTCACATCGGCATAACCCAGCTTGGGCAGATCCTGAAAAATACGCCGGTTTATTTCTCTCAAATGTGCTGCATCGAATAATCCTTGTACAGGAGCATGATGCAGCTCCAAAATGCGCACATAGGCAAACCGGGCCTCGTTTTCCTGGCGTTTAGCCAGTAATGGATTATTGTCCGGCTTGCTCATACAGACGTGCTATTAACTCGGAAAACTCAATATCGCCTTTGATGAATCGCTCCGACTCAGCTAGCGTATCCGCAGGGACATCAAACCCTTCCAGCTGAACCGAAGCTATTGCGGCTTCAGACGCTTGACGGCGCTGACTGATGACTTGTGGTGCGGCTTGAGCTTGTTGAGATGAAGCAGTAGCCGTTGTAAGCTCAACATAGGAACGCATAAAATCGCGTAATACCTGCGAAGCAGGTCGATCATTCCGCTTTGTCGCCGCTACAAAACTTGAGCGTAAATCCGTATCAACCCGGATGGTCATAGTGGCTTCTTTAGACATAAGCACTCCTAACAAAAACATCGCTACCAACATTACACTTCACGTTTTGATGTAACGACAATGTCATTACATCATATTTTGTATTGTAGCGCTTATATGGATCACAAGATTAGATTGCCGCAAGGCTTACCAGGAAAATGGCGGATTAAGCCATTCAACACGCGAGATATTTCAAGGTGCTGGGCTGTCTCCATCACGGATAGACCCAGTTCGCCCATCACGGATTCGTACAGCAACTCGCCCGGGGAAGAGGATGTTTCATATGGTCCAGAACTTCAGGAAATCAAATGAAAGCTGCCGTTGATGACGAATGGAAAGCAAGTAAACCGTGCCGCCAATCTACGGTCTTTTCCTGTGCTTACTCGTTCCAGCAAGTCAGCAAAGAGCAAAACACCGCTCGCTAACCCTCTCCCCGCTTGCGTTTTGTCACAAAGCCTGCTTCCAGTCCAAACACCTCGCCAATTTTATTCAGGGTTTCGACCTGGGGGTTGCCTGTGCCAGATTCTATTTGCCGTAATGAGCCCAATGAAATACCGCGATGCTTGGCAAATTCCGGTTGAGTGAGTTTACTCAGCTTGCGGATTTGCCGCACACCCTCTGCGAAAGACATCTCACCGCGTTGCACCGCCTCAAAAAACTGGTCACGCGCCTGGCGTTCAACGGCATGGTCTATCTTCTTGATCCGTTTATCCACGAAGCATCCCCTTTGCCGCTTCAATGTTGTAATGCAGTCGCTCAATGACTGATTGATCTAACTCATTCCGCTTCATTATGACGGGAAGTTCGCTTAAAACATCATAAAAACCATCCAGCTCGCCGCGAACATGCTGCCTGACCTCATCGGTAGTATCGGTCTGCGCAATAATATCTTCTACCCGGTCAAATTCGAGCCCATCCCTGATCCATCTACAGCTTCTCGCCACAACCTCAGGGTCCATGAACATCGGTGCAAAATCATAGAGAGGAGTTAACTGAATCGTGCCATCAGGCAGACATTGCATCGCCGTATTGCGACCATGATTATCCGTATTGCCCATGGCACGGTTCATCAGCTCACGCTTAATGAACTCTGTAAGCTCCTTCGCCGGATCAGTTGCATATCGGGCAATGGTATTGGCAAGCGTAAACAGCGACACACCACCGGGAAACCCTGAAATACCTGCCACCGAAAGCAGGCTCTCCTGATGAAGACGAATAACTTTGCCCTGTGCTGGATTCACCATACGATCAAACCGTTCGATGAACAGCATATTGTTGCTGGTATAGCACTCACCATGCGTGCGCAAACCACAATCTTTGGCAATGGCAAAATAAATTGCCTCAATCCTGAGCACATCAAGGTCCGCCTGGGTTTTCCCTCTGGGCAACTTAACGAGCCAATGCTTGGTGGCCAGCCTATCCTCCAGAGCAGAATCAGCAAACCAAAGGCCATCCTGATTCTGGGTAAGCAGGAATTTTGGTGCAGCGCCCTGAACCCCGGTTGTGCCGGCAGTCAACATGGCATGCAGCCAGATATGATTCACAAAAGGCTCATGCCGGCTGACAATTTGCTCCTGGGTAAATCCCTCAACCTGGGTATCCGCATGCTGTTCACGCCAGCGATCAAAATAGCGGACTGCCGTATCAAGCCTTAAATTGCCAATTGGATTGAATGCACCAATTTGTGCCAGTGGGATATCCATACCATCACCATCAGCCTTGGATAACTCTTGAAGCAGATACTTCCTGCCAAGTCCCTGGGGTACCAAATCAAACATAAAGGCCGGACAAATCGGCACCCCATTTTCCCCAACGCCTACCCGCTCACCAAAAACAGGCATGGCAAGAGAAATTGGAACAGGATCATCTCCAAATTGATACGTGGGGAGATAATCAAAGAGCGCACGATGTCCTTCCATATGCCTTAATTCAGCAGTTGGAATCCACACTCCATCTTTAAAAATCTCAATGATGCTTTCCATAATTTTTATATTCTAATAATCAAATTACCAAAAGTAAATACCATAATTGATACATTAAGATATACAAATTATATAAAATTCCGCAGCAAGCTCAACATGGCAGGGGTTGATATTCTCTCAGGGCGGCACCCTGCTCTTGTCATAGCAGCCTTCGAGCCAGAATCTTGAGTATGCGGATAAAGGCAATTGCCACCCTCTGCTTCCACCTCGATATAACGCTTCATCACCATCACTCCGTTTTTCGATTGTCTGCGAGTCACTTTTTAATATCTGTGCAGCATCGAAAGCTACCTCACGTTCTGGCTAGGGGATTTGCTACGGAAAATGTATCTGAAATGTCATTTTTCCTGCTTTCGAATGCTCGATTCAGTAGATTCATTCCTCTTTTCACTGCTTTTTCTTCATTTTTTTCAAAAAAATATAAATTTTTTAACATTTTAACCTATTGTTAATAAATAACTTTTTAAATTAATTCAAAAAAAGTGTAAAAAATTTCATATTTTTTTACAAATCGACGTCAGGGTTTTCGCGGCTAAACAGTTAAGTAGGTATAAGGAGCAATTTTTTGTATGGCTTCTTATGGCCAAGTCCCGACAAAAGATCGGGCTGGCAAGTGTGAGCTGGGTTGAACCTGCTGGGCAAGAAGAAGTGGATGGGCTGATGGCTCCCCTTCCCTGTCATTGGCGGCTTGATCCGGAATTTGGGAAAAACTATGGAGACCTGAACCGTGGTTCAGGAAAAGTATTAAGAGGAGATACAAGAATGAAACGCTCAAAGGGAGATTCCAGGATGGAAAATGGAATGGCAAAACAAACACCTCATGATGGCCTGAAAACAGCATCTGCCGGGATAACAGCGCCGGCACATATCAATAAAGGCCGTGCGCAGGCAAACACACTCAACCCCATGCCCAAGGTGAGAAAACTGCACAGCGCACTCAGGAACCTGTATCGACGTGACCACTCCTCCCTGGTATTGCTCACCGCCTCCCTTGCCAGCGCCATGACTTTTCCATTGCAGGCAGCGGAACTGAACACTCAACTGCCCACCGCCAAGGAAAGCAGCGGCTCAGTTGTCCCGATGAACATTGACATCCCCAGCCAGCCATTGTCTGCCGCACTCAAACAGCTTGCCATCTCCACAGGCATCAGCGTCTCCTTCGATAGCAACATCGCCACAGGCAAAACCGCCCCTGCCGTCAAAGGCCGCATGAGCGCCAATGACGCCCTGAAAAAACTCCTCGCAGGCAGCGGCCTGGAATCCGAAATGGAAGACGGCAGCGCCGTTGTGATTGCAGGCATGGCCTCACCAGAAGATATTGATTTTAAGGTGGACTCAGTTGAAGTCCGCGCCAAGCGCTTCTATGAAATCGGGCCATTGGGCGGCACCGGCCTCACTAAAGAACAAATTCCCGGCAACGTCCAGACCCTCACAGCCAAGGATATCCAGGACGCACATGCCTTGAGCATGGCAGACCTGATGAATTCCAGGCTGCAATCGGTCAACGTCAATGACTATCAGGGCAATCCATTCCAGATGGATGTGCAGTATCGTGGTTTTACCGCAGGCCCTCAAATTGGTACACCACAGGGCCTATCAGTATTCTTCGACGGCATTCGGGTGAACGAGCCATTTGGTGATGTCGTGAACTGGGACATGATCCCCATGAATGCACTTGCCAGCTTTGACGTATTCCCTGGTTCCAACCCTATCTTTGGTTTAGGTACCTTGGGTGGTGCCCTCTCCATGAAAACCAAGGATGGTTTCAACAATACCAAAGTCAATGCAGAAGTATTGACAGGCTCCTTTGGCAGACGCCAGCTGCAAGCCGAAGGAGGATGGAACAACGGCACCGTGGCTGGCTTCGCTGCTGCCAACATCTTCCTCGAAGATGGCTGGAGGGATAACTCACCAAGTCGGGTCAATCAAGTGTTCACTAAAGGTAGTTACCGTGGCGATAAGCTGGATTTAAACCTCAGTACCTTGGTTGTCTGGAATGATCTGACTGGTAATGGCATGTTGCCAAGTGAAATGTATGCACAGGACAGAAGCAGCGTCTTTACCTCTCCAGATACAACAGACAACCGCCTCTGGCAATTCCAGTTATCAGGCAGCTATTTTGTTAATGATAACTTCTCGATAACTGGACAAGCCTACAGAAGAAATAGTAAACGCAAGCAAAAAAATGCTGATGTTTACACGGAATATGATGATTCATTTGTTAGAAGAAAATTAGAGGAAGGTGAACAATACACCTGTCTTTTTGACGGTACTAATGCTTATGAATTACCGGACTACTATGTTGTAGATATACCTAACAATGATATTTCTCAAAGCCCATTTTTTATGGAGTTTCTCATGAATGGGGGAGATGCGGCTGCAGCATTGGCATCAGCAGGAGTTGAAAAAAATGCCACTCTGACCAATACAGAACAAGGTGCTGACTATGTTGCATATGCTGCAAGTGTTTTCAATAATTGGAAAAACTGGAAACAGGCTTTGATGTATGAAGCACAGTCAGACTTAACCTTGCCAGAATTAGAACCGGCTCCAGTGACTGACTATACAAACTGGGAGCAAGGATCTAGCGCAAACATATATAACACATTCAATCCTAACAATATTTCCTTTTCTGGCGGGGTATTAGATCCATGGTCAGCATTTGTAAGTAACTACTATTACACGCCAGATGGTACTAAACATTTAGTTCTGATTACCGCTCCAACTAACTTAGCAAACTGTTCATCTTCTTATGAGGAAAGCTATAAAGATATATTGGCAGTGAGAGATCCTACTACAGGAAACCCATTGATGGTTGATGGTGCCAATGCGGTTGGCGGGCAACAACCTGGCGTAGTTGAGGGTACTCCGACTGCTGTTATCACTAATACTCAAATCAATCAGGTAACTGATGGTGCCTCAATGCAATTTAACTGGAATTATGAGAAGCACAAATTCATGGTTGGTGCTTCAGTGGACATGCCTTCAGCCACTTATAAAAGTGGACAAATGTTGGGCTTATTTGATGCAGAGCGTGATGGCTATCTGGATGCAAGTCAGATACGAGATCAATATGCGGCAGCTAGCGTGGAAGTAAGTAATGCTAATTTCAAAGGACATCAGGTTACCAAGAGTATTTATGCCAGTGAAACCTGGACTCCGATTGAAACTCTGAGTATTACAGGGGCATTACGCTATAACGACACTAAGGGGAAAAACAAGATAGCTTCACGAACTTATGGTTCCTATGTCTGGGATTTGGCACAGTTTGAAGCACTACCCGATCAATACAATCTTTGCATTAATGGCGAATGTCCTACTACAGGTTACAAGATTCCAGATTTATCCAGACTGCAGAACAAACCTGAAACTGAAAAATTCAGCTATTACTCACTCAATCCATCACTTGGTGCAACATGGCAAGCAACACCAGAGCTGAATGTATATGGCAATGTTAGCCAGGGAACCCGTGTACCATCGGTAGTCGAACTGGGTTGTGCGTTTGATCATACTCTTATTGAATATCCCAATGGAGGCGATCCTTATTACGTACCAAGGAGTCTGGCAGAGAACCGGGCTTGCTCTTTACCGACCACCCTCTCTGGTGACCCTTATTTACCTCAAATAAAGGCCACCACTTTTGATTTAGGCATGCGTGGCCGCTTCAACGACAATGTTGAGTGGAATTTTGGCGTATATCGTACCGATCTGCGCGATGACATCTACATGATCGGTTATCCCGGTAATCGTAATTTCTTTGACACCGTCGGTGATACTCGACGCCAAGGCCTTGAAGCTGGTATTACAGCAGCATTCGAAAAATGGCGTTTACGCTTGAACTATGCCCTGACCGAAGCTACCTTCCAGGATTCGTTCTGGATGCCTGCGAATGATAACAGCAGTTCAGTTGAAGAATATTTTGGCAATTATAGTTATAGCCGCCGTATTCAGGTCAAGCCAGGTAACCGCATGCCTGGCGTACCTCTGCATAACTTCAATGCCACATTAAGCTATCAGATTACTCCCAAGTGGCAAGTAGGCCTGACTGCTGTCGCTCACTCTTTCTCTTTCGTCAGAGGAAATGAAAATAACAAGCACCGCCAAGGTGAAGTTATCTATGACACTATCCCTTATGAAAACAGGACGGTTGCTCGTCAAGCGACCAGCCCCGGCACAACTCCTGGCTATTTAATGCTGAATTTCAATACTAGTTACAGGCTCAATTCTGAGTGGACATTAGGGCTAAGAGTCAACAACCTACTGGATAAAGAATATTTCACAGCAGGACAACTTGGACGTAACCCATTCTCACCATCGATTAATGGCGCTATTGGTCCAGATGGATACAACCACAACTCCAATGATTGGCTGATGACGAATTTCCTGGCTCCAGGCGCTCCAAGAGCTGCTTGGATCAGTTTGAGCTATTCATTTGATCCGAGGAAATGAGGATGAAGATAAAAGCATTTCGATGGGGCATTTGTGAACTGCCCTTTCAAGAATTCAACCAGAATCTATTTAATGACTTTGCAGAGACTTAAGCAGATTCAGGTGAATTGGTGACGCAGGCAGCCACAAATGCCTGCTAATTGTAAATCATAGGAGAAGCAAAATGAAAAGAAATGCCTTGCAATTGGCAGTAATCGGAGCACTGAGCATGACATCTGCATCGGTTTTTGCCGCTTTTGTCACCTTACCTTCTGCGGGCTCACCAGTTGCTGCCGGATTCAACTATTCTGGCTCCCCAGCTGGTACTACGGCCTATGTTCAATGCAATACAACTGGTGATTTGGGTTCCACTCCTACGACTCCGCCTAGTAGCTCCAGTGACGCTTGCGCAGTATTTCCTGCCAATGAGACTACTGCTCCTGAAACAGGATTTACTCTTGTCACTGCTGCTAATAGGCCTATTACCGTCAACAATACTTATACCGGTGGTGTAAATAAGACTGTGGGAAATATACAGGAATATGTCTGGCGTAATACAGCAAAAACTGAATGCATTTATGGTATGAAAGCTGTCATGACAGCATCTGCAAGTGCTGACTATTTGCCGGCATCTGGCACACAATATTTTGAGATCAATGATATTGCACGCGGTGGTTTCAGCGGTCGCCCTGTAGCAGTCGCCTATTATGTGCCATCTCTGACAGCTGAAGTGTTATTTCGTGCTGGTTTGACTTTTACCTCAGTCCAGCATCGAACTCCTCCAGAGTTTGCTGAGCTACCATTAACCACCCCAGCTCACTCATCTCCACAGCCATCTATCGTTGGAGTGGATGCTTTTCCTCTATCTACTGTGCCAACTGCAGCACAGCAGTCCGCTGCGATTGATGGAAATTGGGTGAATTTTACTACGGACGTCAATATTCAAGATGATGATGGTAGTTCAAAAGCCCACTCCAGTGTGCTGTATGTGAAAACCACATGTGATAGCAGCGCACCTGTTGCTGTACCTGAAGCAATTAGAGTTCGTCAATCATTTCAGGAAACAAATGGAGATGGTGTTTCTGCAAACCGTTTTATCGAAGTAGCTATACCAGGGTTTGTACCACCTGGAGGCAGTGTAGCACCAGCACATACTAATCCATTCTAAAAAAACGTATTTTTTAGACGTCATGAATAAGGGTTCAGTAAAGGTAATTGAATTTATTGCTGAACCTTTATTTAGATTACTGCGTAACTTTTTTAAGTTAATGAATTGAGGAGTAATAAAAATGGCTATAAAAGTTTTAGGTTCTACAGAGACTTCCTATACCGGAAATAATGAATCAGATCTTATTATCGGCAATGATCTGGGTAACTTCATTGATGGAGGTGAGGGAAACAATCTGATTATTGGTGGTGCAGGAGACGATATTATTCTCACCGGTGATGGTAATGACATTATTTTTGGTGGTAATGGCAATGATGTCATTAATGCTGGTAATGGTAATAACATCATCTTCGGCGGTGGAGGTAATGACAATATTTTTGCTGGCTCCGGTAACGACATCATCTTTGGTGGTGATGGTGATGATGTTATTTTTGGTGGTGATGGCGATGACATCCTGCATGGTGGTGACGGTGCTGATTACATTGAAGGTCAAGGCAGCACATTTGGCAATGAAACTGTAAATGGTAATCTTTACTTTGTCACAACGGATGATGCTCTGATCGGTGGCAGTGGTAACGATACTTTCAGAATCACTACCACGCTCGAATCCGAAGGCAATGTTTTCATTGAAGCAGGTGTTTCCGGTTTGGATAATTCTGGAAATGCAGCACGCTATATCAATGTTTCTGAGCTTGAGGGCGAAGAAGAAGAGGAAGAGGACGAAGAGGAAGAAGAACTCATTGTTTATGACACTGCGACCGGGGAGTGGGAGGAAATTGAAGACCAGGAAATGTCGGAAGAAATTGAAACCGATGTTCGCCTGGATATCCAGACCCGCCCTGGTTCCAGTGCTATCAGCACTTATGCCACTACTATTGCTGGCTACAATGCAGTTGATACTCTGGAGTTCGCAGTGTCAGGAGACTTTTCTGAGAATCTCCATTTCAAAGGCATCGAGCGCATTGAGCTTGCCAGTGGGGTCAATATCACTCTTTCCGCTGAGCAGCTTGAAGCCAATGGCGAATCCTTGAGCCTTGGCTTCCTTAACCCTGGTACGCATATTTATGGCGTGGCTGGCGGCGATACTGAGTCTGTCACTATCAAGCTGGAGTTTGATGAAGTCGAGTTTGAGCCAGATGAAGATATCGTGGGTGCTCAGGAAGTTGAGTATGACGCGGCTGGCATTGAGTTTGATGATTTCTCTGTAGCTGAGTTGTTCCACAATGTCGATATCATCTATGACGCTACTGATGGTGAGGAAGGCAGCTATGTGCGCATTGACGGTGCCAATGAAACTGATGGCGCGCGTGAGATCGTACTTGGCAGCGATGGCGTGGATTATGTCACTGCCCGCCTGGGTGATGATGTAGTTTACGGCAACGGCGGCAATGATTTGCTGGTTGGTCATGGCGGCGCTGATTACCTGGATGGCGGCGAAGGTGATGATATCTTCCTGATCGGCGGTTTTGGCAGCGGTGTGCAAGGCACTACTTCCAAGGCTGATGATGGCAACGCTGAGTGGATTGCGACTGGTGCGAAGCATGATGTGATTGTGGGTGGTGAAGGTACTGACACCCTACGCATTACGACTGGCATTGGCGCCAACACGCAGGCTGCTGGCACTGTGCTGCTGAACGATGACAATTTCCAGGAAATGGAAGTGGTTCAGGTTGGCGGTACGGTTGGTCGCCTGAATGTGGAAAATACGGCATTGCAGTTGCTGAATGACCACTACTACTTTGACGCCAACGGCACTGTGGCTGACCTTTCCAATTCCCGAGGCAACAACGGCGGCACGATCGACAATGTAGTGATTGATGCTTCCGGCGTCACTGCCAATGGCCTGACCTTTGAGGGTAACGGCAACACCCAGACTTTCATTGGCACTTCACAGGATGACCGTTTCATTGGCAATGGCGGCAATGACACGCTGACTGGCGGCCTGGGTTCCGATACGTTTGTGTTCGGCAAGGTGTGGACTCAGGTTGTCACTGGTGACGACGATGAGGTGCAGACCTATGTCAATACTGCTTTTGATCTCACTGGTGTGGATACCATCACTGATTTTGAAAGTGGCGTGGACAAGATTGAGCTGAACACTGACCAGTTCTCTTCCCTGGCTGGGTTCAATGCCGGCAATCTGGTGATTGGCTCTGCTGCTGCGGATGCTGATGATTACCTGATCTTCGATAGCAGCACCAACACCTTGTTGTATGACGCTGATGGCAATGGCGCGGGTGAGGCTGTGGAGATTGCTGTATTGACTGGTGTTACTTCCATTACTGCCGCCGATATCGTGGTGGTGTAACTGTATGGCCGGGCTGGAATTTCTCCAGCCCGGAGTTTTTTGTACCAGGAAATACTGCAGGAATTACTGTTAGTGACGATACACAATCCTTCCCTCATACTGAAGAAAGCCTTAATGGGCCTTGCGCCACATTATCGCAAGGTGGCTTTCTTCGGTTTTTTTACCAACCTGATGGTGTTGGCTCCCTCCTGGTATATGCTGGAAGTGTATGACCGGGTGATTTTCAGCCGCAATACCAATACGCTGCTGATGCTGACCGTGATGGTGGTGTTTATTTACCTGATTATGGAAAGCCTGGAACGGGTGCGCCGCAGTATGTTGCAGCAATCCGCCGCCGAGCTTGACCAATCCCTGAATTCCAAGTTATTCAACGCTGCCTTTGCCGCCCGGCTTAATGCCGCTGATTTCCCGGCGCAGCGTGTGTTTACCGATTATCGCAGCCTGCGGGAGATGCTAGCCTCCCCTGCCCTGATCGGCATGATGGATATTCCGTTTATCCTGATTTTCATTATTGCGATTTTCCTGATTCATAGCAGCCTGGGTTACCTGACATTAGGTGGATTGGTGATCCAGACTGTTATTGCCAGCCTGAACCAGATGCGGGTGCAGCCTGCGTTGCAGGAGGCTAACCAGCATGCGCTGGCTGCCCAGCGTTATTTTGGCAATATCCAGCAATATGCCGAAGTGGTACGGGCCATGGGCATGCAGGCTGCACTGGAAACCCGCTGGCAGGACAAGCAGCAGGGTTTTCTTGACCACCAGGCGCAGGCTTCGGAAATTGCAGGCAAATATGCAGCTTATTCCAAGTTTCTGCAGATTACGCAGACGTCCATGGTGCTGGGTCTGGGCTGTTATCTTGCCATCAACCAGTCGCTGGTCAATGGCGCTGCGATGATGATTGTGGCTTCCATCCTGGCGGCACGCGTGCTTGCACCTTTCAGCCAGTTTATTGCGCAGTGGCGCAACCTTGCCAATGCATTGCAGGCTTATGAGCGCCTGAGCGATTTGCTGGAGCAGCACCCTGCTGCGCAGCCGGGCATGGAACTGCCTGCCCCGAGCGGACAGATCACGGTGGAAAACCTGAGTTATGCGCTTGCTGACAATCCACGTGAGCCTTTGCTGCGCAATATGCAGTTTCGTGTGGCACCGGGGGAAGTGCTGCTGGTGACCGGGCCTTCCGCTTCCGGCAAAACCACCCTGTCAAAAGCGCTTGTGGGCCTGTTGCAGCCCAGCACGGGCAAAGTGCGGCTGGATGGCGTGGATGTGTACCAGTGGGACAAGGAAGAACTGGGGCAGCACCTGGGCTATCTGCCACAGGAGATTGAATTGCTGGATGGCACGATTGCGGAAAATATCTGCCGCTTCGGGACACCGGATGTCGAGCAACTCCAGGCCGTGATTGAGCTGCTGAAACTGCAAGCATGGATATCCACGCTGCCAGATGGGCTTGAAACCCGTATCGGGCATGAAGGCCACCTGCTTTCCGGCGGTCGCAGGCAACTGGTCGGGCTGGCACGCGCACTTTATGGCAAACCGGCGATTGTGGTGCTGGACGAGCCGAATGCGAATCTGGATGAAGCCAGCGAACAACGCTTGCAGCAGGCTGTGTATCAGCTCAAGACACAAAACACTACCTTCGTCATTATCAGCCACCTGCAAGGCATCAAGGAAATTGCCGACACCATGATGGTGATGTCGAAAGGCCAGATATTGCGCTATGGCAAGCCGGATGAAGTCATTGCTTCATTGCAACAGGCAAGCAAGGAAGCCAGGAGGAAGGTGTGATGGGGATGATGAATCAGGTGGATATATTGAGCCGAACCCGTTATGACAGCGCCATATTGCCACGCCGCCTTTCGCTTGCCAGCGAGTTACTTTCCTTTGCTTCGCCAAAGCAAAGTAACCAAAGTAAAAGCGACCCCGATTGCCTGGCCGGGAACGTGTTCCCGGTTCCCTGCGGTGCTCGCTTTGTCCGGGCACTGGCTGAACTCGCTACGCTCAAACAGACGCCAGCGCTTGATCCGGCCCAACCTGCGCTACTCGGCGCAGTCAGACGGGGGGAAGGTCAAGGGCGGTGTGGAGGGAAGCAATTAAGGTTGCTTCCACTTCCTCTGTCATTCCGGGTTGTGAGCCGAAATCTTGTGGCGCTCAGCCGTAGGCTGTTGGGCGAAATGTTAGATCAAGTTTGTGGTGACAACGGTTTGTTGGGACCGGGGCATTCTGTATCACTTGCTCAATCACGTCGTTCCAGTCCTGAGTCAGAATCTTTGTTCGCGGAGAAAGGCAATCGCCATCCTCTGATCCCAATCCGATATTCCAGTGCCACATTGCCGCGTCGCTTTTCGCTTGTCAGCAAGTTACTTTCCTTTGTTTCGCCAAAGCAAAGTAACCAAGGTAAAGGCGCTCCCGATTGCCTGGCCGGGAACGTGTTCCCGGTTCCCTGTATTGCTCGCTTTGTCCAGGCACTAGCTGAACTCGCGTCGCTCAGACAGACGCCAGTGCTTGATCCGGCCAAACCTGCGCTACTCGGCGTAGCCAGACGGGGGGAAGGTCAAGGGCTGTGCCGTAGGTTGTTGGATGAGATATCAGATCAAGTTTGTGGTGACGCCCTACTCTTGTCATTCCAGACCTTGACCATTAATGCTTTTGTTCCGGTCTTGAGCCGGGACGGCAGTGTGTGGAGGTTGGCATGAAAAGCGTGCTTCCTTCTTCATTGCGAGGCTATCTGGCGTTGTTCAAGCCGGAGGTGCGGGCGATTGCGGTGTTCAGCATGGTGACGAATGTGTTGATGCTGGCCCCTACTCTTTACTTGTTGCAGTTGTATGACCGGGTGATGCTGAGCCGTAGTGAGATGACGTTGCTGGCGGTGACGTTGATTACGGTGTTCCTGTTCATGGTGATGGCGTTTGCTGATTGGGTACGTTCCCTGGTGGCGATCAGGGCCGGAGTGCGTTTTGACCGGCAGCTGACAAGCCGCCTGTTTGCGCTGGGCTTGACGAAAACCGGGCCGGCGTTTGAGGGTGCGCAGCAGGCTATGCAGGATTTGACGTTTATCCGCCAGTTTGTCACCAGCAATGGGTTGTTCGCTTTCTTCGACTTGCCATGGACACTGCTTTATATCGCGGTGCTGTTTATTCTCAGCCCGGTGTTGGGGATGCTGGCGGTTGTGCTGTGTGTGGTGCAGTTTGGGCTGGCCTTGTGGAGCCAGCGTTCCAGCACGCCGGTGATCAAGCAGGTGGCAGAGGCACGCCAGCATGGGATGCAGTTCCTGAACAGTAAGTTGCGTAATATCGAAACACTGCATGTGCTTGGCATGCTGCCGCAACTGCGGCAGCGCTGGCTGGCTGTGCAATCGCGCTGGCATGCGCTTGAAGCGGTGGCTGGTCAGGTACAGAGCCGCCACCAGCAGATCAACAAGTTTGCGCGCTATACCATGCAATCCGGCATGTTGGGTGTAGCGGCTTTGCTGGCGATCAAGGGAGACATTTCCATTGGTGCCATGATTGCTTCCAATGTGCTGATTGCCCGCGCTTTGCAGCCATTTGACGTGATTGTGAGCACCTGGAAGCAGTTTGTGCAGGCCAGGGAATCTGCCGGGAATATCGACCAGATGTTAGCGGCAGCGCAGGAATCGGAACCTGTTGCAGCGGCGGACCAATTTAAGGGTGTGGTTCCTGCTTCTGTCACGCTGACCCTGGACCAGGTGAAAGTATCAGGAAACAAGGGGCAGGCATTATTGCAGCCGTTGAGCCTGAAAATTTTCCCAGGGGAAATTCTGGGGGTGCTGGGTGCATCTGGCTCTGGCAAGACTACGCTGGTGCGTTGCCTGGTGAATGTATGTGATGGTCGCCAGGGCGATATCCTGGTGAATGAGGTGCCGCTGGAGCAGATTCCTGCGGAAACATATGCTACTTCTGTGGGCTACCTGCCGCAGGAAGTGGCGTTGCTGGAAGGCAGTATTGCCGAGAATATTGCCCGTTTCACACAACCGATTCCCGAAAAAGTGATCCAGGCGGCACAGGCCGCGGGCATTCATGAGGCTATCCTGCGCCTGCCCAGGGGTTATGACACCAGGATTACTCCCGAAGCGCCAGTGCTGTCAGGCGGGCAGCGCCAACTGGTGGGACTGGCGCGCGCCATTTACCAGCAGCCGGGCCTGATTGTGCTGGATGAGCCGAATTCACATCTCGATGACCAAGGCGAGGCCAGCTTGATTACTGCCCTGCTCCTGTTGAAGAACCTGGGCAAGACTATCGTGATCGTTTCGCATCGCACACATATTCTCAAGATTACTGACAAGTTACTGGTGCTGGATCAGGGCGCTGTGGCCTGCCACGGTTTCCGCGACCAGGTGCTGGCGACACTGAAACGCACCAGGCAGGCGCAGGCAAGCAAGGTGGCATAAGGAAGAAACGCATGAATTTACCTGTAGAAACGGCATTGCTGGACACTGCCAAACGTGAAAATGCCCAAGAGCATACCCATGGGGCAACCCGGGTCGGGCTGGGAATTCTCCTGCTGGGGTTTGGCGGCTTCCTGGCCTGGGCGGCATTCGCACCGCTGGATGAAGGTGTGCCGACTGATGGCGTGGTGACGGTCGAGGGCAGGCACAAGACTGTGCAGCACCCGACTGGTGGGATTATCAAGCAGCTGCTGGTGCGTGACGGGCAGACGGTGCAGGCTGGCGATGTGTTGTTCACGCTGGATGAAACTGCCAGCAAGGCGCGGTTTGATGAAGTCAGGCAGCGTTATATGGGCCTATTGGCGCAGGAAAGCCGCCTGATGGCAGAGAAAGCTGGTGCTGCCAGCATCCATTTTGATCATGCCCTGCTTGAGCAGCAAAGCGATCCTTATATCCAGCAGCTGATGCTGAACCAATCGCAGTTGCTGCGCGCCCGGCAGCAGGCTTTCCGTGCGGATGTGGAGGCAATGCGCGAATCCATCCAGGGCCAGGAGGCGTTGATCGAGGGTTACCAGGGTGTATCAGGCAGTTACCAGGCACAGCTGGAGCTGCTCACGCAGCAGCTTGACGGCATCAGGCAGCTGGTGAGTGAGGGTTATGCCCCGCGCAACCAGCAGAATGAGCTTGAGCAGAAACTGGCGCAGACCCACGGCTTGATTGCCAGCAACAACTCCAGCATCCTGCGCAGCCGCAAGGCGATTCTTGAATTGCAACAACGCATCACCGCGCGTGAGCAGACCGAGAAAAAAGAGATTGATACCGAGATGGCGCAGGTGAAGCTGGCGGTGCAGGCCGATGCGGAGAAATACAAACCCTTGTGGGATGAACTGCAGAGAATCCGCGTGACTGCACCAGTGGGCGGACAGGTGGTGGGTCTGCAGGTGCATACCATAGGTGCAGTGATCCAGCCCGGACAGAAAATCATGGACATTGTGCCGGTGGATGAACCGCTGATTCTTGACGCCCGCATTCCACCGCACCTGATCGACAAGATTCATGTTGAGCAGGATGCTGATGTGCGTTTTTCCAGTTTTTCCAATACGCCGCAGCTCTTGCTGGAAGGCAAGGTCAAGACGGTTTCCAGTGATTTGCTGACTGACCCAGCCAATGGCGGACAAGCGCCTGTCAGTTATTACCTGGCGCGTGTCACCATCACCGAGGATGGTATGCAGAAGCTGGGCAACCGCCGCTTGCAGCCCGGCATGCCGGTGCAGGTGGTGATTCGTACGGGTGAGCGTACCCTGCTCACCTACCTGATGCATCCGCTGGTCAAGCGCATCGCTGCTTCGATGAAGGAAGAGTGAGGAAGCCAAATGAACAAATATGGTTACCGCACACTATTGCGCCATGTCATCTGTGGCGGGTTGCTGGTCAGCGCCAGCCTGCCTTTGCAGGCGGCAGAAACCCTGCTCAGCTTGTATGAAAAAGCGTTGCAGTACGATGCCCAGTACAAGGCTGCCGAAGCGATGACTGACGCAGAGCGCGAGGAAATCAACAAGAGCCGCGCCCTGTTCATGCCACGGGTGCAGTTTGGCGCCAGTGTGGGCCACGGTGTGACAGACCGCACGACGCAAACCAACCCTGGTTCCGTGAATACGCATCTCAACTACGATATCCATAACTACGCACTGAGCCTGCGGCAGCCGCTGTTCAATAAAGAAAGCATTGCCACCTATCGTGGCGCGGAAGCCAGCATACAGAGTAAGGAAGCCTTGTTGCTGAAGGAAAATGCCACGCTGATCAGCCGTATTGCAGGCAGTTATTTTGAAGCCTTGTATGCGCAGGAAAAGGTTGAAGTGTTGCGCAGCAATATCGAGGCCACGACCCAGCAACGCGACCAGGCGCAGCAGCGTTACGACCATGGCGAAGGCACCATCACTGAAATCAATGAGGCGCAGGCCAATCTGGAGCTGGCGCAGGCGGAATTGATTACCACGGAAAATTCGCTGGCTGCGTTCAAACAGACCCTGGGCAATATGACAGGTATCACGGTAGACGAGATTGCGCCGTTGGCGGCAGAGCAACTACCTGCCAGTGTGCCGGATTCGGACGACATGGAGTTCTGGCTGCAGCAGGCATTGAGCAACAATCCTGAAATCACGGCGGCACGCTTGTCTGTCGAGGTGGCGCGGCAGAATGTGGAAAAAAAGCGTGCCGGGCACTTCCCTACCCTTGACCTGGTTGGCGTGCGTTCCTATAGCGAAAATGACAGCAATAACACGCTGGGATCGCGGTTCGATACTACAACGCTGGCGTTGCAGTTCAACATGCCGCTGTTTTCCGGCGGTTTTACCAGCGCCAGTGTGCGGCAGGCATACAAGCAGGTGGATGCTGCGGAAGAGCAGCTCAACTACCGCACACGCGATATTGAGGCCAATACGCGGAAATACCTAAAAAGCATACGCAGCGGCATACAGGCCATGTCTGCCTACCGCCAGGCGGTGAAGTCCAGCGAGATTGCGCTGGAAGGCACGCAAAAAGGCTTCAGTGCCGGGACACGCACCAATATCGAGGTGTTGAATGCCCAGCAGAAGCTATCCCGCAGCCGCCTGGAGTTGAGCCGCGTCCAGTATGTGCTGCTCAACGATATCATCAACCTCAGGCAGGCAGCAGGCATGCTCAACGAAGCCCAGCTGCAGGCTCTGAACCAGTATTTCCAGACGGATTGATATGCTGAAACTCGCTGCTTTTTCCACATCCGCGCCGAGTATCAGGCACAAGCTGCGTGCCGGGCTGGGCATCGTGGGAATGTGCGCCCTGGCTGCGCATGCTGCCGGTTTTGAGCCATTGCCCGCCTCTGGCGTGAAGCTGGAAAACGGTGACAGTGCTTATATGCTGTGCAATGCCAGTGGCAAGTTTGACCCTGCCAGCCGCTATGGGATTCCAAGCAAGCCAACTCCTGATAGCCATAATACCTGCGCGCTATTTACCGCGAACGGGATTGTTGCGCCATTGCCTAGCTTCACCCTGGTCAGGCATGCCAGCCGCCAGGTGGTGATGAACCATGCACTGACCGGGAATACAGACAAGAAGGTTGCCAGCGTGACTGACCTGGTCTGGCGCAACGCTGAGGCTGGCGAGTGCATTTTCGGCACGCAGGTGCTGACGCTTTCCAGTGCAGATGCAGATTACAACACACAGACACCCGGCAAGCAGTTCCTGCGCGTTACGGATATTGCCAGAGGTGGGTTTGCCGGACAGGACATTGCCGTGGCCTATGCTGTCCATGCCTCGAAAGCTGACCCGATTTACCGCGTCGGGCGTAGTTTTACTTCTGTGCAATATTACAAACGTAGTGGCTACCAGCGCCAGCCGTTGATCGAGTCTGCATTTACCGGCGCAATCAATGGAGTGGAAACAGCAAAGTCCGCACTGCCTGCCGCCGCACAGCAATCGGCAGCGCTGAATGACAACTGGGTCGATTTCACGACGCTGGTCGGGCTGCCGAAGCGCCCTGCCTCACCCATGACTTATATAAAAACCCGCTGCGAACAGGATGCCATTGTGGAACTGGATGATGCCATCCGCCTGCGTCAGACGGCTGCCCCTTTTATTGAACTCAGTGTGCCGGGATTTGCATTGCCCGGAGCCACGCTGGACGTTACATCACAACCCTGAGGAGATATCCATGTCCATTTTTATGCCTAGAACCACCGTATCCACATCTCCTGCCCCTCACCTACCGCGCAAGCTGCGCAGGAATGCAGGTTTTACCCTGCTGGAGTTGCTGGTTGTCATGGTAATCATTGGCCTGCTGGCCGGTTATGTCGGCCCCAAGTATTTTGCCCAGATTGGCAAATCGGAAGTGAAAACTGCCAAGGCGCAGATTGATGCATTGGGGAAGGCGCTGGATCAATACCGGCTGGATACCGGGCACTACCCGGCTACGGAACAGGGATTGCAGGCGCTGAATATTGCGCCTGCAGACGAGCCGAACTGGCAAGGCCCTTACCTGCAGAAAACCCTGCCGCAGGATCCTTGGAGCAAACCTTATCAATATGTCTCTCCCGGCGAGCATGGCGATTATGACTTGTGGTCGTTTGGCAAGGATGGTCAGCCCGGCGGTACTGCCGAGTCGGCAGATATCGTGAGCTGGTAGCCATCAACGGGGGGAGCAACACGCTCATGAAATTTGAGTTGAAAGTGGCACGCGGCGCGGAAGTGCAATCGCTGGTGCTGGAAGCCAGCGATGGGCTGGAAGCGCAATTGCAGGCAGAAGCCCAGGGTTACAGTGTGCTTGGCCTGAAACGCCTGGGAAATGCCGGGTTTGGCTGGCGACGCAAATCCAGGTTCAATCTGATGCTGTTCAGTCAGGAGCTTTTGTCCCTGCTGGATTCCGGCCTGAGCCTGGTGGAAGCCATTGAGGCGCTGGCTGAAAAGGAAGGCCAGGCAGAATCGCGCACCTTGCTCAAGCAAGTGCTGGCGTTGCTGTATGAGGGCTTGCCGCTTTCCAGTGCATTGGAAAAATTTCCTGCTATTTTCCCGCCGTTGTATGTGGCCTTGATCCGCAGCAGCGAACGTACCGGCGACATGGTGCAGGCATTGGGCAGGCATGTGACTTACCAGGGACAGCTGGATGCTGTGAAAAAGAAGGTCACTACGGCTTCCATCTACCCGGTGCTGCTGATTGTGGTGGGCGGTCTGGTGATGCTGTTCCTGCTGGGATACGTGGTGCCCCGTTTCAGCGCGATCTATGAAAGTGCCGGTGACAACCTGCCATGGATGTCCCAGTTGCTGCTGGATTGGGGACGTATGCTGCATGACCATGGAGAAGCTGCCCTGCTGCTCTTTCTCTGTATCGCCGGGCTGCTGGGTTTTGTGCTCAGCCGACCGCTGGTGCGCAGTGCCTTGATACAGCAGCTCTGGAAGATTCCCGCCTTGGGAGAAACCATGCGCATTTACCAGCTGGCACGATTCTACCGCACGCTGGGCATGCTGCTGCAGGGCGGTATTCCACTTGTTACCGGCATGCAGATGGTGTCTTCCCTGCTGCAACCTGCACTACGGCACCAGTTACAACTGGCGGAGCATGCTATTCGTGAAGGCAAGCCGCTTTCTGGCGCGATGGAGGAATACGGCATGACCACTTCGATTGCCCTGCGCATGCTGCGCGTAGGCGAACGCACCGGGCGCATGGGGGAAATGATGGAGCGTATCGGCAGTTTCTATGATGAGGAAATCGCGCGTGCTGTGGATTGGTTCACGCGCCTGCTGGAACCGTTGCTGATGGTGGTCATCGGCCTGATTATCGGCGTGGTGGTCGTACTCATGTATATGCCGATTTTTGACCTGGCCGGGAGTATTCAATGAACCAGCCCATGGAACATATCCCTGTGCTTTCCGAGCACCATGACCTCAGCCTTGCCCTGGTGCAGCAGGCGCGTACCCTGGCTCAGCAGGGACAGCAGCCGTTGCTGGATGTGCTGGAGGAAGTCTCTGGGCTGGATGCAGACGCTTTTGTGCAGGCGCTGGGGAAGCTCATGCATTATCCGGTGCTTGGCATCCTGCAACTGCACGCGATGCAGCCGGATTTCCAGCGCCTGACATTTGCTGAAGCCAGCAAGCATGAGTGCGTTGCGCTGCGGGATGCGGATGGCAGGCTGTGCATGGTGTATGCCAATCCGTTTGACGCCCGCCTCTACAGCCGCATGACGCAGTTGATGCACGAGCCTGCCACCTGGCATATTGCCCATCGCAAGGATATTGCCGCTTTCCTTTCCCGTTTTGAGGAAAGCATGCGGGCCATGGATGGCCTGCTTCCCGAGCATGCCGAACATGAATCCGGCCAGTCTGGCATTGAGGATATTTCCCTGCGGTCGATTGCGGAAGACACTTCCCCGGTGGTGAAGCTGGTGCGATCCACTCTCTACGATGCGCTCAAGGCTGGCGCCAGCGATATACACATGGAGACGGACAACCTGGGGTTGTCCATCAAGTATCGTATTGATGGCGTACTGAGCCATGTGGGCAGCATTCATGGCGTCATGCAGGCGGAACAGGCCATTTCACGCATCAAGGTCATGTCCGAGCTGGATATCGCCGAGCGCCGCGTGCCGCAGGATGGTCGCTTCAAGGTGATGGCAATGGGCCGTGAGGTAGACATGCGCGTCTCCATCATGCCCAGCGTGTTCGGCGAGGATGCCGTGCTGCGTATCCTCGACCGCAAGGCGCTTTCAGACCAGGCGCAGGGATTGAGCCTGGATGTGCTTGGGTTTGAGGCCGACATCATGGCGCGTTTCCGCCTGCTGGCGGAAGAGCCTTATGGCATGCTGCTGGTCACCGGGCCAACGGGTAGCGGCAAGACAACCACGCTGTATGGCGCCATCTCTGAAATCAACAATGGCCAGGACAAGATCATCACGATTGAGGATCCGGTCGAATACCAGTTGCCTGGCGTGCTGCAAATTCCAGTCAACGAGAAAAAAGGCCTGACCTTCGCGCGCGGCCTGCGCTCCATCCTGCGGCATGACCCGGACAAGATCATGGTTGGTGAAATCCGCGACCCGGAAACTGCTCAGATTGCCGTGCAATCGGCCCTGACGGGCCACCTGGTGCTGACCACGGTGCATGCCAACAATGTGTTTGACGTGATCGGCCGATTTACCAATATGCAGGTCGATCCCTACAGTTTTGTCTCTGCCATCAACGGCATCATGGCGCAGCGGCTGGTACGCACGATCTGCCCGCATTGTGCCACTGATGACGTGCCAGACCCTGCCCTGCTTGCCAAATCCGGCATTACGCCCGAAGCCGCGCCTGCATACCGGTTCCGTATCGGGCAAGGCTGTGGGCAGTGTCATGGCACCGGCTACAAGGGCCGTAAGGCAGTGGCGGAGCTACTGGTATTCAATGACCTGATCCGGGAGCTGATTGTGACCAGGGAGCCTGTGCGCAAGGTCAAGGAGGCAGCGCGTGAAAATGGCACGCGCACCATGCGCGAGGCGGCGCTGGATATGGTGAAGCGTGGTGAAACTACTTTGCAGGAGATTAATCGTGTTACCTCGCTGGTTTAAATGGAGACCTAGTCACTGGGCAAGACCGTGGCAGGACGAGCTGCGTATCTTGGTTCAGCCGCACAGCCTCATCCTGCTCAGGATGAAGCGTCATCTGGGCCGCAAAATGGTGGATTATGAGGAGGTGCGGATCAATGAGGTTTCGGGTGCAGGCTTGAATCCTTCTGATGATAGCAGCCAGCTTCCCGTTCAGTCTGAGCGCGGCAACGATGCCAAGTCAATTATCGCGGCGCTGCATAAACAGTTGCAATCCAGGCGCTGGCAAGGATGTCGGCCGCGCGTTGCTATATCCAACCAGTTGATGCATTACGTAGTAGTGCCGTGGAATGCGGCGCTCGGTGGGCGCGAAGAGCAGGATGCCTTCATCCGGCATGGTTTTACGCAGACATATGGCGATTGCGTGCGCGGCTGGGATATCCGCTCAACCCCGCCAAAATATGGCGTGACAAGGCTTGCCAGCGCCATTGACCAGGATTTCCTGCAGGCATTGCGTGAGACATTCCGGCAGGCCGGCATGCCGGTGCGCCATATCCACCCTCACCTGATGATGGCAATCAATATGCTGCGCCAGCAGTTGGGCAAACACACGATCACGGACTCCTTCAGTTTTGTCATGCTGGAACACCAGCAGTTGGTGATTGCCCTGATCCGGCAGGGGCAATGGCTGAGCCTGCAGAGTTATGCCGCCGAGCATGCACTGGAAGAACAGTTGCAGGCATTGCTGGGGCGGGAGGCCATTATTGCCGGGGTGGATAACAGCCAGTGGCCTGTGGTGTTCTATACCACCACAAGGACAGAGAAGGTTTCCCTGCCCGGCTACAAGGTTTACAACCTCCTGCATCATGCCCAACTGCATCACGGGCTGGAGGCATGGCACTGATGCTACCTGAGGTTTCCATCAATCATGCTTCAACCAGCTCAAGCCACCAGCGCCTGGGGATATGTCTGTTGCTGCTGGGATTGCTCAGCGCCATAGCCCTGCTGGTGTGGATGCACCAGCAGGATACAGCTCGCCAGCAGTTGGAAGGCGAAATGCAGCGCATGCAGGCACCTACCAGCACCGTCAGGCTATCTCCGAAAGAGAGTCAGTTACAGCAGCAGGAAATGGCGGCGGTGCGGGCTGCCATCAATGATCTTGCCCTGCCTTGGCAATCACTGTTCATGACCCTGGAAAACATTCCGGCAAGTGATATCAGGATTGCGGCGATTGAACCCAATGCCAGGCTGGGGAAATTGAAACTGACCGCGAATGCTGCCGATATTGTGCAGATGTTCGCCTATGTCAACGCCCTTTCCGAGCAAGATATTTTCAGTGATGTCGTGCTGGTTTCCCATGAATACCACCCTGGACAGGACATGCCTGTGCAGTTTGTCGTGGAAGCTATATGGGGTAATCAATAATGAAAAATTACATTAACTTAATCAAATATCATATTAATTTTATTGAAAATAAAGGAAAATGTGGATTATTACTCACCATCATCTGCCTAGTGGCCGCCCTGGGTATAGGCTGGCCCCAGGCTAAAGCCTTGCAACAGCTGGAACTTGAAACCGCTGCGATGAAGCGCAGCAGCAATGGCTTGCCCAGGCAACAGCTTGCACCTTCCCCACAAGTTGCGCTGAAAGCCTTTTACCAGATGCTGCCTGCAGAACAGGAAGCCACCCTGCTTCTCAACCAGATGCTGGATATTGCCGAACAACACCAGTTGATTCCTGAGAAAGTGGATTACGTGCGGAACCGCCAATCGACAGCGCAGTTTTCACGCTACCAGCTCAACCTGCCGTTGAAGGGGCATTACCCGGATATCCGTCATTTCATTGCCGACATCATGGTGGCATTCCCCAGCATTGCATTGAGCGAAATCACGCTCAAACGGGATGAGACACAGGGCGACCAGGTTGAGGCCAGGCTGAAACTCACACTGTATCTGCACAAGGACGGACAATGAAAAGCACACCAAGACAATGGCTGCTATGGGCGGCCTTGCTCACCACGCTGGGTGCCACACTCTGGCTGGCAATCAGTGACGATGACGATACGAATGCAATACAGGTGTCCCCTCCACATTCTTCCCCTGCCCGCGTACCGCAACCACGGGCCGCAGCGGCAGATGTCAAGGTGGCAGGATCGGGTTCCCTGGATATGGCACGCCTACAGCGCAACCCTTGGCCTGACAGCAAAAGCGATTTATTCAGCAGCGGACAGCCTGCATCCCTGATGAGTGCCCAGGAAGCTGCTGCGATGCCACAGCCAGTGATGGAGGTTCCGCCTGTGCCATTCACTTATGCCGGCAGGATTGAGGATCACGGCGAATTGAGCGTGTTCCTTGCCATGGGTGACAAAAATTTGAGCGTCAAAGTCGGTGACGTGATCGGTGACTGGAAAGTCAGGGAGATTACGTCAAGCCGCATGATGCTGACTTACCAACCATTACGCGTGGATGTGCCATTGATGATCGGAGAACACAATTGAACGCAAGCATGAAATTCAGCGTGGCACTGCTGGCCACTACTCTTACCGCCTGCTCTGGAACCGGGGTACGGCAAAGCCAGGGCGATATGGAGTTCCAGCAAGTCCGGGCCATGATCAATGACGGGCAGGTGGATGCCGGGATGACACGTCTAAGGCAATTGCTTAATACATTTCCTGACAACCCTGAATACCGCAATTACCTGAAACAGCAGCAGGACCTCCAGCTGACCACCCTGCTGCGGGAAGCTGACCAACTCAAGCAGCAGAAACGCTGGGGTGAGGCTGATGTGGCCTATCGGCGGGTACTGGAGCTTGACGGGCAGAACCAGCGGGCATTGAACGGTATTGAGCAGATGCGCACTGCCAGCACGCACGATGCCATGTTGCGGCAGGCTGAAGATATGCTGGGCAGGCAGGACTGGGAAGGCGCGCAGAACCTGGCCCGCGCTGTGCTCGCAGAAGATGCCAGCAACCCTGGTGCACGCGCATTGTTTGAGCAGATCGAGCAGAAGCGCATGGACAAGATGCTGAACCCGCCACACCTGCGTGCAGAGTTCAAGCGCCCCATTTCCCTGGAATTCAAGGAGGTAGCGATCAAGTCCGTGTTTGAATTCATCTCCCAGGCAGCGGCCATCAATTTCACCTATGACCAGGAGCTGCGCGGCGATCAGCATACCAGCGTTTTCCTGCGTAACACCCCGATCGAAGAAGCCATTGATGTGATCCTGACCAGCAACCAGCTGGGCAAGAAAGTACTTAACGACAATACCCTGCTGATCTATCCACTGAGCCGCAGCCAGGAGTATCAGGAAACGTTTGTTCGCAGCTTCTACCTCAGTAATACCGATGCCAAGAAGCTCATGAATATGATCAAGACTGTGGTCAAAACAAAGGATATCTATATTGACGAGAAGCTGAATACCCTGGTGATGCGGGATACGCCGGAAGCGATCCGTATTGCGGAGAAGCTCATCCAGTCACAGGATATGGCCGAACCGGAGGTGATGCTGGAGGTTGAGGTGCTGGAAATCAATCGCCGCAGCCTGGAGAATATCGGTATCCGCTATCCCACCAATGCCAGTATCGGCGTGCAGGGGCGGAGTACGGTCAATGGCACAACCACACTGACTCCCGGCTCCCTCACCATCAATGAGCTCAAGCACTTCAATTCCAACCTGGGTGTGTTCAGTATCAGCGATCCTGTGCTGGCATTAAACCTGTTGCAGCAGGATACCGATACCAATCTGCTTGCCAATCCGCATATCCGGGTCAAGAACCGTGAAAAAGCCAAGATTCATGTGGGAGACCGTATCCCGGTATTGACCAGTGTGGCCAACTCCACCGGCTTTGTGTCGCAGACAGTGAACTATATCGAAGTCGGCATCAAGCTGGACGTGGAGCCCACTATCCTGCTGCGCGACGAGGTTTCCATCAAGATCGGCCTGGAAGTCAGCAACCAGACCGACCGCATGACGACCAGTTCCGGCACCGTGACTTACACTATAGGCACCCGTAATGCGAGCACTATCTTGAGGCTCAGAGATGGTGAAACCCAGATTCTCGCAGGCTTGCTGCGCGACGATGAGCAGAAAGTCTCCAACCGGGTTCCTGGCCTGGGAAACCTGCCACTGATCGGCAAGCTGTTTTCTGACCGCAACAATGACCACAGCAAGAAGGAAATTGCCTTGCTGATCACGCCGCGCATCATTCATAACCTGACACCTGCAGATGCCGTCTACACGACTTTCCCGGCAGGCGTGGATCGCAGCACACCAACGAGACCTGGCCGCGATAATGCAGCCATGGCTGGACAGTCCGCCGCACCTGCTCCTGCAAGGTCGGCGCAGGAGGTTCAAGCGGAACGCGCTGAGGCTGACCGCTCGTTCGCCGGTTCCGTGATGCGCACCATGGATGATATTTCCAGTCCGGATGAAGCAAGATGAAGCAGTCAGGCTTCACCTTGATCGAGTTGATGGTCGCGCTGGTGTTACTGGCGCTGATCCTTGGCTCGGCTGCGCCGGTGATGCAGGTGACTGCAAAACGCGCCAAGGAACAGGAACTGAAACGGAATTTGTGGCAGATACGCGATGCCATTGATGCCTATAAAAAAGCGGTCGAGGATGGCGTGATCAGGAAAATCCCGGGGCAATCCGGCTATCCCCCCAATCTGCAAATACTGGTACAGGGTGTCGAGAACCCGAGGGACCCCAAGAAACGTAAGATTTACTTTCTGCGCAGTATCCCTCGTGACCCGTTTGCGACGGATGCTGAACTTTCCAATGAGGAAAGCTGGGGAAAACGCAGCTATGCCAGCTCATTTGAGGAGCCTGCTGCAGGCGAGGATGTCTACGATGTGTATTCACTTTCCAGTGATACAGGCCTTAACAAACAACCTTATAAAGAGTGGTAGGTATGCATTATAATAATATGAAAAATAAAGGATTTACCCTCATTGAAATCCTGGTGGTACTTGCCATTATTGCCACTTTGCTAAGTATAGTGACGCCGCGCTACTTTGCCAGTATTGACCACGCGCGGGAGAGCACGCTCAAATATGATCTGGTCATCATGCGGGAGGCGATTGACAAGTTCTACAGTGATACCGGACGTTATCCTGATGAGCTATATGACCTGGTGGACAATAAGTACCTGCGCTCCATTCCCCAGGACCCAATCACGGAAAGCACCGATACCTGGGTCTTGCTGCCTCCTGCAGACAGCAACCTGCCCGGGCAAATCTATGATATCCGCAGCGGATCGACCGGCATTGCTGCTGATGGAAGTTATTATGAAGAGTGGTAACCGACAATGCGGCATGGTGCTGATGGGAGTGCTGCTGCTCATTATCCTCATGGGGCTAGGAATGGCTGTCGCAGGAAACCGCTGGAGTGACATGCAACGCCGCGAGCGTGAGCAGGAGCTGCTCAAGGTCGGCGATACCATACGTAAGGCCATCGGCAATTACTACAACCTCTCTCCCGGCATGGTGAAGCAGTTTCCACCAACTTTGAATGCGTTGCTGAAAGATGAACGCTTCCCGGTTCCGCAACGCCACTTGCGCAAGCTTTATACCGACCCTGTGACCCAGAGGCCGGGATGGGGACTGCTCTACGCCCCCAGTGGCGGGATCATGGGGGTTTACAGTTTATCTGGGGCGCATCCTTTCAAGACAAGGAATTTCCCCCCGCCCTACCAGGATTTTGAAAAGAAGAAAGCCTATATCGACTGGGTATTTGCCTATCTACCCGAAACTGACAATAGTGTTGTCAGTTATGATTAGGCAAGCGTTGCACGATTAACCAGCGGTGTGCGGCTGGCATTGCCAATGTGCTGCAAAAGCCTTATGCTCCCCGACTGCTTCAGGCAAACTTGGTTGATTGAATGTTTTTCCGGCAATTCAAAAAATTCTCGCTGTATATGGTGTTGGTGCTTGCAATATTGCAAGCGCTGTTGCCATTGCTGCATGCGCACCCTGCCGGAACCTCGATGACTGCCACGGGCAGCGGCATTCATTTGCACCAGGCTGAGTTTGGTGGGCTGGATCATCATTTCAGCACGCCGACTTTCGAGGCATTCCACACGGCAACAGTTGCCGTCGGTGTGGGCAATGCCTACGAGCCAGACCCGCTGCAACTTCCGCACCTGGATGTTGTCCTGCTGGCAATATTCCTGCTGGTAGCGTTGTTTTTCGGCGGCTCTTTCCACCAGACCTTCTGGCGTGAGTATGATCTCAAGCCAACACCCTTCCCCTCTTTTTTCACCTCTCCGTTACGCGCACCTCCCCTTGCTTGATTCCTAATTTCCGGCGCTTGTAGCGCTGGTTGTTGTGTGCTGCCTTGCAGCATGCTGAATCAAGCGAGAGGTAAATGATCTTGAAATCATATGGAATGACATGGCTATCCCTGGCCATGAGTTGTCTATTTCTGCACGCCCATGCCGGGACATTTGAATTAGATACTAAAGAAGAGCTGCCCGTTATTCAGGTGGACCATGATGATGTGCTGGAGGGAAATGCGACACTTTCATTACGGGAAGTACTGGAATCCGCCTATAACAGGAATCCCGAGCAAAAGCTGCTGCAGGCACTGGATATCGAGGCACAGGCCAGTTACACCCGGGCAAGAAGCATGCTGCCAGCGGCACCGGCCATAGCACTACGCATGGTCAATGACAGCTTCAGCAGTGGCCGTGGAGAACGGGAGTGGGAGGCCGGTGTCGACCTGCCCATCTGGCTTCCGGGACAGCGCGCTGCCCGGCAGGCAGTGGCCAATAGCAGTCATGATGGCGTTGCTGCCAGCCGTGAAGGTTTCATGATGCAACTGGCTGGCCTGGTGCGCGATACGATCTGGGATATTGCCATGCAGGAAAATGCCCTCAAGCTTGCCCAGTACCGCCTGGACAATGCACGGGCCATTCAACAGGATGTCGAAGCGCGTTTCCGAGCTGGTGAGCTTCCACGCACTGATACCATGCTGGCAGAGGATGAGACTCTGAAATCAGAGGCCGCACGAGTGCGTGCTGATGCAGAGGTCAAGCATGCACGACACCGATATACCTTGCTTACCGGGCTGGAGACCCTGCCTGCCCGGCCAACAGAAAACCTCGCTTCCATCCAGGAGCTGCAGGATCACCATCCCTTGCTGAAAGCAGCACGGACAAAGCTGGCCCTGGCCGAGGATGAGGTGCATCTGGCTAATATCGAAAAGCGCGAAAACCCGCAGGTCAATTTAGGCACGCGCACAATACGCGGCGGCTTTGATACGCAATTCAACGGCGCATTGAGCCTGAGTGTGCGAATCCCACTTGATGCAGAAGTGCGCTCTGCCCCCATGCTGGCCGCCGCCAACAGTAACTTCGCCCGTGCGGCTGCCGATCTTGAGCGGCTACGCCTCACCATGGAGACCATGCTACATGAAAGCATGCATAACCTAGAAGTCACCCGGGATGAGCTTGAAATCGCCACCCGGCAACGCGAAATTGCCCGGGAGAACCTGCGCCTGGCGCGCAAGGCTTTCCAGCTTGGAGAAAGCGACCTGGTTGGCCTGATGCGTGTCCAGGCATTGGCGACAGATGCAGAGCGTGCCTTCCAGAGCCGCCAGATACAAATGAAATGGGATATTGCCAAATTCAACCAAGCTGTTGGAGTCTTGCCATGAATAAATTTACATCTTTTACCCTACTCTCCCTCATCATGGGCTGGAGCCTGGGCGCTGCTGCAAGTGAGCAGGTAACCCTGACAGCAGCACAGCAGTCTGCATTGGGCATCCGCCTGGGACAAGCTGAAACTGTCAGCTCGTTCAATAGCCTGATGCTGCCCGGGGAGATCATACTGCCGGTCGGCAAGGAGCATATAGTCAGTGCTCCTCAGGACGGCATGGTGGACAAACTATATGCCGCTATTGGGCAGGATGTGCAGCGCGGACAAGTGCTTGCCCACTTGAGCAGCCAGACGCTGTTGGCCTTGCAGCGGGATTATTTACAGGCGCAGACCCGCCAGCGACTGGCCAAAAAGAACCTGGATCGTGATACAGAGCTGTTTCAGGATGGCATTATTGCCGAGCGTCGCTTCCTGCTGACACAGGGAGAGTTTGAGGATGCTGATGCCGCCCTGCAGCAAAGCCGCCAGAGCCTGCGGATTGCCGGACTGGATGATGCCACTATTACCAGGCTCAGACAGGCATCCCAGCTTGGCAGCGGTTCGACATTGACTGCGCCGATTGCCGGCCAGGTCATAGAGCAGAATGTCCACACCGGTCAGCGCGTGGATATGGCAACACCTTTGTTCAGGATCGCCGACCTGTCCACATTGTGGGTACTGATTCATGTCCCGGTGAACCAATTGACCAATATTCGCCATGGAACTGCGATCAGCTTAGGCAGCGCTGGCATTCAAGGCAAAGTCATTGCCATTGTGCGCAATGCCAGCCGCACCGACCAGACAGTGCAGGTTCGCGCTGAGTTCCGGAATACGGGCCAGCAGTTTGTACCAGGGCAATTTGTCGAGGCCCAACTGTCACTGGAGCCAGTGGATGGCAGCGGTCAGGCATTGCATTATCGCCTTCCACGCACTGCCATTACCCGGCATGAAGGAAAAACCTATATTTTCAGTAGTGTCGACAAGCTGCATTTTGAAGTGCATCCCGTTGATATCGTCGCTGAGCAAGGTGACCAGGTGACTGTCAAATCCAGTACTGCCCTGAAGTCCGGGATTGCCTTGAGTGGGATTGCTACCCTCAAGGCCGTGTGGACCGGCCACTCAGGGGAGGAGAAATAATGTTTTCTTCCCTGATTCGGCTGGCCTTGACCCAGCGCCTGCTTATGCTGGTGCTGACAGCAGTCCTGGCTGGCGCCGGCTTCCAGGCCTTTCGCCATTTGTCGATTGATGCGTTTCCTGATGTATCTTCCACTCAGGTAAAAATCATTATCAAGGCGCCCGGCATGTCGCCTGAGGATATTGAGGCCCGCATTACAGCGCCGATTGAGGTTGAGATGCTTGGGCTACCGCACCAGACCATGTTGCGCTCGGTTGCCAAATATGCGCTGACTGACATCACCATCGATTTTGCTGACGGCACCGATATTTACTGGGCGCGCCAGCAAGTCACGGAGCGGTTGAATGGCGTGTGGGAAAAACTTCCAGAGGATATCAGCGGCGGCATTGCCCCCATGACCACTCCTCTTGGTGAGATGTTCATGTTTACCGTGGAAGGCGATATCTCGTTACAGGAGAAACGCAGCCTGCTGGACTGGGTCATCCGCCCTGCCCTGCGGACTGTGGCTGGCGTGGCAGATGTCAATGCGCTGGGAGGCACTGTCCGCAGTTTCGAGATTATGCCGGACCGCAGCCGCATGTATGCACGCGGCATCAGCATGGCGCAACTGCAACAGGCGCTGGAATTCAATAATCGTAATGATGGCGCCGGACGGCTGGATGATGGCGAAGAATCCCTGCTGGTCAGGGCCGAAGGCCGGTTCAAGACCTTGCAGGATATAGCAGAGACGGTCATCCGCAGTGTCAATGGCATGCCGGTGCGTATCGGTGATATCGCCCAGGTCAGGGTGGGCGCCCTGACCCGTTATGGGGCTGTCACGGCTAATGGGCACAGGGAGTCTGTGCAGGGGCTGGTACTCAGCCTGCGGGACGCCAATGCCCGCGAGGTCGTGCATGGCATCAAGGCCAAGCTGGATGAAATCAGCGCCAGCTTGCCGGAAGGTGTGACACTGCATACATTCTATGACCGCAGCTCCCTGGTGGATAAGGCAGTTGGCACCGTCAGCAAGGCTTTGCTGGAAGCCGTTGTGCTGGTTATCGCATTGCTGATACTGTTTCTTGGCAACCTGCGTGCTGCCCTGACAGTCGCGCTTTCACTGCCACTGGCAGTATTGATTACCTTCATACTCATGCAACAGTCCGGCCTGTCTGCCAACCTCATGAGCCTGGGTGGGCTGTCGATCGCCATCGGTATGCTGGTGGATGCGGCGGTGGTGGTTGTCGAAAACATTATTTCCCACCTGGCACATGACGGACCATCGCGCCTGCCACGCCTGCACCTGATTTTTCGTGCGGTACGCGAAGTCAGTGTCCCGGTGACTGCCGGTATTATCATTATCGTGACTGTGTTTCTGCCCTTGCTGACCCTGCAGGGCCTGGAAGGAAAATTGTTTTCCCCGGTCGCACTGACCATCGTGTTTGCCCTGTCCGGCTCCCTATTGTTGTCACTGACTGTGATCCCTGTCCTGGCCTCCTTCCTATTGGGAAAAGTCAGCCACAAAGAGCCATGGCTGGTGCGTCAGGCCTTGCGCCTCTATCAGCCGACACTGCAATGGTCACTGGCTCACAGCCGCCTGGTATGCAGCCTGGCCCTTGTATTGCTGCTGGTGACAGCTTTTATCTACTCCCTGATAGGCAAAACCTTCATGCCGCAAATGGATGAAGGTGATGTGGTCATGCAAACCGAGAAGCTGCCCTCTATCAACCTTGAATCAGCGCTGGGCATTGACAAGGTTGTGCAGCAGAAAATTCTTGCCCAGGTACCGGAAGTTACAGAAATCGTGGCCAGAACCGGCACGGATGAACTCGGACTGGACCCGATGGGACTCAATCAGACTGACAGTTTTCTTGTGCTGAAGCCACGCTCGCAATGGCGCTCCCCGGACAAAAATGTGCTGCTGGATGCCTTGCGCCAGACCATGCATGAAGTGCCTGGCATTCATTATGCATTTACCCAGCCTATTGAAATGCGTGTCAATGAGATGATTCTCGGCGTGCGTGGCGACCTTGCTATCAAGATATTTGGCGATGACCTGGATGAGCTGAACCGGCTTGCTTTGCAGACCGTGGACATCCTGCAGGATATTCGCGGATCGGAAGATGTTTACACGCCGATCAATGCTGGTGTGCAATATCTGCGCATTACGGTAGACCGCCTGGCTGCAGGGCGCTTGGGGTTGGATATCACGCAACTGCAGGACACGTTACGCAGCCAGCTCGAAGGCAGGCAGATCGGTATCGTACAGGAGGGACCAGTTCGTACGCCGGTATTGTTACGAGGCAATGCAGCATTGCAAGGCTCTGTTGCCGAATTCAGCAATCTCAGGATCACCCTGCCGGATGGTAGTAATGTGCCCGTCAGTACTGTCGCCAGCCTGGAACGTGTGGATGGTCCGGTAAAAATTGACCGTGAGCGCGGCAACCGCATGGTCGTAGTGGTCGCCAATATCCGAGATCGTGATCTTGTCGGCTTTGTTGATGAAGCCAAAAGCAAGGTCCAGCAGCATATCATGCTGCCACAGGGCTACCTCATGCAATGGGGCGGACAGTTCGAGAACCAGCAGCGTGCCGCCGCGCGGCTGGGTGTCGTAGTGCCGCTGGCAATTGTGCTGGTTTTCCTGCTGCTGTTTGCCACGTTCCGTTCATTACGCCAGGCAGGGTTGATCCTGTGCAATATCCCGTTCGCCATGATAGGCGGTGTGCTGGCATTGTGGGCATCGGGTGAATATCTGTCCGTGCCGGCATCAGTTGGCTTCATTGCCTTGCTCGGGATTGCTGTACTGAATGGCGTGGTTATGATGAGTTATTTCAATCAGCTTGCCGACCAGGGTATGGCACTGTCAGAGATCGTCATGGAAGGTGCCAAGCGCCGCTTGCGGCCTGTGCTGATGACTGCCAGCATCGCTGCTTTCGGGTTGCTGCCCTTGCTGTTTGCCAGCGGCCCAGGTTCGGAAATACAACGACCGCTTGCGATTGTAGTCATCGGCGGGCTGGTGACTTCTACACTGTTGACCCTAATCCTGTTGCCGATTCTTTATCGCCGCTTCGGTTTCCGGGAAAGGAATTAAAATGTCCCATACCCTTATCCAGCTAGTGGTAGCAGACAGGCTTGAAGAGGCTGTCATCGACTGGTTGCTGCATTATCCGCAGCCATTGGTATTTGAAACCGGCGAGGTGCGACAATATGGACAGCCGCTGCACAGCCTGAAGGAAAAGGTTGCCGGTTGCAGGCAGCAGGTTTTATTCACGTTGGAACTGCCATCAGGACAGGTGGATGATTTACGCTCCGGCCTGTACCAGCATTTTTCCACAGAGCTGGTGAGGTTTCGCGCCATGAAACTGGAATAACGAAGCAACTGGCAACCAGCTCTTGGCAGCTACTTGAGATGCACACTTAGCCATAACAGTTTAGAGTAAAGGGCATGAATACCGCATCCGCCAATCTGGTTCCCCACCTTTTGAATGCCCTGTCCTGTGCAAAAATCCTGACACAAGGTGCCACACAAGATAGATGGTCATGCTGATCACGCAATCGATTAAGTTGCCGCCTGGATATCGCCATACTGACATATTGGCATTCCATGGCCGGGATGAACACAGTGTTTCCGAGATGGTGGCAGGCAACACCCTGCAAAAGGGCATCATGTGGAACGGTCACCCTGCCCTGTTGACGATTATGTTTTCGGGATTCCAGGCGCACGTGCAGCTGCATACGGATGGTGCAACAGATTCCCCAGGTGATGCGCAGGCGCTGGAAACCATGGCCAGGCACATGCTGGAGCTGACCCAGCCCATTGAACCATTCGAGGCTGCGCATGGCGATCACCCCTTGATCGGGGATATTCTCGTGCAGCAATCTGGCTTGCTGGTTGCTGTCTGTGCCTCGCCGTTTGAGGCGCTGACATGGGCAGTGACCGGTCAGCAGATCAGTCTGCGTGCTGCCATTGCATTACGCAGGCGACTGATCCAGGAGCTGGGTATCCGGCACTCATCCGGGATGTATTGCTATCCAGATGCCAGTCATCTCGCCAATATGGATGATGATGCATTCAGGCTGACCGGCATGTCTCGCAGTAAAAGCAATACCCTGCGCACCATCAGCCAGGCCGTACTGGAACAGCACCTGCCTCTCGATGCATGGCTGCACTCCCCGCCGGAACAGGTTCCGGAGATTTTCAGCGTACTGAGGAGTATCAAGGGTGTCGGCCCATGGACTATCAACTACACCCTGTTGCGCGGCTATGGCTGGCTCGATGGCTCCCTGCATGGCGATGCTGCAGTCAGGCGTGCCATACGCACATTGATACAATGCAGTGAGCTGGATGAAAAAGCAGCTGAATTGTGGCTGCAACCATTCAGTCCCTGGCGCGCTATCCTGGCTGCCCACTTATGGCAATGGCTCTCTGGTCATGAGGCATAGTGGACATCCGGCGACACCATCCGCGCATCGCTGGTACAGAATGAATATGGAAGGAGGCTATTCATGATACAAATGGATTTTCTACTGGAGCGAGTAGCTACCCCACTTGGCCAGATGCTGATCGTGACAGATGAGCAACAGCGTTTGCGTGCGCTGGACTGGCAGGACCACGAGGATGATATGCATGTATTGTTCAGGCGCCAATACCGCGAACACAGCATCGTCCTGCATGAAACCAGCACCGTCTCTCCAGCCACGCAAGCCATGCTGGAGTATTTTGACGGCAATATCCCGGCCATTGACCAGATTGCCGTCGCCACGGGTGGCACAGACTTTCAGCAAGCGGTATGGAAAGCCCTGCGGGAAATTCCCCATGGGCATACCATCAGTTACGGAACATTAGCACAACGTATCGGCAGGCCTGCTGCGGTGCGTGCCGTTGGCATGGCCAATGGGGCCAATCCTGTTTCGATTGTCATTCCCTGTCACCGCGTGATTGGCGCCAACCAGTCACTGACCGGCTATGGCGGCGGATTACCACGGAAACAGTGGCTGCTGGCCCACGAAAGCCGGATGCTGACAGGCAGCCTGATATAGAAAACCAGAATGCCTGTATGTGCTTCCGTACTACATGAACACTTGCATGACAAAAAAAGTGACCAGAAATGACAAAGGCCTCGCACAAATGGCGAGGCCTGGATATTAATCACGAGAGTGTTGAAGACTACCTGTTATTGAAGAATGCAATATTCACGCATTTATCATTCACAAAAGTCAGCTCGATCGTTTTGTAAGGTGCACGTTTTGGATCGTATTTGACGAGTTCCTTGTAGTACCACATTTCCACCTGGTCTGGCTTACCTTCTTTCTCAGTTGGTCGGCCGATCACATTGGATGCATTGCTGGGTTTGACAGATTGCTCTTTCTTGAGTGGCTGTCCCAATTGCTTGGCTACTGCATCACGGGTCTTGTTGCCAAACGCACTCAGGAACTCCTCTTCAGTGTAGGTTTTCTTAGCCGGTTCAGCTACAACAGGTGTGGTGATCATGATAGAGGCCAATAACGCACCCATGACCAGCAAGCATTTCTTGTTCAATACCATTACTACTTACTCCTTCTTCCTCTGTATTCTGGCCTGTCCGCCATGCGCCAGGCCCTTGTAATTTAAAAATCCGCTATTTCAAGCTTGAGTCCATCATACCCTACCTGTACGGAGGATGGCAGCATTTTGCTGACCGTTTCATACTCCATTTCATGAGTCATATGGATCAGGTAGGTCTGTTTCGCGCCAATGATGGCAGCCTGCTCCAATGCCTGCTCCAGGCTGAAATGCGTGTAGTGTGGCGTGTAACGCAGGCAGTCCAGCAACAGAACATCAAGGTCTTCCAACAGCGCCATGGAGCTGGGCGGGATTTCTGAGGCATCTGTCAGGTATGCCAGCTTTCCCACCCGGTATCCATACATGGCCAGGCGTCCATGCATAATGGGTACCGGCAGTATCTGTGTGCCAAACAATTCAAATGCCTGCTCAACCGGATTGACGCTCAGGATCGGCAAATCCCAGTAATCTCCAGCCTCACGGATGGTATAGCCGAACTTGCTGACGATATGTTCCATGGCATCCGGCCTACCATACAGCGGGATTTGTTGGCGCTGACGCTGACAGAAGGCGCGCAAGTCATCAATTCCATGCATGTGGTCAGCATGAGTGTGGGTATAGAGCACGGCATCCACATGCGTGATCCCTTCCCGCAATGCCTGCTGCCTGATATCCGGCCCGGTATCAATCAGGATATTCTTGCCATTGTCCAGGGTGATCAGGGAGGAGCAGCGGGTGCGCTTGTTTCTTGGGTTGTCTGACAGGCATGTAGCGCATTGGCAGGCAATGACCGGTGTTCCGGCACTGGAGCCAACGCCCAGCATGGTCAGTTGCATGGACGGGCATCCTTGAACAGGCGGAAGAAGTTTTCTGTCGTGGCCTGTTCTACTTCCTGGTAACTGATACCGCGCAGCGCGGCAATTTCCTCTGCGACATAGCGCACATAGGCTGGCTGGTTAAGCTTACCCCGGAACGGCACCGGTGCGAGATAAGGGGAATCCGTCTCGACCAGGATACGGTCCAGTGGCAGCACCTTGGCAACCTCCTTCAGCGCTACGGCATTCTTGAAGGTGACAATACCGGAAAAGGAAATATAAAACCCAAGCTCTATTGCCGCCAAGGCAACATCCAGGCTTTCCGTGAAGCAATGCATGACACCACCGATCTTTTCGGCATGCTCCTCGCGCAAAATGCGCAAGGTATCCTCAGCCGCACTGCGGGTGTGGATGACCAGGGGCTTCTGTGCCCGGATCGCCGCACGGATATGGGTACGGAAGCGTTCACGCTGCCATTCCAGGTCACCGGTCAAGCGAAAATAGTCCAATCCAGTTTCACCGATGGCAACCACTTTCGGGTGCGCAGCAAGGGCAACCAGCTGATCCTCGCTGAACTCAGGTTCGCTTTCATAATCCGGATGCACACCTACCGACGCATAAAAATTCTCATTCGCCTCAGCCACGGCCAGCACTTGTGGAAAATCAGGCAGCGTCACGGAAATGCATAGTGCATGCCCTACCCTTGCTTCCTGCATGGCAGCTCGCAAGGCCTGCATGTTATCCCGCAACTCAGGAAAATTGAGGTGGCAATGAGAGTCGACCAACATAATACAATTTCAATCCAGGTTTTTAGCTCATCAGCAGGCACATCAGGTGCGCGCCTTGCTGGAAAACAATTTGCTGTATTGCAACAGCAAATGCTCAAGCTGTAGTTCATTATTCAATGGATGGCTGGCAGAACGCCGCGCGCTATCCACATCACGTTGGTACGCCAGCAACTCGCTCAAGTCTACGCTTTTGCTCAATGCTTGCAAAGCAGGCAGGCTGTTCAGGTGATAGCGCGGCTGGGTATCCAGGCTGATGGCCAGCAGGTCATATAGCCATTTCTGCAATGCAGTCATGACCTCCTCCATCCCCAGCATGGCAAATTCACTGGCTGTCGCAAACGGGTCCAACCCCTGCCCTTGTGCCAGGCGTGTTGCCAACGCCTGCAGGCGTTCATTGCCTGTAGTCGCAGCCTCTGCAGCCTGTAGCGGTGATCCTCCACTATATGCCAGCCAGTTAGCTGCATCCTGCACGCCTTGCTGTTCCAGCCACGCTAGTGCCTCCGCCTCAGCAGGTGTCGGCATTTCCACTTGCTGACAGCGGCTCATGATGGTGGGCAGCAACCGCTGCGGATGACTGGTTACCAAGAGAAATATGACATTGGCCGGTGGCTCTTCCAGCATTTTCAGCAAGGCATTGGCAGACGTCTGGTTCAGTGCATCTGCGGGATGAATGACCACCACGCGCCGACCATCGACCTGATGGCTGGAAAGTTCAAGGAACCCTGCCAGCTCGCGAATCTGGGTAACCGAGATCTGTGTGCTCTTGCGTACAGCCTTTTTACCGCTGGCTGCCGCTGCCTCTGCGCCTTCAGGCGCGTCCTGCTCCGGTGTCAGCAAGCGGTAGTCGGGGTGCGTACCTTGCGCGAACCAGCTGCAACTCACGCATTGCCCGCAGGCATCTCCATTGTCCAGCGGGGACTGGCATAACAATGACTGGGCAAGTCGGTTGGCGAAATCCAGCTTGGCAATGCCCTGCCTGCCGCGTAACAACAAGGCATGGTGCCTGCGCTGCCGCGATTGCTGCAGGCGCTGCCAGGTGCTGTTATGCCAGGGATAGTGCTGCTGCACACTCATGCGCAAAAGTCCTTGAGGATATTCACGACTTCCTGCCGGACAACTTCCAGGGGGCGATTACCATCAATCAGACGGAAACGCTGTGGATGTGCTTCTGCCCGTGACAGGTAGCCATTGCGGATACGTCGGAAGAATTCGGCACTTTCGCGCTCAAACTTGTCTGGTGTCCTGGCCGCGGCCAACCGTGCCACACTTACCTCCACCGGCACGTCAAACAATAACGTCAGGTCTGGCTGCAGGTGCTGCTGTACCCATTGCTCCAGGACTTCCACCTTGCTACGCTCCACGCCACGCCCGCCGCATTGATAGGCAAAAGAAGCATCGGTAAAGCGGTCAGATACCACCCATGCACCATGTGCCAGCGCCGGCTCGATCACTTCAGCAATATGCTCCCGCCTGGCAGCGAACATCAACAGGGTTTCCGTTTCTGCATGCATGGCCTGGTGCAGCAGCAATTCACGCAGCTTTTCTCCCAGTTCCGTACCTCCCGGTTCCCGCGTTGCCACCACCTCCAGGCCGCGGTTCCTGAGCGTGGCCAGGATATTATCGATATGGGAGCTTTTTCCAGCTCCATCCATGCCTTCCAGAGTAATAAATTTACCGCGCATTTCCACCTTTCAACTGATAGCGCACTACTGCACGATTATGCTCACTCAACGTCCGGGAAAACTGATGGCTGCCATCGCCTTTGCCAACGAAATAAAACGCATTGGTTGTTGCTGGGTGCAATGCTGCAGTGATCGCTGCCATGCCGGGCATCGCTATCGGTGTGGGTGGCAGCCCTGCCCTGGTATAGGTATTGAATGGTGTATCGCTTGTCAGGTCACGTTTCCGCAAGTTACCGTCAAAACTTTCTCCCATGCCATAAATCACGGTCGGGTCTGTCTGCAGCCGCATCCCTACCCGTAGCCGGTTCAGGAATACACCGGCAATGACAGGTCGCTCGCTGGCCATGCCAGTTTCTTTTTCCACAATAGAAGCCATGATCAAGGCCTCATAAGGAGAAGCATATGGCAGCCCGGCGGCACGTTGTTCCCAGGCAGCGCGCAAGCGGTTCTGCATTGCCACATAGGCACGCTTGAGGATGTCCTGGTCGCTCATGCCACGGCTGAAATAATAGGTATCAGGGAAGAACAACCCTTCCGGCAATGTTTCGGCGGCATTAATGTTATGCATGATTTCCGCATCGGTATAAGCCATGGTCAGATGCCGAATCGACTCATGCTTATTCAATGCCTGGCGCATCTGGGAGAAATTCCAGCCTTCGATGAAGGTGATGCTGTCCTGAGTCACATTGCCATTGCTCAGTGTCGTGAACAGTTCATAAGGCGTCTGCCCTGATTCCAGCAGGTAATTGCCAGCCTTGATGCCAGCCGACATTTTCATGGCCCTGACCAGCAGGATGAAACGCCAGGGCTCCTGTAGCACCCCTTGATCAACCAACTGCTGGGCAGTGGTACGCAAACTGCTGCCCATGCGCAACTCAAACTCAACTGTCTGGGTAGCAAACTGCAAAGGAGTGACAAGAAAATAAGTCATCCAGGCAGCAAATCCGATGACTGCTAAAGCCACTAACAAAAAAACACTCTTCAATATACGCATGCTATTCCTGCAATACTCGACGCAAGCTGGTGCTCAGTTCACCCTTCGCCCAGGTGCGTCCATTAAAATCTACTACTTGCCAGGCTCCATACAGGCTGTTGCACATCACAACCTCATCGGCTTGCATCAGCTCCGGCAGGGATAAATGCACAATGTCTGGTGTCAGGCCAAAACTGGGAGCCAGTTCAAGAATGCGCTGCCGCGTCACGCCGGCAACACCACACTGCTCCAATGCTGGAGTCACCAGCATTGTACCTGAGCGTACAAAGATATTACTCATGACACCCTCTATCACCCAGCCCTCCTGGTCCAGCATCAGGCCCTCGCTGATTTCCGGATCATGCCATTCATTTCGTGCCAATACATTTTCCAGGCGATTGAGATGCTTGATGCCTGCCAGTAAGGGCTGATGTGCCAGTCTTGTTGCACACAGGTGTACGCGTATCCCTTCGCTGGCATTCTTTTCAGGATAGGCAGGCAAGGCTGTCCGCATAATGATGCGCGTCGTTTCCGCATGTGGGGCAAACGCATATCCGCGCTCAGCAATGCCCCGCGTCAGTATCAGTTTGGCAACCCCACTATCCTGCTTTGCAAATAAGCGGGCCATTTCTTCGCGCCATATATCGGCAGGAGGACATGTTATCCCCAGCCGGGCGCTGTCCGCTGCAAGTTTACGATAATGGATATCCCACAGCAGAGGCTGCCCTTGCCGCACAGCAATGGTGCGAAACACCCCATCGCCATAGGCCAATCCTCTATCCAGAGGGGAAATGGCTGCGCCAGGCATGCCGTTGACGAGGAAGGAAGTTGAGCTCATAACCATATGCAGAATGAATAGTCGCCCATGCTAAAGCATACTGATCGGCTTAGAAAGAAAATCTCTCCACAAAAGCTGTGGATAGTTTTGTGGATGAGCTTAGGAAAGGTAAGCTAAGCTATCGTTATCATTACAGTTTTTTTAAATCGCCCAGTTTTTAGGCAGATAATTTTATTTATTAAAATCAATAAGTTAAAAAAACACCCATATAAACAAGCATTAAAGCGTACATCTTACTGTCACATATCAGCAATCTGTGCATAAAAGCCCGCGCCTCCTGAGAGAGTGCGCGGGCTTTTATGGTTGCCTCTGACGAAGCAGATAAAGATCAGGCCTTGCGGAAAACCAGACTGCCGTTAGTGCCGCCGAAACCGAAATTGTTTTTTACAGCCGCATCAATTTTCAAGTCCCTGGCTTCATTTGCACAGTAATCCAGATCACACTCAGGATCCTGATTGAAGATATTGATGGTAGGTGGTGATACCTGATGGTAGATAGACAGCACAGTAAATACTGACTCCAACCCTCCCGCACCACCAAGCAAGTGACCTGTCATTGACTTGGTGGAGTTAACCACCAGTTTCCTGGCATGATCACCAAATGCCGCCTTGATTGCGTTGGTTTCATTCGTGTCACCCAGGGGTGTCGAAGTACCGTGAGCATTCACAAACTGCACTTGATCAGGATTCAGTCCGGCATTCTTCAATGCATTGACTACTGACCTGCGTGGTCCATCCATACTTGGCGCCGTCATGTGATAAGCATCGGCACTCATCCCGTAACCAACCAGCTCTGCGTAAATTTTTGCTCCACGCTTTTTCGCTGATTCGTACTCTTCCAGCACCAGAACTCCGGCACCTTCACCAATGACAAAACCATCACGGTCAGCATCCCAGGGGCGGCTGGCTGTGGCAGGATCATCATTGCGAGTGGACAAGGCACGCGCTGCAGCAAAACCACCAACTCCAAGCTCTGTGATTGGTGCTTCGGCGCCACCGGCGACCATGACGTCTGCATCTCCATACTCGATCATGCGGGCAGCATCACCAATTGAATGTGTGCCTGTGGTACAGGCAGTCACAATCGCGACGTTGGGTCCCTTGAAACCATACATGATGGAAAGGTTACCCGAAATCATATTGATAATAGTGCCAGGGATGAAGAATGGTGAGATCTTTCTAGGCCCGGACTCGTGATACAACTTGTCCGTATCTTCAATCAACTGCAAACCACCAATACCGGAACCGATGGAAACACCGATGCGCTCAGCATTTTCGTCAGTCACCTCGATGCCGGAGTCCTTGACGGCCTCAATGGCTGCTGCCATGCCGTACTGGATAAAGGTATCCATTCGGCGTGCTTCCTTGGCAGGCAGATATTGAGACACATCAAATCCTTTGACCTCACCTGCAATTTGCGAAGCAAATGCAGAAGCATCGAATTTGGTAATGTTGGTGATACCGGACTGGCCGGCCACAAGGTTGGCCCAGGATGTTTGTACACCTATACCTACAGGTGACACAACGCCCAGGCCAGTAATAACTACCCTACGCTTGGACAAGACGACTCCAAGAAAAAATCAGAAATTGGAAAAAGAAAAAACTACTTCAGGTTTGCGTTGACGTAGTCAATCGCTTGCTGAACAGTAGTAATTTTTTCGGCTTCTTCGTCAGGAATTTCACAGTCGAATTCTTCTTCCAGCGCCATCACCAATTCTACGGTGTCGAGAGAATCAGCACCCAGATCGTCAACAAAAGAAGACTCGTTTTTAACGTCAGCCTCGTTTGCACCCAGTTGCTCGGATACGATCTTTTTAACGCGTTGTTCGATGTCAGACATCTAAATTATTCCTTTCAAGTTAAGTCGCTTAAAAAAGCTCGGGCTATTCTATCAAAAGTCCCGAGGAATTCAAAAACAGAATGACTAAGCAGTATAGCTATCATACAGGGCATTACGCCATGTACATGCCACCGTTCACATGCAAGGTCTCGCCGGTGATGTATCCGGCAGAGGCCGAAGCCAGGAAACTGACGGCTGCGGCAATATCGGCCACATCGCCGAAACGGCCTGCTGGCACGCGTTTCAACAACTCTTCGCGCACTGCCTCAGGCAATTCACGCGTCATATCCGTATCAATAAAACCAGGGGCAATGCAGTTCACGGTAATGCCACGGCTGCCAACTTCTGCAGCCAGTGAGCGTGTGAATCCAGCCATGCCCGCCTTTGCCGCTGCATAATTGGCCTGCCCTGGATTACCCATGTGGCCAACGACAGAGGAAATATTGATGATACGCCCCTGTCTTGCTTTCATCATCGGGCGCAACACTGCCTGGGACATACGATAAACAGAAGTCAGGTTGGTGGCAATCACGGCATCCCAATCTTCATCTTTCATGCGCATCAACAATGTGTCACGTGTAATGCCTGCATTGTTGACCAGGATACTGACATCACCGAACTGGGTGGCAATGTTCTTCAATACAGATTCAACCTGGGCAGCATCATTGACATCCAGTGCCAGGCCAAGGCCTTTATGTGCATTCAAAGCCTGTGAAATCTGTGTAGCCCCGGACTCAGTGGTGGCGGTACCGATAACGATAGCGCCCTGCTTTGCCAATTCAAGCGCAATCGCAGCGCCAATGCCGCGACTAGCGCCGGTTACCAGTGCAACTTGCCCTTCCAGCATGATTGCCTCCTCTTAAATTTATATTATTGGTTAAATTGTGCCTGGGCTTCCGCCAGCGCATCCTGATTGACCAGTGCGATACAAGGCAACTCGGCAACAGTACGTTTCACCAACCCGGCCAAGACCTTGCCTGGGCCACATTCTGCGCTGGCAGTCACGCCGGATGCGTGCACAGCCTGCACGGTTTCTACCCAGCGCACAGGGCTGTAAAGCTGGCGCACCAGCGCATTCTTGATTTCTTCCGCATCGTGGTGGCTTGTCACATCTGCGTTATGCAGCACAGGCACCTGGCCTGCGTTAAAGTTGAGATCCTTGAGGTACTGGGCCAGTTCATCGGCTGCAGGCTTCATAAGGGCGCAATGTGAAGGGACGCTGACCGGCAACAGCAAAGCACGCTTTGCCCCTTTGCTCTTGGCCGCCTCAATGCCACGTTCAACCGCTGCCTTGTGCCCTGCGATCACCACTTGCCCTGGAGAGTTCAGGTTTACGGCTTCAAGCACTTCACCCTGTGCTGCTTCAGCACAAGCTGCACGTACAGTATCATCATCCAGCCCCAGTACAGCTGCCATGGCTCCCACACCTTCAGCCACCGCACGCTGCATGACTTCTGCACGAAAACGTACCAGCGGCAAGGCTGTCTCATAGGAAATGATGTTGGCGGCTACCAATGCGGAATATTCCCCCAGGCTATGGCCTGCCAACACTGTTGGCAAAGCACCTCCCTGAGCCTGCCATGCACGCCATGTGGCAATGCCGGCAGCCAGCATCAGAGGTTGTGTGTTGCTGGTCTGGTTGAGCACTTCATTCGGCTCAGTCGCCATGCGCCAGAAATCCACCCCGAGAATATCTGAGGCTTCAACAAAGGTATCCTTGATAATGGCAAGATCACCGAATCCCTGCATCATGCCAACAGATTGGGAACCTTGTCCGGGAAAGAAAAATGCAAATTTCATGAGTTCGGCCTTTATCGAGGTCGTAGAAACTGATCAGATCAGTATTTAAGAAGTACGGAGCCCCAGGTGAATCCTCCACCAAAAGCCTCCATTAATACAGTTTCACCACGCTTGATGCGCCCATCACGTATGGCCACATCCAGTGCCAATGGTACGGAAGCTGCTGAAGTATTACCATGCCTGTCCACAGTTACGACAACACGTTCCATATCCATGCCCAGCTTGCGCGCCGTGGATTGCAGGATACGGATATTGGCTTGATGAGGCACCAGCCAGTCGATATCGGATTTCTGCATGCCATTGGCCTCAAGCGTTTCATCTACAATAGCGTCCAGAGTATTGACTGCGATTTTGAAAACCGCATTGCCTTCCATGTGGATGGTGCCATTCTCGCCGCGCTCGGAAACACCGCTGGGTACATTGAGCATTTTGGAATACTGGCCATCTGCATGCAGATGAGTGGAAATGATCCCCGGTTGGTCGCTGGCACCGAGCACGACTGCCCCGGCGCCATCGCCCCAGAGGATACAATTGCTGCGGTCTGTCCAGTCAGTAATGCGCGACATGGTTTCGGCCCCCACTACCAGCACCGTACGTGCAGCACCGCTACGGATAAAATTGTCCGCAGTTGCCAACCCATAGATAAAACCGCTGCAAACTGCCTGCACATCAAATGCAGGTGCCCCGGAATTACCAAGCTTCTGCTGCAACAAGCAAGCGGTACTCGGAAACACACGATCGGGAGTGGTGGTTGCCACGATAATCAAGTCCAGCGCATCAGCAGCCACACCTGCGCTTTCCAGCGCACGCCTGGCTGCATTGAGCGCCAGATCACTGGTAAATTCGTTTTCTGCGGCAATATGACGTTGACGAATACCCGTGCGCGTATAAATCCACTCATCTGTCGTGTCGACCATACGCTCAAGATCAGCGTTAGTCAGGATTTTTTCTGGCAGATAACTGCCAGTTCCCAAGATGCGTGAATAAATGGTCATATATCCTCTTTATTTAATTTCTTGACTGGCAAGCTGTGGTTGAAGGTGCTCAATCTCCAGCTGCTCAGTAATACGCTCCAGCACGCCATTACGCGACTCTTCTGCCGCCGCTCGAATGGCATACTGAAATGCCAGGCTGTCTGCGCCACCATGACTCTTGACCACAACGCCGCGCAGCCCCAGGAAAGTGGCACCATTGTAACGGCGATGATCGAGGCGGCGCTTGAATGCCTTCAGAACCGGCATGGCCATCAAGGCTGTCATTTTTGTCAGCCAGTTGCGCTTAAACTCCTGCGTCAGGAAGCGATTGACCATCTGGGCCAGGCCTTCCGATGTCTTGAGTGCTACATTGCCGACAAAACCATCACAGACCACGACATCGGTCGTGCCCTTGTAAATGTCATTGCCCTCAATATTGCCATAAAAGTTCAAGTGGCTGGCACGCAATAATTCACCGGCTTGCTTTACGACCTCATTACCCTTGATGTCTTCCGAGCCGATATTGAGCAGCCCCACAGTCGGGCGCTCCTTGTGCTCAACACAGGACACCAGCATGGCGCCCATGATCGCGAACTGCAATAAATGCTCTGGCGTACAATCGGCATTCGCTCCCAGATCCAGCATATATACCTTGCCTTTTTGCGTGGGCAGGATGCCTGCAATCGCAGGCCTATCAATGCCTGGCAAGGTTTTCAGGACAAACCGTGCCGTCGCCATGAGTGCACCGGTATTGCCGGCACTGACACACGCGTTGGCCTCGCCACTCTTGACGAGGTTGATTGCCACACGCATGGAGGAATCTTTTTTGTTTTTGAGTGCACTCTGCGGAGATTCATCCATTGCCACGATTTCACTGGCGTGATGAATCCTGAGCCTGGGGCCTGCCTCAGCTTTATTCGCAGCAAGCTCAGCTTCCAGCACATCCCTTGGTCCAACCAGGATAATGCTTAGCTGGCTATCATGTCGGATAGCGTGAAGTACGGCGGGAATGGTGACATGAGGGCCATGATCGCCTCCCATCGCGTCAATAGCAATTGTTATATCCATGCTCACAATCGGAGGTTAAATACGAAAGCGCCAGCTCTGGAGGCTGGCGCATATAATCTGAAAAAATTCAGATGAATTACTCACCCTTGGCAGGCATAACCTTGCGACCACGGTAGTAGCCGTTTGGGCTAACATGGTGACGCAAGTGGGTTTCGCCAGTAGTTGGCTCAACTGCCAACGGAGGGTTAGTCAGAAAATCGTGGGAACGGTGCATACCACGCTTTGATGGTGACTTCTTATTCTGTTGAACGGCCATAATTTACTCCTATTTAACTAATCGTTTTGGCTTTTGCCAGCTTTAAAACCTTTTAACACAGCAAAAGGACTCGGTTTTTCCAACTCAACCCTGCCTGTTCCACTACAAGCCTCATCAGCATGCTTAGGAGCCAGCGGCAAGGTCAGCAATATCTCGTCTTCTACCAGGTCTATCACCGGCATTTGCGTTTCCGCCACCAGATAATCCACCTCATCGTCATATTCACCTGAATCTGGCGATGGAATCGCATCTTCACTGGCGACGATTACAAATTCTGCAGTCACGTCCAGCGGGTATTCAAATGAATCCAGACAACGCTGACAAGCCAACTCCAGCACTCCTTGCACTTGCAGATGAAGTGCAGGCTTACCTGAGCTGTCAGCCTTGCCAATCAGGGTGATTTCTAACGACCCATTGGAGGCAGCCAGATACTCACCCAAGCGAGAAAATCGCAGGAGCGGGATTGTATCACGAAACTCCAGCGCTTTTCGCGCAAAGTCGAGACTATTAATAACAGGGATGTTGATTGCATGTGCAGTCATAAGCCGCGCATGATATAATTTGTCGGTTTCCCTGTCAAAAATCAGTACCATTTTTCAGGCTTAGGTTTACTACGTGATCAAAAAAATTCTAATTGCCAATCGCGGCGAAATTGCTGTGCGTATCGTACGTGCATGCTCCGAGATGGGCATAAAATCTGTTGCTATATACTCAGATGCCGACCGTCATGCCCTGCACGTCAAAAAAGCAGATGAAGCTTACAATATCGGGTCAGATCCGGTACTCGGCTATCTAAATGCACATAATATAGTCAATCTGGCTGTAGCCTCAGGCTGTGACGCATTACACCCTGGCTATGGTTTTCTTTCCGAAAATCCGGAGCTGGCTGAAATCTGCGCCCGCCGCGGTATCAAGTTCATAGGCCCTGATGCCAGGGTTATTCGCCAGATGGGTGACAAGATCCAGGCACGCACTGCCATGATTAAGGCAGGCATTCCCTGTGTACCCGGAAGCGAGGGCAACCTGGCTAATCTGGAAGAAGCTCGCAAACTGGCCAATAAGATTGGCTATCCCGTCATGCTGAAAGCCACCAACGGTGGCGGTGGCCGCGGCATCCGCCGCTGTAATGACGAGAAGGAACTGCTCAGCAACTATGACCGTGTGATTTCCGAAGCCAGCAAGGCATTCGGCAAGCCAGAAGTATTTCTGGAAAAGTGTGTGGTTAATCCCCGCCATATTGAAGTGCAGATATTGGCAGACAGCCACGGCAACGTTATCCATTTGTTCGAGCGTGACTGTTCCATCCAGCGCCGCAACCAGAAGCTGATCGAGATTGCACCATCACCACAGCTGAGCAAGGCGCAGCGTGAGTATATTGGCAACCTGGCAGCCAAGGCAGCCAAGGCTGTCGGCTATAAGAATGCAGGCACTGTCGAATTCCTGTTGGATTCGGACAATAATTTCTACTTCATGGAAATGAATACCCGCCTGCAGGTGGAGCATACTGTCACCGAGCAGATTACCGGTATCGACATTGTGCAGGAGCAGATCCGCGTTGCAGATGGCCAGCGCCTGCAATACAAGCAATCGGAAGTGCAGTATCGTGGCTTTGCGATGGAATTCCGCATCAATGCGGAAGACCCCAAGAATGATTTCCTGCCCAGCTTCGGCAAGATCACGCGCTACTACTCCCCGGGCGGCCCTGGTATCCGTATGGATGCCGCCATGTACAGCGGGTATGTGATTCCCCCCTACTACGACTCCATGTGCGCCAAACTCACCGTATGGGCACTAAACTGGGAAAGTGTTGTGGAGCGTGGTCGCCGGGCGCTCAATGACACTGTGGTATATGGTGTCAAGACCACGATTCCTTATTACCAGGAAATTCTGAAACACCCGGATTTCCGCAACGCCAGGTTCAATACCAGCTTTGTGGAGTCCCATCCTGAACTTGCCAATTATGCAACCGAGTTCCCACGTGAACTGATTGCGGCAGCGATTTCAGCCGCCATAGCTGCCCACGAGGGTATCTGAGGCTTACAATCAACACCTTGAAGTGGTAAAAAATTATGGCAAAAGTACATATAACCGATGTAGTTCTACGTGATGGTCACCAATCTCTGATTGCAACTCGCATGCGTACAGCCGACATGCTGCCCATCTGCTCAAAACTCGACTCAGTTGGCTACTGGTCACTGGAAGCCTGGGGTGGCGCAACATTTGATGCCTGCGTCCGCTATTTGCGTGAAGATCCCTGGGAGCGTCTGAAGAAATTGCGTAAGGCATTGCCTAACTCCCGCATCCAGATGCTGTTGCGTGGCCAGAACCTGCTGGGATATCGCCACTATTCCGACGATGTAGTACGTGCGTTCGTGCAGAAGTCTGCGGATAACGGCGTGGATGTGTTCCGCATTTTTGACGCCATGAACGACCTGCGCAACCTCAAGGTCTCCATTGAGTCAGTCAAGGCAGTCGGCAAACATGCGGAAGGCACGATCAGCTACACAACCAGTCCGGTACATGACATTCCCTATTTCGTCAGCCTGGCAAAAGAACTGGAAAGTTTCGGCTGCGACACCATTGCCATCAAGGATATGGCCAGCCTACTGACCCCGCAAGTCACAGGCGACCTCGTCAAGGCCTTGCGCGAGGCTGTCAGCCTGCCTATCCACTTGCATGCGCATGCGACTTCCGGCCTGGCCAGCATGTCGATCCAGCGCGCAGTCGATAACGGTGTATCCATTGTTGATGGCTGCATTTCCTCATTTGCAGAAGGTGCCAGCCTGCCGACCACGGAAAGTATCGTCGCCGCACTCAAGGGCACGGAATATGACACCGGCCTGGATATCGGCCTGCTACAGGAAATTTCTGCCTATTTCCGCGATGTACGCAAGAAATATTGGCAGTTTGAGAGTGATTTTACCGGCGTGGATACCCGCGTGCTGGTCAATCAGGTGCCAGGTGGCATGATTTCCAACCTGTCCAATCAGCTCAAGGAGCAAGGCGCCCTGGATCGTATGGATGCTGTGCTGGATGAAATCCCCCGCGTCCGTGAAGACCTTGGCTTCCCTCCGCTGGTAACGCCAACTTCACAGATCGTTGGCACTCAGGCAGTGCTGAATGTCATCACCGGTGCACGCTATAAGTCCGTGACTAACGAAGTCAAGAACTACCTACTGGGCCATTATGGCAAGGCACCTTCTGTGGTCGATGCAGAAGTACGTAGCCTGGCCGTAGGCGATGCCCAGGTGATCGACTGCCGCCCTGCTGACCTGCTGACGCCAGAAATGGACAAGTTGCGCAATGAAGTGGAAGGCCTGGTGAAGAACGAAGAAGATGTGCTGACTTATGCCATGTTCCCAGACCTGGCCAAGACCTTCCTGCAGGAGCGCAATGCCGGCACACTGAAACCCGAAGTCCTTCTGAATAAGGAAGAAGTCAGCTCCAGTGAGTCCCGCTCCCGTTTTGCGCCAAGTGAATTCAATGTCACCCTGCATGGCGAGACCTTCCATATCAAGCTCACCGGCAGTGGCCACCATGGTGAAGACCAACGTCCTTTCTATGTATCCGTTGATGGTGTGGCGGAAGAAGTGGTGGTTGAAACACTCAGCGAAATCGAGGTGTCCGGTGGTGGGCAAAGCAACGGGGATGCCAAGAAAAAATCCAGCCGTGCCAGTGGTGGCAGCAGCCGCCCTCGCCCATCACATCCTGGCTGCGTTACCACTGCCATGCCGGGCACGATTGTCGATGTCAAGGTCAAGGTCGGTGATAAGGTCAATGCCGGCGATGCCGTACTGGTGATTGAAGCCATGAAAATGGAAAACGAAATCCAGTCAGCCAAAGCCGGGGTGGTGGTAGCCATCAACGTGACCAAAGGCGACAGCGTCACTCCAGATGAAACCTTGCTGGAAATCCAGCCTGACTAGAGTTTAATCTCCAGTAACTGAAAAAGCCGGGATATCCCGGCTTTTTTCATTCTGTTTTTCATCTATTCCATGCCACAATAAAACTTTCCAATTCATTATCCACCATGCAGCCATTGATTCTTGCCTCATCCTCCCCTTATCGCAGGGAGTTACTCAGCCGCCTGCAATTACCATTCAATGTGCTGTCTCCTGATATTGATGAAACTCCTTATACGGATGAGCAGCCGGAACAGACTGCATTACGCCTGGCGCAGGCAAAAGCTTGCAAGATTGCCGAAACCCATCCGGATGCGCTGATTATTGGCTGCGATCAGGTTGCAACTCTGGACGGACTGCAGTTAGGTAAACCCATTACTCATGACAATGCCGTCAGGCAGTTATCGCTCATGCGCGGACGCAGCGTAGTGTTTCATAGTGCGCTCTGTCTTTATAATGCGGCTAATCAACAGATGCAGGCAGATGTTGTGCCTTATACTGTCACCTTTCGTGACCTAAGCGACCAGCAAATAGAAAACTATCTGCGCAAGGAACAACCTTATCAATGTGCCGGTAGCGCCAAATCCGAAGGATTAGGCATTGCAGTCATTGCCGCCATGGAAGGTAATGACCCGAACGCACTGATTGGCTTGCCATTGATTCGCCTGATAGACATGCTCTCTCACCAAGGCGTTGATGTTATCTAGGCACCTACATATAGAGGATCTCTCATGACTTTCAAACCTACACTTCTTGCCTTGGGCTTGTTAAGCGCATTCCAGGCCATGGCTGCCGACGATGAAATCCGCAGCACACTGCATGACCAGCAAAGCGTTGCAGTCACGATTTACAATGGGAACCTGGCCTTGATCAAGGATCAGCGCAAGGTCAACCTGAATACCGGCTTGAATGCACTGGCCTTGCGTGATGTCAGTGCCCAGATCCGTCCGGAGACAGCGCTGCTGCGTAGCCTGCGCGGACAGCTGCAGACATTGGAACAAAATTTCGATTACGACCTGTTGAGCCCGGAAAAACTGTTAGAGAAGTACATAGGCCAGACAGTCCAGGTGATACGTACCAACCCTGCCACAGGCGCCGAAACCATCGAGCCGGCTGAAGTGCTGGCTGTCAACAACGGCACTGTACTCCGCATGGGGAATCGTATTGAAACCGGCATTCCCGGCAGGATTGTATTCCCGGATGTACCGGAAAACCTGAGAGACCGCCCCACGCTGGTCACACAGCTTAACGCCAGACAGGCAGGCCTGCAGGATATAGAGTTAAGTTACCTGACCTCAGGCCTGAGCTGGCAGGCCGACTATGTGGCGGAACTGAGCCCGGCAGAGGATAAGCTGGATTTGTCGGGCTGGGTGACATTATCCAATACCAGCGGTACTTCTTATCGTGATGCCAAACTGCAACTGGTGGCGGGTGATGTCAATCGCGTGGTTACACCACGTCCGTCTATGCCATTGGCAGCCATGCGCAAGAATGAAATGATGGTGGCAGATGCAGCGCCTGCCATGTCTGAAGAAGCCCTGCTCGAATATCATTTGTATTCCCTTGACCGTCCAACCACACTGGCAGAAAACCAGACCAAACAAGTGGCATTGCTGAGCGCACAATCCATTCCTGTCCGCAAGGAACTGGTGCTCAGAGGGTCAAATTACTATTATCAATCCAGCCAGGGTGATCTGGGCCAGAAACTCAAGGTGGGTGTTTTCGTGGAGTTTGACAACAAGGAAAGCGCCAAGCTTGGCAAACCCCTGCCCAAAGGTGTCATGCGTGTCTACAAGCAGGATAGCCAGGGTAATGCGCAATTTGTGGGCGAAGACAGGATTGACCATACCGCGAAGAACGAAACCGTGCGCCTCAAGCTGGGAGAGTCTTTTGATGTCACCGCCAACAAAAAGCAGACAGACTTCAAGAAACTTCCCAACCCAGCCAAGGGTAATAGCCAGTTTGAAAGCGCCTATGAAATCGTCTTGAAAAACGCCAAGAAACAGCCAGCTACCGTCACCGTGGTAGAACCGATTCCCGGAGACTGGAGAATTTTGTCCCAGAACCATACAAGCAGCAAAACCAGCAGCAACACGGCCAGTTGGCAGATTGCCGTCCCGGCTGAAGGCACGGCAACACTGACCTATAGAGTGCAGGTGAGATATTGAGCAACAACGGCATCCTCTACATGCTTCCAGTCACTCTGGGAGCTGACAACCTGCAGCAGGTGCTGCCAGATGACGTCATTCAGCTGGCACAAGGCCTGGATACGTTTATCGTCGAAAACGAGAAAACAGCCCGCCGCTTTCTCAGCCTGATCAAGACACACAAACCCGTGCGTGAGCTGGCCCTGCTCCCCTTGAACGAACATACCACGGATGCAGAACTGCCAGCGCTGCTTGCACCTCTTCGCGCCGGCAAGGATGTAGGGCTGATGTCAGAAGCGGGCTGTCCAGGCATTGCCGATCCAGGTGCCCGCCTAGCCGAGCTTGCCCACAGGCAACAGATTCGCGTTGCCCCGATGACAGGCCCCTCCTCCATCCTGCTGGCCTTGATGGGCTCAGGTTTCAACGGACAACGCTTTACGTTTCTGGGGTATATCCCCAGCGACAAGCAGGCCCGCATCCAGGCACTCAAGGATCTTGAACGTCATTCCAGGCAACACCGGGAAACGCAGATTTTCATTGAAACGCCTTACCGCAACCAGCATTTGCTGGAGGATATCCTCGCGCATTGCGCAGCGGAAACTCGCTTGTGCATTGCACGTAATCTCAGCCTGCCAACAGAACTTATTATCAGCAAACCAATCCGGGAATGGAGAAAATCGGAACTACCGGAGTTGCATAAGCAACCGACTGTATTCCTGTTGCTGGCCTGAGCAGCAATATTGAGCTGGTCAGGCCAGGCTCAATACCTTCCTGACAGGCGCGTAACTACGCCTGTGGATTTCACAGGCGCCGTGCTTTGCAAGCAATTTCAGGTGCAGCGCCGTAGGATAGCCTTTGTGCCGGGCAAAATCATACTGCGGATACCGCTCATGCATTTCCAGCATTTCATGATCACGTGCCGTCTTGGCCAAGATTGAAGCAGCGGAAATTTCCTGCACCTTGCTGTCGCCCTTGACTATGCCCTGCGCCGGAATGGTGATATCAGGACAATGCAAACCATCGACCAGCACCTCGGTTGGTTGTATGGACAATTGTGCAATCGCACGTTTCATTGCCAACAGGCTGGCCTGCAGGATATTGATTTCATCGATTTCCGCAGCACTGCAGGATGCAATCGCCCAAGCCAGCGCATACTGCTTGATCTCGATTGCCAGCATATTGCGTTTTTTCTCGCTCAAGGCTTTGGAGTCTGCAAGCCCGGAAATCGGTCGTTGCGGATCCAGAATCACTGCTGCGGCATAGACTGCGCCTGCCAATGGTCCGCGCCCGGCCTCATCCACACCACAAAGAATCACTTGGCTCATTTGATAAAGGACAATACAGCCTGCGCTGCTTTTTCTTCTGTATTCTGCTGGAGAATAGTATGGATGCGGTGGAATTCCGCCTGGATATCCTCTCTTTTTGCCTTGTCATCAGCCAGCTGCAAAGTCGTGGCTGCCAGCTTTTCAGGCACAGCATCGTGTTGCAGTAGCTCAGGCACGACAAAGCGGCCAGCCAGCACGTTGGGCAATCCGACATAGGGCAAATACTTCATCCGCTTCAGTATCTGCCAGCTCAGACCAGGCATTCGATAGGTAATCACCATCGGCCGCTTGATCAATGCTGCTTCCAGGGTTGCAGTGCCTGAGGCCACAATCACCACGTCAGCCGCCTCCATTGCGCGATGGGCATGCCCGAACATGATCTGGATCGGCAATGCCTGTGCCTGATTCTTATATATCGCATGCTCGAATATCAAGCGTGTTTCCCGCGTAATGAGGGGAACCAGGAACTGGACGCCAGGCCGTTCTGCCGCGATAAGCTTCGCCGTCTTGATATAGAGATCCGCCAGTTGTTGCACTTCGCTTTGCCGGCTACCAGGCAGCATGGCAACCACCAAGCCATGTTGTGGTAGTTTCAGCTCCTCCCTGACTTTCTGCATATCAGGGTTCATGGGCAACAGGTCTGCCAGTGGATGCCCCACATAGGAAACCGGGATACCAGCCTGCTGATAGATTTCCGGTTCGAATGGGAACAACGCCAACATATGGGAGACTGCCTGTTTGATCTTCTTGATCTTACCCCGACGCCACGCCCAGATTGATGGGCTGACATAATGAATTGTGGGAATACCCTGCTGCTTCAATTCGCGTTCCAGCGTGAAATTGAAATCAGGCGCATCTATACCGATGAACACATCGGGACGCTGATCAAGAAAATACTGCGTGAGCTGCCTGCGGATTTTGAGCAGACCCGGTAGATGGCGCAAGACCTCCACATATCCGCGCACCGACAACTGCTCCATGGGAAACAGGGTTTCCGCCCCCTCAGCTATCATCTTGGGACCGGCAATACCCACGAACCTCAAGTCCGGCCGCTGTTTTTTCAGCGCCCGGATCAAGTGGCTACCCAGCAAATCGCCAGAGGCTTCTCCAGCCACAATACCGATGGTCGGCATATGACAACCTTGGTCTAGCGGACAATACCGCGTGTTGAATGATTCAGGAAGTCCACCAGAATCTTCAGTTCCGGTGCGATTTCCTGTTGCGTGGTCAATTGTTGCTTGGCTTCTTCCAGTGTCAAGCCATTGCGATACAGGGTTTTGTATGCGCGCTTGATTTGCAGAATATTCTCAGCAGAGAAGCCACGGCGCTTCAAGCCTTCCGAATTGATGCCATGAGGCTTGGCGTCATACCCGGCCGCAGTGACATATGGGGGAATGTCCTTGAATACCACGGAACCCACAGCTGTAATCACATGAGAGCCAATCTGGCAGAACTGGTGTATCAAGGTAAAACCACCGAGAATGGCATAGTCATGCACGTCCACATGCCCGGCAAGGGAGGAATTGTTCGCAAAAATCGTATGATTACCAACCATACAATCATGCGCAATATGCACATAAGCCATGATCCAGTTATGGTTGCCTATCTTGGTCGTGCCCTTATCCTGTACTGTGCCACGGTTAAAGGTACAAAACTCGCGTATGGTATTGCCATCACCGATTTCCAGTAACGTCGGCTCATCCCTGAACTTCTTGTCCTGAGGCACTTCGCCGAGAGAGGAATACTGGAATATCTGGTTATCCTTGCCGATAATGGTCGGCCCTTTGATCACAACATGACTTGCCACGCGTGTACCAGCAGCAATCTTTACGCCTGGACCGATAATACTGAATGCACCGACTTCAACACTTGAGTCCAGCTCCGCCTTCGGATCAATAATGGCGGTGGGATGTATTCTTGCCTCTGACATCAATCAATCGCCTTCAGAATACACATCATGTCGGCTTCAGCCACCACTACACCATCCACCAGGGCTTCGCCCTTGTATTTCCAGATACCGCGCAAGATACGGTCTATGCTGACCTTGAGAATCAGCTGGTCTCCAGGAGAAACCGGTTTTTTGAAGCGTACGTTATCCATACCGGCAAAATAATAGACTGACTGATCATTCGGCTTGGTGTTCATTGTCTTGAAAGACAGGATTGCCGCCGCCTGTGCCATTGCCTCAACAATAAGGACGCCGGGCATGACCGGATGATAAGGGAAGTGGCCAGGAAAGAAAGGCTCGTTGATGGTGACATTCTTCACCGCCACGATTTCTTTGTTCAACTCCAGTGAAAGCACACGATCCACCAATACAAAAGGATATCGATGCGGCAGGTAGTTCAGTATCTCATGGATATCCATGCTCGTAGTGGCTTGTTCAGTCATGGCTTTTCTCGTTTCTCAACATCAGTTTATTCATTATTTTCCCCGGCAGCTGATGCCAGCACTCCTGACAATTGCTTTTCCAGCTGCTTGACTCGCTCAGCGAGTTCCCCTAAACGCCTGATACTTGCGGCGGTCTTGAGCCACTCCTCATGTCGCTGGAATGGCATCAATGCAGTATAGGTATCTGACTTGGCCAGTGAGCGTGTAATCATACTCCCTGGCGATACTGTGACACCATCTGCAATCTCGAGATGCCCCAATATCATGGCAGCACCTCCAATACGACACTGGCGTCCCAGCACAGCACTTCCTGCGATACCGACACAACCCGCAATCACGGAATGTGCTCCGATACGGCAATTGTGTCCAATCTGGACCAGGTTATCGATCTTGCATCCATCCTCGATCACCGTATCATCAATCGCACCACGGTCGACGGTGGTATTGGCACCAATATCCACATCATTGCCGATGCGCACACGACCAACCTGCGGAATTTTCACCCAGCGCCCATTATCCGGCGCGTAACCAAACCCATCGCCGCCAATGACACTGCTGGAAAAAATCGTACAACGCTCGCCAATACAGCAGTGATGGTAGATCACCACATTGGCATGCAGCACAGAGCCGGCGCCGATCTCGACGCCATCACCGACGAAACAGCCCGGATAAAGGACGACGTTCTCACCGAGCACAACATCACGGCCAATCACCACATTTGCCATGATGGTACAGCTTGCTGGGATGCTGGCATTAGCCGCAATGCTGGCTGTTTTATCCGCACCTGCAGCATATTGCGGTAGCGGGTTCAGCAGGTCGGAAACCCGGGCAAAATAAGCGTAAGGGTTATCCGTAACAATCCGCGGCAACTCCGTGGCATCCTGATGCTCCGGCTTCAATATAACCGCACTTGCCTGGGTACCGGCAAGCACAGAGAAATATCTGGAATCTGTCAGAAAACTGATTTGCCCGGCCTGGGCATTGACCAGCGAAGCAACCCGTGAAACCAGGATATCCTCCTGCCCCACTACTTCGCCCCCCAATCTGGATACAATCTCCCGCAGTGAGTAGGACGTGCTCATGAACGGTTACTGAGCTTACTTCTTGCCAAGTGACTTCAATACCTTGTCAGTGATATCGATCTTCTTGTTGGCATAGGCCACGCCACTGTATACCACCAGGTCATAGCCTTCTGCTTCAGACACTGAGGAAACTGCCTTATTGATCTTGTCCTGCAATACACCTAACTCTTCGTTCTTGCGCAGATTGACATCTTCACGTAATTCACGCTGCTTACGCTGGAACTCGATTTTGAGGTTGGATGCATCGCGCTCCTTGTTACGGCGATCTGCTTCCGACATGGTCAGACTGTCTTTTTCCAGTGCAGTTTCAAGATCACGGATCTGTTTCTGCAACTTGTCCAGTTCAGTAGTACGTGGACCAAATTCCTTTTCAAGCTTCTTGCCACTTTCAGCGGTTTGCGGGGCTTCCTGCAGGATCTTGTCAACCTGTACATAGCCGATTTTCAACTCAGCTGCCTGTGTACTCACTGCAAAAGATATAGCACTTGCCACCAACAGACTTTTCAACAACTTATTCAATTGACTTTCTCCTGAAATTCAAGCGTTTGTTTCAATAATTTTAATTCACTATAAGGATTTAGTGAAATCAGAACTGTTGTCCCATCTGGAATTGCAACATCTGGGTACGGTCACCATCCTGCTTGTTGAGAGGCTTGGCCAATACCAGTTTAATCGGCCCGAATGGAGACAACCAGCTTACTCCCACCCCGGTGGAATAGCGAATATCACTCAAGCTTGTAGAATAATCCTTTCCATATGCATCGATACCGTCACCTGCAATCGAACCGGCATCAATGAAGGTACTCAAACGCAAGGAGTTATTGTCTTTCATGCCAGGAATCGGGAAATACAATTCTGCATTTGCCAGCATGCGCTTGGTACCGCCGGCAGCAAAGTCACTATAGGTTCCATTCGTATCGTAAATACGCGGACCAATCGAGCTTTGTTCATAACCACGCACCGAGTTCACACCACCGGCATAGAAGTTCTTGAAGAATGGGAAATCCTTGTCACCATAGTTATTGCCATAACCAATTTCGCCATTAAGCATCAAGGTTACATGCTTGCTGATATCCTTGTACCAGGCATGCTTGTATTCCAGTTTGTAGTACTGCAAATCCAGGCCAGGCAAGGAAACTTCAGAGCTGATACGTTGCAATACCCCGCGATTCGGGAACATGATGTTGTCACGCGTGTCATGCGTCCATGCGAGATTGACAAACCATGAGCTGTTGCTACAACTATTCTGATCTTCTGCAGCGCTGCAATAACGCTTGAATTGCGGTGGACTATTAGTGCTCAGCTCCACGTCAGTATAGTCGAACGTCAGGCCGGCACTGATAAAGTCACGTTCATTCAGCGGCATGCCGAAGTTCACACCTGCACCATATGAGGATGTCTTGTAGTCACCCGTATTCAGGTAGGTCGTATCCACTTTACGATGGTAAAGATTGAAACCACGGCTGATACCATCCGGCGTGAAATAAGGATCCGTATAGCTCAAGGAATACACGGTATTGATCCGACCAGTATTCACCTGAGCAGCAACACGGTTACCAGTGCCCAGGAAGTTGTTCTGGTTGATGGTCACACCCAGCACAACACCTTCATAGCTGGATAGACCGGCACCAAACATGACGCTACCAGTGGAGCGTTCCGTTACATTAATGTTGAGGTCAACCTGGTCGTTGGTGCCAGGCACAGCCGGTGTTTCCACATTGACATCAGAGAAGAACTGAAGGCGCTCAAGACGCTGCTTGGAACGCTCAATCTTGTCCGCACCATACCAAGCAGATTCCAGCTGACGCATTTCACGGCGCAATACTTCATCGCGGGTACGTGTATTACCTGTCAGGTTGATACGACGCACATACACCCGACGGCCCGGATCAATATAGAAGGTAAATGCAACGGTATGCTTGTCCTTATCCACCTCGGGAATGGCATTGACGTTGGAAAATGCATAGCCATCGTTGCCCAGGCGGTCATTGAGCGCCTTGCTCGACTCGGTCACGCTCTGGCGATTGAAAATATCGCCGGGCGCTACAGAAATCAAATTACGTGCCTCAGCTTCCGGCAGCAGCATCTCGCCTGCCAGCTTGACATCAGTCACGGTGTATTTTTCGCCCTCGGTGACGTTGATCGTAATATAAATATCACGCTTGTCAGGAGTAATGGATACCTGGGTAGAGTCCACGTTGAACTCGAGGTACCCCTGATTCATATAAAACGAACGCAATGCCTCAAGGTCAGCGGTCAGTTTCTGTCTTGAATACTGGTCGTTCTTGTTCCACCAGGTCAACCAGTTAGGTGTAGTAAGGGTCAGTTTTTCCAGCAACTCGTCCTGCGTGAAGTCCTTACTACCCACAATGTTGATATTGCGGATTTTGGAGACGGCACCTTCCTCAATATCAAAACGCACTGCCACCCGGTTTCTTTCCAGCGGTGTCACGGATGTTTTGACAGAGGCACTGTATTTACCTTGTGCCAGGTACTGACGCTTGATTTCCTGTTCTGCACGATCAAGCATGGATTGATCAAAAATCAATCCCTCCGCCAGGCCGATCTGCTTCAGACCTTCCTTCATCTTGTCGGTAGGAAACGACTTGTTGCCATTGAAGACCAGTTGCGCAATGGCAGAACGTTCCTGTACCAGAACCACAAGCACACCACCATCAGACTCGATCCGCACATCCTTGAAAAAACCGGTCCCGTAAAGCGACTTGATTGCCTGCGTCGCCTTTTCCTCTGTCATGGTGTCGCCGACACGCACTGGTAGATAATTAAATACTGTGCCCGCCTCGGTTCTCTGCAACCCCTCCACACGGATATCTTTCACGACAAAAGACTCTTGTGCCAATGCTGAAGTGGAATACAGTGCCAGGATGAGCAGCGGAATTTGTTTAAGCTTCATGCCAAACTTCATTAAAATCAACCTGTTATAAACCTGGTTATGTCATTATAAAAAGCAACTGCAAACAGCAGTGCCAATATTGCCAGCCCAATACGTTGCCCCACATCCATGATGGCCTCCGAGACAGGGCTACCCTTTAAAATTTCTATCGTATAATACAGCAAATGCCCACCATCCAACACTGGTACAGGCAATAGATTCAATATCCCCAGGCTGATACTGATCAGAGCCAGGAAGCCAACAAATGATTTCCAGCCGGAATGTGCACTCTGTCCCGCATAACTCGCGATCGTCACAGGCCCGCTCACACCCTTCCACGATGCTTCGCCTGTCACCATTCTTCCCAGCATCCTGAGACTGAAGACAGAAGTTTCCCAGGTTTTATCAATGGCCTTGCGCATGGATTGCCATGGCCCATAATTCACCACCACCATCATTTTCTCCATGATGGCATCATCCACCTGAAAAGCCGCTCCAATACGCCCTGTCTTCACTCCGTTATCATCGACATTATCCGGTGTCACCACCACTTCCACTCCCCGGCCTTCACGGCTGACCCTCAGTGCCAGAGGCTGTCCCGGATGTTCGCGCACCAGTGTGACAAACTGTTCCCACTCATGAATTGACTGATCGTTAACGGTCAACACTTCATCCCCTGGCTTCAAACCGCCCTTCTCTGCAGCACTATCAGGCATAACATCCCCGATGCGTGCCGGCATAGGCAAACGATAAGGCTTCAAGCCCAGTTTTTCCAGGAAATCAGACTCGATATCTTCCTTGTCCAGGCTATCCAGCCCGAGCGTCACCGTGCGTTTCTGCTGTGCCTCGTCCTGGACCTGTATGGTCACTGCAGGTGCCTTGATTGATTCCTGCATCAATATCCAGCGGACATCAGTCCAACTTGTCACAGCCTTACCTTCAATGGCAGTAATCAGGTCATGCTGGCGCAATTCAGCCTGCGCAGCTGGTGTTGCTACAGGAATTTCCCCTAGCAACGGTTTCATGCCCGGTACGCCCTGCATGAACAACAGCCAGTACAAGAAAATAGCCAACAGCAGGTTGGCGACTGGTCCAGCTGCCACGATCGCGATACGTTTCCAGACAGATTGCCGATTAAAGGCACGGGATAACTCCGTCTCACTCAGGCCACCTGCAGGCAACTCATGCTCGTCCAGCATTTTGACATAACCGCCCAGAGGCAATACTGAAATCACGAATTCGGTCTGGTCCGCACCAAAACGCCGCCTGAAAATGGGCTTACCAAAGCCGAGTGAGAAACGCAGCACCTTGACATTGCACCAGCGTGCCACCTGGAAATGACCATACTCATGCACCGTCACCAGGATGCCAAGTGCCACGAGAAACGCAACCAGGGTCAGCATGATGGTCTCCATTGCATGGCCTGGGAGCGGGCCAGCGCATCCACTCCAATCAGTTGGGCAATCGAATTGACTGGCTCAATATGCATTGAATTCATGACGGATTCAATCAACTGTGGAATATCCTGAAAACCTATGCCTCCTTTCAGGAAAGCGTCTACCGCAACCTCGTTAGCCGCATTAAGGATGGCCGGAGCCGTTCCTCCCTGCGCCAGCGCATCGAATGCCAGACGCAAGCATGGGAAACGCGCAGTATCAGGTGCTTCAAAATCCAGACGACCCACCTGGAACAAATCCAACGCACTCACTCCAGCATCCAGTCGCTCCGGATAACCCAGGCCATAGGCAATAGGAGTACGCATATCCGGGTTTCCCATCTGCGCCAACACAGAACCATCGACATATTCAACCATGGAGTGGATCACGCTCTGCGGATGGACAACCACTTCAATCTTTTCCGCAGGAGCATTGAATAGCCAGTGAGCCTCAATGACTTCCAGCCCCTTGTTCATGAGCGTGGCAGAATCAATCGTGATTTTTGGTCCCATGACCCAGTTAGGGTGGTTCAGGGCCTGAGCAGGTGTGACTGCTTTCAGCTCGTCCACGCTTGCCTTGCGAAAAGGCCCGCCGGAGGCTGTCAACAAGATGCGTTTCACTCCCCCATCCTGCAGTGCACTCAAGCGCCTGGCCGGCATCACCTGGAAAATAGCATTATGCTCACTATCAATGGGCAGCAAAGTAGCTCCACCCTTTTCCACCGCCTGCATAAACAGGCTGCCAGCCATGACCAGCGTCTCTTTGTTGGCAAGCAGGATACGCTTACCTGCATGGGCTGCCGCAATGGCTGGCTTGAGACCAGCAGCACCGACAATAGCAGCCATGACAACATTCACATCCACATGCGATGCCACTTGCTCCAGGGCCTCGATACCTTCAAGCACTTGCGTATCGGTATCACGCAGTGCCTGCCGCAGCCTTTCCGCTGCATCCGTATCGAGCATGACCGCATATCGCGGCTGGTAGCGCCGGCATAATTCGGCCAACTCGCTCACGCGGGAGTGGGCGGTAAGCGCAAACACCCGATAACGCTCCGGATGGCGGGAAATCACATCCAGAGTATTGAGACCTATCGTGCCTGTTGCACCTAAAATCGTGACATTTTGTAGCATGGGAATTACGCGGAATACATCCACGCTTGGTAATAAAGCGGCAAATGAAGAAACAAGGCTGCCAGAGGCAGGCTGGATGTCAGCCCATCGACCCGGTCAAGAACCCCACCATGTCCGGGCAACAGTGTTCCACTGTCCTTGAAACCTGACTGGCGCTTGATCAGCGACTCGAATAAATCTCCCATGATGCTGAATACAGCAAGTATGAGGAAGCCAGGAATAATGAATAGGTTCAGGTTGAATGCCACGCACAAGGCCCAGCCATACAACCCAACTGCGACCAGGGCACCCAGCACTCCTTCCCAGGTTTTTCCGGGACTGATATGGACAGCAAGCTTATGTCTGCCGAAACGCTTGCCTGCAAAATAGGCTGCACTGTCTGCAATCCACACTACCAGCATGACAGCCAGCAATATCCAAGGAGTAATGGCACGCAGGCTTACCAAGGCCAGCCACAAAGGCAGCACCAATATCCACCCGGACAGCAACATCAGGTAGACATTGCGTATCCTGGCGCGAGACATCAGCCAGGCTGGAGCCAGCACAATCCAGAACAGGGCTGCCACGGGCAAGCCCCAGAACAAGGCATACTCTTGCAGAAACGCATTCTCAGGACCATGCCCGAATGTCAACAAAACTCCACCCAGCGCGGTAGCAGCGAGATAAAGATATTTCACGGCAGGCTTGAATCCTGCCATGTTGGACCACTCCCAGAGACCGATGATGCTGGCAGCCAACATCAACAACGACCAATATGGCTCTGGCAACAGAAACAGGGCAAGTAGGAATGCAGGAATCAAGACAGCTGCAGTTAACAGGCGGGTTTTCAACATATTCAGTTTGTTATCAGTTGTTCACTTGTTTGGCCGAACCGGCGCTCGCGCTGCTGATAGGAAATAATTGCCTGCTTGAATTCAGCTTCGTCAAAATCCGGCCATAATGTATCGGTAAAATAGAGTTCACTGTAGGCAAGCTGCCATAGGAGAAAATTGCTGATGCGCTGCTCACCGCCCGTACGGATGAACAGGTCAGGCTCAGGGGCATAATGAGTGCTGAGATAAGCAGCAAGATCATTCTCGGTGAAACTGCTGGCAAGTTCAGGCTTTTCAAGCAATAAACGCTTCATCGCCTGCATGATATCCCAGCGCCCCCCATAATTGACAGCAACCGTCAATGTCAGGCCATTGTTGGTGGCTGTCTGCTGTTCTGCTTCAGCAATACTATGTACCAGCGCAGGGTCAAATCGGGAGCAATCCCCAATCATGCGCAAACGGATATTATTTTCCGCAAGCTTTCCCACTTCCTGCTTCAAGGCTTCCATAAACAGGTTCAGCAGGAAACTGACCTCCTCTTCTGGACGGCGCCAGTTTTCACTGCTGAAGGCAAACAGGGTGAGGTACTTTACTCCATGCGCAGCACATTGGCGTACCACTTCGCGCACAACTTCCACGCCTCGCTTATGCCCGGCTGCTCGCGGAAGAAAACGTTTTTTGGCCCAACGTCCATTGCCATCCATGATAATGGCAATATGCTGGGGAACATCACCCGTTGCCGGGACAGTCTGGGTGGAGCTGGAAAAAAGTGCCACTCAATGCTCCGCGAAGATAAACACAATAAAAAATCAATCGGTGTGCGATTAAACCGCCATCAACTCGGTTTCCTTGGTTTGCAGCATTTTGTCGATTTCTGCCACGTATTTGTCAGTCAGCTTCTGCACATCATCCTGAGCACGACGTTCATCATCCTCACTGGCTTCCTTGTCCTTGACCAGCTTCTTCAAGGCATCATTGGCATCACGACGTACATTACGCACTGCAACTTTGGCATTCTCTCCCTCGCTACGCACGACCTTGATCAGGTCACGCCTGCGCTCTTCAGTCAGCATCGGCATAGGAACACGAATCACATCGCCATTAGTAGCAGGGTTTAAACCGAGATCAGAATCACGAATGGCTTTCTCCACTTTGCCTATCATGGTTTTTTCATAGGCTTGTACATTCAAGGTACGGGCATCACCAAGACTGACATTAGCAACCTGGTTGACTGCCACCATTGATCCATAGTACTCAACCATCACATGATCCAGTAATCCCGTATGCGCACGGCCCGTACGGATCTTGCTCAAATCAGTTTTCAATGCTTCAATGGATTTCTGCATTTTCTGGTCTGCAGTACTTTTTACGTCTTGTATCATGATTTCTCCTGCCTAAATTACGTGTATCTGAGTGTTACGGTAGAACGCGAGTTCCTTCGTCCTCACCCATCACGACCCGTTTCAGTGCTCCCTGACGGAAAATACTGAATACGGAAATTGGTAACTTCTGATCCCGACACAAGGTCAATGCGGTCGCGTCCATCACCTTGAGATTTTTGACAATAGCCTCATCAAACGTCAGGCTCTTGTAACGCATGGCTTCCGGATTGCGCTTGGGATCATCCGTATAGACGCCATCTACCTTGGTCGCCTTGAGCACAATGTCAGCATTAATTTCCATGCCGCGCAATGCTGCGGCAGTATCAGTGGTAAAAAATGGGTTGCCCGTGCCAGCACCAAAGATGACAACACGCCCCTCTTCCAAATAACGAATCGCCTTGCCACGAATGTATGGCTCAGCCACCTGCTCGATATTCAACGCAGACTGCACGCGACTGACCAGGCCGATATGCTTCATGGCATCCTGCAAGGCCAAGGCATTCATCACGGTGGCCAGCATTCCCATATAGTCCGCTGTTGCCCGGTCCATACCTTCAGCTGCCGGCGCAACGCCACGAAAAATATTACCACCACCAATCACTACAGCCACCTCCACGCCGAGATCAACCACCTCCTTGACCTCTTCCACGATGCGGGTAATGGTCGCTCGGTTGATACCGTAGCTGTCATCCCCCATCAGGGCTTCACCAGAAAGTTTCAATAGTATGCGTTTATAGGCGGGAGTGCTCATGGGGATCCTGATTGTTATGCAAATTGTGCAAAACGTGAGCATTCGCAGGGCAAATAGCTCACGTTCAGTTTACTACAAGGTTATCGCGGCATGCGCGATCATCCCTTAACCTTTTGCTGCAGCAGCAACTTCAGCAGCAAAGTCAGTGACAACCTTCTCAATACCCTCACCCACCACATACATGGTGAAAGAAGCAATGCTGGCATTGTTGGCCTTGAGCAATTGCTCAATGGTCTGCTTGTCGTCCTTGACGAATGGCTGGCTCAGCAAAGTCACTTCTTTAAGGAATTTCTGCACAGTACCTTCTGCAATTTTCTCCAGCATGGCTTCCGGCTTGCCGGCTTCCCTTGCCTTCTCAATGGCGACACGACGCTCTGCGTCCAGCAGTTCAGGTGCTATACCGCTGGCATCCAGTGACTTCGGCTTGGCAGCTGCAATATGCATGGCAATATCCTTGCCCAGCGCTTCATCACCACCAACTACATCCACCAATACACCAATACGGCCTCCGTGGACATAACTTGCCAGCGTGCCCTTGGCTTCAGCAGCCACAAAGCGGCGCACGGTAATATTTTCGCCAATCTTGCCAACCAATTGAGCACGCACACTCTCGACATTGCCGCCTGCAATGTTCAGTGCGGAAAGAGCAGCCACATCAGCTGGCTTCTCATCAGCTGCGACATTTGCCACTTGAACGGTGAACTCCAGGAAGTCTGCATTCTTGGCACAGAAGTCAGTTTCAGAGTTGACTTCAACAATGGCACCTACTTTGCCATCAGCCTTGATGCTAACAGCTACTACACCTTCAGCAGCGACACGGCCAGCAGCCTTGCTTGCCTTATTGCCAAAACGCACACGCAGGATTTCCTCTGCACGCGCCATATCACCCTCAGCTTCAGTCAAAGCTTTCTTGCAATCCATCATAGGTGCATCGGTACGTTCACGCAGTTCCTTGACCATACTTGCGGTAATTTCAGCCATTTTTACTCCTTACACTATAGTTTTTTGGCCTCAGGCCAGAATCAGGTACAAAAAAAGGGGGCCAAAGCCCCCTTGTAACAGGGTCTTACTCTGCCGCGGCTTCTTCAACCTCGACAAATTCTTCTTCAGACGCTGCCTTTACAATTTCATTGATGCTTTGGTTGCGACCTTCCAGTACGGCATCTGCAATGCCACGTGCATACAGACGGATCGCACGACTGGAGTCATCATTACCAGGAATCACATACGCAATACCGTCAGGGGAGTTGTTAGTATCAACAACACCGATCACAGGGATACCCAGCTTGTTGGCTTCAGTGACTGCACCACTTTCGTGGCCAACGTCGATAATGAAGATAGCGTCAGGCAAGCCACCCATTTCCTTGATACCACCGATAGAACGCTCAAGCTTTTCAACTTCACGCTTGTAACCAAGCGCTTCCTTCTTGCCGAACTTCTCGATGCCGCCATCTTGCAGCATGGCTTCATAATCATTCAGGCGCTTGATGGATTGCTTGACCGTCTTGAAGTTAGTCAGCATGCCACCCAACCAGCGATGATTGACGTATGCGCAGTTAGCACGTGATGCTTCTTCCTTGATGATTTCACGAGCCTGGCGCTTGGTGCCAACAAACAGGATGCGACCCTTGTTTGCTGCCAGTTGACGCACATACTTCAGTGAGTCCTCAAACAGGGGAAGGGTCTTTTCCAGGTTGACGATATGAATCTTGTTGCGATCACCGAAGATGTACTGAGCCATCTTGGGATTCCAGTAGCGGGTTTGGTGACCAAAGTGGACACCAGCTTCCAGCATTTGACGCATAGTAACGGACATTTCAAATCTCCAGTAAGGGTTATGCTTCCATACGCCCAACATCACCTGCATACGAGCAGGCACCCTGTACGGGGCATATGTGCAGATTTGCAGCCTGACAACATTGACAAGCTACGGGGTTTCACCTGGCAAGCATTATTCCTGCCAAGCGGGTGCGTATGCTACCATAAGCAGCTGTACGAATTCAAGGAAAACCTAGGCGCAAGCCTTGCAATACCATGGCAATCAACATCAAATCTGAAAAAGATATCGAAAAAATGCGCGTAGCCTGCAAATTGGCTGCCGAAGTACTGGATTTTATCACACCCCATATCAAGCCAGGCGTGACTACAGGCAAGCTGGATGAGCTCTGCCATGACTACATGGTCAATGTGCAAAAAACCATCCCTGCCCCGTTAAACTACGCCCCGCATGGCCATACACCCTACCCGAAATCCATCTGTACTTCAGTCAACCATCAGATCTGCCATGGCATTCCGGGTGAGAAAATACTGAAAAATGGAGATGTACTGAATATTGATATTACGGTCATCAAGGATGGTTATTACGGTGACACCAGTCGCATGTTCCATGTCGGCGAGATTTCCATTCAGGCCAAGCGCTTGTCCGACATTACTTATGACTGCATGTGGCTGGGCATTGACCAGGTAAAGCCCGGCGCGACACTGGGCGACATCGGCCATGCCATCCAGACTTATGCCGAGAAACATGGTTTCAGCGTAGTACGGGAATTCTGTGGTCACGGCATCGGCAAGAACTTCCATGAAGATCCACAAGTGCTGCATTACGGGCAGCCTGGCAAGGGAGCCGTGCTGAAGCCTGGAATGATTTTCACCATCGAACCCATGATCAATGCCGGTAAACGGGATATCAAGCAACTGGGAGATGGCTGGACTATCGTCACCAAGGATCACAGCCTGTCTGCTCAATGGGAACATACGATACTGGTTACCGATACAGGATATGAAGTCTTGACAGTATCAGCAGGTACGCCTGCAAGCCCGGCGTTCATCAAATAGCCTGTCCCATGCCCTCCTCCGGCCTCGATACCCTTGCGCGTCAATGGCGCCAGGAGCTTAGCTCCGCCCAGGCATCTCTTCGTCAGGCATTCGAGCTGAAACCTGACGTCACGCGCCTGCTGCAGGCACAATCCAGGCTCACCGACCATATCCTGCAATCGTTATGGCAGGGATTCGCGCTGGATCAGCATGCCTGCCTGGTTGCCGTTGGCGGGTATGGCCGCGGGGAACTGTTTCCGCATTCCGATGTAGATATCCTCATTTTATTGGCAGAGGATGTCCCGGAAGCCATCAATCGCAAGCTCGAGGAACTGATCGGACTATTGTGGGATATCGGGCTGGCTATCGGGCACAGCGTACGCACACTGGCTGAATGCATTGAAGAAGCACAGCGGGATGTCACGGTGCAGACCAATCTGCTGGAGGCACGCTACCTCAGTGGCAATGCAGCACTTTATGGCAACTTTGAGCAGGACATCATGTCGTCAATGGATCCAGCCGCATTCTTTGAAGCCAAAATCACCGAACAGCAGCAACGCCACGCCCGCTTCAATGATACTGCCTATAATCTGGAACCCAATATCAAGGAAAGCCCGGGAGGCCTGCGCGACCTGCAGAACATCATCTGGATTGCCCGGGCACTCAAACTCGGCAGAAATTGGCCGGAATTAGTCAAATCCCGAATCATGTCGCGGCAGGCAGCCCAGCAAGTCAGACGTCATGAACGTAACCTGCAATTACTGCGCACCCGCCTGCATTTTATGGCCAGGCGCCGCGAAGACCGGCTGTTGTTCGATTTCCAGAATGAGCTTGCCACTCAGATGGGGCTGGTTCCCCGCAAGCATAAACGTGCCAGTGAACAGCTGATGCACAGCTTTTACCAGAGCGCCAAGTTTGTCAGCCTGATCAACGAAATTCTCCTGCAGGTCCTGCGTGAGCGCCTCTATCCGCAGCAGCATACCGTCATCAGTCTGGACAGCCGGTTTGAAGCCATCAATGGTCTACTCGAAACCAAGAGCCCCACCCTGCTGTACGATGATCCATCTGCCATCCTGGAAAGTTTTCTCGTGCTGCAACAGCATCCCGAACTGCAAGGCATGGGTGCAGACCTCTTGCGCGCCCTGCACCGGACCAAGAGTGACATCACGCCACAGTTCCGCCAGGATCCCAGGAACAAGGCACTGTTCATGGAGATCATGCAGCAGCCGCAGGGCATTACACATACGCTCAAGCGTATGAGCCGCTACGGCGTACTTGGCCGCTACATCCCCGCGTTTGGCAGGGTTTCCGGCCAGATGCAGCATGACTTGTTCCATGTATACACTGTTGACGAGCACATTCTCAATGTCCTGGCCAATCTCAGGCGTTTCGCGAATCCCGCGTTTGCACATGAGTTTCCATTATGTAGCCGCCTGATCAGGGAATTTTCCAAGCCGCACCTGTTATATCTCGGCGCCCTGTTTCACGATATTGCCAAAGGCCGCGGTGGCGACCATTCAACCTTGGGCGCGGTCGATGCCCGCCGTTTCTGCAAGCAGCACAGCCTGCCCAAGGAAGATGGCGAACTGGTCGCCTGGCTGGTTGAGGCACACCTTGTCATGTCCTCTACTGCGCAGAAGTCCGATATTTCCGACCCGGCAGTGGTGGAAAAATTTGCCCAGTATGTTGGTAATGAGCAGCGGCTGGTTGCCCTCTATCTGCTGACAGTAGCCGATATCCGCGGCACCAGCCCAAAAGTGTGGAATGCCTGGAAGGCAACATTGCTGGAGAATCTGTTTCGCTCCACCCAGCGCATATTGCATGGCAGCAACATGAATGAGGAGCTCAGCACCCGCCAGCAACAGGCAAGGGAAATCCTCAGCTATTACGGGGTAAGTGAACATGCCTACCTGTCACTCTGGCAAAAGCTTGGCTCAAGCTACTTCCTGCGCCATGATGGACAACTGATTGCCTGGAACACGCGCCTGCTGCTCGCTCACGCCAATACCCAGCAACCCGTGGTTCGCGCCAGGCTCAGCCCAGCAGGCGACGGCATCCAGACCATGATCTACATGCCAGACCAGGCAGATATCTTCGTCCGCATTTGCAGTTTCTTTGGCCGCCTGGGCTACAGCATTGTCGAAGCTAAAGTCTATACGTCACAACATGGCTATGCACTGGATAACTTCCTTGTTCTTGATCAATCAGATAGAAAAATTTCCTACCGTGATTTATTAAGTTTCATAGAGTATGAACTGACACAGAAGTTATTGAGCCAGCTACCGACAGAGATACCGGCACAAGGTCGAGTCAGCCGGCAGGTCAAGCACATGCCCATCAAGCCAGTAATACTGCTCAAGCAGGAAGAGAACAGCCCTTACACCTTACTGGACATTGCCACCAATGACCGGCCTGGCCTGCTTTCCCGCATTGCTCATGTGCTGCAACAACAGCATATCCGCTTGCACACTGCAAAAATCAACACACTAGGCAATCGTGCTGAAGATACCTTCCTGATCACGGACAAGTCTGGCCGTCAATTGAGGCAAGACATCCTGGACAGGCTGGAAATCAGCCTGCGTGAACAACTCTGAGCCTATGCAGATATAAAAAAAGCCCTGCTGACCCAGCAGGGCTTTTCACTACGCGATTAACGAATTAACCGTGTTTGTAGTGCTTGCGCAGTGGCTTGACCACTTCCCAGTTGCTTTGCAAGCCAACAGGGAACACAACCAGATCACCAGGAACGATGCGTACAGGCTCGCCACCTTTTGGGGTTACCAGGATTTCGCCTTCCAGAACGTAAGCGGTTTCCTTGATACCGAAATCCAGTGGGAACTTGGACACTTCCTTTTCCCAGATAGACCAGTTTGCAACACCCAGTTCCTTCAGCTTTTCTTCGCTTGGGTTGTGCTCAATAATAATTTGGCTCATTTAAAATCCTTCATCTAAAAATTGATAAGCCACAAAGCGGCTCCACCGGGATTCTAGCATGCGTTGAATTGAACCCACAAAAAAGAGCCCTTCCCGTCTTACTTCTACACTTCTCCGGTCTGCAATTTCCATAGCTCTGCATAAGGCCCTTCTTGATGTAACAACTCCTCATGCCGACTGGCCTGCACGATCTGTCCATGATCCAGCACATAAATACAATCTGCATGCCGCACTGTAGACAAACGGTGCGCGATGATGATGCTGGTACGCCCGACCACCAGTTTATTGAGCGAGCGCTGGATGGCAGCTTCGGTTTCATTGTCCACAGCGGAGGTCGCTTCGTCGAGAACCAGGATAGGCGGATTCTTGAGAATGGCGCGCGCCAGGGCCAGCCGTTGGCGCTGCCCACCCGAGAGCTTCATGCCGCGCTCCCCAACCTGAGTTGCATAACCACCAGGCAAACGTTCGATGAACTCATGAGCTTCCGCAGCCTTGGCGGCGGCGACAATCGCATCAATGCCGGCATCTGGTTGGCCATAGGCAATATTCTCGGCAATACTGGCATCGGCAAGAAAAGTGTCCTGTGCCACATACCCAATTGCCCGTCGCAGCTGTTGCAGGTCCAGGCTGGCAATATTTTTCCCATCCAGCAGAATGCTGCCTTGTTGCGGATCATAGAATCTCAGCAGCAACTTTGTTATCGTGCTTTTTCCACCACCTGTCGCCCCGACAAATGCAATGGTTTTCCCGGCCGGAATATATAGACTCAGGCTGGATAACGCTGGCTGACCGACAGCTGGATCATAGGAGAATCCAACGTCGGAAAAACGTATTTCCCCCTTTACCTTTTCCAGTGGCAAGGCCTTGCCGCCATACTGAATTGCCACTGGCGTATCCAACAGGTTCATGACACGTTGTATCGAGGCCATGGAGCGCTGATAGAGGTCAGTCAACTCTGCCAGCCCGGTCAGCGGCCATAGCAGGCGCTGGGTCAGGTATACCAGTGCGGAATAGCTACCTACCCCAAGATCGCCATTCAGCGTCATGAAGCCTCCATACAGCAGCGTCACGGTAAACCCTGCCAGAATCGCAATCCGGATCACAGGTGTAATGGCAGCAGAGAGGCGAATTGCTTCTGCATTCCTGGCACGATAGACATCAGAAGCGCCATGAATATGCTGAGCCTCAAACTCTTCCGTTGCATAAGCCTTTACTGTAGATATTCCCTGTAAGTTATTGTTTAATCTTGCAGCCAATGCGCCAGAAGACTCCCTCACCGATGTGTAACGCTGCCAGCCTGGACTGGAACCAGAATGCGCCATACAGAATGAAAGGCACAGGAATCAGGGCCAGGAATGCCAGTTCTTTTGTCAGAAAAAAGAACACCCCACCCACCATGAGCGTGCCGAAAAAGACCTGGACCAGGCTGTTGAAGCCGCCATTGAAAAAACGCTCCATCTGGTTGATATCTTCGTTGAGGATGGCCAACAGGTTGCCGCTGCGATTGCGCTCGAAATAAGCCAGCTCCAGCTTCTGTACATGCTGGTATGCCTGCATGCGCAGCTCATGTTGCAAGTTCTGCGCGAGGTTGCGCCAGCGTACATCGTAAAGATACTGGAACAGCGACTCCCCGACCCAAATAATCACCGTCAGGATAGCCAGGAGAATCAGCTGATCCCTTGGTTCCACCACTCCCAATCCAGCCAGGAATGAATCTTTCTGGTTCACCACCACATCCACGGCAACACCAATCAGAATCTCCGGCAGGACATCAAAAATCTTGTTGAGTAAGGAATAAAATGAGGCAACCCATGCATCCCTCTTGTATTGACGTGCATGTGTGAAAAGTCTTTTCAGGGGGTGCATGGGTATAAAATATTGAAACAAAGTTGAATTTTAGGACATGCCGTCACGAATATCAGCCACGTAATGAGTACGGATTTGTATCAAGCGTAAAAAACCCCATGCCTCAGCACAGGGTTATTCAAATCAAGAACACGGCTCAGCCAACAGCCCGTAATGTTGCCGTGCTGTCATGTCCACGCACCAGTGGCAATACCTCCTCACCAACCCGGTAAGCCTCTTCCAGGTGTGGAGTACTGGCAAGAATAAAGGCGTCAGCTCCCAGGCGAACCAGATCATCCAGCCTTTCCGCTACTTGTTCATAGCTTCCGACAATACCCTGAGTCTGGCCGCCACGCAGCAGGCTCAAACCAGACCAGACATTGGGATGGATGATGAAATCACGGTAATCATTAAGCTCTTTTGGCGCATTGCCACGCTGGCGGCTAGCCCCAACGGAATCTCCGGCCTGCTCGGCAAAACGCTTGTAGCGCTCGCGTGCGGCGCCATCAAGATTTTCAAATCCACGCCGAACTTCACGCCAGGCTTCCTCTTCTGTCCTGCGTGCAATGATATCCACGCGCACTGCGCATTTAATCTTGCGCCCCAACGCGGCAGTACGCTCTTTGACACGATCGAACTTATCCCGCAACTGATCAAAAGGCTCCAGCCATGATAGGTAATAATCTGCATGTTTTGAAGCTGAGGCCAGCGCCGCATCGGAAGAGCCAGAAAAATAGATTTCCGGGAAATCCTGCCCCAGCAACTGGACAGGCAACGCTGCATTTTCCACCTGGTAGAATTTTCCCTGATAGGAAAACTCTCCTCCTTTCCAGACGCCGCGCAAGATATCAAGAAACTCAGTAGTACGGGCATAGCGGTCATCATGCGGCGCCACATCCCCCCACCACAACTGGGCAGGCCCGCCCCCGCCAGTAATGACGTTGTAAAGTGCACGACCTCCTGTTGCCCGCTGCAAGCTGGCTGTCATTCTGGCTGCCACAACCGGATTGAGAAAGCCCGGCTGGAACGCGATCATGAAACGGAAGGTACTGGTTTCACGCGCAAGGAAGGAAGAAATGGCCCATGGCTCATCGGTCATGGGGAAGGAAGGAATCAAGCCACCTTGAAAGCCCGATATCTCAGCGGCACGTGCCACTTCTGCAATATAATCCAGGTTGGTAAAACCATCATCATGACCGCCACTCAAGCCTTTGTGCACTACGTGGTCACCATGTTGCTGTGACCAGTCGCCACGGTGGTGTAACTTGTTGCGCAGAGAGCTGGGCTCTCCATGAGTGGGAATTCTCCAGAAAACATCAATTGTCATTTTTCACTCCTTTTCAGGCTGCGCGCTGGTTGGCGCTGTTGATCAGGTGTCGCAGTCCAGGCAAGACATTCTCGCCGACACGATAGGCTTCTTCCAGGCTGGGTACCGCTCCCAGGCTGAAATGGTTGACCCCAGCCGTGGCATAGGCAGCCAGTTGAGCGATAACCTGCTCATAACTACCAACCAGCGTGGCATCTGCGCCGGTAGTCGAGGTCGTCAGGCCTGCCCATAATCCGGCATGCTGCAATTGCGTGCCCTGCCCGCTCTGCTCCGCATAGCGACGAGCATCAAAGACCGCCTCCTCCTCACTTTCCCGGGCCAGCACATCAATACGCAGCCCGAAATCCACCTGACGTCCGGCTTGAGCAGCGTACTGCTCCAGCCTGCCAGCCAACAACCGAACATCCTCCAGCGGTAGCGCATTGAATACATGCACATCGGCAAGACGGGCCGATAACTTCAAGGCAGCTTCATCGGAGCCTGAAAAATACACCGGTGGTACCTTCTGCCCTGATAATGGTCCCTGAAATCCACCTTGCAATACCTGGAAAAAACGCCCGTTGAAGTCGTAGCCTGTAGTAGTGATCACATTGCGTGCCACCGTGACAAACTCATCAATACGAGGATAAAGCCCTTCTTCCTCAACAAAGTCACCTTGCCTGCGGCGTGCTGCAGCATTCGGCTGCACAGTCACTTTCCAGGCAAAACGCCCACCAGTAAAACGCTGGAAACTGACCGCATTCTTGGCTGCATAAACAGCAGAACCACGACTGGCATCAAACTCGGTCAATACAGTCAGGTTCCTGCTTGCACGACTGACGTAGCCCGCAACAATCCAGGATTCTTCCCCTTCCGGATCATTGCGTATCTCTATGCCATCGAAGTGTGCCAGCTCGACAGCCCTGGCTACCTGATGCAAATAATCGAAATAATTGAAATTCCTGTCCCGTGGATCAGTTACTCCCGGCAGAAAATAAGCGTCATCCGTGGTACGTTCCCCGCGAATCCGCTGCTGCGCATCGGCATAACGGCCATCACCTGCGGTAGGCAACAACCAGAAAAATTGGGCGCTCATGCATGGTCTCCTGCAATACTGAATAGTATTTATCTGTCGCAGAAATCGTGCCACACACCAACAGGAATGCAATGTAATAGATACTTTCTATCTATTACATTGTTTATATTGAATATTACCTAAATTACCCCAGTACAAAAGCTGGAACACCTTCAGCAGCATCTGTTGAATTCAGGACACCAGCATTGAAATCACTGTTTGTTTTTATCCATCTGCACAGAACCCAACACCCATGCAAACAGTAAAATCCAGTAAAGAGTGTGTGTGATTGAACGCGCCATCATGCAGGTAACTGGTTGCGCTGCAGCATCTCCGGTAGCAGCCGCATGCTGTCGAATACCTGAGCTGCTCCGGCTTCCAGTAAACGGCTCGCACTCATGGTACCGGTATAGGCATAGACTTGCATGCCGGCTGCAACAGCCGCGGTCACACCTACATCCGTATCTTCGATCACCAGGCAGGCAGAAGGTAGGTGCCCCATATCAGCAGCAGCCTGCAAATAAACATCCGGTGCCGGTTTGGGTTTGCCCATATCTGCCGCGCTGAATACCTGTCCGTCGAAATAGGCTGATAATCCTGTAATTTCCAGCATTTCGTGTATTTTTTCCGCCCTGCTGTTGGAAGCAACACAATGAGGCAATTGCAGTTGCTGCAATACCTCCCTGATACCTTCTACGGGCTTCAGGTGCTGCCTCAATGCTGCATCACGCCTGGGTCTGTAACGAGCAAGAAAATCCTGTCTCGGTTCACGACCATAAATCCCCGCAATCATTTTCATACATTGATCCAGTGAACGGCCGACAAAATGGCGCGCCATATCCTCCATGCGAGCAGGAATAGCGTCTTCATTCAGCACATCAACAAACACCTGATTGGTGATCTTTTCACTATCAACCAATACACCATCACAATCAAAAATCACCAACTCACGGTCAGGCATGGCTTCCTCGTTACCTATATCAAGCGCAGCATCATGCCTGAAAGCGAAAACTCATGCATCTATGCCTTGCCTTCACCATCCAGCCTGCCATCATTTTGCCATTGCAACAGAATGGATCAGGCAACATCCTCCAGATAGCGGCCGCTGTAGGCCTTGGAAGGATCCAATAGCCCTGTACGCTTCCACTGTACTTCCAGTGCGCCTGGCGTATACAGCTGCGCGCCACCGATCTGTTCGGCTATTGCCTGATAGCGGGCAGCCTCTTCCACGAACAGGATCAGCTCGGAAGTCCGGATAATGCCCCTACCCCAGAAGTTGACACCACCATTAGACTCCAGCAGTGCTGGCGGCGGCGCCAGTTCAGGATATTTATCCAGCCGCTCCCGGATGATATCAAGCACAGTACGGGTGCGATCCAGATGATTGGGAATCTCACGCGCCAGCAAATGACGGGCCGCCGCAACATAAAGAATGGGGAACGGCTTATGCGCCAGTGACCATGCTGAGAGGAAATTGGTATGCACATGAATGGCAGTATCCGCATCCAGCCGCGACTCATTCAGGATATGGTGCTTTTCATCGGAAAAGCTGGTGATATTGATCGTGGGCGCCTGATCCCTTGCCAATCCACCCGGAAAGCGGATATGCAACAGCTTGTCGTGACCGGGAATGCGGTGGGTAATATGAAATATCAGGCTGGCTGACAGAGTACGGTTCTCACGCAAGGTATTGAAAGCATGTATTGCGTCTGCCTTGGCATCTTCTATGTAAGAAATCAGATCGATTTCTGATAAAGCGTCACTCATTGCAATGTCTCCTTAAACTTGGATTGAATCCTCCTGGCCCTGGAAACCGATGTGTCCCAGCCGCATGCCAGTTGGCCCTAATGATTCATTGCAAGCTACATGCCAATATATCCCATCCCCTTAAATATAAAAAATAATCAATTATTATCAAATAACTACATATATATTCAAATGTAATTTATTAATATTTGAAACTGTGTGCCAGATGTTTAAATTTCAGCATATGCCTGGCTAACAACACTAACCTACAAGCAAATTTCCTTTGTCTGGTGAATTCTGGACAGGTATCTGCAAGATGCTTCAAAACAAACAGGTTCTGTTGCGGGCACGTCTTTACCGCTGTTGGTTTATAAACAAATATATTGGTTCTTCTTGTGTCATAAAAATAAATTTTATTACAAATCAAATAGTTAAAATAAACCAACAAACTGGCATGTTTTCTGCGAACAGATGGCTATCTCACTGTATGTGAGCCCGTCTTAATCTGATTGCAGGAATGAATATGCCAAAACATGAAAAAACTTCTTTTGCATTTATCCGTAAACCCCTGACACATGCTGTCGCCGCTACATTCGCAGGAAGCCTAGCATTTGCTGTTGCACAGGCGGCAGAGGATAGTGCCAAGGAAAACATTAATACTTCCGCGGAATCTGACGCGGACGGTATCACGCAAGCACGCCCCAAAGAAGTTGAATCCTCGTTAGGCAGCGTAGTAGTAACAGCGCAACGTCGTGAAGAAAATGCGCAGGAGGTTCCTACAGCCATTTCAGTACTGGGTGGCGATGATTTGCAGGAGCGTGGTGTTGGACGCTCGGCCGGGGAAATCCTCAACAACGTACCCAACTCATCTGCCGGTACTATCCAAAATGGTCGTCCTCGCTGGTGGATCCGTGGCGTAGGTGCAGGACAGCAGCAGCTGGACTTCCCCAACCCAATTGGTTTTTATATTGACGATGTATTCATCAGTAACGCCAGCGCTACCGGCATCCCTATTTTCGATCTGGAGCGTGTAGAAGTATTGCGTGGGCCACAGGGCACCTTGTGGGGCAAGAACACCACAGGTGGTGCTGTGAATATTGTGTCCAAGAAACCAACTTTTTCCGACAAACCTGAAGGATACGTCAAGGCAGATTACGGCAGTTTTGGCGACAAAGTCATTCAGGGGGCGATCGGCGGCACCATTGTGGATGAGCGCATCGCAGGTCGTATTTCTTTTTACAATCAGGATCTGGATGGCCGCTTCAAGAACCAGTTCAATGGCAAAACTGCCGGGGCTGTCGATGACGCTGTTATCCGGGGCCAGTTGCTGTTCTCGCTGACGCCTGACCTTGACGCTTTGCTGAATGTCTATCATCGCAAATACAAGACAGATGGCAATGTAGGCACTGTCAAAAGCAATAGTGCCACCGGTGTATTCCGCGATGGTTATATCCCCAGCACGGATATCAATCATGTCAGCAGCAATGCAGAGGACAGCAACGAGGTCACGCAAAATGGTATTTCGCTCAATGTAAACTGGCAACTGGGCAAACTCACTCTGACCTCTATCACAGCATTTGCCAATTACAAGCAGGAAACCCTGAGCGACTCGGACAATACCCCTCTGGAAATCGGACGCGGCTATACCGATGCAAAAAGCCATCAATGGAGTCAGGAATTCCGCCTGGCTTCTCCACGTGAAGACCGCTGGAACTGGCTCACGGGCTTCTTCTATTTCAAGGAAGATATTGATTCATACACTGCCGCGGCACGCTTGCCAGATGGCGCGACTCCGCAATTGCCAGGCTCATCACAAGCTGTTTCATTCAACAGCACGGATTTGTCCCACAAAACAGAAAGCTATGCCATTTTCGGCAGCACTACCTATAGCTTCACTGACAAATTCGACGTCACGCTTGGTGCCCGCTGGACCACGGAAGAAAAGGAATATGATCTCAACCGCCTCAACAATGGCAACGCAGCATCCTGGTCTGACTATGCTCAATGGTGGAATAACTACAACGGTAACTACGGTGACGTCGGCACATTCAGCGATAGCCGCAGCAAGCGCTGGAATGCCTTTACCTATGACATCACGCCCCAATTCAAGATCAGCGATACGCAACGGGTCTACTTCAAGTTCTCACGCGGCATCAAGTCTGGCGGCTATAACACTGCTGCAGCCAACCCGCTGGCGCTCAATACGCTGAAACCGGAAGAGCTCAACGTCTATGAAATCGGTTACAAGTCAGAATGGCTGGATGGTCGCCTCAACTTCAATGCCAATGCTTTCTACTACGACTACAGCAACGTGCAAGTCAACGTGGTAGGCACTAATCTATCCGTACCGATTTCCTACCTGCAGAATGTGGAAAAAGCCAGCGTCAAGGGTGCGGAATTTGAACTTGAGGCCTTACCCACTACCAATTTGCACCTGAATGCCAATATAGGCTTGCTCAAGACCGAGTTTGAGAAATTCGACGTGCAGAACGGTGGCGGCAACTATGACGGTAACGAATTCGTACGCGCCCCTCACCTCACTGCCCAGGTTGCCGCGCGCTACCGCATCCCGCTCAACAACGGCAACCAGCTGGTGCTTTCAGCAGACGCGCGCTACCAAGGCAAACAATACTTTTTTGTCGTTCCACAGGATAACGACCTGCTGAATCAAGATCCTTACACCCTGGTAAATGCAAGAGTGACCTACAGCACCCAAGGTGACAAGGTAGAGCTGACTGCCTACGTCAACAACCTGTTTGACAAGGAATACCGTTATCACGCCCTGCCTGCCAGCAATGCCACTGGCAACACCGTGTACTGGGGCAATCCAAGAACTATCGGCGCCTCCCTGACTTTCAGGTTCTAACTATTCGGTGAGCCGCAGCCTCAAGGCTCATACACAATCCCGGCCTGACAATTCATTGTCAGGCCGCTTATTTTTCCGACCTGCCAGCATCCCAGCTTTTCCCCATATCGTTGCTTTCTGCCTGATGGCAAACATGTTGATATCCAGACAGTGCCTCCTGTTGCTGCTTGAACATCAATATTTAATCTGTATTATTAAAATAATTTTTTAATTATTTGATTAATATAAATTAATTACAATTAATACTTTGTGGCACAAAACATGCAGATTGTAAAACTCCATCCTATTCTATTACAGGTCAACACCCCAAGGAGATTACCGATGTCATCAGAAAACCTGAACACTACGCCGATAGATACCCTCTGGTACACCCGCTGCCCAGTACCGACTCCACTTGGCTTGGCCGCCCGCCAGGACTGGTTTACACAGGAGTTCCAGCCAGACAACATCACTATCAACACCTTGCAGGAGACACGTGATCCTGCGCTGCGTGAATCCCATTATGATCACAAGCTGCCGCACTCCTTCCGCCAGGGAGGCAATGTCCCGGCGATCTGGGCAAAAGCAAATGGCGCTGATACCAAGGTCATCGGCCTCAACTGGATTGATGAGGCACAACTGATCCTCGCGCTGCCTACTGCCGGAATCAAGGAACCCCAAGACCTCAAAGGCAAGAGAATTGCCCTGCCACGCAACCACATCAGCATTGACCATCAGCGTGCCAGTGCACTGCGTGGCATCATTGTCACCCTGGATACCGCCGGGCTGACGTCAAAAGATATTGAGCTGATTGACCTGGAAATACCGCAGCCAGACGGTGATTCAGGCTGGAGCAGTGGTACTCGCGCTGCCTACAGCACAGAACTTGAAGCGCTCAAGAACGGCAAGGTCGATGTCATTTTCACCAAAGGCGCCCGAGGCGTTGAAGTTGCCGAAGCCAATGGCCTCACGGTGATCTACGATGTCCGCCATCATCCAGATCCCAAAGTGCGGGCCAACAATGGTGCCCCTCGCCCGATCACTGTGGATAGTGAGCTCCTGCGCAAACGCCCCGACCTGGTGATCCGCTTCCTGCGCCGGATCGTGGATGCGGGCAAATGGGCTGCTGCACATGAAGCAGAAACAGCAGCCTACATTGCCAAAGAGTCAGGCTCCACTACTGACTATGTCCACAAGGCTTATGGACATGATATTCACCTGCACCAGGGCACCAGCCTGAATCCTGACCTCATTCAGGCTCTTGAGGGTTATAAGGATTTCCTGCTGGAATGGGGATTCATCAACACTGATTTTGATGTCAATGCATGGATAGATCCTGCGCCTCTGGCAGAAATACTGGGCAACTCTATACAACTGGCTGCATAGTGCATATAACAATAATGTATAACTAAATTACCTCTAATATGTTTTAATTAGGGCTGTTACTTGACAGAATAAAGTGACAGCCCTATTTATTCCAGATGGCCTGTGGATGATCATAAAGACAGGCCATGACAGTTCAGGGTTGAATAATCAACAGGAGGTCTCAACATGGCAACACTACGCTTGGGCGATACTGCGCCCGATTTCACCCAGGATTCAAGCATTGGTCCAATTTCCTTCCACAATTGGCTGGGAGATAGCTGGGCCATTCTGTTTTCTCATCCCGCAGACTATACGCCGGTATGCACCACCGAGCTTGGAGCAACCGCCAAACTGGCTGAAGAGTTCAAGAAACGTAATGTCAAGGCTATCGCACTTTCAGTAGACCCAGTGGAGTCACACAAAGGCTGGATCGTTGATATCAACGAAACCCAGAATACAGAAGTCAACTTCCCTATCATTGCCGATGCTGATCGCAAGGTATCAGAGCTGTATGACCTGATACACCCCAACGCCAGCACCACAGCCACTGTGCGTTCGGTATACATCATCGACCCGAACAAGAAAATCCGCCTGACGCTGACCTACCCAGCCAGCACTGGCCGCAACTTCAATGAGTTGTTGCGCGTCATCGACTCACTACAACTGACTGAGTATCACAGTGTAGCGACACCTGCTGACTGGAAAGATGGTGATGATGTCGTCATTGCGCCTTCGATCAAGGATCCAGAAGTGCTCAAGCAGAAGTTCCCCAAGGGTTATAAGGAAGTGAAGCCCTACCTCAGGCTTACTCCGCAACCGAACAAGTAAATCTGCCGTATCCGATGCCCGCTCATGCGGGCATCTGCATTTCCCATGTAAGCCCATACAACCTGCACATGGCAAAGCGGGCAATTGATTCAAAAAGGAAAATTCACAGATAGTAAAATCGGGGCAAAACAGATGACAAAAATCTGACATTTCTTTGCAGAAAACAGTTGACCGCACCCCTGCCAGCCCAGTATAGTAGCGCCTTCATCGATTCCCCGATAGCTCAGTCGGTAGAGCAACGGACTGTTAATCCGTGTGTCCCTGGTTCGAGCCCAGGTCGGGGAGCCAGATAAGAAAAGGCCCGCAATTTTGCGGGCCTTTTTGTTACGCTCTGTCCGTACTCATTACTTCGACACATCATGCATCATCCTGGAGTTTTCTTGTGTCAGTATCATTTGATATATTGCATAGAAACACTTGATCTCATGACTCTGCTCGTGCCATGAGTAGACTAACACCTCTCGACACATGATATATCTGAACATTTTCCTTGTCGCTTTCCTGGCATTTGCCTTGAGCATGATTTGCGGAGGCGGTGCCGGACTGCTGCTGATCCCGATCCTGGGTTATGTCCTACCTGCTGCCCAGGTGCCTGCCGCCCTTTCCATTGGGACATCCGTCAGCTCCATCACCAAGCTCCATCTGTTCTTCCGGCAAATCAACTGGAACATCGTGAAACACTTCCTGCCGTTCGCATTGCCCGGAGTGTTGGTAGGCGCATGGCTATTGAGTTACCTGGCCCCAATGTATATAGAGTTATGCATGGCGATATTTCTTGTATCCAACTTGCCTTATATATTCAAGACAGAATCCGCAACGCTTCAGGACAAACCTGCATTCTCAAACCATACGCTCAGGTTCATCGGCTTCCTGGCCGGGTTTATCTCCGCCTTGACTGGTGCTGTGGGTGTCTTGTTCAACCGGGTATATCTACGTTACGGGCTGACAAAGGAGCAGATAATTGCTACCCGTGCGGCCAATGAAATCATCCTGCATATTGTCAAATTATGCTTATATGCCTCGTTCGGCCTGTTTACGCTGCAAGCATTCTATATCGGCATGCTGGTTGCAGTGGCCGCCATTGCTTCCACTTACCTGATGAAGTATGTCCTGCCTAATATCTCCATCAAGTTATTCAGCAAGATTGGTTACAGCGCCATGGTGTTATCCGGCGTGTTGCTGCTGAATAGCGCTGTGGTAAGGATCCAGGCGGCTCATAACCCCAACATTGATCTCATCAGGGTATCAAAAGGTTACGACGCCAAATTCAATTGGGATGACTTGGTCTACTCCATTGAATTCAAATATGGCGAGGGCTTCGAGTTCGAGAAAATCATCCCTTTCTCAAGCTTGAATCAGGCACGACAGGCCCACGTACTCTCGCAAGATGTGGGAGCTGCAAAGATTGTCATTGAGAAAGTCTATGCCTTGAGAAAGATTTCGTACGAGGCATATTATTACGACCACAACGATCAGTTAATCAGGAAAATCAAGTTCCCCTGACCTTGTAAACAATAAAGGCCTGCACGCATGCAAGCCTTTTAAGGAGAGAGTGGACAAAATTACCGCTCAATGCACACCCTCATCAATCGCCGATTGGATGATGTCATCAGTGAAAGGTGTGCCGGCAGCCCGCAAGGCAATGACAAGATCATCGACTTCATGCACCTTCATGGAATCATCTGTTGCGATTAGTTGGTTATATTCTTTTTCACTCATGATTAGCTCCTTTGCAGTATGTCGAAACATCATAGACAGGCCAGATGAAGAGGATATGACAACTGATCATCAAGCACTGGTTTAAATCAAGCACAAGTTGTGCCAATACGGCATTTTCATCTCCATGACTCCTGGATCCTGCTGTACAATCGTCCATGATTCCGACACCCTCCTTCTGCCATCATGCTGCCTGTTTACGTTCTGATAGACCTTGAGACCACAGGCGCAACGCCTGATAAAGACAGGATTACGGAAATCGGCCTGATCCGTTATGAAGACGGAATTGAGGTCAGCCGCTGGCAGACATTGATCAATCCTGAAATACCCATTTCCTCATTCATTGAAGGCATTACCGGCATCAGCAATGCCATGGTACATGACGCTCCACTGTTCCAGGATGTCGCCAATGAACTACTTTCTCACCTGCAAGGTGCAGTTCTGTGCGCACATAATGTGCGCTTCGACCATGGTTTCCTGAGACGTGAATTCAAGCGGCTAGGCATCACGCTGCAACTGCAGGCGCTGTGCACCATCAAGTTGTCGCGCCTGCTCTATCCGGTGCATAAAAGCCATGGACTGGACGCCATTATCAACAGGCATGCCATCCATTGTGAGGCCAGGCACCGTGCCATGGGAGATGTCGAGGTCGTGGCAGAGTTCCTGCGCATTGCCGCTGCAGAACATGGCATGGAACATTTGCGAAATACTGCAGCGACACTGCTCCAGCATCAGTCGCCACCTGCCGACATTCACGCAAGGTTGATGGACGAGATGCCGGAAAGCCCAGGTGTATATTGTTTCCATGGTGAAAACAGTTTGTCGCTCTATGTAGGGAAAAGTACCAACATCCGGCGCAAAGCCATGTCGCATTTCAATGGAGAACATGTGCGGATACACAAGGTGCGTATTACCCAGGCAATCCAGGACATCACATGGACAGCCACTGCAGGCGAATTTGGTGCGGCATTACTGGAGGCAAACCTGGTCAGGCAACATCATCCCATCCATAATCGTTTTCACACCCACCAGCTGTACACATGGCATCTGGCCAGCGCAGCAGAGCAGCTCCCCTTGCTGAAACTGGTCACATTGGATGATATGACGCCCGAGATGTCAGGCCAATTTTATGGGGCATACCGTAGCATCCGACAGGCCACGGCTGCCCTGCGCCAGATGGCGGAAGCACACAGCTTGTGTCCGCAATGGTTGGGGTTGGAAGATAGTGATGGCCCCTGCTTTGCAGCACCGCTCAAGCGTTGCAAAGGCGTATGCTGTGGCAGGGAAGCACCCACATTGCACTATTTACGCCTGCAACAGGCGTTGATCAATCAACAGTTGAAGCCATGGCCTTACCCAGGAAAAATCGGTATCCGCGAGCCAGGCTCCGGACATGACAAGACTGACATACATATCTTCGACCACTGGTGCCATCTGGGAACGGTGGATAACATCAGCGACCTGGAGCAGTTAGGTGATACCAAGGCAACATTGCAATTCGATTTCCAGGTTTACAAACTGTTATTGAAGGAGCTGAGCAAGCCCTGTGTGCAATTGCTTCATCTCTAGAACTCCTGCCCCGCTTCATAGGCGCGATACAAGGCTGCATAATGTCCGCCTTGCTGCATCAAGTCCGTGTGCATTCCCTGTTCTACTACCTGCCCGTCGCGGATCACGGCAATACGATCAGCATCACGGATAGTGGCCAAACGGTGTGCAATAATAATGGCAGTTCTACCCTCGCATAGTTGACGTAATGCATGCTGGATCTTGCGCTCGGTCTGGATATCCACGGCAGAAGTCGCCTCATCCAGGATCAGGATGGCAGGATCAGCCAGATAGGCGCGTACCAGGCACACCAGTTGGCGCTGCCCATGACTCAGGTGAGATCCCAGGGCACCAACTTCAGTATGATAGCCATGCGGCAGGCGGCTGATAATCTCATGCACGCCCAATGCTCCAGCCGCCGCAACCAGTTCAGTCTCACTGGCTTTAGGCCTTGCCAGGCGCAGGTTATCGAGGATGCTGCCACTGAACAGCACATTATCCTGCAGGACAACACCCACATGGCGGCGCAGCTCATGCTGGGCCAATGTCCTGACATCTTTACCATCAACCAGCACCGCCCCACCCTGCACTTCATAAAAACGTGTCAGCAATTGCACCAGCGTACTCTTGCCATGCCCGGTCGGGCCAACAATAGCCAACACCTCGCCAGCTTCGACCTTGAGGTTCAGGTGGCGTATGACCGGATTTTCACCGTGAGGATGATATGAAAACACCACATCACGGAACTCCACATTGCCCCCCACATTCGATAATGATGCGGGGGATGATGCATCGCGGATTTCAGGCTGAGTATCCAACAACAGGAAAATACGCTGGGCCGAAGCCACGCCATTGATATAGCGCTCGAATAAATCCCCCAGTTCCTGCAACGGGCCAAGAAACATGAAGACATAGAACATGCTGGCTGCCATCTGCCCAAAGCTGATATGTCCCAGGGCAACTTCACGTCCGCCGAATACGATGAGCAGCATCATGCCCAGGGTAGTCAGTATTCCGGTGAAATGAGAGAACCAGCCGGCCATCAGGGTATTACGGATCAAGGCATTGATGAAATCCTCGATCAACAGCCGGTAGCGCTGACGGTTACTTGCCTCCTGCACAGCCTGCTTGATCAGGCGCACACCGGCAACTGTTTCCACCAGGTGAGCAGTGAAGCGGGCGCGATTCTCAGCCACGCGTGCATAATTGCTCTGGGCCAGATGCTTGAACAGCCAGGTTGCCGCCAGCAACAGCGGGATCACCGATGCCAGGCTGAGAAACAGCACAGGCGATGTCAGCCAGAGTAGTATGCCGGCCACCACACTACGTAACAAGGCCGAGAGCAGCTCCGGCGGCCCCTGGATCATCAAGGGTTCAAGGCTGTCCACATCACGGTCAATACGCGAGACGATGCGCCCGGATTTGGTACGGTCAAAATATCCCACGCTCAGATGCTGTACGTGATTGAACACGCTGACCCGTAATCCGTTGAGTACCCGAATGGCAGCCGAACCGGACAGGAACTGTGACAGCCCGGCCAGGCCAAAACGCCCGGCCCAGGACACTATCATGCCAACCAACGCCCAGAGCATGATATGTGTGTTCAAGTGATACAGCCCTTCCAAACTCCTGACCATCCCATGGTCAATCACCTGCTCAATCAGGTAAGGCCTCAGGAATATCAATGCCACGAGCACAATCTCAGCCACAATAGCACCAATGACAAAATGCCTGACCGGGCGTAGCAGCGGCAATAACCGCCAGAACATGCCACGCTGCAGTTTCTGTCTGGCCAGCATTTCTTCCAGTTCGATATCAGACATGACACGCAAGGCAGGTGATTTATCCATGGCCATGTTCCACTCCCAGTAATTGCCGGTACTCAGCGTTTCCCGTTACCAGGTCGGCATGCGTTCCTTCGGCCACAATCCTGCCACCGGACAGCATCAATACCCGGTCAGCCAGCAGAATGGTGGATAGCTTGCTGGCAATCATCAGCACCGAAACAGCCTGGCCATTTTCATCGGACAGGCTGCGGATATTGTTGAGCACGGTTCTCTCGGTCACTGCATCCAGCGCGCTGGTCGCATCATCCAGCACCAGGATGGCAGGCTTGCTGATCAATGCCCGGGCCAGGCATATGCGTTGCCGTTGTCCTCCTGAAAGCGTAATACCTCGATCCCCAATACGGGTTTCCAACCCATGCTCCAGGCGATCCAGCACTTCATTGGCTGATGCCAGGTGCAATGCCCACAATAACTCCTCCTCCGTAGCAGAGGGAGCTGCGAGCCGCAGGTTGGCCGCCAGTGTGTCAGAAAAAAGAAAACTCTCCTGAGGCACGACATGGATTGCGCGCCTCAAGCTATCCAACCTGAACTCCCTTATTTCATGCCATTCATCTTCCGCGCCAAGTGTGATCGTGCCATGGCTGGCATCCACCAGCCTGGGTAACAGGCTTGCCAGCGTACTCTTACCCGACCCTGTTGCTCCTACCAGTGCCACAATCTCCCCTGGCTTCAATTCAAGGCTGCAATCCTGCAATATCAGGTTGCCTCCGCCAGGCGGCGCTACATTGATATGCTGCATACGCACGCCGAGGGCTCGACCTGCAACCACATCCCGAGTGCCATCTGCAATTTCAGGCACTGCATCCAGTAGTTCCCAGATGCGTGCAGCGGATGATCGTGCATCGGCAAACACCTGTATCACACGTCCGACTCCCTCCACGCGGAAAACCAGTGTGGTGGACATCAGCAATGCTGCTACCAGCTCCCCGTAATTCAGGTGCTGGTCGGCGACCAGATAGGCCCCGATGCCCAGCACCCACACCTGCCCCAACCCGACGATGAATTGTGGAAGCGGGATGCGACTGGCAGAGTAACGTAGTGCCTCCAGTGCCTGGCTCACAAAAAACTGCACATGCCGCTCAAATTTTCTGACTCGACTGGCTTCCAGGCCAAATGCCTTGATAACGCGCACACCGTTCACACCTTCGGTCAAGTCCTGGTTGACGTGATCAAAAGCCCTGCCCACAGCGCGATCAAGCTGCACCAGGTGGTCAGCCTGGCGGAACAGGATATAGAACCCCAGGCTAGTGAGCAGCAAGGGCCCCACACCCAGCCATGGGTGGTACCAGAAAAGAAAACCGATAGCGGCAGCCACGATGAATGCAGTGTCCACCACCTGCCGCCAGAAGCTGATCAGGGCATCGCGCAATTTGTCCGCATCACGGGTTGTACGCGTGACAATTTCCCCTGCACCGTGTAACCAGTGATAGGCAAGATCCAGACGCTGCACCTGGACCAGAATCATCTCGCGGAGATGACCCAGCAGATCCTGTTGGATCGTGAGGGATAGCCAGCCGACAAAATACATAACCAAGGCACGGCCAGAGGCAATGGCCACAATGACCATCAACCAATGTACGGCCATACTGATATCCAGCCCACCAGCGGCATCAATCACCACTGCTACACCACGCTCGACATCGTGCAATGCACGCGCAATCATGCCCTGCTGCCACACCAGCATCAGGTTGGCCAGTGCAAACAGTGCGGTCGACAGCAGGAAGCGTATCGGTGTACGACGATACAAGGACAAGCAACGCAATAAGGGATAGGAATGGAGTTTCACAATTTCACACACTATTATTTTTCATGCCACGAAGCCAGGCATGGTGACAGCGAGAACCCGTGGTCGAACGCTGTCAATTATTCAGGAACTGGATATATCAGCGCAGGTTGCGCCAGCGGAAGAAATAGCGCCCGGTACGCTGAATAATGAAATTCATCCCATACCCCAGGAAGCCTATCAATACTGTCAGCACAATCAGAATATCCATGCGTGAGGCAGCCTGGGCATTCATCATGATATTTCCCAGGCCCGCACCGGCACTGAAGAGAATCTCACTGCCTATGGTGGCAAGCCAGGCAAACGCCAGCGCGAATGAAACTCCAGTAAATATATTGGGCAAGGCTGCTGGCAGCAGGATTTTAAAAAAAGCCTGCCAGCGACTCAATTTGTAGACATCACCAACTTCCTTATACTTAACTTCAACCTGGTACAGGCTTTCATAAGTAGCCAGCACTAAAGGATAAAATGCCGACAGGCATACCACCACAAGCTTGGATGGGTCGCCATTACCCAGCCAGAGGCTGAATAAAGGCACCAGTCCCATCAGTGGTACCTGGCGCAGCATATGATAGAGTGGCCCGATAATGACATCTGCCACACGCCACTGAGTCATGATGATGCCGACAATAAATCCGGCAAATCCGCCAAGCAGCAAGCCAAGAAAAGCACGTTGCAGGCTGGCCACTATACCCTGCTGCAACTCACCGGTAGAAATGATTTCCACCAAGCCATGATAAATTTGTGGGATCGAGGCAAATGCATAGGCATGCTCCGCACTCTGGCGCGACATGCACTCCCAGATGAGAAGTAAGGCTATCGGGAACAGCCAGCCACGTCCGCTTTGCAGAAAACGATATCGAGATAAGCTTTGTGTTGTCATTTTCATGCCTTGCGCCAAGGTATCAGCCTGGCTTCCCCCCATTTAAATATCCTGTCGATGCCAAACCCGATGAGTCCGGTCAGCACCACACCCACCATCACCACATCAATGCGGAACATCTCTCGCCCCATCTGCATCATATGTCCCAAGCCGCTATCTGCCGCCAGCAGCTCTGCTGCAACCAGGATGGTCCATGATCTTGCAAAGGCAATGCGAAAACCTGTCAGCACCGGCAGCAAAATCGCCGGAATCACCACACTGGTATACAGTTTGCGCGCAGGCAGCTGATAAGCCTGGGCCACTTCAAAATAATGGCGGGGAATGCCTTTTGTCGATTCATAGGACGCCAGTGCAACGGTAAAGAATGCGGCCTTGACTACAATCGCAACCTTGAACACCTCCTCAATCCCGAATAGCAGGATGAAGATGGGAATCAAGGCAATGCTAGGTACCTGGCGCAATGCCTGGAATAAAGGAGCGAACAAGTCTTCTATGGTGCGAGACAAAGCCATGAGAATACCGAACAGCAAGCCCGAACTGGCGCCAATCAGGAATCCTGTACCCAGGCGAGACAAGCTGACTGACAGATGCTCCCATAATTCACCGGAATCCAGCAGCTCAAGGAAAGCAAGCAACACTGCATCTGGTGACACCAGCAACTGAGTGGGGAATATTTCCATCCTGCTCACCCACCACCATAGCAGTATGAATGCCAGAGGTGATAAAAATGCCACCAAGCGTAATTGGTTACGCCGGCGAAACACTGGATCGGCCTGGTTGATTCCCAGCGCAACCCTGATACCTATACTCATGAAGGACTCTTTCCTGCTAATCAATACCGGCTTTACTCTGCCTGGGTCAACACTGCAAGCTTGGTGATGCCAGCACGTTCAATGGCCGCCATGACTTTGGCAACCACACCATAGTTCACCGCTTCATCAGAACTCAGGTGCAGCGCCAGGTCTGGATTAGCAGCCTGACGAAGCTTCAATTCAGCTTCCAGTTGCGCGATCTCTGTTTCCTGCTTGTCCACAAACACCTTGCCTTCCGCATCCACGCTCACCGTTACCGGTTTTTTGGGTTCAGGTGGCTGAGTTGCAGCCGTTTTTGGCAGATTGACCGTAATGGCGTTGTTCAGGACCGGGATGGTGACGATAAATGCCACCAACAGCACCAGCATCACATCCACCAAAGGCGTGATATTGATTTCACTCAAGATTTCATCAGAGTCTGTACTAGTCGAAAACGCCATTATGCAAGCACCTCATTTTTCAGTTTAACGACAGAGGAAATGTTTTCCTGCGGCTTGTTGGATGACAGCTCAACAGGCTTGCTACCTGCAAAATTGGCTTTGCGGGACAATCGAATCAGGTCAGCCGCAAAATCATCCAGGTCACCGTTGATCAACTTCAGGCGGCGAGTGAAGAAGTTGAATGCCAATACCGCCGGTACCGCCACGGCAATACCCAAGCCAGTCGCAATCAGGGCTTCACCGATAGGCCCTGCCACAACTTCCAGGCTGGCAGAACCCAAGGCACCAATATTGGTCAGCGCATTCATGATGCCCCACACCGTGCCAAAGAGCCCCACAAACGGCGAAGTGCTGCCAATACTCGCCAATATCGCCAGACCACTATCCAGGCTGCGGCGCTCTTTCAATATCTGCTGGCGCAACGACCGCTCCAGCAGATCCTGACGCTCACCCGTGTGTTCCAGATCACTGGAAGCATGGTTATCTACCTCTCGCAGAGTATTGAACCCTGCCTGAGCCACTCTGGCTGCAGGGCCATCGATATCATGGATACCAGCTGCCACGATAATATTAGGAGCACTCCAGAAAGACTTCTTGTAACGCCGGGACTGGCTACTCGCACGCCAGTGCTGGAATCCCTTGACCAGCAACAGGGTCCAGGTCGTAATGGAAAACGCAATCAGTGCATATAGCACGCCATCCACCACCAGAGAATTGGATTCAGCAATATCTAGCATTTCTTTGTTCCTTCAATATTTGATTAAATAAGACTGGTTTCATGAAGCCAACTTGAACTCAATGGGCACGGTCGCCCAGCCATCAATCGGCGTGTTGCCACGTCTCGATGGGGCAAACTCCCAACCCTTCACCGCCTCTACCGCTGCCTCATCCAGGGTTTTCCTGCCACTGGATTGTTTGATTTCAACGCCCTGTACCCTGCCATTCGCCAATACCCTGACGCGCAGTATCACAGTGCCCTGCCAACCCTGGCGCTGGGCGAATGATGGATATCTGGGCGCTGGATTATTTAAATATCCGGCATAACCAGTTGCCTCTGTCACCGGCTCTTCCTTCACAGCTTCAGGAGCTGGAGCCGGTGGAGCGGCCTCCACAGGCTCAGACGTCTTTTCTGTTGTTGTATTTTCCTGCACCACAATATCGTCAGGCTTGATATCAGGTTCAGCTTCCGGCGTTTTCAATGCCGGCTGGGGTTTAGGCTGAGGTGGTGGCTCCTTCACTACCTTTTTAGGAGGTGGCGGAGGTGGAGGCGGCTTCACTTCAGGTGGAGGCTCAATGACCGGCTTGATAATTTCAATGGTCACAGGCTTAGTCTTGGGAGCCACTACTACATGCGGAATATGATTGTAGTAATATGCCCCGCCAATATGAGCGGCAATGACAATCAGGCCCAGCGCCAGGTAGTGCCTGCTGCGCCCAGAGGCAATAACCTCTTGCACTATCTCTTGCTGCCGCAAGGAAAATGCATGATCCAGATACTGACTTTCCCCTGTTGCCCGCTTGCCGGACTCTCCCCTTGCATGCCAGGAATGGCCGCTGTCAATCAAACCCGCTGAGGGACTCAAGGCAGAAGTAGACACTCGTATCTCCTTTAACTCATCCGTTGCGTACTAGACAAAATCCGTCAACACATCATCCCTGATGGCATGAAATGCTGGCGCAGTCCTAATGCGTGGTCGCGGCAGGCTTACCGGGACAATCCGTTTGATGCGGCCTGGGTGTGACTGCATGACCACGACCTGATCTCCGAGAAATACGGCCTCTTCCACATCATGTGTCACCAGAATCGTGGTCAGTCCCTGGTGCTCCCAGAGTCGTTGCAGTTCCTGCTGCAACTTGAGCCTGGTCAGCGCATCCAGGGCGGCAAACGGCTCATCCAGCAACAGCAATTGCGGTCGCAATATCAAGGCTCTCGCGATAGCGACTCGTTGGGACATACCACCGGAAATCTGGTGGGGATATGCTTTCTCGAACCCGGATAGACCAACGAGGTCAATCTGCGCCTGCACGCGTTTTCTGCGTTCAGGCTTGGATACATTCGTGGCTGAAAAGGCCAGCTCGATATTGGCTTCCACTGTCAGCCACGGAAACAGACGATGCTCCTGGAACACAATCCCCCGGCCAAGATCAGTGCCCTCAATACGCTTGCCCTGATACACGATATCGCCCTCATACTGGGTATCCAGCCCAGCCACCAGCTTGAGTAAAGTGGATTTGCCACAACCGCTGGCGCCCACAATGGAAATGAACTCTCCTGAACGGATATCCAGATTGATATCTGACAAGACATTCAAGTTTTCCCCTGCAAGCTGGAATGTCTTGCCTACGCGCTGGATCGCCAAATCCACTGGTCCAGGCTGGCGTTGTACCCTATCCTGTAACTGATATTGCGGTGCTTGTTGTCTTGCGAAACTCAACACCGTATTCAATGCGCTCATGCTTATTTCTTTCCCCACCAAGGCTTGTGGCACCTACAGGCACCTGACTCAAATAACCAGAAACCATTTTTCATCGCTCACCTTTTGAGGAACGTAAAAAATTTAATCTTGCTATATATAGGCAATCGCCATGCCAACTACCATAAAATTAATTTCATTTTATTTTTCATATAGTTACTTATAAACCATCATTCATTCCAGTCTGAATGTGTTGCCTGGTCACCAGGAAAATATGCGCAGATGTTGGAAAATAAACAGGAGCTTGTGATGAAAATAGAACAGCCCTGCATTGCAGGGCTGTTCTATTTAATATCGCGGCCTGGTTGAGAGCGAGGACCGCATGAACTTCATGACATGATCACTGCTTTGCATGAACCTGGGGAATCTCCCGGCTTTGCCAATAATCTTCCAGATTCAATTCCTTGAGCGCATGCTCCACGAAGCGGGGATTGATCAACTGATCAAGATTTACCTCATTGCGCACCAGGCCAGAGTGCTTGGCATAGCTTGTCACACGCAGATAATGCGTTTTCAGGGCATCGTCATACAGTGGCGACCAACGATCCTTCCAGGCCACGATATCATTGTCGTAATCCTTGCGCACCACATCCTCCGGCAATGCATTGGTGGCATATTCCTTGATGTATTTATCCTTGTTGGCCTCCTGCGATATCCAATAGTTGGATTTCACGTATGCCGTCACAATTGCCTGGGTCAGCTGCGGATACTTCTTCACGAAATCATTGCTTGCCCAGAGCCCACCCATGAGCTTCCAGTCAGGCGGTGCATTCTTGGTCGACCAGATAATGCGTCCCACCTTACGCTGCTCCAGGATATGGGCATCATTCAAACCGAAGAATCCATCCACCGTGCCACTTGCCAGCGCTGCTGCACCGACTTGGGGATTGACATTGACGATCTTGAAATCCTTGAAACTCAGCCCCTTGGATTCAAGCAGGTTGGCAAACGCAATTTCCCACGGGCGGCCACGATGCAAGGCAATACGCTTTCCTTTCAGGTCCTCAATGCTCTGTGCCCCGGATTTTGCCGGCACAACCAGATAGGAATTGCCACTTCGCCCCCAGGGCGCTACCAATTGCACAGTGGGTTTGTTGGCGTTCAGGATCACTGGTGGCAGATCGCCATAAGAAGCAAAATCCACTTTGCCGCTGGCAAACCCTTCATTAATGATTGGGCCGACTGCGGCGTGTGATGCCGGCACCCATTCAATTTTCACTCCCTGCCTGGCCAAGGTTTCCTCCAGGCCACCTTCGGTCAACGCAGCAGCGCCATTCAGGTAAGTGGTTTTTCCTGCAATGTTGTATGCCACAGCCGCAATACGTACCACCTTGGGCGCTTCCTCCCGAGCCAGGGCAGCAGTGGCTGGTGCAGTGATAAAAGTGATAATAAGCAGCCTATAAAATGCTTTGCGTAACATGAAAAACTCCAGAAACGATATCGATACTGTTTCAAAACCCAGTACGGGGCATTTGAAACTCATCAAGAAACAGTGAAAAAACAGTGCGCTCTCCCGTCGTCGGGTAAAACACACTGGAACCTGCAAAGATCACCTGCCCACGCAGTTGCCCGCGTATATAAGTCCGTTGCCAGCGTCATGCAGCCTTGGATTGCAAGCGCTGCAATGCAGCTTGCAAGGGGCGCTGGTCAATCCACTCATCCAGCTCAAAATCCCGATCCAGCAAGCCATGAATCCACATGAAATTTTTCTGCTTGTCGAACAGGGCAATACGCTCAGGCGTCAGCGCAGGCTCCAGATGCAGGTGGAAATCGTTGCGGTAGGCGGTTGCGACGCTTTCCGCACCAGCAAACGTCTCATCCTGCAAAATGGCTCTCACCCCTTCCAGATTATGTTTGGCCCAATCTGCCGCGCGCAGCGTCTGGTAAAGAAAACGGACTACCAGATCAAAATGGTTTTCCAGCAGATGCTCATGCACAGTGATAGGACGCGGGGTGCCATTGTTGACACGTACCGCAGGATCAGGATGGCTATCCAGGTCTATCCCCACGACGACACCCAGGCGTTTTGCTGCTTCAACAGCAGAAGCGCCCTTCACATATACAGCATCAACATTGCCTGAAATCAGGTCATCCAACCCAGCCCACAATCCCCCCAGTACTTCACGGGTACGACGGGCATCGCCGCGTCCACGCCCTGCCGCCACCTCTACCAGCTCAACATCATCCAGGGTCAATCCTGCAATGCCCAGCGCCCCCTTATACCCATGCAGGCTCATACCACGGGCAATGCTGCTACCGCGCACATGCTCCTTGATGGGGTGATCAACAAATGCTGGCAGAGCTAAACGCTTGCCTTTAAGGTGCTGTGGTTCGGTAATTCCAGAATCAGGTCGCACCAGGATAGCCTGCCATTCGTCTATCCAAGTCAAACCAATCAGTCGCGTAGGCGCATATTGCGCGCGAGCAGCTATCGCAAGCAGGTTTCCACCCTCCCGTATCAATGTCGGCAACTGATGATCATAGTGGTGGCGGTTGAATTCCCTGGGGCCCTCCTGCAGTGTGGACACAGCAATACCATCACGCTCAAACTCCTCGGTCAGCCAGCCCAGTTTGTAGGCAATTCCAGTCGCAGTAGGCACTGGGCAACGGGTAAACCATATTTGATTCAATGCCTCATTTTTCTCGCTCATCGCAACCTCTCCCAATTAACCCAGATCAGTTGCAGGCAACAGGTTCAATGCCTTGGCCTGATCAAAAATCCTGGCCATACGCCATTGCTGGGCCAATACCCCAGGACCATAATCTCGCGACCCTCCAATGGCATCAGCCAGTATCTGGATCTGCGCCCCCTCTTCCAGCAGCAAAATGAATTCTGCGGTTTTGCGCAAGCCTTGCCTGCCCCAGACCGTGGAGCCGCCATTTGCCTCGAGAATCGCCGTGTGATGGGGATTAATCCTGATCTGGTCCAGGATAAAATCCACTTCCTGCTGCCGACGATCAATATAGATAGGAATCTCCCGGATCAGGTTATAACGCTGCACCGGTACATAACGGATCGGCAATGTGCGGTGTGTTTGTGCCCAGGCACCAAGATACGGGGAGTGCACATGAGAGACCGTAGTGATATCGGCATGCTCTCGGAACAGCTTGATATAGCGTCCAGCGCCAGCCGCATTGCCATTCCCCAGTATCAGCCTGCCTTCAAAATCCACGACAATGGCTTGCAGTTCGCGCTGCTCCCAATTAAATGGGCCGGGATCATTCACAATCACCAGCAGCTCCTCGCCCGGCACACGCTCAACAAACCCCACCGTGCCATTCGCAGTAATAGTGCCAGTCTGGCGAAATGCGGAAAATGCTGTTTTGGCATCAGCCAATACCTGGGCAGCAAAAGCTTCCAGGTCGTTTTCTGTATCAATTGCGGTTATCGTCATCTCTTACCTCTGAATTGTCATCAATAACAGGAACTATCTGTCAGGAGCCCGGCTTTCCCGGACACTATGCAATTCATTGGCAAGAGCTGTGCCATTGAAAAAGCAAACCCATCAAATAAAAAAATAATAATTTAAATTCAAATATTTATTAAAATAATATAATATTTAACATTAGATATTGCAGTGTGTATTAATCAACATTTGCGCATATGGCAACACCTACCCACCTGGCATCACTGCTTCAATCACAACAGTCCATTGTTGCCAGCAGCCATCACCTACATATTCCATTTAATAATATAATTATTAACATATAGTTTTTGTTAGTCTAAATAAGCAGCGTATATTGGAAAAAATTTAGTCAAGGAAAGTCCTGAACAATGCATGCTGAATTATGGAATTATGAGCGCGCATTCGAGAGTGCAGATCATGTGATCATCCATCCAGACCCCAATGCTGTCAGTCTGTCTGTCCGTGCCAGCGCACTGGTATTCAGCGACCCCCGCTCACAGGGATTGCTGAACCTCATTGAAAAAATCGCAACCAGCAATGCTACGGCCCTTGTCATCGGCGAGACCGGCACAGGAAAGGAGCTCATTGCCCGGCATATCCATGCACTGAGCAACCGCCGGAATGGCCCATTCCAGGCCATCAATTGCGGAGCATTCTCGGAAACTCTGGTGGAAAGTGAATTATTTGGCTATGAACGTGGCGCATTCACGGGCGCGACCACGGCCAAGACTGGCTGGTTCGAGTCTGCCAACGGCGGCACCCTTTTTCTTGACGAAATTGGCGACCTGCCACAATCCACACAGGTCAAACTACTGAGAGTATTACAGGAGCGTGAAGTCGTACGCCTGGGATCACGCAAGGCAACCCCGATTGATGTGCGTTTGATTGCCGCCACCAATGTAGACCTGGAAGAGGCCGTGCGGGCTGGACGTTTCCGCGAGGATCTCTATTACCGGATCAAGGTAGTGCCAGTCGATCTGCCGCCATTACGGGAGCGGCCTGGGGATATCCTGCCGCTGGTGGAACATTTCCTGAATGTATACAAGTCACGCCTGCATACAGACATTCCCAAACTGGCGCCAGAAACGATTCAGCAACTGCTTGAATATCCCTGGCCCGGCAACATTCGCGAGCTGGAAAACGTAATCCATCGCGCATTATTGATTTCAACCTCCGGCACCCTGTTTCCCCGTGACCTGGGGCTACCAGCCGTAGGAGCCTTGCGCCTAGACAAACCTGATGCCAGGCCGCCTGTATTCACGACGCATCACAACCCAGGACAAGAGGAAGCAAACCAGTTGGAGGCCCAAACATCATCATCCAGTGAGTCCTACCAACTGGAGCATGTTTTCAAGCAGCTGTTTGCATCACCGCCACCCGGCCTGTTTGAACTGGTCAATGCTACCTTGGTCAGGAACGCGTATGCATTCAGCAATCACAACCAGGTACACACTGCAAAACTATTGGGTATCAGTCGCAATATTCTGCGCACCCGATTGAAAGAGCTGAAACTGATCGCCTGAATCAGTTCCAGCATCAAAAGCGGTATATGCCGCTTCTGGTTTTCTAGGCCACCAGTGTCTGCGGCACATCCTGTTTCAGGAGGAATACTGCCTGTTCCACTGCAGTTTCAACCCGCTTACGGATTGCATCACTGGTCAACTGATAGTTGGTGAACTCTGTATCCTTGGCATAAATGGCAGTAGGCGTGGTGTAAATGTTGAAAAAACTCGCCAGCGTGCGCAGCTGATAATCAACAACCAACGCATGCTGGTCACTGCCACCAGTTGCCGCAAGAATGGCAACTTTACCTGCCAGTGCCTTGGGATCGAGCAGATCGAAGAAATGTTTGAGCAAGCCTGTGTAGGACGCCTTGTAAACCGGACTCGCGATCACGATCAGATCTGCCTCTTGCAGTTTTGCATACGCCTCTGCCAGCGGCTCGGGGAAATGATTGTATGAAATCGTACTGCCCAGTACCCCTGCGATTTGCGCAATATCAATGATCTCGGCAGGCGCATGCAATTGCTGCGATGCGCTGGCAGCAATCTCCTCCACCAGTGCCCTGGTCCGGGAAGGTTGCGTCAAACTGCCTGAGATACCTACTATTTTTGCCATTCCTGCTACTCCTGCTCACATTAATCGATTCACTTCATGCCATGGCATGCGATGAAATAGATTCAGCAAGAAAGGTGCCAGGGCAAAATGTAATTATAAATCAAATACAAACAATAAAGTCCCCCTGATCCAACATGGGTAAGTGTTGATTTTGCAGCTGTCATGCTGAATCAGTGCTGATTAACCAGCAGTTATTTTCCGACTGCTTTCATAGCAGCAGATACTTCTGCATCCATCCAATAAATGACTCATGGATTCATCCAATGCAGTATCCATTATGTCGGCCATCATCCTGACCAATGACATTTTTTTATGTTTGAATTCAATCGACTTCCGCCAGAATGCCTCTTGCCCCTTAAATCAGGCAATGAAATCACTGGCTGTTTGTACCAGCTTTGAGTTAGAATTTTGGCTTGGCGGGCCTCCCCGCATTGCAAAGTAGCCAACCTGGTCAGGTCCGGAAGGAAGCAGCCACAACTATTGAAGCAAGTGCCGGGGGTTTGGCTCGCCTCTTAAAGAACACTATGTACTACGCCTTGATTATCTGGCTCCGGACAACAATTGCCTTGAAATATCATAATCTCAGGTGCAGGCAGTCTCCCGTAACGCATGATACCCATTGAGTTAATACGCTATGAGCTATCAGGTTCTTGCCCGCAAATGGCGTCCCAAATCCTTTGATGAACTGGTTGGCCAGGAACACGTTGTACGTGCGCTGACCAACGCGCTGGAACAGCAACGCCTGCATCATGCCTATCTATTCACTGGCACCCGAGGTGTAGGCAAAACCACGCTATCACGCATTCTGGCAAAATCCCTGAATTGCGAACAAGGCGTCAGCCCCCGCCCCTGCGGCCAATGTGCAGCCTGCCTGGCCATCGATAAAGGCAGTTTCCTGGATTATGTGGAAATGGATGCCGCCTCCAACCGTGGCGTCGAGGATATGACCTCACTGCTGGAAAAAGCTGTTTACGCGCCAACCCAGGGCCGCTACAAAGTCTATATGCTGGACGAAGTGCACCAGCTGACCGGCCATGCGTTCAATGCCATGTTGAAAACGCTGGAAGAGCCTCCGGCCCACGTCAAATTCATTCTTGCCACGACTGACCCGCAAAAAGTCCCGGTCACAGTGCTGTCGCGCTGCCTGCAATTCAACCTGCGCCAGATGTCTGGCAGTGGTATTGCAGAACACCTGCAACATGTCTTGACCGAAGAGCATATTGTCTTTGAACCTGTCGCACTGAACCTGATCGGGCGTTCAGCCAATGGTAGTATGCGCGATGCTCTTTCACTGCTGGACCAGGCCATTGCCTATGGCGGCAACAGCGTCAACGAAAAAGAAGTACGCGCCATGCTGGGGGCTATCGACCAGGGTTATCTGTTCGAGCTGCTTGGCTCCCTGCTCGCCAATGACGGCAATGCCTTGCTGGAGCAGGCGCGAGCCATGGAGCAGCGTGCCATATCATTTGACACGGCACTGAATGACCTGGCCAACCTGCTGCATGAAATTGCGATTGCCCAGGCCGTGCCCGGCAGTATTGCAGATGATCACCCTGAGCGTTCAGCATTGCTGGATTTGGCCTCGCGCTTCAACGCAGAAACCATACAGCTGTATTACCAGATCGCCTTGCTGGCAAGGCGTGACCTGGGTCTGGCGCCGGATGAGTTTGCCGGCTTCACCATGGCCTTGCTGCGCATGCTGGCCTTCAACCCAGGGGATCAGAAATCTCCCCCTGCGCACGCGAAGACGGTACCACCAACTGCTGTCACAGCTGCGCCCAGCGAGAGTCCTGTCCGCGCCAGTGCGGCACTTGCAATCAGCACACCATCTGCCAGTATGCCAGCCACGACACAACCGCCGGCCCCGATGGATAAACGCCAGGAGACAACGCCACCTTCGCCTCCCGCCCCGGCAAATAATCAGGCAAACGCAGAGGATGTTGAGGCAGTATCTGATTCCGTGACGCGCAGCTTTGATGGGAACTGGCGCACATTGGTCGACCGCCTGAAATTGGGCCTGGCTCGTGCCCTGGCGCAAAATTGCGAATTGAACAGCTTCGACGAGCACAGCATCATGCTTTCTGTGCCACCATCACAAAAACATCTGCTGGGCATGGGGTATGAAGAAAAGTTGCAAAGCGCAGTCACGCAATATTTTGGCCGCAAGATCAATATGACTTTTTCCCTGGGCGGCAGTGGCAATACGCCAGCCCAGATGATGAGCCAGGAAAAAGCCATGCTGCAGGCACAGGCAGAAAACGCCATCCAGAATGATGGGTTTGTGCAAGCGCTGATCAAGGACTTTGGTGCTCACATCATTCCATCCAGTATCAAACCACTTCAATAAATCCGGAGGTATCAACATGATGAAAGGTGGCTTGGGCAACCTGATGAAACAGGCCCAGCAAATGCAGGACAATATGAAACGCGCCCAGGAAGAACTGGGCAAAGTGGAGGTTGAAGGCCAGTCTGCTTCAGGTTTGGTCAAAATCACCATGACCTGTCGCCACGAAGTACGCCGCGTCAGTATTGATGACAGCCTGCTCAGTGATGACAAGGATATGCTGGAAGACTTGATTGCCACAGCATTCAATGATGCGGCCCGCAAGGCCGAAACCACCACACAGGAACGCATGAGTGGCCTGACTGCCGGCCTGCCGTTGCCTCCTGGCATGAAACTGCCATTCTAATCACTCATGCGCAATCCACCTGCTCTGGAACAACTGGTAGAGGCCTTGCGCTGTTTACCAGGCGTCGGGCCAAAATCCGCATTGCGCATGGCTTATTACCTGTTGCAGCGCGACCGTAAGGGGGCTGGGCTATTGGCCCAGTCGCTGGACCAGGCCCTGCAGGTTGTCAGCCATTGCGGCTTATGCAACAACTTCAGCGAGCAGGAAGTTTGCCCGTTATGTACCTCCCCTGCCCGCGATCACTCCCTGCTCTGCATTGTGGAAATGCCCAGTGACCTGATGATGCTGGAACAAACCCAGTCCTATAATGGCATGTATTTCGTACTAATGGGTCGATTGTCACCACTGGATGGCATAGGGCCGCGCGATATTCACCTGGACAAGTTATTGAAGCGCGCCCAGGATGGAGAAGTGGAAGAAGTCATCCTCGCCACCAACTACACAGTGGAAGGAGAAGCTACGGCCCATTATGTCAGCGAATTGCTGCGGGCTCGTGGCCTGAAGGTCAGCCGCATTGCACGCGGCCTTCCTATGGGTGGTGAAATCGAGCATGTGGATAGTGGCACACTGGCCCAGGCCATGCTTGAACGGCGCAACGTCCGCTAACACCGCTTTCACAGGTGTGTGTGGCTTGAAACCACCTATCTCAACGCTTACCCGCTCTTTGTTAATCTGGCACTTACGGGGGCGTGAATTGAAACAAGGAAGCTGTGAAGGCTGACGCCGTTAAATCCACTTGCACCCTTCACAGGTACGTGAATTGAACACAGCCTACCGAGAGCACTACTACCGGTCTGACGTCTCAAAGCAGCTACTGACGCTAGCTTGCTGAAGGCTGTTCCGCTATCGAGGAAACCGGGCATGGGTCATCCAGCCAATTGACCAGGCAGCTTTCCAGATCCTCAACGGATTGCACGGCATAATCCGCTCCCCACTGCAATGGACGGTCATGTTCATCAATATAGCCATATAATGCAACGACAGCAGGCATGCCAGCCGCCTTTCCTGCCTCGATATCACGTTGCGCATCGCCAATATAAATACACGCATCCGGCGGCACTGCAGCTTGATCGCATGCCATCAAGATAGGATCAGGATATGGCTTGGGGCGTGGCGCATCATCCCCACATACCAGGCAGACCGCGCGCTGCTCCAGCCCCAATGCTGTTAGAAACGGGGCGGAAAACCTTCTTGGCTTGTTGGTGACGACTCCCCACTGCAAACCTGCGGCTTCAATCTTATGCAGTAATTCCGCCATGCCTGCAAACAAGGTCGGTGACTTGATGTAGACCTCATCATACAGTGCAAGATATTCATCACGCATCACGGAAAACCCAGGACTCTCTGGTGTCAGGCCAAACCCCACACCCAGCAGCCCCTTGGTACCATGGGACGCAAATGGTCGAATAACCACCTGATCCAAGGCAGGTAATCCATGGCGCTCCCGTTGCAGGTTAAGTGCAAGTCCAAGATCCGGCGCCGTATCTGCCAGCGTACCATCAAGGTCAAACAAAACCAGCCGCTTCATACCGACTTGACCGTCTGCAGAATATAATTGACTGACACATCATCATTCAATTTATAATTCTTAGTCAATGGGTTATATCCCATCCCCTTGGTTCCTACAGTCTCCAGGCCAGCTTGCCGAGCCCAGCTTGCCAACTCTGATGGTTTGATGAATTTTTCATACTCATGCGTACCGCGCGGCAGGAGGTTCAGCACATACTCCGCACCCACTACCGCAAAAAGATAAGCTTTTGGGTTGCGGTTGAGCGTCGAAAAGAACACCTTGCCGCCCGGTTTCACCAATGCTGCACAGGCACGTACAATCGCTGCAGGATCCGGCACGTGCTCCAGCATTTCCATACAGGTCACCACATCAAAGCTTTCCGGAACTTCCTTCGCCAGGTCTTCCACTGAAATCAGGCGGTATTCCACCTTGGCGCCACTTTCATATTGATGCAGCTGCGCTACCTTGAGCGCTTTTTCACCAAGATCAATACCTGTGACCTCAGCACCCCGCTCGCTCATGGACTCAGAGAGAATACCCCCCCCGCACCCGACATCCAGCACGCGCTTACCCGCCAGACTGGCATGCTCATCTATATATCCCAGACGCAAGGGATTAATCTCATGCAATGGCTTGAATTCGCTATTCTTATCCCACCATTTATGGGCAAGCTCAGCGAATTTCTGTAATTCTGCCTGATCTACATTGAGATTTACTGACTCAACCGGGTTTGCCATTTGCTACTGATCTCCTTTAATTCCGCAGGCTCTATATTGGCATACATGCCAGCCTGCCCTTCCAGTTTCTGATATTTCAAATCGCCATTGACCCATACATGAGTCACATGTTCACGACCTGCACTATAGACCAGATGTGACACAACGTTGAAACAGGGTTGTATTTCGATTGCAGACAGCTTCAATGCTATCACGTCAGCGCACTTGCCCACTTCAAGAGAACCGATCTGCTGATCAAGGCCCAAAGCCTTGGCTGCATTCAGGGTTGCCATTGCCAGCGCATCCATAGCCGGCACACTGGCAGCATCCCCGCTAACCCCCTTGGCCAGCAAGGCTGCAAGGCGCATTTCAGCAAACATATCCTGGCGGTTATTGCTGGCAGCACCATCTGTACCGATCGCCACATTGACTCCTGCTGCCTGCAAGGCGGCCACGGGTGCCATGCCACTGGCAAGCTTGAGATTGGAGGCTGGACAATGTGCAATATGACAGCCATAGGCAGCCAGTTTCTGCATTTCCGTTTCAGTCAGGTGCACCCCGTGCGCAGCAACCAGGTTCGGCCCCAACACTCCCAGGGATTCCAGACGTTGCAAAGGATGTACGCCATACTCCTTCAGGCTGCTGCTGATTTCCTCCCTGGTTTCATGTAAGTGTGTATGTATGTTCAGCCCCAGCTGTTCGGCATACGTGACCACCTGCTCAAAAGTACGATTACTGACAGTATAAGGCGCATGAGGAGCAAAACTTGCACTCAATAACGGCTGATCCCTCCAACTATCCCGCGCCTGCAAGCCCTTTTGCAGATAATCTTCCGCATCATGCGCATATGCAGTGGCGAACTCCATCACAACCAGGCCGACATTGGCCCGCATGCCTGCTTGCAAAGCAGCGTCAGCCACGGCTTGGGGAAAGAAATACATATCACTGAAACAAGTAGTGCCACCAGCCAACATTTCAGCACACCCGAGCAAAGTTCCATCTCGCACGAACTGCTCTGAAACATATTTTTTCTCTGCAGGCCAGATATATTCCTGCAACCAGCTCATCAAGGGTTGGTCATCAGCAAATCCACGCATCAGGCTCATGGCTGCATGCGTATGCAGATTAATCAATCCAGGAATCAGGACATGCTCATCCAGCGTTACCACGCTGGCGGCAGGATACCGCTGCCTGGCCTGCTCAGTTGATAAAATATCCAGGATTTTCTGGCCATCCAGTATCACGCTGTGATACTCCAGTACCTGTCCATACGGCACAACAGGCACGACCCAGTGTGCATCCAGCGCTTGAAGCGCAGCAGATGAAGCAACTTCTTCGGCTGTATGAGGTGAATTCTTATTCATGGGAGCACCATATGAAAAAGCCCCGCTTTGCGGGGCTTTTTTTAACACTCAGGCAGACTATTAGTTGCCAGCGCGTTGTACTTCGATTTCAACCACTACACGGCGGTTAGGTTGCAAGCACTCGATTGCCTTCTTGCCACGTACGCCAGCGCACTCAGCAACAGGTTCGCTTTCACCCTTACCAACTGCATGCAGACGGCTTTCTTCAATACCTTGAGCAACCAGGTACTTCTTAACAGTGTTAGCACGACGCTCAGACAGCTGTTGGTTGTATGCATCGTTACCGATACGGTCAGTATGACCAGTGATCAGCACCAGCTCAACTTCTGGATGAGCCTTCATTTTTTCAACCACGTCTGCGTTCAGAGCAGCCTTACCTTCTTCCTTCAGGTTGTCCTTGTCGAATCCGAACAGAACTTCAGAAGACAGGGTTACCTTTTCAAAAGCTGGCTCTGCAGGACCAACTGGCTCTGGAGCAGGTGCTGGAGCTGGTTCCGGAGCTGGCTCTGGAGCTACTACTGGCTCTGGAGTAGGCTCAACAACTGGAGCAGGCTTAGCGCCGCCGAAACGGAAGATCGCACCCAGGTTCAGGTAGGTATTACCTACAGTGTGTGTGTCAAACTGTGCATCAGAACCCATGTATTCAGCACGGCTCCATACGTGACGCAGATCAGCTTGCAGGCCGAAGTTCTCGTTGAAAAGGTATTGTGCACCCAGACCAACGTTAGCCATCCAGGATGTCTTCTTGTCACCGATTTGTGTGCCAACAGGACCTGCTCCGGAAACTACAGTAGTCTTGTAGTCAATATCGTTACGTGCTGCGCCAACACCAGCCAGCAAGAATGGACGGAATTTCTCACGGCTGAAGAAGTACAGTGCATCAACACCGAAAGTTGTTTGACGGTATTTACCTTCTGCACCATCGAAATCATCGTAAGAACGATTGTGGCCCAGGCCTACTTGCACATCCCAGTGCTCACTGATTTCCTTACCAAACTTCAGGAAACCGCCAGCACGACTGGAACCAGTTTCCAGCTTGCTGTCAGCGTGCATTACATTTACGCCTGGCAATGCATACCAAGAACCATCATATGCAACTTCATCAGCAACAGCTGCTGTAGATGCAGCAAACGCAAATGCGCCTGCAACTGCAATACCAATCAGATTTTTTTTCATTCGATTTAACTCCTGATGACTAACGGACGACTTGACTATACCCAATGCCTATAAGCCACGCAACGGTATAATCAAGAAAATCAAGCCAGTTCTATATTTTCGACTAACTTGTTGCAATTATACAACAACGTGCTTATCGCAGATACTCTGTTTTTACAAAGTTTTGCAATTCGGCTACCCTCCCAGCATACCGCACCACGCACTCCTATATATGAAGGTTTTATTGCGAGTAGTTGTTCAATATGTTCAATTGCCAGCGAGCCTGCCAATCCTGTCTGCATATCACCAGCCAGATACAGGAAGTTTTGCAATTGGTTAATTGTCAGGTGGGAAAGCAAGGTCTGGCCATTTTTTCTGGCAGTGTCCAGCATGACTCCGAAAAACCCAGCCTGTCTCAGCAGCTCCACAACCTCTAATGTCGGCTCCATATCGGCCATCAATACTGCTACCACGTGCAGATTATTTTTCTGGATCAATGGCTGCAACGCCGAGATACAACTGGCATTCTCTGCGTGACTGCCGAAGAACCCCACTTTAATAATATCAACCCCGGTGGTTGCCATCTGCATGACAGCCTGGCAAATGATATCGGGCTGCATCGGCAAGTCACCCGTTGTTGCGCTGGTGACACGCTGGCCATTGATAGCATTTACCGCCTCAGCGACCACGGTGAGAGGCAAGGCACCGAGTGCGCCAAGATGCGGATTTTTCATATCAATGATGTCCGCACCCCCTTCCATGGCCAATAATGCCTCCTCGACAGAGGTGACACTCACTAATAACTTGCTCATGCCTGATTCTCCCCGGTCAGTGTTGCCTTGTAGTTCTCCACCTTGTCAATCAACCATTGCCAGGCTTGCAACTCTCTTTCCCCGGCAGTTTTTTCTATGGCAATCCGCAGATAATTCAATTCCGCATCGATTTTCTCCATGGGCAACATATGTAGCCGGCTTACCAATACGGCAAACTCAATCACCGCAGCTTGCGCACGGTTGAATCCTCGGAATGGCGTATGCATTTCTTCATGCACTACTTTGAAATACAACTCAGGCCGGACAGCATCTTCCTTGATATCGACAAGCTCAAGCTCCCGGTGCGCCAAGGCTGAAGCCAGCACGACACCATTCACTTTGTGGGCCTGGCGCAATGGCCAGTCGCCATGCCCGGTCAAACTCCCGGCGAACACACGCACATCATCAGTCAGATTCAATACTGCCTGACCTGTCGTCACCAGGTTATCAAGCGTGGTAGATGGCCTGAACGGCGCAATCAATATTTGCCCATGGCTTTCCTTGACACCAAATGGAGCGATATGCGCCTGTCCATCCCGGTTCAATGAGGTCAATATGCTTTCATATATCATGTATCAGGTGCCTTTGTTCTGCGCGGCCCACAAGTGGCTTCTGCCACAGGCAGCTCAGCCTGGGTCGATTCTTCCACCCGACGTGGTCCGCAAACTGTTTCTGCATTGCCTTGCCCGGTGCGTTTGTCTTTTTTTTCCTTGAGGGCAGCGTCCCGGTGGCCAACCCGGCCTTCCGGGTCTTTCATCAATGTAGCGCATCCCCATTCAAGTTCTTCATCTTGGCTATAACGCTTTTTCAACTGCCAGGCGATCTGGGCCCGGGCCAGCTCTACGCCTAAATAGAATGCGTGAGAGCCATCCTGATCCACATTGAGGTAAGGATAAAGCTTGAATGGATCCGTATCGCAATGGATACCGTCACGGTTGAAAACATGCATGCCCTCTTGACTGACAATGACACGGAAGCTGGGATCCTTGATCTGCGTTGCCAGCTCCGTCACTTCTTCCGGGGTATAGGTAAAAGGACGTTTGTCATGCAACCCAAGCAAGCCATTGTCATAATTACGCGGCAAGCGGTTTTCCTCACGCGCGGCATACATGATGCGACGTGCAATATCCGCTTCGGCAACAGCATAGGTAGCATGGGCACTCACAGAGGTAGCCAATACTGCATTGATATTGAGCTCGGCAATGATGCCGAACAGGATGGCATTGATGCCGGTAGTATCAGCATCAGTCAGTTCTGTCAGATTGCCCACGCCCATCATGATATCGATATCCGGATATTTTTTGCGCAAACGCTGATAGCGCACGATGGATTCAGTAAACCCAAATGGAATCGGGTCAAGGATGGCATCGGCAATGAATGGCCGCCCCCGCTTGATCATGCCATCAATGGCGCGATACAGTGAGCGCGGATTGGTAGGTGTGGTCGGGATCAGGATAGGCGTAGACTCCACCTCATCCGCCACCCATAATGTTTTTTCCGTCAGGCTCAACAGGTAATCCGCTCCTGTTTTACCAGCCAACAGCAGGTCGTCCGTGTTCAATGAGTCGACACTCACCTGGAAGCCTTCCTGCTTCAGAGCCTGGATGGAATCCTTGAGATGAGGAAAAGGTGTATTCGGCAGGCATCCGAGATCAATCACGTCAGCACCCTGGCGGTGAAAATCCTGCGCACGCGCTACGACACCTTCCACGGTCAACTGTGGCGCCTCAACAATCTCAGCAAAAATTCTGACATCGAACCTGGACAAATCCACTTCCCGTCCACCTCTTCCAAAAAATTGCGGTAAATCCTTAAGGTCGTCAGGGCCCAACTCCACAGGAACACCATATTTTTCTATCAGCGGGGCCAGGTCTCCCTTGCACAATCCCGGAAGAATGATGCGATCTGCATCGCCCGCATCAGGCAGGCGACGCAAAATAAGCTGAGGGGTTAAGAGTGCGGCTACAGAAACACCGAGTTGCGCAATACGATACTTGAACTCGGTCGGCTGCATATCTTCCAGCACTTTATGCAGGCTTTTTTCTGCGAGTTTCCCTGTCAGGAATAAGATGTTTTCAGACATGCCAGTCTGGCCTGAATTGCTGCCTGTAATTGTTGCATATCGCTGACCACTGTCGTGCCCTCATCACTCTTGAGCCGCTCCATGTTCTCAAGATCGATACGGCGTGGATACACCATCACCATATTGTCGCGCGGCGCTTCCGACTCCACCTCAGGTGCAGTATCGCAGGCAAATACAATGCTGGGGACACCACATTTCCCGGCCTGGGCATATACATTGGTCACCAGTGTATCTGAAATTCCATACACCATTTTGGCGACGGTATTGGATGTCGCCGGCGCCACTACAACAGTATGGTAATACCCATAATAGAACATTTCCACTGGCACCGAACTTGCCGTTTTATCCTGGAATACCTTGGCAACTTTATGCTTGTAACCATACTGCTGCAGAATCTCTGCCGCTGCACGACTCAGGAACAAGTCAACATCCTCAAGCCCATCCGCAATTTCCAGACACTCACGCAGATAATGGCCCGAGCCAGTGATAGCCCAGGCCAGCCTTGGTTTTTCGACTGTTTTCACGCCAGAACTATGCTCCGAACGGATGACGCAACACGATGGTTTCATCACGCTCCGGACCGGTAGACACAATATCCACAGGCACTTCACATAATGCTTCCAGGCGTTTCAGGTACTGACGTGCATTCTCTGGCAAATCTTCCCAGCGACTGATACCAAAGGTATTCTCGTCCCAGCCCGGCAATGTTTCATAAACAGGCTGGCAACGCGCCACATCATCGGCACCAACAGGCAGCAAGTCAACCGGCTTGCCATCCAGTTCGTAACCAGTACAGATATTCAGCTCCTTGATTCCGTCCAGTACATCCAGCTTGGTAATGCACAAGCCTGTCAGGCCATTAATACGTGCAGAACGGCGCAACGCCGCTGCATCGAACCAGCCACAGCGCCGCTTGCGCTTGGTGACAGTACCGATTTCACGCCCCTTGTCGGACATTTGGTAGCCTGGCGAGCTTTCAGTTTCAATATCCAGCTCGCTGGGGAATGGACCACCACCAACACGGGTTGTATATGCCTTGGTAATCCCCAGCACATAATGCAACATGCTCGGGCCAACACCAGTACCGGCAGCAGCCTGTCCGGAAATACAGTTCGATGATGTCACATAAGGATATGTCCCATGATCAACATCCAGCAAAGTGCCTTGCGCACCTTCGAACAGCAAGTTCTGCCCCGCCTTGTTTGCCTCATATAATGCCGCAGAAATATCAGTCACCAGCGGTTGCAGCAATGGCGCCTTGGATAAGGCATCATCCAGCTGCTTCTGATAGTCTACCGCCTCTGCGTTGAGGTATTTGGTCAATACAAAATTATGGTAATCCAGGACTTCCCTGAGCTTTTCCGCAAAACGCTCAGGGTAAAACAAGTCGTAGACGCGCAATGCCCGGCGCGCCACTTTGTCCTCATAGGTCGGGCCGATACCCTTACCTGTGGTGCCAATCTTGCGACCAGGTTCGCGTGCAGCTTCGCGCGCCTTATCCAGACGTACGTGATAATCCAGTATCAGCGGGCAACCGGGGCTCACTTTCAGGCGATTGCGTACTTCCAGCCCGGCTTTTTCCAGCCCGTCAATTTCATAGAGTAAATGATTGGCATCGAGTACGACACCATTGCCAATGTAGCAATTCACCCCTTCGCGCACGATGCCGGAAGGCACCAGATTCAATTTATACTCTCGTTGAGAAGCGCCTTGTCCGATCACCAGGGTATGACCAGCATTATGGCCGCCTTGGAAACGCACCACTCCTTGCGCATGATCCGTCAGCCAATCGACGATCTTACCTTTACCCTCATCACCCCACTGGGTACCGATAACGACAACGTTCTTACTCATGAATAGATCCAATAGATAAATTTGATAATTCGGGTGCTGTAACAACCACCCACTCACCATCCTGCTTGGTCAGGATGCGGTCACATCCTAGCTCGGCACGGTAATCCTCTTGTCCGGGCAGGTCCTGGATCACCACCGCTCCCTGGCTACGCAATCGCTCGATTGCCACTGTCAGGGAAGCATCTGTGAACACTGCGGGAGCCAAAATGGCACTCGTTTTCCCAGCAGCAGGCAAGGATGCCACGACACCACGCAAATCCAGGCTAAACCCTGTAGCAGGACGCGCCCGGCCAAAAATAGCCCCGACCTCATCATAGCGCCCACCACGTGCCAATGGCCCGGAATAGCCTTCAGCATAGACAGCGAAGACAATCCCGCTGTGATAGTGATATCCGCGTAGTTCGGCAAGATCGAAACATACTTTGACATCAAGATCTGCCAGGCCGGTGGCAATTTTCTTCAGATCATCAAGCGCCTTCTGGATTTTGTCCGTCTTGGGCAAGCGGATAGCGGCAGTATCCAATATCTCAACACCGCCATTCAGCTCAACCAATGCACATAAGACATCCAGCAAATCAGGGCTTAAAGTCTGGCCCAGTTGACGCACAGCTGCCTGATCCTTGCTCTGCAAGGCAGCGTATAGTTCCTGTTCCTGTAGTTCGCCTATCCCGACTCCATCGATCAGGCTGTCAAAAATACCAACATGACTGATGTCGATATATAAAGTCCCCAGCCCGACGGCATGCAATGCTTTGATCATCAGACGTTGAATTTCAATATCGCTTGCCACGCCAGCATGACCGTAGAGTTCCGCTCCTACATGCAAGGGTTCACGGCTGCGTGCCAGACCATCAGGCTCTGTACGCAGCACGCTTCCGGCATAACAAAGACGGGTAACACCCTGATTATTGAGCATATGGGCATCAATACGGGCTGTTTGCGGTGTGATATCAGAGCGGATACCCATCAGCTTGCCAGTCAATTGGTCGACAACCTTGAACGTTGCAAGATCAAGGTCATGACCGATGCCGGTAGTCAGTGATTCCATATACTCCATCATGGGAGGAATCACATATTGATAACCGTGTACTCTGAACAGGTCCAGCAGGCTGCGCCGCAGCTGTTCAACACGCGCCGCCTCTGCAGGAAGCACATCTTCAATATATTCGGGAAGTAACCAGTTACGCATAATTTTCTTGTGAGATTGAGGTCTAGTACACCAGAAGCACGATCAACAGACCCACCAGCACCGATGCCAGGCCAATGAAACGCAACTGCCCATCCTTCATTTCCACCATGCGCTGAAACGTTTGCTTCCATGCCCGGGGAGCAAGAAGGGGCAGCACCCCTTCAATGACCAGCACCAGGCCAAATGCAAGCAACAAGGCAGAATTCAAGATGGGCGTTCCTGCTTAATTGCCAGTATTATTGGCGCGACCGGAGCTGCGCATATATTTCAGGAAATCAGAGTTGGGGTCCAGCACCATGACATCACTCTTGCTCTTGAAGCTGTTGCGATAAGCATCGAGACTGCGATAGAAAGCATAGAACTCTGGGCTTTTTCCATATGCCTGGGAGTAGATTTCTGCCGCCTTGGCATCACCCTCACCCTTGATCTTCTGGGCTGCGCTGAACGCTTCAGCAATAATCACCTCACGCTGTTTGTCAGCATCGGCGCGAATTTTTTCCGCCTCACTGGCGCCAAGTGATCGACGCTCGTTGGCTACACGCTTACGCTCTGCTTCCATACGCTGGTACACGGATTCGCTGACTTCCTGCGGTAAATCCACCCGGCGCAAACGCACATCCAGCACCTGGATACCCATCTGGCGCGAATCGCGATCAGCACGTTCACGCAGGATATCCATGATCTGGCTACGTTCGCCAGACACCACTTCGTGTGTAGTACGTTTACCAAACTCGGCACGCAAGCCGTCATTCACTGTCTGAGACAGGCGGCGTTCCGCCTGCAGCTCATCACCTTTGACCGAAACATAGTATTTGGCAGGATCGACAATGCGCCACTTGATGAATGAATCCACCAGCACATTCATTTTCTCGCTGGTCAGGAAGCGGTCAGGCTCAACCCAATTCAAGGTAAGGATACGTCTGTCGAAATACCGCACGTTATCCACCAAAGGCACCTTGAAGTAAAGGCCGGGTTCCTTTTTCACCGACACGATCTCACCCAAGCGGAATACCAGGGCGTATTCACGCTGGTCTACGCTGAAAGCAGATAGGCTTAACAACAGCAAAGCTGCAATCAGGCCCACCAGGACTGTTCCAAGATTTCTCATTATCGGCTCTCCCTGTCACGACTGCGGAAAGCATCACGTGAACGCTGACTGTTGGCATCCAGCTCCGGTAAACTGCTGGGAACTACTGGCTGCGCTGCCGCAGCAGGAGCTGAAGTGGCTCCCGAGGCAGACATCAGCTTGTCTAATGGCAAGTACAACAGACTGTTGTTACCCTTCTGATCCACAATCACCTTGCTGACCGTGGACATGATTTGCTCCTGCGCGTCCAGATACAAACGCTGGCGCGTCACTTCTGGCGCGCGCTGGTACTGGGTCAGTATCTGCTCAAAACGACTTGCGTTACCGGTTGCCTCATTTTCAACACGCAACTTGTAACCAGCAGCCTCTTCCAGTAAGCGGGAAGCAGTACCGTGCGCACGCGGGACTACATCATTAGCATAGGCATGGCCTTCGTTTTTCTGGCGCTCCCTGTCCTGTCCGGCCTTCACTGCGTCATCAAAAGCCGCCTGCACCTGCTCAGGTGGTTGCGCATTCTGCATCGTGACACTCACAATATTCACGCCAGTGGAGTAACGATCAAGAATTTCCTGCATCAGTTTTTTCGCCAATGCAGCAATTTCCTCACGCCCTTCGTACAAGGCAAAGTCCATCTTGCTCTTACCGACAATTTCACGGATAGCTGTTTCAGCAATACCGCGTACAGACTCTTCTGCAAAACGGTTGTTGAAAAGCGTATCTTCCACATTTTTCAGGTTATATTGCACCGCAAGCTGCAGGTCAATGATGTTCTCGTCATCCGTCAGCATGAGAGACTCTCTGAGTTCCCTCCCACGACCAGAACCACCTTCTGCAGAACGATAGCCTACTTCCACAGTGCGTACCTGCTCCATATTAACCACAGTCACACTTTCAACCGGGTAAGGTAAATGCCAACGCGGGCCAGGCATTGTAGTTTCCACATGCTTGCCAAAACGCAGCACAACGCCACGAGAACCTTGATCAACAATGTAAAAACCCGTTGCAAACCAAATTACGGCAACCAGTCCCAACACGGGTAGCACAGGAACACCAGCCCCCCCTTGATTGGGCGTGCTGCCTCCCCCGTTTTTACCAAATACGCCCTTCAGCTTATTGCTGAACTGCCGAAATACTTCATCCAAATCGGGCGGACCATCGTTATTACGATTGCCCCAACCGGGATCGTTAGCCATGCATCACTCCGAAAAACAAAAATTATGCGTTGAGATAGGATTGCGCCAGTTTTTCGTTCAACCCCTGCTGATGTTCCAACAGAGCTTGGCGCAACAGGTCAAGTCCTTCACCTGTCCTGGCAGAAATACGTACTTTCGAGATTCTACCATATTCGTCACGATCAAGGCCTGGCGCGATCCCCGTACGATCTATCTGGTTCAGCACCAGAATCTGGGGCACATCTTGCGCGCCAATCTCAGAGAGTACCAGATTGACCTGCTCTATCTGTTCATCCCGATTTTCACCTGCAATATCGACTACATGAAGCAGTAAATCAGCCTGTACGGCCTCTTCCAGGGTGGCACCAAATGCTTCGACCAACGCGTGTGGCAGATGCTTGATGAAGCCAACAGTATCGGAAATCACGACAGGACCACCTTCAGGAATATAAAGCTTGCGGGAGGTAGTATCCAGTGTCGCGAACAATTGGTCTGCTGCATATACGCCAGACTGCGTCAGGCGATTGAACAAGGTCGACTTACCTGCATTGGTATAGCCCACAATGGACACTGACAGGACTTGTGAGCGACGACGGGCACGCCGCTGCATGCCGCGCTGCTGCTTGAGTTTACCCAGCTTTTCACGTAACTGCTTGACGCGAATCCGCAACATGCGTCTGTCCAGCTCAAGCTGGGTTTCACCTGGACCACCACGCACGCCAATACCGCCTTTTTGTCGTTCAAGGTGAGTCCAGCCGCGCACAAGCCGCGTTGACAGATGCTCCAGTTGCGCAAGCTCCACCTGCAGCTTACCCTCATGGCTTTGCGCCCGCTGGGCAAAGATATCCAGGATCAGACCAGTACGATCTACCACCCGCACCTCAAGCAGACGCTCAAGATTACGCTGCTGCGAGGGACTGAGGTCGTGATTGAACACCACGACTTTGGCGCTGATAGACTGAACCAGCGCCAATAACTCATCGGCCTTGCCGCTACCAATAAAATACTTGGGGTCAGGTCGGGGGCGACGCCCTTCTACGACACCTGCAATGGACATGCCCGCACTTGTAACGAGCTGTCGCAATTCCTGCAGGCTATCTTCGTATCCTGGATCACCAAAATCCACACTTACCAGTACGGACGCATCTCCGCCACCCGGCCGATCAAACATATAACGCAGACTTAATAAAATTAACCCTCAGTCGAAGTAGCCGCAGCCCCATGGGGAATGGATACTGCACGTCCTGGCACAATCGTGGAAATGGCATGCTTGTACACCATCTGGGTGACTGTATTTTTCAGCAGGATGACATATTGATCAAATGAATCCACTTGCCCCTGCAACTTGATACCATTGACCAGATAAATAGACACTGGCACATGCTCCTTGCGCAATGTATTTAAAAACGGGTCTTGTAACATCTGCCCTTTAACGCTCATTTTGACGCTCCTTCAACTTTCTAATTGTATATATAGGGAGTTTTTTTATTACTGCAACTTTACGTTAAAAATCTTTCCCCGGGTCAAGGTATTTCAACTTCTTAACAGAGTAGCACTCATTCCTTCATCAATGGGGTGTTCAACTACAAAAAACAAGTCTTTTTTGCATATTCCACCCCAACCAAAAAGAATCCTCTTGCTTTAGGACTATCCATCTTCCGGATTGTTCTATTTTTTATAGATTTTTCACTGTTATTGCCCCTGCAACACTGCCTGCATCCGGGCCAGACTTTCTTCTTTGCCCAGCAGGAACATGACAGCGTCAATACTTGGCGACTGGGCACCGCCAGTGAGCATCACCCGCAATGGCATGGCAATCTTGGGAAATTTCAGCGCGTTGCTTGTCACTGCGGTCTCAATTGCCGCATGCAGGCCCTCTTGCGTCCAATCCACTTGTTCCAGCACGCCTGACAAACCATTCAAGACAGGCAGTATTTCAGGTGTCACATGTTTTTCCAATGCTACCGCATCAAGCTGTGGTTTCTGGTAGAAATAGGCAACACTATCTGCCAATTGGTTAAGCGTATTGGCACGATCACGGTATAAGGAAATCACCGCCTGAAGGTCGACACGATCGTTCACGGCAACACCAGCACTTGCCAACCGTCCGGCAATATCCTGCGCCAGATAGTCCAGATCCGCCTGCTTGATGTAATGAGCATTGAGCCAGTTGAGCTTTTCGGTATTGAATTGCGCAGCAGACGGCGTGATATGGTCCAGATCGAACCATGTGCAGAACTGCGCCATGCTGAAGACTTCATCATCGCCATGCGACCATCCCAGGCGTGACAGGTAATTCAATACCGCTTCCGGCAGATATCCGTCTTCATGATATTGCATGACACTGACCGCACCATGCCGCTTCGATAATTTCTGCCCATCATCACCCAGGATCATGGAAAGATGTGCATATTGGGGAATGGTTGCATCCAACGCCTGGAGCAGGTTGATTTGCCTGGGCGTATTGTTGACATGATCATCGCCGCGGATCACCTGGGTAATACCCATATCCCAGTCATCCACCACCACACAGAAATTATACGTAGGTGTTCCATCGGCACGTGCAATGATCAGGTCATCCAACTCCTCATTGGCAATGCTGATCTGCCCTTTCACCAGGTCATCCCAGACGACATTACCTGTAAGCGGATTCTTGAACCGTACCACAGGTGGAATATCAGCAGGCACTGCAGGCAATACCTTGCCTGGTTCAGGACGCCAACGCCCATCATAGCGTGGCTTCCTGCCTTCCTGCATTTGCTGCTCACGCAATGCGTCGAGCTCTTCCTTGCTGCAGTAACAGTAATACGCCTTGCCTTCATCCAACAGCTTCTGAATCACCTCTTTGTAGCGATTCATACGCTGCATCTGGTAAAACGGGCCCTCATCCCACTCCAGTCCCAACCAGTTCATGCCATCGAGAATAGCCTGCACCGCTTCGGGCGTTGAGCGCGCCACATCCGTATCTTCAATGCGCAGAACAAACTGCCCGTGATGTTTACGGGCGTATGCCCACGAAAACAACGCAGTTCTTGCGCCACCGATATGGAGAAAGCCGGTAGGGCTGGGAGCAAAACGGGTACGGACGGTCATGGCAGATAACAAAAATGTAAACGTGTCATTTTAGCATGTCCCCCTGTTTTCAGCAGAGATACAGGGACAATACCTGCAAAAAGAAAACCGGGATAAACCCGGCTTCCTGATGATATATCACATACGGACTATATCAATGCTCCTGCTGCTGTTCAGCCTGGGTATAGCCTTGCGCAGTTTTCCAGCCTCCACCCAATGCCTTGAACAAATCCACTGTCGCAACCAGTCGTGCCTGGCGACTCTGGATGAATGCCAGCGCCGCATCGTTATAGACACGTTGTGAATCCAGCACATCAAGATAGGCTGAATAGCCCGACTTGTAACGATTTTCAGAAATCTGCAATGCTTTTTTGGCTGAATCCTGGCTGATATTCAACGCTTCTTCGCGTTCACGGTTCTGACGAACCGTTATCAGCGCATCATTAACCTCCTGGAAGGCGGTCTGCACAGTGCTTTGGTAACCTGCCAATGCCTGCTTCTGCCTTGCCGTTGCCTGATCCACCTGCGCAGACAACCTGCCTGCATTGAAGATAGGCAAACTCAATCCCAGGCCGGTAGACCAGATCCGTGATGGCGCACGCATGATCTCATTCAAGGCTGCACTTTCGCCACCATAGGTTGCCGTCAAACTGATACTAGGAAACAAAGCCGCTTTGGCCACACCAATCTGGGCATTTTGAGAAACCAATGTCTGCTCTGCTTCGCGCACATCAGGACGAGCCTCCAGCAAACTCGAAGGCAAGCCTGCCGGCGGTACAGGGGGAGTAGGCAATTGATGAATGTCCCCCTCCGGTATCTGAAGCGTCAAATCCCCGGTCAGCACGGCAAGCTGGTGTAACGCCACTTCACGTTGGCGTACCAGGTCTGCAATCTGTGCCACCAGGTTGGAGTTTGCCACTTCAGCCTGATGCACATCCAGCATTGAGGCGGTACCACCCTGCTGTAACCGCTTGGTCAGCTCAAGGCTCTCTTGTCGGCTTTTCAAGCTGTCTTTTGAGACGGCAATCTGGGCTTCAGTACTGCGCAATAGTAGATAATTACTAGCCACCAGGCCAGACAGCGAGAGACTGACCGTATCCTTGGCGAAGTAAGTGCCCAGTGCCTGCGCACGCGCTGCTTCCCGTGCGCGACGCAATTTACCCCAGAAATCCAGCTCAAAACTGGTTCCTAGCTGCAAGTTATAATTCTCACGCAGGGCAGGCACATAGGATGGCAAAGGGAACGCTCCCGTTTGCGTTACCCGCTGGCGCACACCATTCCCGCTTAAATCCACCTGCGGGAATAATGCGGCCCCAGCTTCACGCATGGCAGCATCCGCCTCCTCAATTCTGGCAACAGCCTTGGCAATGTCCAGATTATCGGTAAATGCCTTTTGCATGAGATCGCTCAAGACCGGGTCTTGAAAACTCTCCCACCAGTTATCCAGATTAAGCGCCTGCTGCCCGTTTTCCTGTGCCGTGTCGGCAACACTGAAACTGGCAGGCATCTTGTTCTCGGGACGCTGATAGTCAGGCCCCACCATGCACCCTGTCAGCGCCAGCGCAACAGCAACATGAACTAGATTAATACGCACCATCATGCTGTTTCCTTGAAATCATCGTGATGTACACGGCTACTGGTGTTACCAGACAGCCAGGTAAAGAACATCGGAATAAAGATAGTAGCAACGAATGTAGCCAGCAACATGCCACCGAACACGCCGGTACCCATGGACTGACGTGCAGCAGCGCCTGCGCCTGTTGCAATGACCAACGGCACGATTCCCAGCACAAAAGCCATGGAAGTCATGACGATCGGACGGAAACGCAAGCGCGCCGCTTCAATCGCAGCCTGCTTGATTGGGAGGCCCTCTTCCAGTTTCTGGCTGGCGAATTCCACGATCAGAATCGCATTCTTTGCCGCCAGACCGACCAGAGTTACCAGGCCAATCTGGAAGTAAATGTCGTTAGGCATGCCACGGAACAACACTGCCAGCAAGGCACCTACCAGCGCAAACGGTACGGCCATGATGACTGCCAGAGGCAAAGCCCAGGTCTCGAACTGCGCAGCCAAGATCAGGAACACCATTATGATCGCAAAGCTGAATGCAAAGATCGCAGCGTTCCCGGTCAGTTTTTCCTGGTAAGCCTGGCTGGTCCAGGCCAGCTGGTATCCATCAGGCAATGTATCGTTCGCCACCTTCTCGATGAGCTTGATTGCATCACCGGAACTGACGCCGTACGCTCCACCACCCATCACTTTGGCAGCCACCAGGCCTTTATACCGTTCCAATTGCTCGGCACCGACAATTTCACGCACAGTGCTCAATGCCGACATCGGCACCATGTCACCACCAGCCGAACGTACATAAACACGTCCAATGTCTTCGGGCTTCATCCGATAAGCTGGTTCTGCCTGTAATTGCACACGATAAGTACGGCCAGAGCGATTGAAGTCATTGACATACAAAGTACCCATGGTGCTCTGCAAAGTAGCATAGACATCAGCAATCGGCACTCCCAGAGACAGGGCTTTCGCTTCATCTACTTCAATGAGCAATTGCGGCACTGTAGGACGGAAGAAAGTATTGACCCCTGTCAGGCGCGGCTCCTTGCGCAAGGCATCTATGAAGTTATTCACGACCTCTGACAAATGTATCGGGTCTGTATCTCCCCGACTCTGGATATACATTTCCATACTGCCAGAACTACCCAGGCCGCGAATGGCTGGCGGATTGAAGGCGATCGCCATCCCGTCAGGCTGCATCATGCCGATACCGAACAGGCGTTGCACGACCTGCTCCGCCGTTGTTGTACGCTGATCCCAATCCTTCAGTCGCACAAACATGGTTGCTGCACTGGTCTTGTTGCCACCACCAATCAGATCGAACCCATTGATGACGAACTCGGTGTCTACTGCAGAATCCTGGTCAATCGCCTTACGCACATTCTCCATCGTATTGCTTGTGCGCGTCAGGCTGGAGCCATCGGGCATCATGACAGCGGTAACGACATAACCCTGGTCTTCAGGCGGCACAAAACTGGTCGGTACAACACGGAACAGGTAAGCGCCTGCAGCAATGATGCCGACAAACACAACAGCCCCGATGATACGGTGACGCAATGTCAGGCCGACCACAGAAGTATATAAATTGGTCAGTTTGTCAAAGCCACGGTTAAATGGCTTAAAGAAACGTGACTCTTTGTGCACACTTTTGAGCAGGATGGCACATAGTGCAGGCGTCAACGTCAACGCCACAATGCCTGAAATCACCACTGCCACTGCCACAGTCACCGCAAACTGGCGATACAGCTCACCAGCGATACCGCCCATGAAAGCTACAGGAACGAACACGGCACACAATACCAGCACAATAGCGACCACAGCCCCCGATACCTGCTGCATGGATTTAATCGCAGCATGCAGAGGGGAAAGTTTTTCCTGGCTCATCAAGCGCTCAATATTCTCCAACACCACAATCGCATCATCCACCACGATACCGATTGCCAGCACCATCGCAAACAATGTCAATGTATTGATAGAGAAACCAAACAGCCACAAGCCGGCAAAAGTGCCAATGAGTGAAATCGGTACTGCAATCAGGGGAATCAGGGTAGCACGCCAGCTTTGCAGGAACAGGAATACAACCAAGACCACCAGGATCATGGCTTCAGCAAGGGTATGCACCACTTCGCCAATGGATGCCTTGACGAAGTCACTGGTATCGTAAGGAATACGATAATCCATATCCTCAGGGAAGCGCTGTTTCAACTCCTCCATCTTGGCCTTGATAGCCTCTGCAGTTTCCAGCGCATTGGCGCCTGTCTGCAGAAATACCGGAATACCTACTCCAGGCTGTCCGTCAAGTGTAGTGCGGATATTGTAGTTCTGGGCACCCAACTCAACTCGCGCGACATCCTTCAGGTACAACACCCCACGCGGGCCATTGGCCTTGATAATGATATTGGCAAATTGTTCAGGATCAACCAGACGTCCCTTGGCAGTGACGGTATACACCAACTGCTGATCATCTGGAGCCGGATCCTGGCCAATACGACCTGCTGCATACTGCGCATTCTGCGCCGCAATTGCTGCAGAAATATCACTGGTCGTCACTCCAAGCTGCGCCATGCGATCAGGCCGCAGCCAGATGCGCATCGCATAATCCTGGGTACCAAACACTGTCGCATCACCAACGCCCTTGGTGCGCTTCAACTCATCCAGCACATTCAGGGTCGCGTAATTGCTCAGATAAAGCGGGTCATAAGTCTTGTTGGGAGAAATCAGCATCAATGCCATCAAAATGTCATTGGAACGCTTCTGCACCACGACACCTGTACGACGCACATCTTCCGGTAATCGTGGTTCAGCAATATTCACGCGATTACTCACGTTGAAAGTTGCCTGGTTCACATCTGTACCAGTCTCGAAGGTAGCTGTAATAGTCAGCGTACCGCTGGAGTCAGCACTGGATTGATAATAAAGCAGACCTTCGATACCACTGAGCTGCTCTTCGATCGGTGCTGCTACCGTCTTGGACAATGTTTCAGCACTTGCACCAGGGTAAGTCGCGGTCACGATGACCGTAGGTGGAGCAATTTGTGGATATTGCGCAATTGGCAACTGGAATGCAGCAGCAAGTCCGGCCAGCACAATAATGATCGATACCACCGAGGCAAATATCGGCCGTGTAATAAAAAATCTCGTCATAGTTGTTCTCGCTTAAGCCGACTTGCTGTTTGCCTTAACCACTGACTGCTCTTGTCCAGCAGCAGGCTGACCAGCCTGCTCCGCAGGTGGATGTGGTTGCAGTGGGGCACCGGGACGAATCTTGATCAGGTTATCAACCACCACCTTCTCTCCAGCCTGCAGCCCCTGCAAAATCACCCAATCACGCCCTACCCACTCACCAGTCACGACTGGTCGCACTGCAGCCTGATTATTCTCATCCACAACATACACAAAACGTCCCTGCTGAGAGTTCAACACGGCCACTTGCGGCACCAGGAATACGCCATCACGCTCACCCACTGTTACTTTTGCGCGTACAAACTGGCCTGGTAACAATTGTCTATCCGCATTCACAAAAGTAGCGCGCAATTGCTGCGTACCCAGCGTAGGATCAATCTGGCTTGCTGCAAAATTCAACTTGCCACTTTCGGCATATTCACTGCCATCAGGCAATTTCAGGGAAATCTGCTTGGCAGTTTTCTCAGTCACAGGGCCACCCAGTTGCTGCAGTTCGTTATCAGACAAGCTGAAACGTACCCAGATTGGCGAGAGCTGGACTACAGAAGTCAGCAGGGTCTCATTTGCCGCAACCAGTGCTCCTTCTGAAAGCTGGAAACGTCCGGTAACACCACCCACAGGTGCAGTTACCTTGGTATAGGAAAGATTCAGCTCAGCTTCACGCACGCTGGCCTGCGCCTGCAGTACAGCAGCCTTGGCGACTTCATCTTCCGAAGTCGCATTATCATATTCACGTTGACTGATGGAATTTGTCTCCAGCAACCCCTTCAAACGGGTGGCTTCCCGCTGCGTCTGGGCAATTTTGGCCTGAGCTTGCGCCAGCTGGGCACGAGCCTGGTCGAGTGCGATCTTGTATGGCTCCGGATCAATCTGGAACAATACTTGGCCTTCCTTGACGGAAGCCCCCTCGTCATACAAACGCTTCAACAGAATTCCACCAACACGGGGGCGAATCTCAACTTCGCGTGCTCCTTCAGTTTGTGCCACCGCTTCAGCAGCAACCGGCACACTCGTCGCTTCCACTGACAATACAGTCACAGGCATTGCCTGGGCACCAGCTGCTGGCGCAGTTTGCTGCTCACCCTTTCCACAAGCAACCAGAGCAAATGCAGCCATCATGGCAAGCACGATTTTTTTGCTGGGATTCACTCTTTCCGCACTAGTATTAACCTGATTTATCACACTCACTCCCATATATAACCCCATGTCTTATAAACAATTAACTTGCTTACATTCACAAACGAATGTATATTATATACAAACATGATTGTATGTAAAACAATTTATTCCGCAGGGATATCATGGCACGCAAGACCAAAGAAAACGCAGAAATCACTCGTCAGCGCATCATTACCGCCGCACGTGAGGTGTTTGCCAAACGAGGCGTCAGCCGCACGACAATGGAACATATCGCCTCACATGCTGAAGTCACCCGGGGTGCCATCTACTGGCATTTCAAGAATAAGATTGAGCTGTTCCATGCAATGCGGGATCAGGCCATCCTGCCACTTATTGATCATATTGATGCTGTGGCCCTGGATGAAAAGTCAGAAGATCCCCTCTCCACTATCGAACAGTTCTTTACCAATACCATTCTCACATTGATGCAGGATCCGGCTACAAACCAGACTTATGAAATCATGATGACAAAATGTGAGTACGTGGACGAATTTGCTGCAGTATTACAGCAAATTGTTACAAACTGTGATTACTTCACCGAAAAAATCCGGCTGTTATACGAACATGCCAAACAAAAAGACCAGCTTAACGCCGCGCTTGATCCTGCAGCACTGGCAATGGACTCTCACCTGTTCTTCTCCGGCCTGCTGCATATGTGGGTCAAGGATACCGGACGTCTTGGCTTCCGTGAACAGGCTCTCGGCCTGATCAAACAACATATTGCATTACGTCGCGCCTGCTGACACTCATACGCAATCACTCAAGAACCTTGTCATATATGCCTCATAACGATATGATTGGAAACGTATTATGAAAGGCACATCTTGGACATTCTTACCGGTGAAATTTATGGCAAACAAACAGGCAGCAAGTTTGTCATGTACAACGTCCTGAAAGTCGGTAAAAACTCCATTACCCTGCAGAACATAGACAACCCTCTCAGCCTGTTCGAGACAACGCCAGCCAAACTGCATGCCTCCGGTTATGTGCGTATCAGCCAGACACCGTATATCAACACCAAGACAACCGGTAAAAAACGTAAATCCATCCGCAACCCAACCCGCTGCCCCTATACACTGGATTTCCTTGAGGAGCGTGCAGACTCTGAACGCCCTGCCCCTTTGATGCCAGACTTGTTTACCTGAAGCAACAAATCTCTGCCAACCGAGCAATACAAGCGTCAGCCTTAATGCACCAACTCACCAGCCAGCCAGATTGAAATCACGCCCAGGCTGATCAATCCTGCCTGCTGCAAGGTCGCCCGCAACTCAGTACGCTTATGCAGGCCGGGGATCAGGTCTGCTACGGCAACATAAATCATGCTGGCAGCAGCAAGGCCGAGGATCGTGGGTATCCATGCTTGAAGCTGGCCCAGGGCAAAATAGGCGCCGACGCCGCCGATCAGGGTTGCCATGCTGGAAAACAGGTTGAACAGCAATGCCTGCCGCTTGTTATACCCTGAATGCAGGAGAATCAGGAAATCCCCCACCTCTTGCGGGATTTCGTGCGCAATGATCGCAATAGCCGTCACCATTCCCAGGTGAACATCTGCAAGAAAGGCAGCTGCGATCAGCACACCATCAACAAAATTATGAAAAGTGTCGCCAATCATGATCATCAGGCCGCTACGTCCATGATCATGGCCTGCGTGCTTATGTGTGTGATGTGTATCCCCGGCATGGACCTCACATTCCTCGCCGTGGCAATGCCGCCACAACACCAGTTTTTCCAGGATGAAAAACAACAGGATGCCTGCCAGTATCGTGGCCGACATCACTTCCGGGCTGCTGCTGACCTCAAATGCGTGGGGAAGTATCTCAAGGAATACCGCACCCAGTAATGCCCCAATGGCATAACTGATAAGCATCGGCACCCATGCCGCCTTGGCTTTCAATGCCAGGAAAGCAGCACACAATACGCTCAGCACGCCTCCAGACAGGCTTACCAATATGATCATCAGCAATATAGACATAGAGATAAATTATACGGGATGTCCATGGATTTTCAGGCAGACGCTGGCGGATTTTTTCAATCTATTCAGTTTTGTAGCCGTAGTTGGCAACGCCTGATAGGGCAATAGAAAGCAAACAGCCATATACTTGGTTTTCATCCAAAAAAGAGTATGGTGTCACTCAAGGAATACATGCCATATACCACAGGAGGCGCGGGGACGAATCATGATGAAAAACCTGATTGCTATCTTATTGCTGCTATACACCCTGCCAGGCTGGGGACATAGTAAGCTGGTCAAGACAGAGCCTGCAGACGGTGCCATTCTGGCCACTCCTCCGCAAGAGGTCAGGGTTCATTTCGCCAAGCTGATAGAGCCTGAGCTGCACCCTGCTGAAATATGGCATGACGGCAGTTGGCACAAGGCTCATTCCACAGTGCGCAATCGCACCTTGATCATCCAGCTGCCAGAGAATGTCTCCCTGACCAAGTACCAGCTGAGATGGAGCGTGATGTCGAAGGACGGCCATCACCAGCAAGGCAGTATGCAGTTCTCCGTTCAATAAACCCATGTCTGTGCTGCTGGAGCATCCGCACCTGCTGGACATCATCCTGGGCAGGACCGCGGCTTATATTGCGCTCGCCCTGCTGCTGGGGATATGGCTATGGGAATGGCGATGGCAACGCCAATTAATGCACAGTAACCACTACCGGGCCATTGCCGCCATCTCAGGTAGCCTTGGTGTGCTCATCGTCATCAGCAACATTGCATTGGAGTCTTCTGCGCCTTTCGATGCAAACAATATGGCGTTACCAGGTCTGAGCGACATTGCCTCGGTATTGCAGACTTCATTCGGTATCGCGTGGATGGTTTACGGAGTGTCGTTATTGATCGCGGTCGCAAGCAGCAGGCAGTACTTGCGGTTCGCCGGGATCATGGGGATGGTTACCGCCATGGTACTAACCTCGCATGCCGGAGAGGATGGCATATATCAATTGGTGTTCTGGATTGATGCCCTGCACTTGGCATCTGCCATGCTGTGGTTTGGCGGTCTAAGTCTGCTACTGGCGTTCAGGCTGACAGGAACCGAGTACACAAGCCGGCAGGATTTACAGTTTTTTTCCTGGCTGGCACTCCCGGTTTTTATTTGCGTACTTGGTAGTGGCGCTATCAGGATTACGCTGCAATACCTTGAGACCCGCACACTGGCATCGGCTTACATCCTGATGCTCATGGTCAAGCTGCTCTTGATATCAGGTGTGGTCATACTAGCAGGATGGCTGCGTCACCAGCTGCACCATGGGAGCATGCATAACACCACTTATGACCAGGGTATAACCCTGGAGTATTTTTTTGCCTTGCTATTGGTACTGGCAACCACCACACTCACCCAGCTATCGCCTTATTAGGATGGCATAGACTCTGCGATGATATTCTGCCCGCCATAATGGCTGAATATTTCACTGAGCCTGGCAGCCTCATCTCCTGGCTGCAGATAAACCAGCAGCAACATGGCATCGTCCCTCCCGGCAGCGCGCTTCATCCATAGATTGGTTTCATCTTCGTGCACCCAGCCATATGCCGCCCCCAATATAGCTCCCAGCACAACACCAATATCAGGGCCAAGCAACTGGATGAAAGCCAGCTGCTTGCTGACTTCATACCCATTGATCAGGATGATGCCCAATGTCAACAAGGCGCTTGTCAGCAATCCGATCAATGCCCCCCGGCCTGTCCAGGCAAACCAGTTGTCCGTATTCCGTCCCGCTTTCAGGTTGCCGAACCTGCGCGCTGCCGCTTCAGACAATGCAAGGTCAATAAGGTCCCTTGGAATGCCACGCTGCAAACATACAGACAATACTGCGTCCACCTGCTTCTGCTCGCTGAAAAACCCGGAAACAGTTAATAACTCACGCTTGTGCAGATCATGGCTCATGATTTTTCCAGTGCCTCCAGCTCAGGTACTGTCCAAGGCTTCTGCCTGTCTTTCTCTGCCGCCCTGATTTTCTGTACCAACTCCACATCCACCTGCCCAGCCTGGTTCCCGCCCAGTTCAGTGCGGATGTAATTGATTACGGCTGTCGTTTCCTCGTCGCTCAACTGATCCTGCCAGGGAGGCATAAGGCCGTTATAGGCTTGGCCCTCTACCTTTATCTCCCCTTGCAGTCCCTGCAACACAATACGTACCAGTGTTTGTGGGTCCCCGAGCACATACGTGGATTTCACAAGGGGAGGAAATGCGCCGGGAATACCCTGTCCATTGGCCTGATGGCAGCTCACACAGCGGCTGGTGAAAACAGCTGCACCAGAGACCGTTTTGACTGCTGCTGCCCCACCCTGCCCTGATTGCTGCTTTTGCGCTTGCAGAAAACCGATATGGGCTTCTGTATCCAGATTGCCCATATGCCGCCCCAGATAAAATGCGCCCACCACAAGCGCCACCACGGAAAACAGATAAAACCACCGCGGTCCACTGGCAATATCCTCGAAGGGTTCCGGCGTTTCATAAATCACCTGGTCATGCAGATCCAGTTCTGTGCTTTCATTGTTTCCTGTTGGAATTGCAGGGTCAGTCTGGCGGGGTTGATCATTCATGGTTGGGACTCCTTGAATGCTGGGCTGTCGGGAATGGGATAGTCATGCCGCAAACTGGTCAGGTAAGCCACCAGTGCCGCTGCTTCAGGCGTAATCACCACCACACCTTGTTTTGGCGCATAGGCAGCAGGCACTTTCAACACTTTATCCCCTTTTTCTGCCTTGGGTTTATGCTCGAACAGGAAAGGAAAGGCCGGCATGATGGACCACGGCACCAGCGCGCGCGGCTGGTAAAGATGCAATAAATGCCAGTTGCTATCCGGTAGCCGAACCCCGACATTGAACAGGTCCGGCCCTGTCCGCATGGTGCCCAACAGGTTGGGAGCATCATAAACATAATCTGCCGGCACTGACGCCCGGTTACCTAGCCCACTGCTCACATCGGCAGTAATTTCGGCATCACGAACTTGCTGGGTATGGCAATAAATACAGCCATTGCTGATATAAATCTGTCGTCCCAGCAACTCCTGCTGACTGGGACGTTTCAGCTGTGGCGGTGCCTCCACATGGGAAAGCAGGCTGCTGGGCAGGATCACCAATATTACCAGGGCAAAGATGACGGTAGCCAACGCCCCCATCAGCAATACACATATCCTGGTCATGATTTTCTCTCTTTCACCAGCACAGGCTTGAATTCAATGAAAGGAGGCAGCTGTGTCGTGGAATGTTTGCGGGAAAACGCCAGCAGGTAGCTATGGTAGATAAATGCCAGGTGCCCCACTGAGATGATGACGGCTGAGATACTGCGCAACATCAGCCAGGGCTTGGTACTGGCAACCGAAGCCTCGAACCCGGTACCTGGCGTCAGCAGGCTGAGGCCCTGCAGGACTCCACCTATCCCCAGCGCAATGATATATAGCGCCATGCCGCCTCCCGTCAGGAGAATATGCAGGCGTATGAGCCTACGGCTGGGCCACTCTCTTTTCAGCACCCTGGGCAATATGTAATACATGCCGCCGAACAACGAGAGTGTGACGAACATGTAGAGCCCCAGATGAGAGTGGGCAATCGTCCAGTGTGTGAAATGCGTGATGCGGTTGACACTGACCAATGCTGTCATGATGCCCTGCAGGGATACGGCGGTGTATGACATTGCAGCAATGACAGCCAGGGTCAGTGCCGGTGAGTAACGCATGGCGCCGAACCTCCCGACAACCGTCATATGCTGATTGATGCCCACGGCAATCACGGGAATTACCATCATGATACTGGCGGTGATGGATGTGGCTATCATCCAGGAAGGAATCGGGCCGCCGATCAGGTGATGCATGCCGTTGAGCGCGTAGAACAAAGCCAGTGCCCAGAAGCCGACCAATGATAGCCAATAAGAATAAATCGGTCGTCCGATGATCTTGGGCAATAAATAGTAAATCAATGCCAAGTTGACAGCAGTCAGCCACAAACCCAGGGCATTATGGGCATAAAACCAGTTAACGGCGGCAGACTCAACACCACGGTAGAAAGGTAGATTGCCTGCAAGGAAAATAATCAGGAACCACGGATAGGAAGCCGCCACGTACCACACTGAAACATACAAGTGGTGTACATTACGTGCCGCCAGGGTTCTCCATACGGAAGCGCCGACCATGGCTGCACCGACTACCAGCAGCGGGTCAGCCCACATGCGATCTAGCTCCAACCACTCCAGGCCGTCGCTGTATCCCTGCAACAACAGTACAAGTCCGACTATCAGGCCAGCAGTCCATACCAGGATTCCACAGCTTGCCACCCTGCCCCAGCGTAATCGCGTGCGACACAATCTGGGCATCAGCCATAGTGAAACAGAAAACATGGCAGTGGATGCCCAGCCATATACCATGGCATTGAGGTGTGCAGGCCGTATACGACCAAAGGTAAGATAGGCCTGTCCGCTCAGCAAATCAGGATGGTCAAATTTGAAACTGCTCAGATCACCGAGCACCGTACCGATCAATAGCCAGATGACGGCAATCAGGAATCCCAGCAATACTGGCTGCCTACCTGACTGGTCATATGTTTCCATTTCCATGGCGCTGGCTTTGTTCAGGTATTGAGAATTGTCCTCCTGCTTCACGTCCACCTGTCCTTGCTGGATAGTCATAGCCAACGCTCCCACTCGGCACGAGGATTATTCATGAGGTTGCCATGTTGCTGCACCCGATCCTGCATCTGTCGTCGCGTCTCCCATGGCCGGGAATATCGTAGTTCCTGCTCCTCAAAAATGGATTCGGCAGATGAGCCGCCATCATCGAGCTGTCCTGCGGATAAGGCCATGAACAGGCACACTAAGGGAGGCAGCCCTATGACCAATGTGAGGGTAATCAGTACGACTGAATTGGCAAACATGGCACCTCCTTTGGAGAGATCAGGTTAAAAGATAATCAACCGCTTATGCCGTATGTCCTTTGGGATCTGTGTCGATGGCATGCAAACCATCTGACTCATTCAATCCAAACATGATGTTGAGGTTCTGTATTGCCTGCCCTGCTGCGCCCTTGATCAGGTTATCCAACGCCACCAGAATGACTGCAGCACCGTCTTTCTGCCTATGCGGCGCGATTTTGCAATAATTGGAACCGCGTACGTTCCTGGTTTCAGGGACACACCCGGCAGGCAATACCTCGACAAAAATTTCTTTTCGGTAAAACTCTTTATACAGTTTGAACAGGTCGATTTCCGGATCGACCTTGAGATATAACGTGGCATGCAGCCCCGTAATCAAAGGTGCTGAATGCGGAATACAGGTCAGTTCAATACGTTTTCCATGAATACGTGAGATGACACTTTCTGTTTCAGTCCTGGCTAAAGGAAAATCCACATCAAACGCCTGCATCGTGTCTGAATGCTCGGCAAACATGGCAGTGTGTGACATCACTCTGCCGTGGGCTGTCATTCCCACGACAATATCCGCGACCAGAGATTCTTCCTTCATTTTCCCCGGAGCCAAGAGCGGTAGAACACCCAGGATGATAGCGGTGCTGTAACTGCTCGGGCTGTTCAGCAATAACGCTTTCTTGATGGCTGCCCTGTTGATTTCAGGCAAACCGAATATTGTGGAGGGGATCAATTCCGGGCTGGAGTGCTCCAGTGCAAATCGCGATTTCCAGACCTCCTGATTTTCCAGGCTGAAATCAGGCGAAAGATCGATCACTCTTATCCCTCTTTCCAAGAATGACCGGGCATACCTCATGATAGTTCCCAGGGGTGTCGAAAAAATGACGACATCACATTCCAACAGGACAGGATCGTCAATGTCCACAAACCTGAGATTCAGGTACTTGGGAATATACGGATAATGTTCATTGACACATTTGCCGATACTGCCCCCTGATGTCACGGCATGCAAGCGTACATGGGGATGTTCTGCCAACAGCCTGACCAGCTCAGCCCCGACATATCCTGTGCCACCAGCAACCCCTACCTTGACAGGTAATCCCCCAATACGCCTGAGAAGCTGTGCCGCAGTCACCATGCCACCTGCATCACCACTGCCAGACCTGATCCACCTGCTTGTAAAGGCTGACCAGCTGCGTCCTATCTATTGGCTTGATGGAAGGCCGTAGCATATCGACATTCAGCCCCCGCTCTTCCAACTCATGTTTCAACACATAAACTGGTATATCCTGCTCCAATATCCTGCCGAGATCACTGGGAATATCTGCAGGCTCCTGTTGCACCCAATCCCCGATTTTCACCGCAGGCTGCCTGTTCTTCATCACTGCATAATAGACCGCGTTGCCCGACAGCAGCACTTCCAGGTTCGCCCCCGCACCCGCCATGGATTGGGTCAGCCACAGAATGGTATCGTCCTGTTCCTCGACCAGCGTTCTGAATGCCTGCTCAACAATTTGCAAAATTTTCATGTTAGCGAGTCCCGATAACCAATGTGTTGAATGAACTGGACGCATAACGCCAGAGATCTGCCGGAGAGCCGCGCTTGCAACCTGGAATACTTTCGTTGACGCCACGTTCATCCACACATAAGCCGCAATTCACCCAGTCCAGCTGCCTGCCAAGCCGCTCTGCCTTCTTCTGCAAAGCCGCTATCCAGTCCTTGGTCAGGGGATGCGCTTCTTCTTCCGCATCACGATGATGCACGGAATTGCCATGCGCCTTTTGCAATGCAAATGCCAGCGCGGCAGCTCCCTCGTAAGCGAATACTTGCACGTCAGCACCACCATCCAGGGCTGCATCCACAATCCTGAAAAATGTAATTGTCCTTTCATTCTCGAAAGGTGGATCCATAAAGGCAAATGTCAGTTTCTTATTTTCCATATTCACTCCGTTACCACCATACAACCTTGTCGCCATTCAGCATGGCATCAATGACGACATCAATTTTCACAGGCTTGATACCATCACTCAGCTCTTCCGGGGATATTTCCCGCTGTTTCAACGATAATTCATCAGCGTATACCTGGATATTATGCTGATTTAAATCAGCATAAATATTGGATTCAACTCCTTTTCTTGTTGCCAATACAGCGTTCTGAACCAGCAATATACTGACACTTTCCTTTGCTTCTGCAAGTGAAACTACCAATTTATATTGGGCGCTAGTCCTTGCATCGTAGAACTGGTCCTGGCTTTGTATAAACAAATAACCTTTCAATTTACTGCTCCTATTCTATGCATGCTGAACAGATGAAACTGTCTCATCTATCAGCGTAGTTCTTACCAGAAAATCTCCAAACCTTTCCTCAGGGTTGGCAAGCAATTTATAACGCTGCATCAATTCATTCAATATGCTGAGTATCTTCACCTCATTGACATTTTTTGCATAAAGTTTTGCCAACCTATTTCCAACATGACTTCCTCCAAGATATAAGTTATATAATCCATGCGCTCTTCCTGTCAGTGCCACTTCAGCAATATAAGGTCTTGCGCATCCATTTGGACAACCTGTGATCCTCAATGTAATCGGCAGGCTATCCAGGCCATAATTGGACTTTATCTGGTTGAATCTTGGCAGGAATTCCGGGAGATAGCGCTCAGCCTCTGCCATTGCCAGGCCGCACGTAGGCAATGCAACACAAGACAGGGTATTGACCGCCTGCTCACTCGGTTTGGTCAGAGTATCCAATCCAAGATCACTCAGCCTGATCTGCAGCTGCCGCAGCTCGTAATCGTGGACATCTGTCAGTTGCAAATTCTGGTTCGTCGTCAAGCGGACGCGACCATCGTACAGCTGGAACAATCCTGCCAGCTGGTCCCTGAGCGCCGCGTTCACCCTGCCACTTTCTATATACACAGTACATTGCCAGAGACCATCATCGCCGCACCTCCATCCAATCTCGTCGCCATTTTGCGTAAATTTGACAGGATATGCCGCTGACAATGGCTTTCCTCTGCGCTGCTGTAACTCATCCAGGAACCAGGGTAATCCCAGCCTGTCCAGCGTATATTTGAAACGTGCGCGATGCCTGTCCTGGCGGTCACCAAAATCACGCTGTATTCCCATGATGACCTCAGCGACTTCTGCTGCTTCATCCACTTGGACAAACCCGATTTCCTCGGCCAACCTTGGATAGCTGTCCTCCCGGCTATCAATTTGTCCCATACCACCGCCAACGCATAGATTGAAACCGGTCAATTTTCCATCCCGAACAATCGCGATGAATCCGACATCCTGACCGTAAACATCAATATCGTTGACGGGCGGAATGACGAATCCGACCTTGAATTTACGTGGCAAATACAATGGTCCATAAACCGGCTCGGCATCGACCGCCTGAACTGGTTTCGTTTCCTCATACCATATCTCCGGATATGCCTCTGTCTTGGGAATCAGCCTTTGTGATGTTTGTTTTGCGATTTCCTGCACTTTTCTTGAGATGCTGGAAATCGTGGGATTGCCTCCACAGACCACTCCCCTGCTGTCATCGCCACAGGCAGCAATCGTATCCAGCCCTATCTTTCTCAGCGCCTGCATGCACTTTCTCAGGTTGCCTTTCCTGATCCCGTGGAACTGTATTGTCTGACGTGTCGTGATACGCAAGCCTCTTTCTGCATACTTCCGCGATATATCATCCAGGCCTATCCATTGCTGTTTGCTCAACAATCCTCCCGGTATGCGTATACGCACCATGAACTGGTAATTAGGCTCGAGGAATCTTTTCTGGCGATCAGCGCGCAGATCCCTGTCATCCTGCTGGTATATGCCATGGAATTTAAGCAGCAATGTATCGTTGAACTGCATACTCCCCGTCACTGGATCACCCAGCCCATGGCTGATACTTCCCCGTAGGTAGTTACTATCATATTTAACCAGCTCATTGCTATTAAACTGGTCAATATTTCCAACTAAGTGTTCAAATTTATTTTTCATATCAGATCAGTATAAATTCTTATGCAAGCGTTTCTCGGTAGCCAATTTATCCCAGTGAACATCATCTTGTGATTTTGACCAACTCTTGATGGAGTCTTCTGCCTTTGTCAGGATAGATTTATCCCCACTCAGGTAAACATGTGCTCCTTGATTTATCCATTGCTTGAATTGATCCTGGTGTTCCACAACGTTATCAAATATTTCGTTATCACTTTCATCACCATAAAATACCGGATGCAGATGCTTCAACACACCGGCATTCATGAACTTGATTAACTCAGCCTGATATAAAAAATCTTCCTCAAAAGTCATTTCAGAAAATATCAGCCAGCATTCATGTACTCTTTCCCCAGCTTCAATTTCCTGTAAAAAAGCAATAAATGGCGCAATACCAGTGCTATCTGCAATCAGGATTAATGGCAATCCTGGATCTTCAGGCAAGTGAAATCGTTGATGTTTATGAGGGAATATTTCTACGGCATCATCAGCTTTTAATGTTGCAATGTAATTAGATGCCACCCCCTGATAGGTGTTATCGTCTTTGGTATAGTGATATCGCTTCACGCATACATGTATTTCATCCGGGAATTGCTTAAGGCTATTGGTAATGTCGTAAAGACGTGGCTGCAATGGTCGCAATACATCAACCAGTTGTTGTGCGTTGACAACAACATGGAACTGTTTCACAAGCTCCAGCAATGGTTTGCTTTTCAGGAAATCCTTCTTGCTTTTCTCTGAATCCCCCATCGCCTCGTGGAATTTTCCTGTTGTATCCAGGGATTCCCAGAGTTGTCCAAAATCCCGGCTTGGGATCGTGATATCCAGCTTGTCCCGCAAGGCATCGACGAGCGGCATACTGGCACCATCGATACTCACTACCTGCTCTGCCTTGAGATTGGTTTCCTGCAACAATCCCGTTACCATATCCATGGGATTCTTCACAAAAATGCCTACAGCATCCCCTGCAGTGGCAGCCAGTGACATTTCATCAAGATCGAACACCAGGTGATGAATGGCATCCTGTCTTTTCATGGATGAAAGCCTGATATTCTCAAGTACCTTGACCGTAGCAGGATGTGTCCTGTCAATCTCTCTGGTTTCAGGCGCGACAACTACAGCGGGAGCGTTATCATGGCTATCAATGGCTGGCAGCCTGGAGACTAAATCTGCCAGCCAACTATCTGCCGTTTTCTGGAAATCCGTATCGCATTCTTGCCTGTCCAACCAGCTTCTAGCGCCAGATTGTTTCAGCTTTTCATCAATATTGATGCCTGTGACACAGAAATGCTCATACGATGAGTCACCCAGTGCCAACACGGCATAACGCATATCTTCCAGTGGCAAACTGGACGACATCAAACTATTGTAAAAAGCAGTCACAGGCTCTGGCGGGTCTCCATCGCCGTGTGTACTGCAGATGATGATGACCTGGCGTAATTTCGCGAACTGCCGCACTGTCATCTGCGCCAGATCGTAGACTTTCACCTGATAACCCAGCGCTACTATTTTTTGCTCTGCCTGTAAGGCAATTTTTTTCGAGTTTCCTGTTTCCCCGCCATGGCATATCACGATCTCGCCGACTGCTTCCGTAGTAGCAGTCAGCGGCTGCAAATCGACTCGTCCAGCCAGGTATCCCGACAGCCAGATACTTTGCCTCTCATCCAGGCGCTTGGTGAGTTCTATGATCTCTTTCCAGTGTTCCTCTTTAAAGATTTCCGGCCTTGTTTTCACAATCATCACAGGTAGATAAATAAATTGATGACTGATTATGATCTGGGATAGAATTAATTAATAATGAAATTTAACTTCACTTAATATTAAAAAAATTGATACATGGATATCACTCTCGCTAAAACCTTTCTAGAAATCATCCAGTCAGGGAGCTTTATTGCAGCCGCAGAACGCCTGCATGTGACCCAGACAACGATCACCACTCGCATCAAGACACTGGAAGAGTTGCTTGGATGCCAGCTGTTCGTGCGTAATCGCAGCGGTGCGAAACTGACGGATAACGGCGTCAGGTTTACTGCCTACGCACAACAACTGGTACAGACATGGCATGCCGCAAAACGCGACCTGCCCTTGCCTGAGGGTACGGCAAACTCCATTACCATCGGCGGAGAAATCAGTCTCTGGAACCCGCTGCTGCTGCAATGGTTCAATTGCCTGAGGATGGAAATCCCTTCTATCGCCATCCGCGTGGAAGTCAGTGAAGCCGCTACTCTGCACAAAAAACTGGAAGGCGGCGTCATGGATGCAGCATTGGTTCACAGTCCTGATTACTGGTCAGGAATGCAAATAGAGGAACTGCTGGAAGAAAAGCTCATCATGGTGAAATCGAGCCGCAACCCGGAACCGTATATTTATATCGACTGGGGAGATTATTTCAAACAACAACATGATTCTGCCTTGGTCGAATTTGCCAAACCAGGCTTATCCATCAATCTTGGCCCGCTTGCACTGAACCACATCCTTGAATATGGTGGCAGTGGCTATTTCAGGAGCCGTGTCGTTCAGAAATATATCGAGAACGGTGAGCTGGAAAAAGTCGATGCTTCTCCTGAGTTCTCGTATCCGATCTACTTGATTTATCCCCGTAACAAGAAAAATACCGTCATGACACAAGTACTGACCAAATTAAGGGAAGCCTCACAGCAGGAGTTCGACTGGTCCCAGCACTAGTGCTTTGCGTAACATACGGGTGAGGCCAAGGCACGCTCCTCCCGAGATCGGAAGTGGAAAAAGAACAGATCTTTCATGATATTTTCCATTTGCCTGCCAGATGTCACCCATTGCAAGTTGCCATCCCTGAAATGCCGCACACCTTGCTCTGTCAGGATGAACTCTATCGGCACACTGCGAGCGCCTGGAATGACACTGCCCAGCAGCCCGGCTTCGTATCCCAGGCCAATAGTAATAGGAGGAGGATCAAACCCGCGCAACGCTGTATCATAGCTGTCGGTGCCATATCCCAACCGATATCCCCGGTTATCAAACCCGACCAGTGGAACAATCAGGATTTTCGGTTGCACACTGTCGGTATCCACCGGATAAGGTATTTGCAACGCCCCCTTTGTCATCAAGGCTTCGGGATGCCATCTCTTAAAACCCACTGCTGAACTCTCATCATCCACGACCGGCAACGATATAGTGCTACCGGCTTTATGCAGCTGCATCATAAGTGGAACACTGTTGACTTCGCCCTTGATCGGCCAATAGCAACCGATACTTCTGCCAAACATGCACTCGCATATCAGCTGGAAGTGTGTGATGATTGCAGCACTGATTCTCGCAGCATCCTGCCTGTCCAGTGCAAGCCTGTCTTCAATCAAGCGCTTCCTGATCTGGCCAAGTTCCATCATTATCCCTAATCAGGCACCAGTTCTTGCATATCAGCACCAAAACACATGAGCAGATACTCATCCAACGGCAGTGGGGCGAACTTGGATCTATCCGTGCCACACACTGCACATCGCCAATTTTCCGGCACCCTTTCCCAGGTCGTTCCCGGCAGGATACCCTTCTCGTGCTGGCCGATCAGTTCATCATAAACAAAATCGCAACAACTACACTTCCACACGTAATGATTCATTACCGTTGTGCCATCACACTTCACCACTGAACAAGTGCCGCCTGCAATCCATTCTCACCCCCGCCATCATCAAGATAGACGTAAATTATGCTGAAAAACCAATGTTTTACATAATGAAAATATTTGCCGATTATTATCAATAAAATTCATAGATAACAATGGATTGAAATACAGGCATTAATCACAATACACACAAACCAGTGTCTTGCACACTCAGTATTTATCGCATGAACATACTACCGAAGGTGTTGACAACAACCATCGCAATAAAAGCCAGAACGAGCATTCCTACTATTAACAGCAAAGATTGCAATACAAGAAGCACGAGCGCTGTGCTGATCGAGAGCTGGTTACCTTCTTTTGTCTTCAGCCATCGTTGATAGAGTAGCCAGGACAGCAATACATTAATCAACCAGTGAACAAATGATACTGATGAATTTTCATTGGTACTGACTATGTGTCCAGATATACGATTGGGATTCCCTTCAAGTACACCTGAAATGATCGCAATGGCAGTGGTTATCAAAATCAATCTGATGACTGTTTTTCTGTCTTGAAAACACTTCAAGTAATACTGGCTAGCCTTTTGCAGCGTGTAGTACTCCAGCAACACAATAGCGATACAAACAACAGCAATTATTAGAATGCTCACAGAATATCCCCGATAAATACTCATGAATCAATTTGCATGGTCTCGCCACCATCAAGCCAAGGTATATCTCATATTAGCAAATATGAGCTTGGCCTCTTCACAACGAAACACTATCAACGACCTTCAGCTACTGTTCAAAGGGAAGCTGCGCTTTTTAATGTTACCGCGCTTTCACAGTCTATACACCTCAGAACTGTCCGATATTAACTCATATTTTCAACAGATATTTAAGTGTCATGCCAACCTGACATGTAAATGTAAAAATGGTGCTTGAGAGGTATACAGCAAATAGATAGATCAGGCTGATCGATCGAGAGAGAGCTGGCGAAAGTAAATGCAGCATTAAATGCCCCAAATATTCCCCAGGAAATCTAACTATCTTGAAACGCCGCTCTGACGCGGGTTAATTGGCGGAAGCGGTGAGATTCGAACTCACGAACCCTTTCGGGTCGCCGGTTTTCAAGACCGGTGCCTTCAACCACTCGGCCACACTTCCGTTTGACTTCAGCTAGAGTACTGAAGAAAGGCGGCTATTGTAGCACAGGATTAATCATCGTCCACAACTATTCCGGGGAATAGCACATCGGTGAAACCAAACTGTGCCAGGTCCCGAATCCGCATTGGATAAAGGATTCCGTCCAGGTGGTCGCATTCATGTTGCACGACCCTGGCATGAAAACCGCTGACCAGCCGGTCTATCGGCTTTCCATACTGATCGAAGCCGCTATAGTGCAAGCGCTGATAACGCGGCACGATGCCACGCATGCCTGGGACGGAAAGACATCCTTCCCAGCCATCTTCCAGCTCTTCGCCCACAGGCGTTACAGTAGGATTGATCAACACGGTATAAGGCACCTGCTCGGCGTCGGGATAACGTGGATTATGACCTACGCCAAAGATAACGATGCGCAAACTCACGCCGATCTGCGGCGCGGCAATTCCTGCCCCATTCAGGTCGGCCATGGTATCTTCCATGTCCTTGATCAGGGCATGCAGTTCCGGTGTATCGAACTGCTCAATGGGCTGCGCCTTTTGCAACAACAAAGGCTCGCCCATTTTCAGCACAGGCCTAACAGGCATGACCGACCACCATTCTTTCTATGAGTTTTCTTACTCGTTCCATGGTTTCATTCAGCACATCCGCTGTATCTTCATAATGAATATGATGCACACTGTTTCCTCGTCCAGCCGCATGATTGACTATCGGACAGATGGCAGCATAGTTTATACCCAGTTCACGTGCGAGTGCAGCTTCCGGCATACCTGTCATGCCTACCATGGTAGCGCCATCCCGCTCCATGCGATTGATTTCCGCCCTGGTTTCAAGCCGGGGGCCCTGCACGCAGCCATAAACGCCACCATCCACCAGTGACTCATTGATATTCTGCGCAGCCTCCAGGCACAACCCTCTCAGTCTTGGGCAATAGGGTTCAGTGAAATCCACATGCTTGACCGGCATATCTCCACCATCGTGGAAGGTATTTTTTCGCCCCTGGGTGTAATCGATGACTTGGTCAGGCAAGGCAATCACGCCAGGATGCAGGTCTTCATGGATACCTCCAACCGTTGCCACAGAGACAATGTCACGTACACCTTCCGAGTGCAGGGCCCAGATATTGGCACGATAGTTGACTAGATGCGGCGGAATGGTATGTCCGTGCCCATGGCGCGGCAGGAAAATAACCTCGTAGCCACAGATATCTCCATAACTCAATGGTCCTGAAGGTTCACCATACGGGGTGCGCACGATCTGCCTGCGCTTGATCTTCAGATTGGCCAATTGCGTTAATCCCGTACCACCAATAATACCTAGCATGAAAACTCCAAGAGAACGGACTGGGACATTGTAGCGCAACAATATTCACTTGCCATCAAACGCGGGTATATACGTTTTATGGCATACTCTGCGGATGATAGTATCCAAGCACCCTGCCATCCAGCAAGATCTGGCACTTGCAAAAACGCATTACGAAAATTTTCCGGTTGCTTCCTTTCTCCTCCCCAGGAAATTACGCGAACCTGTCCGCCTCATTTATGCCTTTGCGCGTCAAGCGGATGACTTCGCTGACGAAGGTGATCTGGCTCCTGAAGAGCGCCTGGCATTACTGGAAGGCTTCCGTACGCAACTGGACCATATCCGCGATGGTGCGCAACCTGATGTACCGCTATTCCAGGCATTGCAAAACGTCATCAATACCCATCACCTGCCGCTAGCCCCTTTTTATGATCTCCTGTCTGCATTCAGCCAGGATGTGACTAAAACGAGATATCACAATTTTGGTGAGCTTGTTGATTACTGCCGTCGTTCAGCCAACCCGGTAGGCCGCTTGCTGCTGCATCTCTATAATGCCGCAACACCGCGTAACATCGCTCGTTCGGATGCCATTTGCACATCCCTGCAATTGATCAATTTCCTGCAAGATGTGGAAGCGGACTACCAGAAACATCGTATTTATCTCCCCCTGGATGAGTTATACAAATTCAATATCCATGAGCAGCAGATTGCCAACCGCAATGCGCAAGGCACATGGGGCATGTTCATGGAGTTCCAGATCAATCGTACACGTCGCCTGCTGCAATCCGGTGCACCACTTGGACTGATTCTGCCTGGCCGGATCGGACTGGAAATGCGCATGATCATTGCAGGTGGTGAACGTATCCTGAAAAAATTGCACCAGAGTCGTGGTGATGTGTTCAACCAGCGCCCGACCCTGAAAACACGTGACTGGATCTATATGTTTTATCGGGCGATCAGCAAAAAATGAGTCCGCAGGAATATTGCCAGAAAAAAGCCGCTGCCAGCGGCTCCAGCTTTTACTACAGCTTCCTGTTCCTACCCAAGCCTAGGCGCGAGGCTATTACAGCCCTTTATGCCTTTTGCCGTGAGGTGGATGACATTGCCGATGAGGTGCAGGATATCAACGTGGCGCAAACCAAGCTCAACTGGTGGCGTAACGAAATCCTGAACCTGTACCAAGGCAAGCCGCAGCACCCAGTCACCAAGGCGCTGCAGGGACCAATCGCAGAGTTCGGGCTCAAGCAGCAGCATTTGCTTGAAATCATTGACGGCATGCAGATGGACCTGGAGCAGAACCGCTATCGGGATTTTGCCGAACTGGAGCTTTACTGTTACCGCGTTGCCAGCGTTGTCGGGCTGCTCTCGGCCTCCATTTTCGGTTACAGCAATGCCAACACCCTGCAATATGCGCTAGACCTCGGCATGGCGTTCCAACTGACCAATATCACGCGTGATGTCGGGGAAGACGCGCGGCGCGGCCGCATCTACCTGCCACAGGATGAGCTTGCCCGTTTTGGCGTGAGCGACCAGGACATCCTGCATGGCAAGTCATCGGACAACATGAAGAAGCTGCTGGAATTCCAGGCAGAACGTGCCGAAAGCTACTATGACAAGGCATTGGCGGAACTGCCGCCTGAAGATCGCAAGCTGCAACGCACTGGCCTCATCATGTCGGCGATTTACCGCACCCTGCTCAAGGAAATCAAGGCTGACGATATCCAGGTTGTATTGAATGCCCGGGTTTCCCTGACACCGATCAGAAAGCTCTGGCTTGCATGGCTGACATGGATGCGCTACTGATACCTCATGTTGCCATCATTGGCGGTGGTTGTGCCGGGTTAAGCGCTGCAGCCGCGCTTGCGCGCGCTGGCGTCAGAACCACGGTGTTCGATTCCAGCCACCAACTAGGCGGGCGCGCCCGGGGCATACACTGGCAAGGCCTTACCCTGGATAACGGTCAACATATCCTGCTGGGCGCTTATGCCAGAACACTTGAGCTGCTACACCTGTGCGGTGTCGCCCCTGATCATGGCTTGATGCGTTTGCCGCTCAAACTCGACATGGCCAACGAGTTCTCATTATCCTGCCCGCAATACTTGCCTGCCCCACTGCATATCCTGGCTGGCTTGTTACAGGCACGCGGTTTAAGTATCAGCGAGCGCCTGGCTGCCGTGCATTTCATGGCCAGCCTGAAGTTAAGAAACTTCCATCTGCCCGCAGATATGCCCTTGCAACAACTGCTGGAAAAGCAGCCGGCACGCCTCACCCAGATGCTATGGGAGCCACTGTGCCTGGCTGCTGTCAATACGCCAATTAGTGAAGCAAGCGCGCAGGTTTTCCTGAACGTGCTGCGCGACAGCTTCGCCCGTAAGAAGTCGGATAGCGACCTGCTGCTGCCGCGTGCTGACTTATCCACCCTGATTGCCGAACCTGCAGCCAGGTTCATTGCGCAACATGGAGGCTACATCAAGCTCAATAGCGCCATTACCAGCATCCAGGCACACGATGATACGCTGCAACTACAAGACAGATATGCCACTGTCGGGCGCTTCAGCCATGTCGTAGTTGCCACATCCCCGTTCCGGGTTGCAGAATTACTGCATGATCTACCGAATATGCACGCATTGATTGACACCTGCACAGCGCTGGAATACCAGCCGATCTACACGATCTACCTGCAATACCCGGCAAACACTCGCCTGCCGGATGCCATGTGTGGCCTGGCTAACCAGCTGGGGCAATGGGTATTTGACCGGGGACAGCTTTATGGGCAGGAAGGACTGATAGCGGTCGTCATCAGCGCAGAAGGTAGTCACCAGAATATGCCCCAGGAAACACTGGCGACAGCCGTGCATCATGAGCTGCAATCCGCCTTCCCATCGATCAGGCAAGTAGCGCCGCTCTGGCACAAGGTCATTGCGGAAAAACGGGCAACATTTGCCTGCCGCGCCAATATGAAAAGACCTTTGCACGCTACGCCGCATCAGCGTTTATGGCTGGCTGGAGATTATGTCAGCACCGGCGACTCTCTGCAGGACTACCCTGCCACCATCGAAGGTGCCATACGCAGCGGGTTTCAGGTCGCAGAAAATATTCTCAAATCACTTTAATTAAACAACATAATAATATGATTAACAATGGAATAATTGATTTCATCATTCACTGGGGCATCATGAGCCTGTCACTCTGGATTGCCAGCCTGCTGTTCTCAGGCATCCACTTTTCTTCACGGCTATCCCTGTTGGCTTCCGCATTGGTGCTGGGGTTTGTCAATGCCGTGCTGCGTCCCCTGCTCCTAGTACTGACGCTGCCCCTGACATTGGTCACCTTGGGATTTTTCGCACTGGTCATCAACGCCTTGATGATCATGCTGGTTGCCAGGCTGATCAAGGGTTTCGAACTTTCCGGTTTCTGGACCGCATTCTTTGCCAGCATTTTCATTGCAATCCTGGGTTTCCTCATCGAATGGATGCTTCCCAGCCAGGGTGTCGCTTATATGCCCATCGTCAACCATTCCAACACCATTTCCATATGAGCTGTCATCTGCGGCCCGAACTCAACAAGAGTTGCCATGTCGGAGCAGACATAGTTTAATTTCCAGTCAAACAATCGCTCACGAGCATAATCTTGCGCATTTTATTCGTCAGTTCAGAAGCCCACCCCCTCATCAAGACAGGGGGGCTTGCCGATGTCAGCGGCTCCCTGCCAGCCGCACTCCGCAAACTTGGCGTTGATATTCGCCTATTGCTGCCAGCTTACCCCATTGTCCTGGAGAAACTGCACAACAAGCAGCATATTGTCCAGCTACATGGACTGCCAGAAGTTGGCAGTGTGAATTTGTTGTCCGGCAATATGCCCGACAGTGGACTGGAAGTCATGGTCATAGAAAGCGCCAGGCTCTACAGCAGGCCCGGTGGCCCCTACAACGACAGTCATGGAAGTGACTGGGATGATAATGTCTTGCGCTTCGGCATCCTGTCCAAGGTCGCCGCCATACTGAGCAGCAGAAACTCCCCTCTACATGACTGGATACCAGACATTGTGCATTGCAATGACTGGCAAAGTGGCCTGACGCCGGCATTCCTGCATTATTCAGATACCGCTCACGCAAAATCCATCATCAGCATTCACAACCTCGCGTTCCAGGGCAATTTCCCATCCGAGTGGGTGTCACGTCTTGGCTTGCCTGGCCACAGCTACCAGATGCATGGGCTTGAGTATTATGGCCAGATGTCTTTTCTCAAGGCTGGAATCTATTACGCGAACAGTATTACCACTGTCAGCCCGACATACGCGCGGGAAATCCAGACTGAACAATACGGCTTTGGTATGCAGGGGCTGCTGGCAACGCGCAGCCATGAAATTCACGGCATCCTGAATGGCATAGAAATTCAGGAATGGAATCCTGCCACCGACCCTTATCTGCCCAGTACATACAGCATTGAGCGTCTTGCAGACAAAAGCAAGGTCAAGCAATCACTGCAGGCCCAACTAGGCCTGGAAACAATATCTCACAAGCCTCTGCTGGGGGTCGTCAGCCGCCTCACACACCAGAAGGGCCTGGACCTTCTCCTCTCCATTGCAGAACCATTACTTGCCCGACAATGCCAGATTGCGCTGCTGGGCGCCGGAGACCCTCATATGGAGCAAGGCTTCAGGCATCTCGCACAACAATATCCCGGGCAGATCAGCGCAACCATCGGCTATAAAGAAGCGCTTTCACACCAGATCATGGCTGGCGCGGACATGTTCATTATGCCTTCCCGCTTTGAACCATGCGGGCTCAACCAGATGTATGGCCTATGCTATGGCACCCCTCCAGTTGTCACACATACCGGCGGGCTGGCGGACTCAGTACAGGACACCAATAAACTCAGCCTGAAAAACAAGACGGCAACCGGCTTTGTACTGGAGCATGCAGATTCACAATCACTGCTGGATACAATAGACCGGGCGCTCGCCTATTACCAAGATACTAAATCATGGCAACAGATTCAGCGTAATGGCATGCAGCAGGATGTCAGCTGGGCACGGAGCGCACAAGCCTATTTTGAGTTGTACCAGTCCCTTATCAGGTACTGACCCCTTCCACACCACCCTTTTTGGGAAACCGGCATAGCAAGCTGTTACAACTGTTACAGTTTGCTAACCATTTTGTCTTTTTCAGCAATAAATCAGCAACATTTTGCTATTAGTATGGGACCTAACGCAAATCCATTGATATGCGAGCTTTCTCCAAAGCTATACTTCTCCTCCCTTGAGGGTGCGCCTGTGACGCACCCATTTTTTTGCCCGCCAGGCATGTAGTCCAGCCACTACTCCAAGCGAATAAAGTGCTCACGATAATACTTGAGCTCATCAATGGATTCATAGATATCTGCCAGCGCTTCATGCTTGCTGCTTTTCTTGAATCCTGCCATCAATGCAGGGCGCCAGCGCCTGGCCAACTCTTTGAATACACTCACGTCCAGGTTGCGGTAGTGAAAATAACGCTCCAGCTCCGGCATATAGCGCGCCATGAACCTTCTGTCCTGACAAATGGAATTGCCACACATCGGAGATTTTCCTGCCGGTACGAACTCCTTCAGGAACGCTATCATCTGTTGCGTGGCATCTGCCTCGTCCAAGGTGGATGCCTTAACCTTATCAATCAAACCCGAACGTCCATGAGTGCCCTTGTTCCAGGCATCCATACCATCCAGCACGGTATCTGACTGGTGTATGACCAGCACTGGTGACTCCCCCAGCACATTCAAATTTGCATCGGTAACGACAGCCGCCAACTCCAGGATCCGGTCACTATCTGGTTGCAGTCCGCTCATTTCCATATCCAACCAAATGAGATTATCGTTGTGTTGTGTCATCATGATTTCCATTAAAATGTACCCGCATGCATGGAAAGATGAACCTTCCAACGCATTATTGCTTCAAAATAAATACAATATTTTAACTGATAACCAAGCAAAATAATGGCTACCACTCTGACAATACTGTTCATATCTCTCCTGGTCATCACGACTGCAACCCGTATCTGGCTGGGCCGGCGCCATGTGAGCTACATCCAGTCACATCGCAACAAGGTGCCCGATGCGTTCAGTGCCAGTATCAGCCTGGAGGCTCATCAGAAAGCTGCCGACTACTCCTCTGCCAAGACAAGGGCAGGCTTGAAGGAAGCTGGTGCGCAAGCCTTGCTCCTGTTACTGCTGACTGTGGGAGGTGGGTTGCAGCTGATTGATGACGGCTGGCGCAGCATCCTGCCTCATCATGACATGATCCGCGGCGCACTTGTCATCCTGAGCGCCTTGCTAGTCAGCAGCCTGGTGGACTTGCCGTTTGATTACTACCGCACATTTGTCATTGACCAGCATTTCGGTTTCAACAAAATGACGCCAGCAATGTATTTCATGGACATGATCAAGCACAGCATTGTCGGTCTACTGCTTGGCGCGCCACTGCTGTTTGCCGCACTTTGGCTCATGCAAGGCGCTGGTGAATACTGGTGGTTGTATTTGTGGGTGGTCTGGAGTCTGTTCAACCTGCTGATGCTGGCGATTTACCCTACTTTCATTGCGCCATTGTTCAATAAGTTTTCTCCGCTGGCTGATCAATCCCTCAAAACCCGTATCGAGACACTGCTGACCAAGTGTGGCTTCAAGTCCCAAGGGTTGTTCGTCATGGATGGATCGACACGCAGCAGTCATGGTAATGCCTATTTCACCGGCTTTGGCGCCAGCAAGCGCGTTGTGTTTTTCGATACCCTGCTGGATCGCCTGAATGGCAACGAAATTGAAGCCGTACTGGCGCATGAGCTTGGCCATTTCAAGCACAAACACGTCATCAAGCGTATTGCCCTGATGTTCTTCGTTAGTTTTATCGGACTGGCATTACTTGGATGGCTGGCACAACAGGACTGGTTCTATGCTGGTCTCGGCGTCACCCAGCCCAGTACTTACATGGCCTTGCTTCTGCTGATGCTAGTCAGCCCGGTCTTCCTGTTCCTGCTGCGTCCATTATTCGCAGGCTACTCCCGCAAGAATGAATTCGAGGCAGATGAATATGCTGCCCAGAATGCAGATGCACGCCATCTCGTGGAGGCGCTGGTCAAACTGTACCGGGATAATGCATCCACCCTGACACCAGATCCGTTACACTCGGCCTTCTATGACTCGCATCCGCCTGCCAGCATTCGTATTGCCCGGTTAAATGCTTTCACGACGCGTTAATCTTGCCTGATACATTGTTGAAGGGGCTGGTAGTCGCCTCATACGGAAAGCGCTACGGAGTCGAGTTGGAGGATGGTCGCGAATTTAGTTGCGTCACTCGCGGCAAGAAAACTGATCTTGCCTGCGGCGACAGGGTCCAAATCAAGCTGACCGCCGATAACGAAGGCGTCATCGAGAAAATGGAGCCCAGGCAAAGCCTGCTTTATCGCAGCAATAGTTTCCGCAGCAAAATGCTGGCAGCGAATGTCAGCCAGGTCGTGATTGTCCTGGCCACGCAACCCAGCTTCTATGAGGAGTTGCTGACGCGTTGCCTGGTCGCAGTGGAAGCCGCGGGCATCAAGGCATTGATCGTGCTCAATAAGTGTGACCTGGGGAACGCCGATGAAGCCCTCGCCAAACTGCAGGATTACGCTACACTTGGTTACGCCGTACAACCCCTATCTGCCTGCCAGGATATTGAACCGCTCAAGCCATGGCTACATGGAGAAACCAGTGTGCTGGTAGGACAATCCGGCATGGGAAAATCTACTATTATCAATGCCCTGTTGCCTGCAGCAATGGTCAGGACACAGGAAGTTTCTGCTGTGCTGGACAGCGGAAAACACACCACAACCGCAGCCCATCTCTACCATCTTGATGCAAAAAGTGCTTTAATCGATTCCCCAGGCCTGCAAGAATTTGGCCTGCATCACCTTGACCCGGAAGCCCTTGAGCTGGCATTCGTTGAATTCCGCCCTTTCCTTGGCAAATGCCGCTTCAATAACTGCCGCCACCTCAAGGAACCTGAATGCGCCATTCAGGGTGCGGTAGCAACCGGTCATATCCTGCCCGCACGCCTCGCCTACTATCAGCAATTACGCCAGGAAATGACATGAGCACAGCGCTCGTGACTCATCCTGATACGCTGTTACATGTCATGGACGGCAAGCATCCTGAGTCACCGGCGCGCATCACTGCCATTCTTGATGCATTATCCGAGCAAGCACTGCTCGATCAATTGCAACGCCATCAAGCTCCGCAGGCCACTGACCAGGACCTGCAGCGTGTGCACGACCCTGCCTATATTCGACATATCCGCAGCATAAGCCCGCGCGCAGGTATTGTACGATTGGATCCGGATACCGCCATGGGGCCTATGTCCTTATCCGCCTGCCTGCATGCTGCTGGCGCAGCTATCAAGGCAGTAGACCTGGTCATGCAGCAGCACGTTGAGAATGCCTTTTGCTGTGTGCGTCCGCCCGGTCACCATGCGGGAAAAGCCAATGCCGCTGGTTTCTGCATCTTCAACCACATTGCAATCGGCGTCGCTCATGCGCTGGAGATATACGGCCTGAAAAGAGTGGCTATCCTGGATTTCGACGTGCACCATGGAGATGGCACCGAAGACATTTTCAGGGATGACGAGCGCGTCATGTTGTGCTCCACATTCCAGCACCCCTTCTACCCTCACCGTGGCGCAGAGACGCGCTCGAATCACATCATCAATGTTCCCCTGGCCGCTGGCAGCGACGGAGAAGCCTTTCGACAGGCGGTGTTACAGCATATATCCCCCGCATTACAACGCTTCAGACCACAGATGCTGTTTATCTCAGCGGGATTTGACGCACATGAAAAAGACCCGCTGGCCCAGTTGCAACTCACTGTCCATGACTATCGCTGGATCACCGAATTTGCCTTATCCATCGCAGAACAGCATGCGGAAAAACGAATCGTATCCCTGCTGGAAGGTGGCTATCATCTTCCGTCCCTAGCCCAGGCTGCCAGCATGCATATCCGCACTTTGGCCAGGCTCCCGGCGCTTTCATAATATCAGCCCAGGCTTTGCTGTTATAATCGCGCCATGCAAATCACCACCCGCCTTGAATTCGATGCCGGCCATCGCATTCCTCATCACAAAAGCCAGTGCCGCAACCTGCATGGGCATCGCTATGCCATGGAAATCACGCTTTCAGGCAATATCATTGAGCTGGATGGCGCTTCCGACAATGGCATGGTGATGGATTTTTCTGATGTCAAAGCCATTGCCAAGCGTTGCGTGGTGGATGTGTGGGACCACGCTTTCCTGGTCTACAAGGACGACACTGTCGTGCTCGAATTCCTGCGCAGCCTGCCCGACCATAAGACTGTCATATTCAATCAGGTTCCCACTGCCGAGAATATGGCAGCTGAGGCTTTCCGTATCCTGAAGGCTGAATACCACGATACCTATGGCACCCAACTGCAGCTGGAACGTGTACGTCTCTACGAAACACCCAATAGCTGGGCTGACGCACTAAGCTGAACTACTGCGTCCAGAGGCAGGCACCGCCCTTTGCCAGCGCCTGCAGATAAGTATCATGTGCAGCCTGTTCTGACTCATTGGCAGACAGCACCACCAGTGGCTTGCTGCGCGTCAGTTCAAACCCGCCATCACCCTCAGCCTGCACATTATCCAGCATGTCGATCATGAGGCTTTCCTGGCCGCGCGTCATGGCCATATAGACATCTGCCAGCAGCTCTGCATCCAGCAAAGCGCCGTGCAAGGTGCGAGAAGAATTATCAATCCCGTAGTGTCGACACAAGGCATCCAGGTTATTACGCTGGCCAGGGCGCATTTCCTTCGCCATCTTCAGTGTGTCTATGATTTCCAGCACACTATGCTCGATGTTCTGTCTTTCCATCCTGCCAAGCTCGGCATTGAGAAAACCAATATCAAACGGAGCATTGTGGATGATCAGGTCTGCCCCTGAAACAAACTGCAGGAATTCATCCACAACGTCGGCAAACCTCGGCTTGTCTTGCAAGAATTCCAGCGTGATGCCATGAACCTGCTGCGCGCCTTCGTCAATTTCACGGTCAGGATTCAGGTAGACATGGAAGTGATTGTTGGTCAAACGCCGGTTGACCAGTTCAACACCGGCAATTTCGATGATGCGGTGTCCCTGTGCCGGATAAAGACCGGTTGTTTCTGTATCAAGAAATATTTGACGCATATATTGATCCCTTATACTGCCACACGGCCCAGAACCTGCTCCACACCTTTATTGGCTAGGGCATCAGCCCGTTCGTTACCTGCATTGCCAGCGTGTCCCTTGACCCAGACCCATTCAATCTGGTGTTGTTGCACCAGCAAGTCCAGACTTTTCCACAAATCAGCGTTCTTGACCGGTTTTCTGTCACTGGTGACCCAGTTTCTCTGTTTCCAGTTGCGTATCCACTCTGTAATCCCCTTCTGCACATAGGAGGAGTCTGTATATATCCTGATCGCGCACTCACGCTTCAATGCTTCAAGAGCACGAATGACGGCTGTCAATTCCATGCGGTTATTGGTTGTGTTCAACTCACCACCACAGAGTTCTTTCTCACGTCCCGCAAATGACATCCATGCTCCCCACCCACCTGGGCCTGGGTTTCCCTTGCAGGCACCATCGGTATAAATTTCCACTATATTATTGCTCATGCTTTTTTTGTGTATCCGTTCTTTGTGTCGGGGCGGGCAGCAGATTGGTCTTGAGCCTGGGTTTGCTCCAGGCCGGTTTAATCAGGCGCATACCTGCCACGCGTTTTTTTGCCAGGACGAAGTATACCCCACCCATCAAGGGTAATAATCTTGCTCCCATCCGTTCTATCGTCTTCCATTTCCCCTGCCCTCTGCTGCTGCGGAATGGAGGCATATGGCAAATCATCCGGGTTTCCACTACTTCGCAATCCAGCAATGCCAGCCAATCCTTGACACGCATCAGACTGATGAAGTGGGCTCCCCAGGGATAATGATCATGATCGCTGGCCAGGCGACGCATACCCCAGCTGCTGAGTGGATTGAAACCGGTCAGTATCATGTGACCTTCCGGCACCAGAACACGTGCTGCCTCACGTAATGTCTGATGTGTCTGATCAGTAAAATCCAGCGTATGAGGCAACAGAACAAGGTCCAGGCTATCTGCCTTGAAAGGAAGCTGGTGGGACGCGCACCTGATATGGCCTGCTTCCGTATCGGCATTAAACTGGGAGGGTATGCGACAATGACGCAACAAAGGCATTTCCAGCATGCCAAACTGCATGGCATGAAAACCAAAGATATTCTGCACTGCTGCATCAAACAATGCCTGCTCCTGCTCCTGCAGGTACTGTCCCAACGGGCTTGCCAGCCACTGCGACTTTCTTTCTATTGACATCGGGATTCCAACATATCATTAATATGGGTCACACTTGCCTATCAACTGCTCAGATGCTTGAAATTATCCCGATTCCCGCCTTCAAGGACAACTATATCTGGCTCTTATACCGGAATCAGCATGCCATCGTGATCGACCCCGGTGACGCCACCCCTGTGTTACACATGCTTTCCGCGCTGAACCTGGATCTCGATGCAATTCTGATCACTCACCACCATGCAGATCATACAGGTGGTGTGGAAGCACTATTACGTGCCACTCATGCCAAGGCATACGCGCCAGCCAGGGAGCTGTATACATTCCCTCATCAGCCTGTGCATGCCGGCGATATACTCAACTTTCCCCTATTGTCACTGTCCATGAACGTCATGGATGTACCGGGTCATACTCTGGGACATATTGCCTATCATGGCGCCAGCATGCTGTTTTGCGGGGATACATTATTTGGTGCCGGATGCGGCAGGCTATTTGAGGGCACTGCCGAACAGATGTTTCACTCTTTGCAACAGTTGGCAGCCCTTCCGCCCGATACCGCCGTGTATTGTGCCCATGAATACACTGAACATAATCTGGCATTTGCCCTCAGTCTGGAGCCACAACACCCGGCTTTACTGGAGCGCCAGCAGATGACGCGGCATCTACGTAGTATCAACCTACCCAGCCTCCCTTCCAGCATTAAGCTTGAACTGGCAACCAATCCGTTTTTGCGTTGCCATGAAGCTGGCATTATTTCTGCCTCAGGTAATAAAGATGCTGATCCAGTGCATGTTTTTGCAGCGATCAGGGAAATGAGAAACCATTTTTAATCATTAACATACCCTAGTATATTGAAGTTAATCTTATATATTATGCCCATACACTTGACGCTGTCTTCCATCATTAGCTAACATCGCATGGTTCCCATTCAAGCCATCCGAGAAGTACGAATGACTGTCAAGTCCCTGCTACAGCTGGCACTGCTGGCCTATCCTGCTTTTGGCGTGCCTGCCGCTTATGCGGTTACCAATGTGCTCGGCGATGAAATCGTCATTATGGATGATTCCGCTATCCATGATGACATCGCCAGTTATATGCTGGACCGGTCACTGGACACAAGCAGCCAGAGCAAAGAAGCTGTCGTGGCATCAATCGACTTGTGGCAGCGTATCAAGGATGGTTATGGCATTCCTGAATTGCAGTCTCCCATCACCAGCACCCACGAAAGCTGGTATGCCTCGCGCCCGGAGTACGTCAAGCGCATGGTGGAGCGTAGTCAACGCTACCTCTACCACATAGTAGAAGAAGTACAGAAACGCGGAATGCCAACCGAAATTGCGTTACTGCCCATGGTGGAAAGTGCTTTCAATCCACAGGCCCTCTCTCGCAGCAGCGCCTCGGGCATCTGGCAGTTCATCCCATCGACCGGCAAGAATTTTGGCCTGAAACAGGACTGGTGGACAGATGGCCGACGCGATGTGACCGCGGCGACCGATGCCGCCCTCAATTACCTGCAGAAGCTCTATATCATGTTTGGCACCTGGGACCTGGCACTGGCAGCCTACAACGCAGGTGAAGGTACTGTCAGCCGGGCTATGGCCCGCAATCGCAGCCTAGGACGGCCAACCAACTACCAGAGCCTTGAGCTCTCGGAAGAAACCAGGAACTATGTTCCCAAGCTGCAAGCAATCAAAAATATCATGACCCACCCCAAGCAGTATGGTCTTGAGATAGAAAGTATTCCCAACCGTCCTTATTTCACCAAGGTATCGGCCCCCCAGCAGATTGATGCAAAACTCGCTGCCGAGCTGGCAGAAATCCCTTATGAAGAATTTGCCTCTCTCAACCCAGAATATAACCGTCCGGTACTGACGGCCAATGGCAGCAATGCTCATGAAATCCTGTTGCCTGTGGATGCTTCTGAAACTTTCGCAAGCAACCTCGCTGTTTACGACAAGCCCCTGGTGAGCTGGCAGACTTATCATGCCAAGCGCGGTGACCGCATGGATAACATTGCCGAGAAGTTCGGGATTGAGCTTGCCAAGCTCAAGGATGTCAATGGGCTAAGTGCCAACAGCATCAAGAGTAATATGCCACTACTAGTGCCTACGCAGGCAACTGACAATACTGACTCATCCTCAGAAACAGCAATTATATTCGAGGCTCATGAAAAAATAAGTTTAGCAACAAACAGTGCTTCCCCTTCTAAACTAAACAGACATACTGTCAAAAGCGGCGAAACCATCAGTTCAATTGCCAAACGTTATGGCGTCAATACACAGCAACTATTGAGTGCAAATGGGTTAAAAACCTCCAGCAGAATCAAACCCGGACAGTCTCTGATCATTACAGGCTCCCAGACACAATCAGCATCGCAAAGCAGAAAATCTGGCAATCGTCATTATGTCATCAAGCGCGGCGATACACTGGACAGTATTGCGCGTAAATTTGATGTTCATAGCAAGGATCTGAAGCGCTGGAATAACTTGACCGGCTCCCACATCATTCCGGGCAATAAACTGACAGTTTCCCGCCCTGATGAGGCATGACGGCTCTCGATATGCGCACCATGGATCCTTCATCTTGAATTCCAGATTTGTCATTATCCTGGCGCTGACAGGCACTTTACTAGCGTGCGGCAATCCTCCTTCCACCCGCATTGTGGATTATGACAGGGAATATCCTCCTGAAAATGGCGGTACCATGATAGACGCCACCCGGGGGGAGCCAAGTGGGCTTATCACCATGATTGCAGGTGAAGCGGCCGCCTCAGCGGTAGCGCAGAATATTTTCAGCAGCCTGCTACGCTATGACAAGAATCTGGAATTTGAAGGTGAATTGGCAGAGTCCTGGGAAGTTTCCCCTGATCAGCGAGTCATTACGTTCAAACTCAAGCCTGGTCTCAAATGGGCTGATGGCCAACCTCTTACCAGCGCTGACGTCCTGTTTACCTGGAAACTGATCACGGATGACAAGACCCGTACCCCCTATGGGTCCGATTATAAACTTGTGATTCAAGCAGAAACGCCGGATGCACGCACCTTCCGGGTAAGATATGCTGAACCCTATGCCCCCGCAATCAATTCCTGGGCCGGGCTGGATATTCTTCCCAAGCATCTGCTCGAAGGCAAGGATATCAATAACACCGCATTCGCCCGCAACCCGGTAGGCAGCCACTATTACAAACTTGACAAGTGGCGCCCGGGCGAACAGATATCTCTTGTCAGGAATCCCTTATCCACGCAAGGTCCGGCACATATCGAACGCCTGGTGAGCCGTTTCATCCCTGACGAGGCCTCACAGTTCCTGGAGTTGATGGCCAGGAATATTGACACCATGGCTTTGTCACCGGTGCAATATGCCCGTATCTTTCCTGCGCGCCCGGAATTACACCGGCAGTTTTCCCTGTACAAGGAGCTGGGGAATAGTTACACCTATCTCGGTTTCAATCTCAAGAGAAAGCCTTTTAACGATATCAGGGTACGCAAAGCCATTAACTATGCCATTGACAAGCAGGAGTTGATTGATGGCGTACTGCTAGGGATGGGAGAGCCTGTAGCGTCCCCCTATAAACCAGGAACCCGATGGTCCAACCCCAATCTTCGCCCTTATTCATATGATCCGCAAAAAGCGCGACATTTGCTCCACGAAGCCGGGTTCAGGGATACCAATGGTGACGGCATACTGGAGCGCAATGGTAAACCCCTGACATTCGAAATCCTTACCAACCAGAACAAACAGCGCGAGATGAGCGCTGTCCTGATACAACGCAGGCTGAAAGAAGTCGGGATAGACGTCAAGATCCGCGTGCTGGAATGGGCAAGCTTCATTGGCCGCTTTATCAAAACCGGCGATTTCGATCTGGTATTACTCGGCTGGCAACTCGCCATCGACCCTGATCAATATGCCATCTGGCATTCCTCACAACAGGCTCCCGGACAATTCAACTTTATCGGTTACAAGAACCAGCGCGTGGATAAACTGCTGGAGCGCGGTCGCATGGAACTGGATCCGGACAAACGCATGAAAATCTATCATGAATTTGCCAACATCCTGTTGGAAGACAGCCCGATTGTCTATCTGTTTGCAGGCTATGGCTTGCAGGCCATGCATAAGCGGGTAAAGGGTATTGATGATCCTGCCCCCCCTGCTGGGATTGGCCACAACTCACAGGATTGGTACATTCCCCGGCCATTGAGACGTACGGAAATCAGCCAATGATCACGGCATATTGCAACTGCTTACAACAAAGATATCGCCCATGTTGAAGTATCTATTGAAACGCCTGTTCTGGATGGTGCCATTGCTCATTGGTATCAGCCTGGTTTCTTTCCTGATCATACATCTTGCGCCTGGTGACATTACCACGACTGAAGCGGGCTTTGACCCTAAATCAAGTGAGGAGTCACGCCAGAAACTGCGTGAACTATACAACCTGGATAAACCCGTGGTCGTACAGTATGGCCTGTGGCTGGAGCGCATGGCAAAACTGGACTTTGGTACATCCTTTGCATCTCACCAACGCCCGGTATTCTGGCGCACGACTGACCAGGATGGCAATGTCACCACGGGCATGATAGAAGAAGCCCTGCCCATCACATTGCTCATCAACATATTAAGCCTGGCCCTTATCATCCTGGTTGCCTTGCCTTTAGGCGTTATTTCAGCAGTCACTCAGAATCGTCTGCCTGACCGCACCATCACCTTGTTTGTCTTTATCGGTTTTGCCGTTCCTGGCTTCTGGCTGGCACTGTTGCTGATGTACTGGACCGGGGTTCTTCATGATTGGCTGCCGATTTCCGGCTTGCATAGCCAGGGCGCGGAACACATGAACTGGTTTCTTTATAGCTGGGATACATTGAAACACCTGGCTTTGCCAGTCTTTATTTCTGCGCTGGGTGGCCTGGCTGGCATTTCTCTCTTTGTCCGCAATGGCATGCTCGATGTATTGCACCAGGATTACATCACCACTGCGCGTGCAAAAGGCCTGCCTGAAAACACGGTGGTGTACGGTCATGCCCTGCGCAATGCCCTGCTCCCCCTGATCACCATTCTTGGACTATCCATTCCGGGATTGATAGGAGGCTCTGTCATTTCTGAGTCCATTTTTGCCATTCCTGGGATGGGAAAAACCTTTTATGATGCTGTGCTCATGCGCGATTTCCCGGTCATCATGGGTATTCTCACCATTGGATCCGCATTGACGCTACTTGGTAATTTACTGGCCGACTTGGCATATGCATGGGCAGATCCTCGCGTACGTCGTGGAGCGATGCAATGAAACGTATTCTATCCAACCCATTGGCCTTATCCGGTTTTATTATTATCACAAGCATATTCATCCTGGCATTATTTGCAGCATTCATTGCGCCCTATGACCCGGATGCCATCGACGTCAAAGCCATCCTATTGGCCCCCTCCCCTGAACACTGGATGGGTACGGATGCCCTGGGTCGCGATGTACTCTCGCGCATGCTGTTCGGCGCCCAGATATCTCTGCTGGTCGGGCTAGTAGCTGTAGGCATTGCAACTGCCATAGGTATCGTCCTTGGTGCAATTGCTGGCTATTATCGTGGCTGGGTGGATACCATCATCATGCGTGCCGTTGACGTCATGCTATCCATTCCTACTTTCTTCCTGATTCTGGCCGTCATTGCCTTTCTCACTCCCTCAATCTGGAACATCATGATCGTGATAGGCCTGACATCATGGATGGGAGTTACCCGCCTTGTGCGGGCCGAATTTCTGAGCTTGCGCAATCGGGAATTTGTCATGGCTGCTGAAACATTGGGAGCCAGCGATAATCGACTAATTTTCAGGCACCTTTTACCCAATAGCCTGACACCCGTCATTGTCAGCTCCATTCTTGGGGTCGCCAGTGCAGTCCTGATTGAATCCGGCCTGAGTTTTCTAGGCTTAGGTGTGCAAGCGCCACAAGCCTCTTGGGGAAATATTCTGACTGACGGCAAAGAGTATATCCAGTTCGCCTGGTGGTTATCCCTGTTCCCCGGCCTTGCCATCCTGATCACAGTATTAGGCTACAACCTCTTCGGTGAAGGCTTGCGCGACATCTACGACCCTCGCTCATCAAGATCACGCTAAACATTCTCATACCCTGCTGCCTGCCAGCAGAGCTTATTTCGAAATAACCCATTGAAAAACAATTAAGTACTCCATACTGCTTATTTCAACAGTGTCAGCGTCATCTCAGGGAACGCCTCACGCAATATCACCATTACAAACACATGAAATACCTATTTATTATGTGCTCACCAGAGTGACAGAGAAAATCGACTAACGCCTACCGCATCACTATAGGGCAGATCAGAGCAGAGAAGATTTAATGGAAATCAGACAGTCATAAAAAAATCCCGGCACAAAGGATTGTACCGGGACTCATCAAACTAACGACCAAGCTCAATCAGCGTTTGCTGATCAACGACCCAACAATGG
>NZ_FZOA01000006.1 GCF_900187985.1 Methylobacillus rhizosphaerae
AGGTGCTAGTCCACTCAGATCAAGGTAGTCAGTTCAGCAGCTATGATTGGCAGGCATTTTTAAAAGCGCACCGTCTCAAACCTAGCATGAGCAGACGAGGAAATTGCCACGACAATGCAGTCGCAGAAAGCTTCTTTCAATTGCTGAAGCGGGAAAGGATACGTCGGAAGATTTATGAGCATCGAGAAGCCGCCCGCCAAGATGTATTTGATTACATCGAGATGTTTTATAACCCTAGGCGTCGACACAGTTTCAATAATGGCCTATCGCCAGTAGAGTATGAAAAGCGTTATTTCGAGGGGCTGGAGACTGTCTAGAATAGTAGGGGCGATTCAGTGAGCGTTATGGCAATGGCACTGAGAGCTTCCTTATAGAGCATTGGCTTTAAGAAGTTGTTTATTTTCGTAGTCAAACTACGAATTTTTCATCCGGTCTTCTCTACATCCATGGCAAAGGCCCGAGGCTGTATGCTGTCATAAACGAGTAATGTGTTTCTGGATGCGGGCAAGGATTTCATCAAACGGAACCTGCCCAGCGTAGTAGAGCGCGGCGGTTTCCTGATACTTACCTTCGTACAGTTCGCGTACTTGGGGGTTGTTCAGCACAAATGCCTCATTGCTGGCGATGTCCAGGTTGTCACCGGCCCTGAAGCGGACTGCTTTCCTGTCGTAGTATTCCTCTGTGCCAATAAACGCAAGCACCTCTGGGCTATCTAGCAGGCAATACAGGTCGTAATAGTGCCGGAGAAAATTCTTTGGAAACGCTGCACTTTGCTGTTGCTGACGGAACTTGGTAGAAACAGTTTGCAGTTTCTCTACAAAGGTATAGGCCGGACTATAACAGGGGACGTCAATGGCACGATTATCAATAACATCCACATGGCTTGACTGCGCAGCATCCATGGCCCAGGAGGAAATGGTGCATGGCATATTGGGGGCTGTGTCATCAAACCCGACCTCCAGCAGCACACCTGCCTTGATGCCTGGAATATGCTCCATATGCGATTGATAGTTCAGTCGAATACCTGCGCTGCGGAATTTTTCATCATCGAATTCCTGATCCCGCTCAATTGAAATCAGACCAGGTATCTGTATCTTGGAGGCAAGCCATTCAAAGAACTGCCTGCGGGATTCGATGTGGGTGGGCTTGTCGTGGTTTTTGCCGGACATGACATGCTGGTCTTCCGGGGGAAGGATATGGATGTCGATATCTTCGGAGAACCGATCGATGAGCCGGAAACCCTTGGATAGCGAGGTGCCTCCTTTAAGCTCGAACTGCCAATCCTCCTGTTGTAGCCCCCAAAGGCAGTGCATGATCCAGTAGTCCTTTTCAATCAGGCTCGGATCGATCTGGTGGCGCTCCCCCAGAATACGCAATAGGTCAGGAAAGTCCTGCCGGTCATGCAGGAAACTGGCAGCCCTATTCATGCGGCTGAGCCTTGTTGTTCGGCAGTCTGCCAGCGCTTCATCAAACGCTTGGTGGCGGCTGAACCATATTGCTCCAGTGATTTCTGGAGTTTCTGTCGATCAAAAGAGGCAAGCTTACGCTGGGCTGCTGCTAGGATGCTCCCCCTATCCTCAGCAAGATCATCCAGATTGTTAAGCATATCGACCAGCAGATACTCCGGTGTGACCTGATGAGGGCGCGGAAATCTGGGTTTCATTCGAAACTCATAACGCCGGCGCTCCAGGACGAACTCTCCATGGCGCTTGTGGTTGTAGACCACGGTTTTGTTATAGAGCTGAGTGGTCCCAAGACGCAATGAGTTGTATACGCTGGGGTTAAAGCTCAGGAAGTTCTTGTCCTTCAGGAAAGCCGCCAGTAGCTCATTCTCATCGGGTGGGACTTCGCCAAAAACATTTTTTTTGGGTTTGTAGTACAAGCCCTGTGCAAGCTTGTGCAGGGCGCCTTGGTCGACGAGCTGGCGCAACTCACGATCCACACTTGTGGAGTATGGTGCGAGGTCTTCGCGGCGATACACCTTGCCAGCCCGGACATGTTGGGCCAGTAATGTCGCCTTGGATTGTGATGATGCACGCGCTTTCATGAATGATTTCTCATTAATATTTCATGCAATATGATAACACTTTATCATTTTAGTTCATAGTGTTATTGGCGCACCCCTTGTCACAGGAGTTTATCTCAGAGGGGGTCTTCTTCTTGCGTCCTCCACATCTGAATCGCTTGTCAGTACTAGTCATTTTCGAGTACTTTTGAAATACTGTTTCTCGAACTCTACTGTAGGGAAACCGTCACAAAACATGCCGTAAATCATTAATAATACGGTTAAATACAGCTAAAAATAAAACATGCAGGCGTTGTAAGTTAATGATAAATAATAACTAAAAATTTATATTCGCCCCTACGAACCAAGGGGTCAGGAGTTCGAATCTCTTCGGGCGCACCATTTTAAACGGCTTCCAACAGGAAGCCGTTTTTCATTTCTGCGCCCTATGCAGAACGATACACCGCCCACTTCCAGAAACAGCATGCTGCCCAGCTTCAGCTGTATCCTATTCCATCACCATATAGGAAATTTCCTACAAAAATTTCCACACTTCCTACAGAGCATATAGGGCATTCACGCTTATAATTCTCACAATCAACACTAGATACTTGTCAGGAGCACGCAATGGGTCACAACATCGAACAGTCCATCCATGATCTCCAGCATAGTATTGAGGTATTGCAGGCGTTGAAGGAGGAAATTGAAACCAGGCTCAGCGTTCTGACAGTAGAGGAAGTGCTGGGTGTTATTGCTCGGCAGATCCATGCTGCCAGTCAGCAAAAGCATTCTTTTTCTCTGGCAAAGAAGCTGGACGCCCATCTTCCTGATCCATTCAGGGCTCCCTTGGTCAATACCTGAATATCCACCCAATAAAAAAGCCGGGATAACCCGGCTTTCAAGACTGCTTCCGCTTATTTCACCGGCAGATAAACCAGCTCACCTGCTTTCATATCAGGCATCAGGATAAAACGGCCATCCACTGTCACACTGATATCGGCAGAGGACTGATGCCCCTCGCTAATCAGTTGTGGCGTGGCACGAGGATCTGTCAGCTGCCAGACTTTCCCACCAGCCCAGTCACTGATGTATAACACGCCATCAGTATCGCGCACCAAGCCGTCTGCACCACCAAAGCCCTGATTGAGCAAGGTAACTGCCGCGGTCTTACCTGCATAATTGACCTGGAACAGCTTGCCACTGCCGAAATCGGCTACCAGTAATTGATTGACGCCATCCAGCAGCAACCCATTCGGGCGCTTAATGCCAGATTTCTCATTGACCAACTGGCGTATCTTGCCTGCAGGGGAAATCTGGTAGATAGCCGCATGTTTGCCATTATCATCTCCGCTATCGGATACATAGACATTGCCCAAGCCATCAATTTCGATGTCATTCAGGAACACGGGGATGGATGGAAAATCAGAAGGCTTGGCGATGACTGTCTTGCTGCCATCCAGGCCGATTTTCACGACTTGATCCACATCTGCCACATACAACTGGTTATTGAACAGATCCATTCCCTTGGGGTCATTCAACCCATCTGCCAGTGTCTGGCGGCTGCCATCTGTGTTGATAATGGTAATCTTGCCGTCACCGTTCTTGCCGAACTCGCCGATTTCCGAGACAAAGAGGCGACCATCAGGATGCGCCACTACAGATTCAGGCATCGCCAGCCCAGTTACTTTACCTGCCCCCTTAGCGGCAGGCGCAGTAGTTTTCTGGCCGTAACTGACACGGTAGATCACGCCACTGTAATCATCGGATACCAGCAAGGAGCCGTCATTCAACTGCAGCACATCGGTAGGCCGTCCCCAGGCAGCACCGTCATTCAGCCAGCCATCAATGAACACTTCTGTCGCCTTGGGTTTGTGGTTTTCATCAAACACCACACGCATGAGCTGATAGCCCACCGGTTGGCTGCGGTTCCATGAACCATGCTGGGCCACAAAGGCATTACCCTGATATTCAGCGGGAAATTGCTTGCCGGTATAAAACTTGAAACCAAGATTGGCGCTATGAGCCTGGAATTCGACTACAGGCGGCGTCACACTCTGTGGAGGTTGCTTGTTCTGCCAGTCTACCGGCCGCGCATCACGCCCGCCAAAATAAGGAAAACCAAAATGCTGACCAGCCTTGGGAGCTGCGTTCATCTCATCATGCGGGATATCATCCCCCATCATGTCCATGCCGTTATCGGTAAAATGCAACACCCCTGTCCCGGGCTGGAAATCCATGCCAACTGAGTTCCTGACACCCTTGGCAAACACTTCGACATTTTTCCCATCCGGGTCCATGCGCAGGATACTGGCCTCCACTCCCTGTGGATCACAGATATTGCAAGGCGCACCAACGGTGACATACAGCTTCTTGTCAGGACCGTAGGCAATATAGCGCCAGCCATGGTGGGACTTGTTGGGCAGCTTATCGTAAATGACCTCGCGCATATCCTTGAATGGCAAGGACAGATCAAAATCAGGGGCTGCATAACGCGCAATGCGATTCTGCTCAGCCACATATAAATTGCCATCGATCATTGCAACGCCATTGCCGACCGAGAGGTCATCCAGGATCGTGACCACCTGGTCTGCCTTGAAATCCTTATTCTTATCCACAACAGCGTACACTTTGTTGCCACGCGTACCGACATATACAGTGCCATTGGTACCCAATGCCATCTGGCGTGCGCCTGGCACCTCCGCATACACCTCGACATTGAAGCCCGCTGGCACCTTCAGCTTATCGAGATTGGCCTGTACATCGGCTATATCTGCATAGCTGCTCATGGCAGCACCGCCCAGAACCGAACCAAGCAGCACCCCCATGGCGCGCAATTGAATTTTCATCGTGATCTCCTTTTCATCAACGTTTTCATAATATTGCCAGTGTATTGAACCTTAATGCCGGAATAAATGCACAAAGCTCGCCATCTATTGCCTATTTATATTTAAATCTCTCTTATTTTGCTAAAATAAAGCATATTTCAAAGCCTAATTATAAATAAACACATGATTAATCAAGATTGCTGGCAGGCACACGATCGTCACAACATGATGGCGCTACTCAGGAAATTGACGCCTGCGGAAGGTTTCACACCTACTATGCTTGATGACGTCAAGCTCATGCGCTGGAACCGTTATCTTCCTCGCAACCCGGTACTGTATGAGCCGAGTATCGTCGTCGTCTGCTCAGGCCAGAAGATCGGCTATCTTGGCCAACAGGTATTCCATTACAATCCTCAACACTTTCTCGTACTGTCCATCCCCTTGCCTTTCGAGAGCGAAACCATTGCTTCTGAGGAAGAGCCCCTGCTTGCCATCTCGATCCGCATCAACATCTCCATACTCTCAGAGCTGATCATGGTGCTGGATCAAGATACGGGACACAATCCCAGCACGCACTCGCATGGCATCGTTTCCACCCCGCTGGATTGCAAACTGTCCAACGCCGTATTGCGTTTGCTGCAAAGCCTGGACTCTGCCACCGATACCGCCATTCTTGGCAATGCCATCATCCGGGAAATTCATTATCGGGTCTTGACCAGCGACCAAGGAAAGTCCATCCGCGCCTTGCTGACCCAACAGAACCACTTCCGGAAAATAGGGAAAGCATTACGCCGGATCCACAGTGAATATTCCCAGACCCTGAGTGTGCCACAGCTGGCAGCAGAAACCGGGATGAGCATTGCGGCATTCCATGCCAGTTTCAAGGCGGTCACGGCCACATCCCCCATGCAGTATCTCAAGACAACACGCCTGCACAAAGCCCGCCTGATGTTGCAAGATGGTATGACTGCTACCCAGGCTTCATCCAGGGTTGGATATGAAAGTGCCTCGCAATTCAGCCGGGAATTCAAGCGCCTATTTGGCAGGACACCTGTCGAGGATGCCGCAGCGCTAAAGCAATCACTCATTACCATGCCATATGAATCTCCGCCATATATCGCTCTGCATCAGCCATCCTAGATATCTGGTCATAAAAGCAGCATGAGACCAACCATTAACCGCAAGACTGTCTACTCCGCGTGGAAGAAACCAGTTAACCATAGGTAGGAAAATTCCTACATCAAGATAGGAAGAATCAGGCTGACGCTCTGTAATCAATTCTTCATATGATTTGCCTAGAATGCAGTTCACCATATTCAAGGATGTCATCATGTGTAGAGGCGTAAAAGTCACAGACCACACCGGTACTGAAAAACATATCGTATTTCCCCATCCCCAGGCAGCCCTGCCCATCCAACATGCCAATGGCAAAACCAAGTGGATCCGCTGGGGAAACAACCTGGAAGAAAAGGAAGGCGGTTTTTTCATCGGCGGTTGGGCGCGACAAGCCTCCCTGGAACAAGGCAAATGGGACAAGCTCAAGCCTGAGCCAGTTGACTTGATTGTTGATGAATTCCTTAGCCGTGACCCTGAGCGCAATGCGCACTGGATTGATATTCCTGCGGGCCATGTCATCAAGGGCATCATTGCCACACACCATGACGAACGCCGGGTATATGTGATCACGACAGAGCCTCCTGAAGAATACGCCTGGATGGAGGATCGCTGGCCGCTGATCGCCCCCCTCCAACAATAATAAGTAACAGATGACATTAAAAAAGCCTGGTCACCCGCCAGGCTTTTTTAACATACACCATTCTTATGATGCGTCTCCTGATACGTGGCAGTATTGCGCTACATCATTGCCCGCCTCGCTGAACCTCGGCTCCTCGTCCTGATATATCTCGACTACAAAATCCCGTGGATACCCATAGTTGCCATCGGCATCCTTGACCAGGTACTGACCGCATACCACACTCATCTTGCCATGCTGGACCTCCTGCAGATTTTCGAACTTGGCAGTCTCAGGATTCTCAATCTGCTGTAGAGCAGCGGCCTTGGCTGCATCAATCCCTTTACCATCCAGCATCCGGATCTGAGTAAATGCCACCCAAACCAAGATCAATACCAGAACCATAACAAACAGTTTCGATCTGGACATACGAACACCTCTTTCTTCTTGTTACCAACATATTCATTTCACAACGTGATCTGGGCTGTAATCCCGGGCACTCACTACATTCTGACGGTGTTTTTGTTAAACACGCTAAGCGTATAACGGCAAATGCCTTTATCGACCAACGCAGGCGCTTGATACCCAGCCACACTATCGCTCCTGGCTAGACGCCGGCCTTCAATATCCTTGTATCTGCGCGGCACATCCTGGTTCCGGACACTCAACATATCCTGCTGCAACATTTGCACAGATGTAGCATGCTGACTGCGGCACATTTCAGCAGCCATTACCTGGCTACCAGCAGCATGAATGACAAATACTATCAATGACAGGATGAGCACACGGAATGTTGATTTCATTTCCTTCTCCCAAAGTCATACCAGATATTTATTGTTTGTCTGCTGACCGGGCCATGCCCGATCAAGCAGATATATCACCATGATAGTCAATCACATCATGACCTCTCATAGGACAGAATTACCACTTTGCGTCGGATGGTGCTGACACATTCAGCAAGGTCTCCATATTCGGAGACCTTGGTCCTTATCAGCAATATTAGAAAACCAGCCAGATCAGCACCAGAACAATGACAGGCACTCCCAGCAACCATGCGATGATATAAGGCATTTTCTCTCCTTTATATTGTCAATATGTGTTCTTAGTTGAAACGTGCACCACACCACGCGCCGTTAACACACCGGCGAAAACCGCGGCGACGAGACTCACCAGGAAGCCCAATGTCGCCCATAGGGCAAACCTGGCTGTCATTTCGGCAACCTTGTCCGCAGCAGCCTTGGCCTTTTCCTTGCTGGCAACATAGGCGTCTTCCAGTTTGGTGACCTCCGCATCAGCCTGCTCCCTGGAAACACCGGCTGCATCAGCCAGGGTGCTGACTACACGATCCCGGTCTATTGTCCTGCTTTCAGCATCACCACTGCTTAAGTAACGTGTTAATGCATGCCAGTAGGCACCACGCTTACTTCTACCCTGGTGTTCATCAGTCACTTGCTGGTCAATACTTTCCCTGGCATTGCGGAAAAACGCTTCCACTTCCCGTTTCATATCCCTCCCCATCTCAGGTCCGGTATTAGTGGCGAGCAACGCTCCACCGGCAATCGCTCCGTTGCCTGCAAGACCGATAGCTCCGGCCGTGGTCTTGAACGCGCCACCAGCAAGATTGGTAAAGACGCAAGCCCCAGCGATAGTCGCCAACGCCCAGATTACGATACCCATTAACGCACCTCGGCAACGTGTAATCTCACCTGCCGATAACACCGCAACAATGGTGCCAGCCGTCAGTGACAATATCCAGGACACAATCCACCATAAAGAAGCCCCAATGCCAAAAGCCTGAGCTGATGGCGTCTCCCCTGTATTAACGGGCTCAACAAAGCTGAAACCTATACCTGTCCCCAGCAGGCTCAGCACTAACTGTATGGCAATGGCCACAGCCAGCCCGGCCAGAATCGCACGCCATGAAATGGGCAATATAATCCACTCTTCCCGTGTTGATGCCTCGCTATGCAACGTTGCCATCTTTGCCTCCTCATTAATCATGATGTTGTATTCAGCCTTGAACTGGCGTGAGTTGTAGCGTATGGAAAGCAGGCGCCTGCTGTCATAGGCAAAGCACCTCAATTATTGTCAGCGCCATCCTACAAGAGTAGTCCCCCGGATTTTTCTGACATACTCGTACTACATTGTCCTATAGCAGGGAATACAAAACAGCATCATGCTGATCGGCTATACCATAGATCATTGATACGCCATGAAAAGGATCGCGTTGATCAGCGAAAACCGTCTGATCAATTACTCACTTTTACATCTGCTATCCAGACATAACGACTTGCAGATCCAGAATATTTATCCAGGTCTGGACGCCTGCACACAGAAACATCTACTTGCCAGACACCATGACCTGGTGGTTATCAGCCTTGCTCCCTACAGATCTGATGCACTGGAATTGCTCGCTCACCTGCAGGATATTACAGCGCGGATTCCGCTGCTGATCTTAAGCAATGGAGAAGACAGACACCTGCTGCGCAATTTCATCCGAGGCGGTTGTAAGGGATATCTGGAGAAAGACGCAACAGCAGAAGACTTTATGCAAGCTGTTACCGACATCTGTGCCGGCAGGCATTATCTACCTGGCAGGCTGGAACCTGGACACTTGCTGCACGGCACGCCGCTGCCGCACGATCAACTTTCCAGGCGTGAGCTCCAGGTATTTCTGAAACTGATCCAGTGCAAACCCATTGTCATGGTCGCACGTGAACTTGACGTCAGCCCGAGTGCGGTCAGTGTATTTCGCAATCGGGTCTTGAAAAAGCTGAACTCACGAAGTAATGCAGATTTTATTTTTTATGCGCTGCAACACCATTTGCTGCGTGTGCCGGTATCACCATCACATTGAGGTTGGAAAAAAACAAGCCGGGCATGCCCGGCTTGTTTACTGACTACTCCATCCAGAGGAATTGATCATTGTCGGTTTTCATGAAAAACCGGCCATTTTTGTCAATCTTGAGTACGCGGATACGGTATTCGCGCAATACAGGTTCAGCATACACGAGCCGCTCGCCTTCCTTGCGCATGTACAGCAGGCTGTTGTCTGCCATTCCCGCCACAAAGAAACCATCTTCCCAATATTCATTCTTTCCTGTCCGGGGATACTTGGCAATTGCACCCACCCCTACCGATGGCAGGAACGCAAATGCTGGCTTCTCGAAATTCTCATGCGAGTTGTAATTGTTGCCGTAATAGTTACCCATGCCTTCGCGCTCATACAATGTGCCATAACTCACCACAGGCCAGCCATAGTTCTTGCCCTGTTTGATGAGGTTGATTTCATCCCCACCCTTGGGACCATGCTCTGTTTCCCACAGCTCATTACTTTCACGGTCAAAATACAAACCACCAGAAGGAGAGCGCAAACCGGTGGCATAAATTTCAGCACTGAAATCCCTGAGGTTGATCTTGATCATTTTACCTAAGGCGGTATCCGGATTCTGTACTCCATCCGGTTTGGAAAAATCGCCTACACTGAGGAACATGGTATGGTCATCAGCCCCCAGCACCAGCTTCCCTCCCACCTGGTGTCCAAGGAAAGGCTCCTTTACAGCAGGATAAGTGAGGAAAATATCACGACGGAAAGTCAACTCGGAGTTTTCCTGGTCCAGCTCGAATGCAGACACAGCAAGCCTGGCACCATTTGCCTCGTGATCCCAGGTAGTATAAGCAAGATACAGTGTGTTCCCGACCAGCAGGGAATCCTTTACGCCAGCAAGTTCCCTACAGTAGACCAGGCCGTCATACTCATCACCCTTACTCTCCTCGCGCGGGGAAGTCTCGGGTTTGCTGATCGTATCGGCATGCTTGGTGATTTCAATATCACCGGATGCATTGATCTGCGTGAAATACACTTCTCCACACTTGGTAATGAACAGGAAACGCTTGTTACCCAGCATTTCGAAAGGCCCGGTAGGATATTGATCGCTGAATGGCAATTCACGCACTTGCAGATCTTCATTGCCAAAAATCGAGCTCAGTTTTACCTGGCGGGCATCTGGCACGATTTCATCGACATCCACTTCCGCGAAATAGCCCTGGCCGAACGGCCACCATTGCATGTGATACTGATAGGCGCCAACAAAAAACAGGATGGCTCCCAACAGAATCGCCAGTAGTATAAAAAGAAGCTTTCTTGATTTTCTTAAAATGCTCATTGAGTGCTGCCTTATTCATGTCAATTAATACGGGAGTTTTCTGCAGCAGATCTCCCTTTTCAACAGACAATTGCGTCCAAAACACCGTGGGAGAATATCCATGTTGCGCCCCTGAGTGTAATGGTGTGCCTGCGCTATGAGTTTGAGGACATGCATCGCATTTCCTGCATGATTCCCAGGCTAATACTAGCAGAGTCCTGCAAACCTCCCTATCAAAACACCCTTGAACCTGCCGGTGTCAATTATTGCCAGCTATATCCCAAGCCAAAGATCAAAGCACTATCCACGCTCTTGCGGCCTTCTGCCGGCTGACCAGCCCAATCCAGATTGTACTGAATGGAAGCATTGAAATTCTCGATAATCGGGAACCTCAGGCCAGTTTTGGTAAAGGCCAGCGCATTACTGGCGCTATCCAGTCCCAGCAACACTTCATGTTCGTGGAAGAACTGGGTATTACCACCCAAGATACGCTGATCATATTTCACCGCCCAGCGTGCGCCAGGATAACTTTCATTCTCGGCATCATAATAATTGACGGTCACATAATTCAAACCACCTTCGATGAACAGATTGAGGTCTGGTCGCTCATATACCTGGTAACCGCTACCCACACCGGTCATGGTACGGAGCTTGATATCGCGGAACTTGTCATTTTCCAACGTATTGTTGGCGTAGACATACCACTTCTTGCTGATAAAACGGTCCAGTTTGATTGAAGAGCGGTTATTGAACTGAGTGTTATATCCATCGCTAGTAGCACGGTTCACTACCGCTGCCACAGTCAAACGATGATTCAAGGTACGTGCTATCGACTCACCATCCAGCCTCAGTGTTGTCGTATCTGTATTCCCTTGGGTAATGGATCCACCCAGGTTGATACGCCCGCTCCAGTTGACACCAACACCGGACAACTCCGGTGTTGCATTGATATACATCAGGTCAGACAAGGGAATTTCTTTGGTCTGAGCTTCGCTATTTTCTTGCTGCTCTTGTTGCGCCAACTGAATGGTTGCCTTGCCTGCCTCATTACTTTCAATGGGTGTCTTGATATTGGTACGGTCCGTCAATGTCACGGCCAGTGGCTCATCTGTCTTGATTGTTTCAATTTCGGACCAGGTAATCTGGATATCCCCGGCATAGGAAGTCTTGAATACCACTTTTTCGTCTAGTTTTCTGAGCACTTTTCCGGTAATCACGTCACCATTCTTGAGACGTACTTCATCGGCCTCCGCAGACAATGACAATAATCCGAGACTTACCATCCATGCACTCACAACTACCCATTTGATTCCCACTATGCGACTCAACACTCATCCTCTCCAGCCGTTTGTTCAGAAAATAAACAGCTTGTTATTCGTTAACTATCTTAATCAAAGACTCATCGATGTCAGCCATCTACCAGGCACAATTATCCCCGGTCACTCGATACAACTTGGCCAAACCATTTTGCGGTTGGCAGGTCGCCTACCTGTCTTCCCGAATTGACTCGCCTACCCCGACAACAGATAGCACGAATGAAAAAATACTCACAAACACTCTTACTATTTTAGTATCCAATTCCGCTTAGGCGCAAACCAGAGAAAATCAGGAACAATTTCTCATACAGGAATTTCACTTGCCATACGGATCCCCATACACTGGAATGAATATGCGAAAATAACTCATCAAGCGACTAAGGAAAACCTGCATGTACAAGCTACACACCCTGACTGCCATTGCGCTATTGCTACAAAACGCTGCAGCATTTGCAATATGCAAGGACTATGGCAATTTCACCCCTGAGGCTGACAGCCCAATCATTGGTGGAGTGGCATTTGCAGATTATAAAGACGACAAGATAGACGCTTATTTCTTCGGGGAAATGTGCTGGACTGCATCCGAGATTGCAGAGGAAGGCAATCGACGCATTTTTTACAAGCTGATTGCCAGCCATGATGCCAATGGTCGCATCGCAGGCTATGTGCCGCTGGCTGAATCTGCCCCAAGTATGTTCACCTGTCCACCACACAGCGTCCAGTCTACGGCAGATGGCTATTTCGACCATATAGATGGTGCAAAACCCGGCTTTCATACCTTTATCTGCACCTCACAGCCCCAAACTCCTCATCCAGACTGAGTCTGGCGAGCAGGATTGCGTGAGTGCCGGGCACAAACCCGGGCATGAATACCCGCATAAAGTTATAATAATCAACTTTTTTACCATATCAGTGCCGTGCCATGCCTGGTTACCCTCCGGGCAACGATGAGAAAAGAATGAGTCCATACCAGAAAATTGCGACTGATGACGTACGCATCAAGGAAATCAAGGAGCTGAGATTACCGTCTGAGTTACTTGAAGCGCTGCCAGCCAGCAGCTCTGCCACTGACAATATCGTGGCAACTCGCAGCACCATCCATAAAATCCTGCACAGTGCGGATGACAGGCTTCTGGTCATCATCGGCCCCTGTTCCATTCATGACTACGATGCCGGAGTGGAATATGCGCGCCGCCTCGTGGCCTTGCGCCCCCGCTTTGAACACGACCTCCTGCTCGTCATGCGAGTATATTTCGAAAAGCCACGCACGACCGTCGGCTGGAAAGGGCTGATCAACGACCCTGACCTGGATGGCAGTTATCGCATCAACGAAGGTCTGGAACTGGCCCGCCGCTTCCTGCTAGACGTCAACTCACTCGGCATGCCGGCTGGCACTGAATTTCTGGATGTCATCACACCACAATATACAGCCGACCTGGTCAGCTGGGGTGCCATTGGCGCCCGGACCACGGAATCCCAGATCCACCGTGAACTGGCATCAGGCCTGTCCTGTCCGGTTGGATTCAAGAATGGCACTGATGGCAACGTCCGCATTGCCGTGGACGCCATCAAGGCTGCTGCCAGTCCGCATCACTTCCTGTCGGTCACCAAGGAAGGGCGCTCTGCCATCATCTCCACCAGCGGCAACGAAGACTGCCATGTCATCCTGCGTGGCGGTAAAGTGCCAAACTACGATGCAGCCAGCGTCGAATCAGCTGCACGCGAGCTGGCCAACGCCAGTCTGGCTCCCAAAGTCATGATCGATTGCTCCCATGCCAACAGCCTGAAACAGTTCAAGCGCCAGATTGATGTCATTGCGGATGTATCCGCGCAGATTGCCAGCGGTGATGACCGCATTGTCGGTGTCATGATTGAATCACACCTGAACGAAGGCAGGCAGGACCTTATTCCAGGATGCTCGCTTGAATATGGAAAATCCATTACCGATGCCTGCCTGGGCTGGGACGACTCCATCACCCTGCTAGACACGCTGGCCGAAAGTGTACGCCAACGCCGCAAACACCAAGCAGAAGCTGAATAAGCCACTGCCTGCCATGTCACCATCCGCTGCATCCTGGCGCCTGATGCAGCCAGGCGACCTGCCGGATGTACTCCGGATCGCCGCCCAAGTACACCCAGACTACCCTGAACATGCGGATGTGTTCATCGAACGCCAGCAGCTCTACTCACAAGGCTGCTGGGTCAGGCAACACGGAACCCACCTGTATGGCTACCTGCTCAGCCATCCTTGGTTACTAGGTCATCCACCTGCACTCAACACCAAACTGCACACATTGCCTGACAAAGCGGATAGCTACTACCTGCATGACATTGCCTTGCTCCCTGCCGCACGGGGCTCAGGAGCTGCAAGCCAGATCATTGCACAGCTATGTTCACAAGCACTGGCTGAAAACCTGACCACCTTATCACTGGTTGCCGTCAACCAATCTACCGACTTCTGGCAGCGTCATGCTTTCCAGCCTGCCAATCACCTGGTGCCCGCGGGGAAACTGCACAGTTACAGCCGTGATGCGTGTTACTTGGTGCGTACAGTGACCAACACGCACCGTACAATGATGAAAAATATGACAGACTAGTAATAATAGGCAATCAAACCAATCGCTACGCACATAGCCCCGCATATTTACGCGGATATCACTGCACATGTTCAAGGTTGGACTATATGAAATGAAAAAGGGTTAGCTTTGCAGCTAACCCTTTTAATATTCCTGGTGGGCTGTACGGGGTTCGAACCTGTGACAAACGGATTAAAAGTCCGCTGCTCTACCAACTGAGCTAACAGCCCTGAGATGTACTAGTCATCCCGGAAAGCGCGCAATTATGAAGAAAAGTACTGCTGACGTCAATGCCGGATTGAAAATTTATTGCTGTCGCCAGTTTTACCTCATACCGGGGAAGCGCCCTTGCATGCTGCGCATAATTTTGCCAATGCCGCCCTTGGAGAACATTTTCATCATTTTCTGCACTTCCTCGAACTGGTTGAGCAAGCGGTTCACTTCCTGCACCTGCACACCAGAGCCGGCGGCAATACGGCGTTTGCGTGTCGCCTTGATGATTTCAGGCTTACGACGCTCTAATGGTGTCATCGCATTAATAATGCCCTCAATCCTGCGTAGAGCCTTGTCTCCAGCCTCATTATTGACCTGGCCGACCATGCCGGAGAGCTGAGCCGGCATTTTATCCATCAGTGCGCCCATACCTCCCATTTTGCGCATTTGCAGCATTTGCGACTTGAAGTCATCCAGATCAAAATTCTTGCCCGATTTGACCTTGTCTGCCAGCTTTTTGGCTTCCTCCAGATCAACATTTTTCTGTGCATGCTCAATCAGTGACAGCACATCTCCCATGCCAAGCACGCGGGAGGCCATGCGTTCAGGATGGAATAGTTCAATGCCATCCACTTTTTCGCTGACCCCAATGAACTTGATCGGCTTACCTGTCACATGCCGCACAGAGAGGGCTGCCCCCCCACGCGCATCACCATCCAGCTTGGTCAGCACCACGCCTGTCAGAGGCAAAGTTTCGCCAAAGGCACGCGCGGTATTGACCGCATCCTGGCCTTGCATGGCATCCACGACAAATAGGGTTTCAATCGGATCCAGTAAATCATGCAACTGCTTGATTTCAGCCATCATGGCTTCATCAATACCCAGGCGCCCTGCAGTATCAAAAATCAATACGTCATAGAAATGTCGCTTGGCAAAATCCAGCGCTTGCGCAGCGATATCCACAGGCTTCTGTGTTGCATTGGAGTCAAAACAGTCAACTTCCAGGCTTTTCGCCAGCGTTTTCAATTGTTCAATCGCAGCAGGCCGATAAACGTCTGCACTGGCCAGCAGAACTTTTTTCTTCTCTGCCTTGAGCAAGCGAGCAAGTTTGGCTGAAGTTGTAGTTTTACCGGACCCTTGCAAACCTGCCATTAATACAATGGCAGGAGGGTTGGTAGTCAGGTTGAGCCCTGTGTTCTGCTCGCCCATCAGGCGGGTCAGCTCTTCATGCACCACCTGGATGACAGCCTGACCCGGTGTCAGGCTCTGTAGCACCTCGCGCCCCTGGGCACGCTCCTTGACCTGGTTGATAAACTCCTTGACCACTGGCAGGGCCACGTCGGCCTCCAGCAAGGCCATACGCACCTCACGCATGGCATCTGCGATATTTTCTTCCGTGAGTCGCGCATGACCGCGCAGGGTTTTGACAACTTGTTGTAATCTACTGCTGAGGTTTTCAAACATGATAGGTACCGATGAATGCTGCCGTGCATAAATGCATGCGTCGGGCGGCTGCATGTTATAGTGTTGTGAATATATGAATTCTAACCCAAGTCATCCCGTATGATTGTGTTTCTGCCTTTTATTACTGCACTGATTTACCTGCTGGTGGCCGCAAACTATTGGCGCAGCACAAAAACGTCCAGTGCAACATCCCAACCTCATGCACAGCGCTGGCAATCTGGCCTGATCGCTATCGGCCTGGTTCTGCACGGGTTATCACTCTATTGCACACTGTTCTCCCAAGGGCTGAATCTCAGTTTCACCAATGCACTCTCGACGATTCTATGGCTCACCGTACTGATTTACTGGGTCACCAACCTCAAGCACCATTTATACAGCCTGCAGGCTTTTGTCCTGCCACCCGCCGCATTCTTTGTCCTGCTCCAGGCCTGGCAGCCTGAAACACATGTAGTGCCATATGCCGAACAACCTTTATTCGTTGCCCATATGGTCATTGCCATGTTGGCTTACAGTTTACTGACCTTCGCAGCCCTGCATGCGCTGCTCATGATGGCAGCCGAACGCAAACTGCACCAGAAATCCAGCTGGCTCCGGCTTCCTGACTTCCCTCCCTTGATGACCATGGAAATCCTGCTGTTCCGCATCATCACCCTGGGATTCATATTGCTGACGCTCACGCTCATCAGCGGGATGATGTTTTCGGAGCTGTTGTTCCATCACCCCATGCAGCTGACGCATAAGAACGTATTCACCATGTTGTCATGGTTGATCTTCGCTGGATTACTGTTCGGCCGCTACCGTTATGGCTGGCGAGGCCGCACTGCCGTACGCTGGACATTAAGCGGGTTTGTATTGCTGCTGCTGGCTTATGCGGGCAGCAAGTTCGTCCTGGAAGTCCTGCTGCACCGTTAAACCGCATCAGCGCAGACTGATGACGGGCCAGCCGGCCTCCTCTGCATACGTCTTGAGAGTAGGGTCCGGATCTACCGCCACAGGCTTATCTACCAGTTTCATCAATGGCAGGTCATTGTGGGAATCACTGTAAAACCAGGTGACCTCAAAGTCAGTAAGTGATTGCTTACGTTCAGCCAGCCATTGATTCAGCCTCATAATCTTGCCAGCCTGGAAACTGGGTGTACCCGTCACTTTACCGGTAAATTCTCCGCCCACTTCTTCCGGGGTGGTGCCAATCAGGTGTTCAATCCCGAACTCATGTGCGATCGGACCGGTCACAAAGCTGTTGGTTGCCGTAATGATCATGAGCAGATCGCCGTTCTGCCGATGTTTTTCTACCAAGGCACGTGCTTTCCCGGTAATCATCGGACGGATTTTCTCCACCATGAACTCCTGATGCAAAGCATCGAGTTCGCTACGCTTATACGCGCTTAATGGTTTCAACTGAAAATCCAGGAAAGCATGGATATCCAGCCTTCCCGCTTTGTAATCCTCGTAAAAAGCGATATTCCTGGCCAAATGCTCCTTTTCATTGAGTAAACCTTTGGCGATAAGGAACTGTCCCCACTGGAAGTCACTATCCCCTGCAAGAAGCGTGTTATCAAGATCAAATAATGCGAGCTGCAAATTATTTCTCCATCTACGGAAAAATTGTTAGAGTTTAGCCTATGGACATCAAGTGTGCGACCTCAAACCCGAATCCACACCGGATACTAACTGGCAATGAATCTACCTGAACACCTGGTGCCTCTCGGCTGGCAATGGAGTGCCAATGCGCTGGCGCTGGCATTGCTTGCCTACGCTGTCATCAAGGCACCCTGGCAACACTTGAAGTCCCCGGCATTGCAACATGTGTTCCTTGGTTCAATGGTTGCCCTGATGGTGCTCTGGAGCATCAAGGCCGGCATACGACCAGGCTTGAATATCCACCTGCTCGGAGCCACTGCCTTGTGCTTGATGTTCCGCTGGCAATTGGCCCTGGTGGTACTGGCTGTAGTGCTGGTCAGCATTACGGCCTTTGGCATGGCAAACTGGCAAACACTGGGGATCAACTATCTGATCATGGCCGTCATTCCGGTCGCCTTCAGCGCCACCCTGTTCCGTCTGGTGGATGCTAAATTACCCAACCACCTGATTATCTATATTTTTGTCTGCGGCTTTCTAAACGGAGGACTCACCATCAGCCTCTGCGGCTTGAGCGCAGTAATGATACTGATCGCCATGCAAGCGTATCCCGCCAACTATCTATTCAGCAACTACCTGCCTTATTTCATCCTCATTGCCTGGTCCGAGGCTCTGCTGACTGGCATGGCTATTACCCTCATGACCGCCTTCCGCCCACACTGGCTTGCCACCTTCAGTGACAAGCGCTACCTGGGCAGCAAACACTGAATAGCTTATCGGCGGCGGCCCAGTGGCAATACCAGTACCACTGCCAGCATAATCAATACAAGCGCATAAAACTCAGCATGCCCAAGTGCCTCTCCCGCCAACCATGCACCCAATATCATGGCCACCAGCGGGTTCACAAATGCATAGCTGGTTGCCAGCGCAGGCCGGACGGCATTGTATAAAAACAAGTACGCACTGTAGGCAATCAACGAACCAAACACAATCAGGTACAGCACAGCGTAAATAGCTGCTGGTTCTATCGTTTGCGGTATGGCCTCGTGATGCATCCAGCTGGCTCCCAGCAACATCACGCCACCACATAACATTTGTGCAGCACTTGCCATGACACCTTGCGGCATAGGCAGGTGCTTACCCAGCAGTGAGCCAAATGCCCAGCTTGCCGAGGCCAACAGCAATACCATGGCGCCCAACGGACTGGCCCGCATTTCCGCACCCAGGTTCAATACGACAACACCTACAGTACCCAGCAGGATACCAAGCCATTCCCGGCTACTGGGGGCATATCCCCAAATGCGGGAAAATACTGCAGCCCACAACGGCATGGTTGCTACCGCAAGCGCAGCTACTCCAGATGACACAGTCTGCTCGGCATAGGCCACACCACCATTGCCAATCACCAATAAAAATAGGCCCACCAGCGACGCCCCACCCCATTGCCTGAGTGTAGGCGCAGGTTTTCCTCGCCAGCGCAACCAGAGATACAAGACACCTCCAGCCACAATAAAACGAATCGCTGCCATCATAAAGGGCGGCAAGCTTTCAATGGCAATGCGCATGGCAAGATAAGTTGACCCCCATATGAAGTACAGCGCAAACAATGCAAGGCCGATCAATATATGCTGGCGCGAGAAATGCACACTTTGTCCTTTCAAGACTGAATGCTGGCTTTGCAGCAATAAAAAAGGCGCCCTGCAAGGCGCCTTACTTCATCATCCACCATTTCAGAGATGGAAATCACCAGCAGCCTCAGGCTGATAATCAACTTTAAGAATCTTGTACTGGCGCACACCACCCGGCATGGCCCAGTCAATCACATCACCTACCCTGTAACCCAGGATGGCAGTACCTAACGGCGCCACCACGGAAATACGATTGGCAGAGGCATCGGCATCAGTAGGAAACACCAGCGTGCAGTGTATTTCATGACCATTTGCCTCGTCGCGCAGCAACACGCGTGAGTTCATGGTCACCACGTCGGCACCCACCTGTTCAGAGGTCACTTCCTCGCTACGCGCCAGTTCATCTTCAAGGCGGGCCAGGTTGCCTGCCTCGGGAAAACCGTTTTTGCGCAATTGCTCAATCATGGAAAACAACCTGTCCATATCAAAACTTGTTACCTGGATTGCACCTTGCAACATGAGGATTCCTTTACCTTTATCTTGATGATTTTTTCGATCGTTGAATTAATTATTCTTGCCTGTTAAACCTGGGGATGCGCCCGCTCGGTATTGGCATGCAGTTTATTCAGCCCATTCAAATATGCTTTCGCTGACGCAATCACGATATCGGTATCCGCGCCCTGCCCATTCACAATACGACCGCCCCTGGACAAACGCACAGTCACTTCTCCCTGCGCATCAGTCCCACTGGTGATGTTATTGACAGAATAGAGCAGCAATTCAGCACCGCTACCCACAATCTTCTCAATGGCCTTGAACGCCGCATCCACAGGACCACCGCCATCAGCCTCTGCGCGCAACTCTTTGCCATTTTCGGTCACAGTCACCACGGCATGCGGCGTCTCGCCTGTCTGTGAGGCCACTTGCAGGTAGGCCAGTTTGAAATGTTCCTCGTTGACGACATTCTCACTGAGCAAGGCCTGGATATCCTCATCAAAGATCTCTGATTTTTTATCGGCAAGCTCCTTGAAGCGGGCAAAAGCAGCATTCAAGGCATCTTCTCCATCCAGTGCAATCCCCAGCTCCGCCAGGCGAGTACGGAACGCATTGCGACCCGACAATTTGCCCAGGGTCAGCTTATTGGCCCCCCAGCCTACATCCTCGGCACGCATGATTTCATAAGTCTCGCGGTGCTTGAGTACACCATCCTGGTGGATACCAGACTCATGAGCAAATGCATTGGCACCGACAATCGCCTTATTTGGCTGAACCGGATAACCGGTAATCGTCGATACCAGCTTCGATGTCGTCACGATTTGTGTTGCATCAATCGTGGTATCAAGCTGAAAAACATCACGACGCGTCCTGACAGCCATCACTATTTCTTCCAGGCTGGCATTGCCCGCTCGCTCGCCAAGACCATTGATGGTGCATTCCACCTGACGCGCACCAGCCAACACCGCAGACAAGGAATTGGCAACGGCCATGCCGAGATCATTATGACAATGAGTGGACCAGATAACCTTATCCGAGTTCTTCACGCGCGCAATCAACTGCGCCATGCGCTCACCCCATTGCTGCGGCACAGAATAACCTACCGTATCCGGTACATTGATGGTTGTGGCTCCAGCCTCAATGACGGCATCAAACACTTGCACCAGAAAATCCATGTCGGAGCGCACAGCATCTTCAGCAGAAAACTCCACATCATCCGTATATTCCAGTGCCCATTTGACTGCCTGCACGGCACGCTCCAACACCTGTTCCGGCGTCATGCGCAATTTGTTCTGCATATGAATGGGACTGGTGGCAATGAACGTATGAATACGACGCTTCCTGGCAGGACTGATCGCCTCCCCAGCCCGGCGGATGTCATTTTCGTTGGCACGTGCGAGAGAACAGACCGTAGATTCGGTAATGACTTCAGCAATCGCGCGAATGGCATCAAAGTCACCCGGACTTGCTGCCGCGAACCCTGCCTCAATCACATTGACACCCAGCTTTTCCAGCTGGCGTGCAATTCTCAGCTTTTCATCCTTCGTCATGGCAGCTCCAGGGCTTTGTTCGCCATCGCGCAAGGTAGTATCAAAAATGATGAGGTGATTCTGTGTCATGGCATAGGTTCCATCAACGTTATGAGTTTCAAGAGCAGGAGCGTCTAAGTAGAAAAAAGCTTGGAAAGGAAAAGTACTAGCGCGGACTGCGCAGCATCAGGCCTGCAGTGACCAGACTGGTCACCGCAATGGAAAAATTCAGATTGTGCCTGAGGGTTTGCATAGGTGGATTGAATATAAATCTTTTCCTCTCGCAAGGCAAGCTGGAGCCTTGGCGGGATCGCGGAATTCAGGCAGGATGGCAGAAACAACCAGCGATTGCATGAATCCCGTATGTCTTCCACCTTTACACCCTTGCACACTTTTTTTCTCCGTGGATTACAAAGCGCATTTTTCCTGAGAGTTTCCTTGACTGGCCTGCGCATCAGCCCCTTGCAATTGCTATGTTTGCTGATCATCACAACGGCCATCAGTATTCTGTCGGGACGCTTCACCGTATTTGGCAGTGCTGAGTTCATGCCCAAAACCTTGCTCTGGGGATGGTTACTGGTATTACTGCTGCTCTGGTTATGCTGGTACCTTAGTGAACATGCACGCCAGCCTGCATCACCAGTCCAGGCAATAGCGTTATTTGCTGTCGCCACGACACAAGCCATCGTACTGGATATCATCAGCACTGCTGCCTATGTCGGCTTCATCCAACAGATGGATATAGAAGGCTCAATCTGGCACTGGAGTTTATATATTGTGGCCAGCCTGTGGACAGCCATGGCATTGTGGCTGCTGCTCACCCGTACAACACAAGTACGTGGCAGGCTGATCCTGTTAGCCGGTATATTTGCACTCAGCACACCAGTCATTATCCATATCTCCCAACCCCCAGCGTATTGGCAGGCAGAGTCTGATGATGAAGAAAATATATCGATAGAAAGCAGTCTGCAACTAACTCCAGAGAAACTGGAAATACAATTACAACTTGCCAACCAGCAACGTGCGGCGCTCACAGCAGAAAGACCAGGAGTTGTTGACTTGTTCAGCATCAGTTACTCACCTTACGGTGATGATGCCGTCTTTCTGCGCGAGAGCAGCATGGTCAATGCCGTCATTGAAGAACGTTTTGATGCGGCAGGTCACATGCAGGAACTGGTCAACCACCCTGCCACGCTGGAGAGTTTGCCCTGGGCCAGCCTGGAGAATCTGGAGCGTGCCATCAACCGCGCGGCTGACCGCATGAACAGGGATGAGGATGTATTATTACTCTATCTCACCTCTCATGGCGCCAAGAATGGAGAACTGAGCGCTACGTTATGGCCTTTGGAAATGCGCAGCCTCACGCCACAGACCCTTAATTTATGGCTGGACAAGGCTGGAATCAAGCATCGCATCATCGTGGTGTCCGCCTGCTATGCAGGCAGCTGGATAGAACCACTGCAAAACGAGAACTCACTCATTATGACTGCCGCTGATGCCACGCATACATCCTTTGGGTGTGGCAGCAGCTCAGAACTGACCTTCTTTGGCCGCGCCGTCTTCGACGAAGCCTTGCGCACCACCTATTCTTTTGAGGATGCATTCCAACAAGCAGTACCCATCATCCGTGCCCGCGAACAGGAAGCTGGCAAACCGGATGGTTTCTCCAATCCGCAAATCTATATCGGCAGCAGAATACATTCTGTGCTGCAATCCCTGCAGCACAGAAGTTGAATTACTCAACCGGCGGTTGCTCGGATGAAGCCGGCACGGTACGGGAATGACGTTTATTCCATATCCACAGGGCATATCCGGACAAGCCATACAGCAGGAATACAAAAAACAGGACTTCCGGCGGACTATAGGAAATCAGCACAAACGCCAGCACTACCAATAAGATCACCACGAAGGGCACACTACGACGCAGATTGATATCCTTGCCACTGTAATAGCGCAAGTCACTCACCATAGAGAGACCGGCAAATAAGGTGATTGTCCATGCAACCCATTGCATCCTGACCCAGTCGAAGAATACCTCAGTGCCACTCACCTGGTTTTCATAGGAAACCCATACCAGTCCGGCGAGCAACGCTGCCGCTGCAGGACTGGGCAGCCCCTGAAAATAGCGCTTATCACTGTCATCCAGTTTGGTATTGAAGCGTGCCAGGCGCAACGCCGCCCCGGCACAGTAGATAAACGCGGCGATCCAGCCCAGTTTGCCCAGTGGTTTCAATGCCCACACATACATGACTAACGCCGGCGCCACCCCGAATGACACCATATCCGACAAGCTGTCGTACTCGGCACCAAACGCACTTTGTGTATTGGTCATGCGGGCAACCCGGCCGTCAAGACCATCCATGACCATGGCAATGAAAATGGCCACTGCAGAGTGCTCGAACCGACCATTCATTGCCTGCACAATGGCATAAAACCCGGCAAACAATGCTGCTGTAGTAAACAGATTGGGCAGGAGATAGATACTGCGTTCACGCAGGCCTGGCTCCTTGAACGAACCATGACGATGTGGGCGGGTGGGAACTTCAGCCATTCCAGCATTTCCTCAGTAAATAAAGCGTACAGGATATCTGCACGCAGAACTGCGCACAGTATAGCAAGCACGAAGTTTACACTCCATGGCTCTGCTACACATCTAGTACACGTTCATTTCCATCCCCACCCTCAGTCCATGATAGTATCGCGGCTTGGATTTTGGTTAAGAATCATGGAATTTACTCTTATCAAGCAAGATGGTGCCGCCCGACGCGGCACTGTAAGCCTCGCACATGGCGATATGCAGACACCAGCCTTCATGCCGGTAGGCACCTATGGCTCCGTCAAATCACTATCCCCGGTCGAGGTGCGGGACACAGGCGCCCACATTCTGCTAGGCAATACTTTTCACCTGTGGTTACGACCCGGGCTTGAAGTCATCAGCGAATTCGGCGGTTTGCATCAATTCATGGGCTGGGATGGCCCGATACTGACGGATTCAGGAGGGTTTCAGGTGTGGAGCCTGGGTGACCTGCGAAAAATCACTGAGGAAGGAGTGCGCTTCCGCTCGCCCATCAATGGCGACAGCTGCTTCCTTACACCCGAAGAATCCATGCGTATTCAGAAAGCTTTGAATTCAGATATTGTCATGATTTTTGACGAATGCACGCCTTATCCAGCCACGCATGTGGAGGCACGTGACTCCATGCAACTGAGCCTACGCTGGGCCGCGCGCAGCAAAGCTGCACATCAGGGCAACCCTAATGCCCTGTTTGGCATTATCCAGGGCGGCATGTACGAAGACTTGCGCGATGAGTCACTTGCCGGGCTCACTGAAATCGATTTCGATGGCTATGCCATTGGCGGCCTCTCGGTCGGTGAACCCAAGGAAGATATGCTACGCATCCTTGCCCACACTGCCCCCCAGATGCCAAAGAACAAACCCCGTTACCTGATGGGCGTTGGTACTCCTGAAGATCTGGTAGCAGCAGTATCTCATGGCGTAGACATGTTCGACTGTGTCATGCCGACGCGTAATGCCCGTAATGGTTGGCTTTTCACACGCAATGGCGATATCAAACTCAAGAATGCGCGCCATCGCAAGGATACGCGCCCACTGGATGAGGCCTGCAGCTGCTATACCTGCCGCAATTTTAGCCGCGCCTATCTTCATCACTTGCATCGTACAGGTGAAATTCTGGGAGCAAGACTCAACACCATACATAACTTGCACTACTATCAGGAATTGATGGCCGGCATGCGCAATGCCATTGAGCAAGGCCAGTTTTCAGCGTTTGTGACCCAGTTCAGACAGGACCGGCTGAAACTGCAGCAATCGACATAAAAGCGTATATGCCACACTGTGTTAGAATTTTGGGCTAATATTTTGCGTCTATTTAAGTAACATACCCACTCTTATTAGAAAGGTTTACCCGTGTTAATTGCTTCTGCATATGCTGCTGACGCTGCTCAAGCCACGCCTGACTGGACCAGCTTCCTGCCACTGATTGTTATTTTCGTGCTGTTCTGGTTCATGCTGATCCGCCCACAAATGAAACAAGCCAAGGAACAGCGCAAACTGATCGAAGCCTTGCAAAAGGGTGATGAAGTCACTACCAGCTCCGGCATTGTCGGCCGCATCACGAAAGTAGCTGAAGGTTACATCAGCCTGGAAATAGCCCCAGAAACCGTGATTACAGTGCAAAAGCACACTGTGCAAACGCTGTTGCCCAAGGGCACCATCAAATCCCTGTAAGCACTTGCTGCCTATTTGACTTCCGATCTTTAAAACATCACTGAAACACTGAAATGCGAGCTGCTTCATGAACCGCTACCCTTTATGGAAATACCTGATGGTGCTGGTTGTCGTCCTTGTGGGACTGCTTTACGCAGCTCCCAACCTGTTTGGCGAATCCCCAGCTGTTCAGATCACGGCCACCAAAGCCAACATCAAGATAGATTCCGCCCTGCTGGAGAATACGGAAAACATCCTCAACCAGGAGAAGGTTCCATTTGAAGCACTGTTCCTGGATGCCACCGGCGTCAAGGTGCGCTTTCCCAATACGGACGTGCAGTTACATGCACGAGACGTGTTACAGACACATCTGGGCAAGGATTACGTTATTGCCTTAAACCTGCTGTCCCGTTCGCCAGAATGGCTGCGCAGCATAGGCGCCCGCCCGATGTACCTGGGCCTGGACCTGCGTGGTGGCGTGCACTTCCTGTTGCAGGTCGATATGAAAGCGGCACTGGACCAAGCAGCTGAACGTTATGTCGGCGATTTCCGCAGCGCATTGCGCAATGCCCGCCTCAATTACCTTGGTGTTTCACGTGATGGTCAATCTGTCAGTATCCGCTTCAAGGACCAGGCAGAGCTGGGCAAGGCGCAACGCGCGCTGGAAAAGGAATATCCTGACCTTACCTTCCGCAGTAGCGATCGCGGGACGGATAAGCTCCTGACCGCAGTTCTGAGCGAACCAGCAAAAAAACGCATTCAGGAATTCGCCCTCAAGCAGAATATCCAGACCCTGCATAACCGTATCAATGAACTGGGTGTTGCCGAGCCCGTCATCCAGCAACAAGGCCTGGATCGCGTAGTGGTTCAGCTGCCAGGGGTTCAGGATACCGCCAAGGCCAAGGAGATCCTCGGGCGCACTGCCACCCTGGAAATCCGCATGGTGGATGAAGACAAGAGCAATGCCGTCAGCCTGGAAAATGCATCCAAAGGCCAGGTACCCTTCGGCACTGAATTCTTCACCGACCGTAACGGCATCCCGATGCTGGTCAAGAAGAATGTGGTACTGACTGGCGACTATATTACCGATGCAGGTCCTGGCATGGATCAGCAAGGTGGCGGTGCTGTCGTGCATGTCACCCTGGATGGACGCGGTGCCCGGATTTTCAAACAGGCAACCCGTGAGAACGTAGGCAAACGCATGGCTATCCTGCTGATTGAAAAAGGCCAGGCAGAAGTCATTACTGCTCCTGTTATCCGCGAGGAAATTGGTGGTGGTCGCGTGCAGATCTCCGGCATGGCCAATACCCAGGAAGCCACTGATGTTGCCTTGCTGCTGCGTGCAGGTGCATTGGCTGCGCCAATGGAAATCATTGAAGAACGCACTGTAGGCCCAAGCATGGGTGAAGCCAATATCGAACGTGGTATGCATTCCACGCTATGGGGCTTCGTTGCCATATCTCTGTTCATGATCGTCTACTACATGCTGTTTGGCAGCGTGTCCGTGCTGGCCTTGAGTATCAACCTGCTGCTGCTGGTTGCGCTGCTCTCCATGTTGCAGGCCACGCTGACCCTGCCTGGTATTGCCGCCGTCGCGCTGACACTAGGTATGGCGATTGATGCCAACGTGCTGATCAACGAACGTATCCGTGAGGAACTGCGCAACGGCAATACGCCGCAAGCAAGCATCCATGCTGGCTATGATCGCGCATTTGGCACTATTCTTGATGCAAACGTGACTACCATGATTGCAGGCCTGGCCCTATTCATGTTTGGTACAGGGCCGGTCAAGGGCTTTGCCGTCGTGCACGTGCTGGGCATCCTTACCTCGATGTTCTCAGCGGTTCTGGTGTCTCGTGCAGTGATCAACCTGATCTATGGCTATCGCCGCAAGATCAGCAAACTGTCCATCGGTTAACTATCGATCAACTGGTAAATCACTAGAGTAAATATCATGGAATTTTTCAGAATCAAAAAAGATATACCGTTTATGAGCTATGGTCGTCTCACGACCACCATCTCGCTCGTGACTTTCCTGTTATCGGTATTCTTCCTGTTCCACAAAGGCCTGCATCTGGGTGTCGACTTCACTGGCGGCACCATGATGGAGGTCAACTATCCACAGGCAGCCAATCTTGACAACATTCGCAAGGCAGTGGATAGCATCGGGCTCAAGGATGCTACGGTACAGAATTTTGGTACCAGTCAGGACGTCCTGATCCGCCTGCCGATCAAGCCTGGCCTATCCACAGCACAGCTTTCTGAGAATGTGCTCAGCGCATTATCAACTGTGGACCCTGCAGTCAAATTGCAGCGTGTCGAGTTCGTCGGCCCACAGGTTGGCCAGGAACTATATGACAAAGGGGCCTTAGCCATGCTGTTTGTCTGCGTCGGCATCATGGCTTATCTTGCCATACGCTTTGAATGGCGCTTTGCTGTCGCTGCCGTTATCGCCAACATGCACGATGTTGTCATCATTCTTGGCTTCTTTGCATTCTTCCAGTGGGAGTTCAACCTGACCGTACTAGCCGCCATTCTGGCTGTACTGGGTTACTCCGTGAACGAATCCGTCGTCGTCTTTGACCGGGTACGTGAAAACTTCCGCAAAATGCGTAAAGCCAGCGTTCCTGACGTCATTAACAACGCCATTACACGCACTATGTCACGTACCATCATCACTCACTTCTCCACAGAACTGATGGTGTTGTCCATGTTGTTCTTTGGCGGCGAGGTATTACATAACTTCGCCCTGGCGCTGACCATCGGCATCCTGTTCGGCATTTACTCCTCCGTGCTGGTCGCCAGCCCGATTGCCCTCTATCTGGGCGTTTCACGCGAGAACCTGATCGGTGGTGGTCCGGAGAAAAAAACCGAGGCTGAAGCCCTACCTTGACAAAGATGGCGTTTCACGCCGACACTAACGGTATCTAGTTTACTGATTGATACCGTTGGACAGTTCCTTACCATGGCAGCTGGGCAGTCTTGCCCTGCTGCTGTTTGCTTCTGCATTTTTCTCCATGGCCGAAACCAGCCTGCTCATGCTGAACAGGCACCGGCTCAAAATTCTCGCCCAAAAAGGCATCCGTAGTGCAGAATTCGCCACTCGGCTGCTCAATGAACGCGAACAATTCCTTGGCGCCATCCTGCTGGGTAACACACTGGCCAATGCTGCAGCTGCCACATTGGCAGCTTTCATCAGCATTCGCCTGTTCTCGCTTGGTGAACTACTGATGCCGGTATCGACATTAATCATCACCTTTGCAATCCTGGTCTTCAGTGAAATCACTCCCAAGGTGATTGCAGCGCGCCATGCAGAACCCCTGGCATTGGCATTCAGCTACATACTCCTGCCACTGGTCAAAGCGGGCTATCCCCTGATCTGGCTTGCCAATCTATGTGCCAACATTTTGTTGCGCCTGCTGGGGATGAAAGTCAGCTTCACGGAAAGCAACCACACCACCAGCATTGAAGAGTTACGCAGCATTTTCAGCGAAACCACCAGCCCCATTCCACAAAAACATCGTGAAGTCTTGCTCAATCTACTGGATCTTGAACAGACAACTGTAGATGACATCATGACGGTACACACCCAGCTTGAAATTGTAGATGTTGATGCCGCGCTGGAGGATATCCAGCAGCTCATCATTCAAAGTGAACATACCAGGCTACCGGTGCGCAAAGGTCCGAAAGAAGAAATCATCGGCATGTTGCACATCCGCAAGATCATCACAGCGATGCGCGATCAACCATTGAGCCTGCAATTGCTGACCCAATATATCGAGCTGCCTTATTTCATTCCCTCCGGCACACCGTTATATACCCAGATGCAGGAGTTCCAACAGTGCCATCAACGTATCGCGCTGGTTGTGGATGAATATGGCGAACTCAAGGGCCTGGTTACCCTGGAAGATATCGTCAAGGCCATTATCGGCGATTTTGCCAGTGATACGATTGAGCAACAGCAAGCCTATCGCCAGGAAACACAAGGCAGCTGGCTGGTTGACGCCAGCCTGAGTCTGCGTGATATTAACAAGCGGCTTGGTATCAACTTACCGGTCGATGGGCCACGGACGCTGAATGGTCTTGTCATTGAACATTTCGAAGATATTCCGGAATCTGGGATCGGCCTGAAAATCGGCGATTTCAAGCTGGAAATCGTTAAAACCCGGGATAGAACCGTGAAAACAGTACGAATCTACCCATAATCTCATCCAGATATTGACACAAACCCTGCTTCACACCCAGAGAAAGGGAATAACCCTACTCTCTGGAGACTTGAAAATTTCTGCATTCGGCTCAAAATAGACTATAACCATGGCTAGTATCAAACATCAGGACAATATCGTCGAGAAGACGGGCAAAGCCAGTATCAAGCCACCATCGATGTATAAGGTCATTCTGTTGAATGACGATTACACTCCTATGGAGTTTGTGGTTGATGTCATGCAACGTTTTTTTCATAAAAACCGTGAACAAGCAACACAAATCATGCTCCAAGTACATACCAAGGGCGCAGGCGTATGTGGTGTCTACCCACATGGCATCGCTGAAACCAAGGTAAATCAAGTTGTTGAATATGCCCGTGAGCACCAGCACCCGCTGCAATGCATCATGGAAGAAGCCTGAAGAAAGCTGAGGAAGCTTAAATGATCGCGCAAGAACTGGAAGTATCCCTACATATGGCATTCATGGATGCCCGGCAGAAACGCCATGAGCTCATCACGGTGGAGCACCTGCTGCTGGCGATGATAGACAATCCGACTGCAGCGGATGTATTACGCTCTTGCGGTGCCAACCTTGAGAATTTGCGCAACGAACTCAATCACTATATTGAAGAGCATACGCCTACAGTGGAAGGTAATGAGGAAGTAGATACCCAACCAACACTGGGATTCCAGCGCGTGATCCAGCGTGCCATTCTTCATGTGCAATCCTCCGGCAAGAAGGAAGTGACTGGCGCCAACGTACTGGTTGCCATTTATGGGGAAAAAGACTCGCATGCCGTATTCTTCCTGCACCAGCAAGGCATTACACGCCTGGATGTAGTGAACTATATTTCCCATGGAGTTGCTCGGGTAGCCGACGACAATACTTCCAAACGGCCAGAAACCGAGCAGGAAGCAGAAACCGAGGCATCTCCTGCCAGCGCCCTGGAAAACTATACGCTGAACCTCAACCAGCAAGTCCTGGCAGGCAAGATTGATCCGCTAATCGGGCGTGCGCAGGAACTGGAGCGCGTCATCCAGACATTGTGCCGCCGCCGCAAGAACAATCCTTTGCTGGTCGGAGAGGCCGGTGTCGGGAAAACAGCCATTGCCGAAGGCTTGGCGCGCCGTATTGTGGAAAACAATGTCCCCGAAGTGCTGGCAAATGCCGTCATCTATTCACTGGATATGGGTGCCTTGCTGGCAGGGACCAAATACCGTGGTGATTTCGAGCAACGTCTCAAGGCTGTCATGAAGAAACTGGCAGAACAGCCTGATGCTATCCTGTTCATCGACGAGATTCATACCCTGATTGGCGCCGGCGCCGCAAGTGGGGGCACATTGGATGCCTCTAACCTGTTGAAACCAGCACTTTCCAATGGCTCCCTGAAATGCATTGGTGCAACCACCTATCAGGAATTCCGCAGTATTTTCGAGAAAGATCATGCGCTTTCCCGCAGATTCCAAAAAGTGGATGTCATTGAGCCCAGCGTTGCCGAAACCGTTGAAATCCTCAAGGGCCTCAAATCGCGTTTTGAACAGCACCACAGCGTGAAATACACAAACTCCGCCCTGAATACTGCAGCTGAACTGTCAGCACGGTATATCAACGACCGCCATCTGCCAGACAAGGCCATTGACGTGATTGATGAAGCAGGTGCTGCACAGCGTATCCTGCCGAAATCCCGGCAGAAGAAAGTAATTGGCAACAAAGAGATCGAAGACATTATTGCCAAGGTGGCGCGTATTCCACCCAAGAACATATCCAGCGATGACCGCAACGCGCTGAAAACGCTGGAACGCGATCTCAAGGCCACAGTCTTTGGGCAGGACAAAGCCATTGAGGCATTGTCTGCGGCCATCAAGATGGCGCGTAGCGGCCTGGGCAGTCTCAGTAAACCCATAGGCTCCTTCCTGTTTTCCGGCCCGACCGGGGTCGGCAAGACAGAAGTGGCCAAGCAACTCGCCTATACCCTGGGAGTGGAGCTGATCCGCTTCGATATGTCGGAATACATGGAACGTCACGCCGTATCGCGCCTGATCGGAGCGCCTCCGGGCTATGTCGGGTTCGAGCAGGGAGGCTTGTTGACGGAAGCCATCAACAAGACACCCTACTGCGTACTGCTGCTTGATGAAATCGAGAAAGCACATCCGGATATCTTCAATATCCTGCTTCAGGTCATGGATCATGGCACGTTAACTGACAACAATGGCCGCAAGGCGGATTTCCGCAATGTCACCATCATCATGACCACGAATGCTGGAGCAGAAGCGATCAACAAGACCAGTATCGGCTTCACCCTGGGCAGCAACTCCGGTGACGAGATGGGCGATATCAAGCGCCTGTTCAGCCCTGAGTTCCGCAACCGGCTGGATGCGACCGTCTCGTTTGCATCGCTGTCACAGGACATTATCATCCGTGTGGTCGATAAATTCCTCATGCAGCTCGAAGACCAACTGCACGAGAAGAAGGTGGAAGCGACCTTCAGCGATGCACTCAAGGCCTATCTGGGCAAAAAGGGCTTTGATCCGCTCATGGGTGCCCGTCCGATGTCACGCTTGATCCAGGACACCATTCGTCGCGCATTGGCAGATGAGCTGCTGTTTGGCAAACTGGCAAACGGTGGCTACGTGCATGTGGATATTGATGAAAATGACAATATCAAGCTCAGTTTTGACGAGCCGGGCAAGCCTGAAGACAAATCGGCCCTGGAGGCTGATATGGCGGGTTAATGCCTGACCTTAACAAGGTGATGCCATTCAGAAGAAACGCCGCAGGAATGCGGCGTTTTTGTTCGTTCAGCCCACCTGGATGTAATCAGCCTAACTTACATAAGCCGGATACTTCTGCATGACGGCGGCAAAACGTTCGCTTTCCAACCATGCCTGCAACCAGGCTTGCAACCGTGGATAAGGTGCCTGATCAAACCAGGCCTGGTCTACCATGGAGAACTGGCGCACGAACGGAAATATCGCTACATCTGCCATTGTGGTACGCTCTCCTAGCAGGCAAGACTGCTGCTGCAAACATAACTCCAATTGCTGCAGGAATATCTCACCCTGCGCACGATATGCCTCAGGTGGCTGCTCTGGAAAACGAATTGCGTATTTATACCGGTCCAGTGCGCGCTTGAACGGTCCGTCATTCTCGGCAATCAATCTTTCCGCCTGCGCCAGCTGGCTCGGACTACCAAGCCAGTCCTCAGGATCATGCTGTTGTAACGCCCAGCGTATGATATCCAGGCTCTCATCGATCACCACACCATCAGGCAATACCAGCACCGGCACGGTGCCCTTCGGTGATATCTGCAGCATATGCGCAGGTTTGGCCGTAAACACTATCTCGCGTATATCCACTGCGATGCCTGCATAATGCAATGCCATGCGGGCACGCATGGCATAAGGACAACGCCGGTAGGAATACAGGATAATTTGTGCCACCTTAGCCCAGCTTGCGACAGATTTCGTCGATCAGTACCGGGCCACGATACACCAAGCCACTGTAAACCTGAACCAAACTGGCACCTGCTGCGATTTTCTGCTCAGCATCTTCGCCACTGAGAATCCCGCCCACGCCAATGACAGGCAGTGCACCGGCAAGATGTCCAACCAGTGACCGGATCACGGCAGTGGAGCGATCACGCACTGGAGCACCGGACAATCCTCCGGCTTCTTCCGCATGCGGTAGCCCCTGCACGGCATCACGGGCCAGCGTGGTATTGGTTGCGATAACCCCATCAAACTGGTACTGCATCAACAGGCCGGCAATATCCGCAATCTGCGCCTCATCAAGGTCAGGGGCAATTTTCAGGGCGATAGGCACATATTTCCCATGCTGATCAGCCAATTGCTGTTGCTCGGCTTTCAAGGCCTGCAATAACGATGCCAGTGCCTCTTTTTCCTGTAATGCCCGCAAGTTCTTGGTATTGGGAGATGAAATGTTCACTGTCACGTAATGTGCATGGGCATAAACTTTACGCAGGCAATACAGGTAATCATCCACAGCTTTTTCATTGGGTGTATCAAAATTCTTGCCAATGTTGATGCCAAGGATGCCCTGGTATCGTGCGGCTGCCACATTACGCAACAACACATCTACGCCAAGATTATTGAACCCGAAACGATTGATGATGCCCTGGGCATCAGGCAGACGGAACATGCGCGGCTTAGGATTGCCGGGCTGAGGCCGTGGGGTAATCGTCCCGATTTCAATAAACCCAAAGCCCAACCCTGCCAGCGCATCGATATAGGCACCATTCTTGTCCAGTCCGGCCGCCAGGCCTACGGGGTTGGGGAACTGAATCCCCATTACCTCACGTGGTCGACATTTTGCAGGTTGCGGATAGAGGTTCAATATCCCCAGGCGCTCCAGGCGCTTCAGGTTCTTGAGAGTGAAATCATGAGCATGTTCGGCATTCAGGCGGAACAACCAAGGTTTGGCAATGGAATACATCATTCCCGGATTTTACCGGAAATTGATGAAATGCTCACCGCCATACGTTCGTCAGAGTATTACGCATATCACATCTATAAGGCTCACTCTCCAAGCCAGCAATGCTTAGAGAGCATACAGGGTACGTGTGTCAAATGACCTCTCAAGCAAAATAAATGTCGATCCTCTTACTTATTCTGGCCCATCGAGCTATTGTCTTATCACTCAATTAATATTGCCATGTCCCGGGGGCAGGCACCATGATTCTCCCTCCTACCTATGCCGGAGAGCAGAAAGGCATTAAATGGAAAAGATTTTTGTATGGCGAAGAAACCATATTGCCTGAACTGAGTCATTATGGAAGTTAATGGCTCAATCCGGATTGTCCACCTAGGATGGAATCAGAGTGACTGTTTCCAAATTAAATAATAGCCAAAGCACTGCATTCGCCAAAGCGCTCAAAGCCAGCATGGCTTAACTCCATCAAGAAGAAACCTGAACCATCACATGAGATTTTCCGGGCTAAGTGCATTTCCACTCACACCGATGAATGAATCTGGCATTCAAGAGCAGGTGTTTACTCAGTTAATTGACAGGCTGACCAAGGCAAGAGTGGACTCAATCGGTGTATTGGGATCCACTGGCAGCTACCCTTATCTGACCCGGCATGAGCGAGCCCAGGTCACCCAGCTTGCCTTGAGGCATGCTTGCGGCATTCCTGTCATGGTAGGCATTGGCGCGTTGCGAACACGAGATGTCCTTGACCTGGCAGAAGACGCCCAGAAGGCCGGAGCAAATGCCGTCATGCTCGCACCGGTTTCATACCAGACACTGACAGATCAGGAAGTCTACGGACTTTATGAGACTGTCAGCACGTCACTCTCCATCCCGTTATGTGTTTATGATAATCCTGCCACGACACATTTCAGCTTCAGTGATGAGCTGTTTTCCCAGATCGCACAATTGCCTCAGGTCAAATCCATCAAGATGTCTCCCTTGACAGGCGACCATACCAGCGCAAAAAACCGGGTCGATAACTTGAGGAAACTGCTTCCTGCTCATGTGTCCATCGGCGTGAGTGGGGACTGGGGCGGCCTGACCGGCCTCAAAGCAGGCTGTGACATCTGGTATTCCGCGATTGGAGGGCTCTTCCCTGAAACCATTCTGGGCATAACCCGGGATGTCCAGATGGGAGAATACGACCTGGCTGAGCAGTTTGCCAATGACCTGATTCCTATCTGGGAACTATTCAGGCGCCATGGCAGTATCAGGGTAATTGCAACAGCTGCCGAGATATTGGGAGTCACCGACCATTTTCCATTACCCCATCCTCTCAGGCCTCTTGGTGAGGAAGATCGGTTCCTGCTCAAGGCAATCCTGCAGGAATTAGAACTGAGCTGAGCTAGGCTCAACCCCTTTCACTTTTTATCCATCCTGCACATCTCAATAAAAAAGGCCTCCAAAGGAGGCCTTTGCATATGCCGCAGCTGGTTAGCACTCCATCACAATAACTTGCTCGGAGAGCCTTACCATACGCTCGACTGTGGTCACCCAGACAATGCCATCCCCTATCTGGCCAGTATGCCCAACCTCGACCAGCACCTGGAGAATGCCCTCCACCACGTCATCATGGCAGACAACTTCGATACGTACTTTCGGGCTATAGTCCGTCAGCTCTTCGCGAATACCCAGCGTCGGGCGGGACACATGGTGACCACATCCCTCCACTTTGCTGACTGTCATTCCTGGAAAACCCTTGATGTTCCGCAATGCGGAACGAATTTTCGGCAGGCGTTGTGGTGGCACGATTGCTTTGATCTCTTTCATATCAGTTCCTTATCAGGCTTCAATGCGTTTTTCTTCAAATTTACGATACAGCGTCGGCACCACTACCAGAGTCAGCAGGGTGGAAGTGATCAAGCCTCCAATCACTACAATGGCTAGCGGGCGCTGGATTTCGGAACCCGGTCCTGTCGCAAACAGGAAAGGAACCAATGCCAGCATGGCCACTGTCGCTGTCATCATGACTGGCCGGAAACGCTGGGTACAACCTTTCACGATAGCCTCCTGTTGCTCCAATCCTTCATCCCGCAAACTGCGAATGTACGAGACAAGCACCACACCATTCAGCACCGCTATCCCCCACAAGGCGATGAAGCCTACAGAAGCGGGTACTGACAGATACTCTCCTGTCAGGAACAGGGCGATAATTCCACCAATAGAAGCAAACGGCAGCACCATAATGATCATGGTTGCATAACGCACCGAATTGAACAGCAGGAACAGCAGGAAGAAAATCGCCCCGATTGTGACTGGGATGATGATCATCAGGTGGTTCATGGCTCGCTCCATATTCTGGAACTGTCCACCGAACTCAAGGTAATAGCCCTCGGGCAACTTGAGTTGCTTACTCAACACCTGCTGCAGTTCAGCAACAAAACCTCCCAGATCCCTATCCTTGACGTTAACGCCAACAACAACACGACGTTTTGCCAGCTCCCGGCTGATTTGTGCCGGCCCATCCCGCACCTCGACAGCCGCAAGATCACGCAAGGCAACTCGTGATCCATTGGGAGAAGTAATCATGAGGTTGCTGATCGCCGCAATATTGTCACGGAAATTCTCCGGATATCGCACTGCAGCACTGAAACGCCGCTGGCCTTCGTAGATCTCCGTCGCAATCTTGCCGCCGATGGCAGTTTCAATCACATCATGTACATCGGATGCATTGATGCCATGACGGGCGATTGCATGCCTGTCCACCGTGATATTGAGGTATTGCTGTCCTGAGACTTTTTCCACCTTGATCTCAGTTGCGCCCTGAACCCCACCCGCGATACGTGAGATTTCATCCGCCTTGGATTTGAGCAGATCCATATCCTCACCGAACACTTTAACGGCAACGTCGGCACGCACTCCTGTCAAAAGCTCGTCCACCCGGTCAGAGATCGGCTGCGCCATGACAATCTGCACGCCAGGCAGGGACTCTTCCAGCACGGTACGCATTTTTTCTGCGATATCATCCTGGGTCCAGCCTTCTGGCCATTCCTCACGTGGTTTGAGGCTGATGATGGGAGTGGATTCGTTTTGCGCCTGAGGGTCAGCCGGACTCTCGCCGCGACCGACACCAGATACCGCGGACTTGACTCCTGGCACTTTCTCCATAATCAGGCGCATCGCCTCATTTTCCATCTTGATGGACTCTTCAAGCGAAATGTTCGGGACACGGTTGATACCAGGAACAATGGAGCCTTCCCGCATTTCGGGAATGAAAGAGGTTCCAAGGAAAGGCACAAGTAGAATCGTACCTACAAACAACACTCCAGCTGCAACTATCGTAGTTTTTCCGTGGGAAAGTGACCAATTAAGCAGACGCAGATAAGGCCGCTTGATCGCCTGAATCAGGCGCGTATCTTCGCCACTGCCACCCTTCAGGATGTACGAGCACAACACCGGAGACAAAGTCAGGGAAATAACCAGAGAAATGAACAAGGCGATAGCAATCGTCAACGCCAGCGGCGCAAACATTTTGCCTTCCATGCCCTGCAATGTCATCAATGGCAGGAATACCAGAATGATGACCCCGACGCCGAACAGTACTGGCGTACCGACTTCAGCTGCAGCCTCCAGCACTACGCGGACCTTGCTTTCTCCTTGCCGATGCCCAAGATGGTGAAAGGCATTCTCGACCACCACTACCGAACCGTCCACCATCAGGCCAATGGCAATTGCCAGACCACCCAATGACATCAGATTGGCAGAAATTCCATAATGATCCATGGCCATGAACGTGATCAGGGGCGTCAGGATCAATGTACTGACCACAATCAAGCTGGACCGCACATCGCCCAGGAACAGGAACAGAATGATGACGACAAGAATAATGCCTTCGATCAACACCTTGGTCACGGTATGCAAGGCCGCATCCACCAGCTCGCTTCTATCGTAATAAGGCACGATTTGCAGACCACCGGGTAACATGCCCTGCTCATTGATCTCCTTGACTCTGGCCTTGACCCGACTCACGACTTCCTTGGCGTTCCCTCCGCGCATCATAATGACAATACCGCCTACTGACTCGGTATAGCCATTCTTGACTACGGCACCGACACGCACCTCATGGCCGATCTGTACTTCGGCCACATCCCGGATATAAACCGGTACGCCATTCTGCTCCTTGAGCACGATATTGCGGATATCGTCCAGGTCCTGAATCAGGCCCACCCCACGAATCAGGTACTGCTCTGCATAACGCGGCAATACACCGCCACCACTATTGGCATTATTCCGAGCAAGCGCCATGTAGACATCCTGCAGCGTCAGGCCGTAATGACTCATGCGATCCGGATTGACCAGAGCCTGGTATTGCTTGACATATCCACCCTGGGAGTTAATCTCGGCGATGCCGGGAATACCGCGCAACAATGGCCTGACTACCCAGTCCTGCACAGAGCGTCGCTCAGTCAGCTCTTCACGTGATAATTCCTTTTCCCCATCAGTCGGTTTCTCCAGTGTGAACTGGTACACCTCACCCAGCCCGGTTGCCACTGGCCCAAGAATGGGCGTCACACCTTCTGGCATGCGCTCCATTACCTCCATCAGGCGTTCCATGACCAACTGACGTGCAAAATAGACATCTGTGCTATCAGTGAACACCAGGGTAATCAACGAGAGGCCATTCCGGTTCATGGAGCGCATTTCCTCCAGTCCGGGTAAGCCTGTCATGGCAATTTCCAGAGGCACGGCAATAAAACGTTCCACTTCCTCCGGGGAACGCCCTGGCGCCTGGGTCGCAATCAACACCTGAACATTGGTCACATCAGGAAATGCATCAACAGACAGCCTGTTGAGGGCAAATGCCCCCGCTGCCATCAGAGCAAGCGCCACGACAATCACTATCAGGCGCTGCTTGAGGGCAGCTCTAATCAGAGATTCAATCATGGTTATTCCAGCTCCTTGCGCTTACGCTCATTGTTCACATGGAATGCACCATCGATAATAATGGTCTCACCCTCAACCAAGCCAGAACGCACAGCCACCATTTCATTGTATTCAGTCCCCAGTTCCACTTCACGCAGGCGGAATTTATTGGGGGATATTTCAACGAAGACATGATCCTTGTCGTTCTCGCGAATGACAGCACGGCGCGGCACCGCCAGCTGTTCCACTGCTTTGGATTGCACCAGCATAGAGACCAGCATATCCGGCTTCAGTGCTTCATCTTCATTGCTAAGATCCGTACGCACCGTCACGGTCCGTGTCAGCGGATTCACAATATCGCCAACAAAAATGAGTTTGCCAGTGAACTTGCGGTTGCTGAGCGCAGGTACTTCGATATCCACATCTTCCCCTTCCTGCACCAGTTCTGCCTGTTGTTCAGGCACCTCTGCCACGGCCCAGACTCGTGACAGGTCTGCCACGATAAACAACTCTTCTGCTGGCTGAACCACCTGCCCCAGATTGACTTTACGGCTGATGACAGTGCCTGAAAGACGTGCATATACACTACTGTAGGAGCGCATTTGGCCGGAACTGGCAATCTGGGCTATCGCCTTGTCAGACATACCCAATATATGCAACTGCTCCGTAGCCGTATACAAATCTGCATGGGCAGCACTGAGTTCCGCCTCACGACGCTGCAACTCGGCAGCACCGATCACATCCGCCTCGAACAACTGTTTCGCGCGTTCCACAGATTTAGTCTGCAACGCAATCTGCTGTGAAGCCTTGATATACAACAATTGGTTTTGTGCCAGCTCGGTGCTGTTCAATGTCGCCAGCACTTCACCCTGTCTGACGTCCTGCCCGAGAATGACATTGATGTCGCTAATGCGTCCTGTCACCGAGGCACCGATTCTGGCTACCCGTTGATCATCAACCTGGATACTGCCTGGCACCCGCAGGATTTCACGAATTTCGGCCTTGCTTGCTGGCGCCAGCTTGGCTTGACTTTGCAACAATGGTGAAAGCTCGACAATATAAGGATCAGTAGGCACTTTTTCTGCTTGCGCCTCTGAGTCAGCAGCTGGTTTGCAGGCTGTGAGCAATGCGGCCAGAGCCACAGCAGACATCCACAATAAAGGCGTGCCGATATGAAGTGGCTTGTTAAAAGAATGAGAAAACATTACGGCTTAACCTCCAGAAGTTCAGTTCCCAGCAAGCGTTCTATCTCCAACATGCTGCTGACATAATCAAATTTCGCGGCAAAATAATCCTTGCGTACCATACGGAAAGTGCGCTGGGCATCCATATACTCCAGAATGCCTCGCTCACCGTAACGATAGGCGGCCTCTGCCACTTTCAGCACTGATTCAGCCTGGCTGAGCAAGCCATTCTCGAATGCAGACAATTGCTGCTGGGCAATCATGTAGCGCTGGTAGGCAGCCTCCATATCTCGACGTAGCCCCAACTCGCGCTCATGCAAGGTGGCCTGGCTTTGACGCACCTCAGCCCCAGCAGCAGCAATCGGGCCTTGTCGCCTGTCCCATAGCGGCAGTGGAATGGCAACACCGAAGCGCAATTGCCTGAGATCAGGATCCTCCTCCACACTGGCCTTCAAGGTCAGTCCCGGATTACGCAGGCGCTCTTCCAGCTTCAGCTTGGCTTCTGCTGTTTCTGTCACGGCACGCAACTGGGATAATTGCGGGCTTTGCACGATTTGCTCACGCAATTGCTCCAAGGATGGCAATCCATAGACCATCGGTAATTCGCCTTCCACCTCATAATCAAGCGGCACACCAGCGCCCACCAGACCACGCAGATAGGCCTTGCCTTCTGTCACTCTAACCAGGGCTGTCTGGTAATCACGCTCTGCAGCTAATGCTTCTGTATCTGCCTTGATCAATTCATATCGGGGAGATTCACCTGTATCGACACGCAATTTGACCCGCTCACGAATCTGCTGCAGGAGATTTCTGTCCCCTTCCACCAGTTTGAGCACTGCTTTGCGCTGCAGCACGTCATAAAAAGCGTTTTTGACGCGGGAGCGTAACTCAATCCGAACCAGATCCATGCCGGCATCTGCTACTTTTGTCCCAGACTCAGCAGCTTCAATTTTGGCATTACGCACCCACGGAAAATCAAGCGCTTGTGATAACCCGACGTTCCAGTTGCGATGATCACCCTGGCCACCAGGCGTCAGGTACCGGCTTGGCCCCATGAGGGCTTCGACTTGAGGATTGCTGTAAGTGGATGCTGTGGTAACTGCAGCCTCAGCAACATCCCTCTGCGCAGTAGCAATCCCAAGCACAGGATTATGCTGCATGGCAGTATCGATCATTTCCGGCAGCGTATATGCTGCCAGTGCAGGTGTAGCAATCCAGCATGCCAGCACTACAGATAGCATACGCACCATCAAAGCGCGCGGACGCTCCTGTTGCACCAGCAATGTACCCTGCTTATGCATTTCTACATCTATATTTGTTTTCATATCACTCTGTACTGATTGATCAAACTCATTGCGGCTTGTATCGCATCAATACACCATCCACGATGTCTGGTGTATTCGGGATATATCACCTGTCCCAATGGAATTGCCTATGGAAATATCCGTAGCAAACCCTGGGCCAGGTCATCATCAAATTGTTCTCGCACTACCCTTCATCTGCACATACATGTTTCTTTTCCTGAAACATACAGACGGATTCAGGGTGTCACAATCATGCAATCGGGGGACGGGTAATCAGAAAGAGGTCAGGTTGGAGATAAGACTCTGCCAGAACGGCAAGTTTAAGATCAAACACAAAGGAAGGCCGCATCAGTGGCAGATGCAATACCAGGATAGGCTCGCTGACATCACGATCATTATCCATCTCAACATGCTGCACATGCGTCAGTGCTGGTGCATCGAAGTCCATCGCATACGATTGCTCGGCTTGCTGCGCAAACAAACACATACACACAATGACACTGAATAACGCGAATAAGCGTTTGGCAAAAGACATAGCTTTTATTATAGACACAAACCGTACTGCTGAGAACCATTCTCAGCATCATGCGGAATTATTGGCGGCGCCAGGTGGTACCTTGCGCTGTATCCTCCAGAATCACGCCTTGGCCTGCCAGAACGGTACGAATACGATCAGCCTCGGAGAAGTTCTTGTGCTTGCGGGCCAGCAACCGCTCTTCGATCAGACGCTCGATCTCCTCAACCGCAATGCCAGCCTCACCATCACCCTTGAGAAAATCATCAGGATGACGCTGCAGCAATCCAAGCTGCCCGGCTAGCGCCTTGAGCAGTCCGGCAGACGCCAGCGCCTCACCACGATTGGTTTCGCTGGCCAGGTCAAACAGCACGGCGAAAGCTTCCGGCGTATTGAAATCATCATCAAGCGCCTGCTTGAAGCGCGCAGCATATGGCTGTTGCCAGTCAATTTCCACCAAGGGAACCTCCAGGCCGCGCAAAGCCGTATATAGCCGGGTCAGCGCCTGTTTGGCATCATTCAGGTGCTGGTCTGAATAATTGAGCGGACTGCGGTACTGCGCCCGTAAAATAAAAAAGCGCACCACTTCGGCATCATATTTTTCCAGCACTTCACGAATGGTGAAGAAATTACCCAGCGACTTCGACATCTTCTCGTCATCAACCCGGATGAACCCATTATGCATCCAGTAATTGACAAATGAACAGTCGTGAGCCCCCTCACTCTGGGCAATTTCGTTTTCATGATGTGGGAACTGCAAATCCTGCCCACCGCCATGAATGTCAAAATGATCGCCCAGATGATGCTCGCCCATGGCTGAGCATTCGATATGCCACCCTGGACGGCCAGCACCCCAAGGAGAGTCCCAACTGGGCTCACCAGGCTTGGCAGCTTTCCATAACACAAAATCCATAGGATCACGTTTGTGAACACCCACTTCCACACGCTCTCCGGCGCGCAGGTCTTCAAGAGATTTACCTGATAACTTGCCATAATGGCTGAAACTGGAGACAGAATAATAGACGTCCCCATTATCGGCAGCATAAGCATGTGCCTTGTCTATCAAAGTGCTGATCATGGTGATCATTTCACCGATGTAATCTGTTGCACGCGGCTCAATGTCGGGGCGTTGCACACCAAGCTGGGCAGCATCCTCATTCATCGCCTCAATGAAACGATGGGTCAATGCCGTGATGGTTTCGCCATTCTCATTGGCACGGGCAATGATTTTGTCATCAATATCCGTAATATTGCGCACATAAGAAACTTCATATCCAGTGGACCGCAGCCAGCGATTCACCATATCAAACACCACCATGACGCGAGCGTGCCCCAGATGACAATAATCATAGACTGTCATGCCGCAGACATACATGCTGACTTTGCCTGGTACGATAGGGACAAAAAGCTGCTTCTCGCGAGCAAGCGTGTTATAGATTTTCAACATGGTAATGGGTCAGGAGTTTCAGAGATGCGCTATGAAACGTGTTTTCGCATATTTCAGTTCAAATATATACAGCGATGCTAGAGCTTCTGTACGCTTATTGATAGAATTCAGGACGAATTAAATTAACATGGAATTATACCATATGGCTGTATCCCGCGTGCTGGGCCGTTGTTTGCTGATAAGTGCCCTCCTATTTCCGCTCTCAGGCTGGTCTGCTGAATTCGATGACATCAACCAGCTTGCGGAACAAGGCCACACGGCACAGGCTCTGGAACGCTTGAACAGCTATCTTGGCAAACAGCCCAAAGACGCCAAGGCATTATTCCTGAAAGGCGTGCTGCTGGCAGAGTCGGAAAAACAGGATGATGCCATCAAGGTATTCAAGGAACTTACGGAACAATATCCCCAACTCCCAGCCCCTTACAACAATCTGGCTGTACTGTATGCCTACCAGGGAAATTACGACAAAGCCCAAGCTGCCTTGGAAGCGGCCATTCGCACTCACCCCAGCTATGCTACTGCCCATGAAAATCTTGGCGACATCTATGCTCGGATGGCGTCTGAATCATATAGTCGCGCACTGCAGCTGGACACCAGCAACAGCCGGGCCCAGAGCAAACTTTCCCTGATCAAGGACTTATTACCATCCCCAGGCCAGGCAGCCAGCAATGTGGCACTCGCAGAGCCATCCCCTCCTGCCAAAGTTGCTGCAGCCACACCGGCAGTTACTACGCCAAAAGCCACCCCAACCAAACCGGTAGAAACCGAAAAACCAGCTGTGGAACTTCCAGCCAGCAAACCTGCTACGCCTACGGCACCAACTGTATCCGCAAGCAAACCGGCCGAAGCACAAAATGTTAAGCCCACAGAGCCTTCGGCACCCGTTGCAAAACCTGCCGAACCACCAAAAACCGTGGCTGCAGGTAGTGAACAAGCCATCCGTGATGCCGTCGATACATGGGCAAAAGCCTGGGCCGGAAAGAATGTCACCCAGTACCTTGCCAGCTATGCCAAGGATTTCAAGACTCCCAATGGTGAACCACGTTCCAGCTGGGAGGCAACCCGGAAAGATCGTCTCAACAAGCCGGCCAAGATTGAGTTAAAATTGAGCAATGTCCAAGTCAGCATGGACAACGCCCATACTGCCACGGTGCGTTTCCAGCAGTTTTACCAGGCTGGCCGCCTGACCCAACGCACCGGCAAGCGCTTGGTTCTTGTGCAGCAACAAGGACGCTGGCTGATTCAGCAAGAAACAAATCGGTAAAGCATGTTCAAGTTATGCTAAAAAGCTTCATCAAGCTATTCTCTGGCGGATTGCTGTTGGGCTGTTGCCTGCTTCCATGGAATGCTACGGCAGACAAGACCAGCATCATTCCTGGCAACGGCTTGTCTGCATTCAGCAGCAACCAGGCAGAACGCCTGCTGGTGCAAAGCCTGCTTGAGATCAATGAAGGCCGCCTGCGTGAAGCCCTGTCGATCATCGACCAACTCGTCAAAGCCGTCCCCAATTTCCGCCTGGCCCATATGGTGCGCGGTGACCTGCTGATGGCCTTCGCCCAGCAGCGCACCAGGATAGGTCAGGACAACACCGCAGCGCTCACAGACTTCGAAGACGAGGCCCGGGTACGCATAGAGCGGCATCTTGACTCCCAGCATGAAGGCAAGTTGCCTGATGTATTATGGCGCATGGCGCCAGACCAGCGTTATGCCATCGTGATCGAGACGTCCAAGTCCAGGCTGTATGTATACGAGAACCGGAATAACCAGCCGCATTACCTGGTGGACTACTACATCACCATGGGCAAGAACGGTAGCGAGAAATTTGTTGAGGGTGACAAGCGCACCCCGATTGGCGTATACACTGCCAGCAAGAAACTGGACCGGAAACTTCCTGATTTTTATGGTGAAGCATCCTACCCGCTCAATTACCCCAATGCATTGGATCAAAAGCAGGGCAGGAAAGGACATGGCATATGGCTGCATGGCACACCCCAGAACGTATACAGCCGTCCTCCCAAGGCCAGTGATGGCTGTGTTGTGCTGGCCAATGCAGACCTGAGGTCATTGGGTCCGATACTGCAGCAGGGGGCTACCCCAGTCATCATCAGCAACACATTGCAGTGGATATCTGTGGAAGAGGCCAGGAAAAAACAGAAATCATTGGATGCCTCGCTGGAACAATGGCGTCATGACTGGGAAACACAGAATACAGAACAGTACCTTGCCCACTACTCCAAGGATTTTTTCAGTGACAGTGGCAACCTGGAAAACTGGTCGCGAAACAAGAGACGCATCCAGGCGGCAAAATCAAAAGTGCAGATTAATTTATCCAATCTGAGTATGTTCCGTTATCCTAACGCTACAAAACCCATGGTTCAGGTCACTTTTGACCAGGATTACAGAAGTAATGTACTGGCTAACCGCATGAAAAAGCAGCAATACTGGATATGGGAAAACCAACGCTGGCAAATCATTTATGAGGGATCCGCGTGATACAGTCTTTAATATTGGAGGATATTTCGATGCGCGCAATAGTTCGTGCTTTATCAACCCCATTTCTTTCACTGGCGATACTGGTTTCCAGCCTGTCTGCGCTGGCCGCAGGTACTCCACCACAAATTGAAGTACAGACCAATCACGGCAATTTCATTATTGAGCTATATCCGGAAAAAGCACCAAAAACAGTCGAAAATTTCATCCAGTACGTTACCAGTGACTTCTATACCGGCACAACATTCCACCGCACTGTTGACCGATTCATGATCCAGGGTGGTGGGCTGACAGCGGAGATGCAAGAGAAATCCACATTCTCCCCGATAGAAAATGAATCCAATAATGGTCTTAAGAATGAATATGGTTCTATCGCCATGGCGCGTGCTTTCGCACCCGATTCAGCAACATCCCAGTTTTTTATCAACCTGTCCGACAACAAGTTCCTTAATTTTCACAAACCCGAAGCCGCCTACATTGGCTATTGTGTATTTGGCAAAGTCATCAAGGGCATAGATGTGGTTGAAAAGATCAGCAAAAGCCCGACCAAAGCAGTAGGGGCCCACCTGAATGTTCCTGTGGAACCAGTCGTGATCGAACACGTGGCCATCCTTGACCAGCCTATCAATGTTGCCGAGCGCCTGGATTACAAGCAGCCTAAAAAATTGGCGCAGACAGCTGCCCCTGCTAAAACGACCAAAACAACAAAAACAACCCCAGCATCCAAAACAACCAAAGGAAAGAAACCTTGATTAACTTGCATACAAACTTCGGTGTCATCACCCTGGAACTGGATGAGGAAAAAGCCCCCATTACCAGCGCCAACTTCATTCAATATGTCAAAGATGGGTTTTACGACAATACTATTTTCCATCGCGTCATCAACGGCTTCATGATTCAGGGTGGCGGTTTCACAACAGACATGCAACAGAAACCAACCAAGGAAGCCATCAAGAACGAAGCCAACAATGGCCTGCTGAACAAGACTTATACCATTGCCATGGCACGTACACCGGCACCAGACTCTGCCAGCAGCCAGTTTTTCATCAATGTAGCGGACAACGACTTCCTCAATTTCACAGCTCCCACTTCGCAAGGCTGGGGTTATGCCGTATTCGGTAAAGTCACCGCAGGCGCTGAAGTCATCGACAAGATCAAGCAAGTCAAGACAGGCAGCAAAAATGGCCATCAGGATGTACCGCTAGAGCCTGTCATCATCGAGCGCGCTGAACTCGTTTAATCTCAACCGGGTTCAATATCTTCATGGAATCAGCAGGTCAGAAAACCACGCCGCATAGCCTGTTCATCTCTGACCTGCATCTGTGCGACTCCAGGCCTGGCATCACTACCCAGTTCCTTCAATTCCTGCAGCAGCAAGCAATCCATGCCGAGGCGCTCTTTATCCTGGGCGATTTTTTTGAATACTGGGCTGGTGATGATGACCTGGCGCATCACCACACCATCATCCATGCCATGCGCCAATTGGCGGGCCATGGCACACGCATCTATTTCATGCACGGCAATAGGGATTTCCTGATTGGGGATGCCTTTGTCCAGGCGGCAGGCGCCACCTTGTTGCATGACCCAACCCTGATTGAACTCTATGGCCAGCGTATCCTGCTCAGCCATGGCGATGCATTATGTACAGATGACGTGGCCTATCAGGAGTTCCGCCTGCAAGTCCGCTCCCCTGCCTGGCAGCAGGCGTTTCTCCAGCAACCACTGGCTTCCCGCAAAGCGCAGATTGAAGCATTACGCCAGCGTAGCGAGCAGGAAAAATCTGGCAAGCAGGAAGATATTATGGATGTCAATGCACAGGCCGTTGCCGCCTTGCTCAGGGAATTCGACTATCCTGATGTTCTCATTCACGGCCATACTCACAGGCCGGCACTGCATGAACTGAATGTGGATAACCACAGAATAAAACGCTGGGTATTGGGAGACTGGTATGAACAGGGAAGTTGCCTGGTCGCCGACCAGCATGGCTTACGCAATCACTTGCTCACAGCACCATAACGGGCTTTAAGCCCTGGCAAAAAAATAGCCAGCTGGAACGCTGGCTATTGGCATTTAGCATGTAAGCACTTACTACCTTCCTCTGCCGCGGGAAAATTCGTCTGGCCGTGCTTCTGCTGCAACCTTGTCCAGTACCCCGTTCACATATTTGTGTCCATCAGTACCGCCATACAGCTTTGCCAGTTCCACCCCTTCATTGATCGCAACGCGATAAGGAATGCTGACATCATGGATCAGCTCATAAGCTGCGATACAAAGGATGGCATGTTCAATCGGACTCAGTTCAGATAACTGGCGATCCAGCGATCCCACCAGCCGGGCATCAAGCTCATCGATATTCTCTGCTACCCCTTCAAGCAACTGACGGAAATATTCATAGTCCGCCCGGTCAAAATCAGGATCATCGGCCAGCTCCCGAATGATAACCTTCACGTCTTTCTGATTCATCAAGCCGAGGTAAATCCCCTTGAGCACCAACTCACGCGATTTGCGACGGCTGCGCCCCGGATTGACCGGCTTACCCTTACCTGCTTCGACAGGCTTCTTTTCGTGATCGCTCATAACTGTTTCAGCAGATTGATCATCTCGATCACGACATCAGCAGCTTCTGCTCCCTTGATTGCCATGCGGGCCTCAGCCTGTTCGTCGTTTTCAGTCGTCAGGATGGCATTGGCAACAGGAATGCCTGTGCTCAGCTGCACATCCGAAATACCACGAGCAGACTCGTTGGAAACCACCTCGAAATGATAGGTTTCACCACGAATAATGGCACCCAGCGCGATCAGGCCGTCAAATTGGTCACTGTCTGCCATTTGCAGCAGAATTGCAGGGGTTTCCAGTGCGCCTGGCACAGTTGCCAGCGTGATATCATCATCCGCCACGCCAAGTTTTTGCAATTGGGCTACACAAGCTTGCAGTAAGCCTTCGCCAATATTGCTGTTGAAACGGGACAGCACAATACCGATGCGCAAATCCTTGCCGTTCAAATCTACCGCGATTTTCTTCATGATAATGGTCCGGTTCCAGACGTAGCCACGCTACGTTATTGGGTTAGTCCAGTGAATAACTGGGAATCCTGTCATTTTACCACGTTCGTCTAGGTGGTCAGCAGTTCTGCATGACGGAAACAATCCAGTATATGGTCATTCACCATGCCCGTGGCCTGCATGAAGGCATAGCAGATCGTGGAACCAACAAACTTGAAACCATGCTGCTGCAAGACCTTGGACATGTACTCGGAAACTGCAGTGCTGGCAGGCACATCTGCCATATTGCGCCAATAATTGATCTGGGGCTTCCCCTGCACAAACTGCCAGAGAAACGCATCCAAGCTGCCATATTTAGCCTGTACATCCAACGCGGCGCGGGCATTATTAATTGCAGCCTGCACCTTGAGCCGGTTGCGGATGATACCCGGATCGGCAAGCAAGGCAGCCACCTTCTCCGCATCATATGCGGCAACACGCGCAATCTCGAACTGGTCAAACACCTCGCGGTAATGCTCGCGTTTCTTCAGCACCGTACTCCAGCTCAATCCTGCCTGCGCGCCTTCCAGCACCAGGAACTCGAACAAGCGCCTGTCATCATGCACAGGCACGCCCCACTCCGCATCATGATAGGCAATATCCAGTTCACGCTTAGCCCAGGCGCAACGATGCGTCATATCCATCCCGGCTATTTTCAATGAAACAGGATCACGGCTTTTTGCAGGGTATTCCAGATGCCATAGCTGATCGGGATACCTACGGCGATCCAGACCACGGCGGTCAGCACAGCGCTACTCTTGTGCGGAAGCGCCTGCATGCCTTTCTGTGCCTGCTCATGCGAAGCCTGTTTCTCTGCCGCAAGTTGTGCTGCAGTCATGTAATGTTTTTCCGCTACCGGGCGCACCAGGAGGTTGCATACCAACCCGGCCAGCAACAGGGCTGCCAGCACATACATGATGATGCTATAGGCATGATCGGCTGGCACTCCCTGATCAAGCTGGTAGTCTCGCAAGTAGTTCACGATCACTGGCCCCAGCACGCCTGCCGTGGCCCAGGCAGTCAGTATCCGCCCATGGATGGCGCCCACATGCTGGGTGCCGAACACATCCGCCAGATAGGCCGGGATCGTGGAGAAACCACCGCCATACATGCTGAGGATGATGCAAAACACACCAGCGAAGATGGCCACACTACCTATATTGCCTGCCCAAGGCGACAAGACATACAGGACAAAACCCAGGGCGAAAAAAATGATATAAGTCAGTTTGCGCCCGAGAAAATCCGAGCAGGATGCCCAGCCTATGCGCCCCAGAATATTGAAGAACGACAACAGCCCGGCGAACCCAGCGCCAATGGCCGCCACTTGCAGCTTCTGGTCACTACTCAGCTCGGCGAGCTTGAGCGGCACATCAATCAGCGCGCCACCAAAGACCTCCTGCAGCATGGGAGAAGCCATGCCGATCACTCCGATACCGGCGCTGACATTGAAGCAAAGCACCCACCACAGCAGCCAGAATTGCGGCGTCTTGTGTGCCTCGTTCACATGCACATGATGCTGGGTAATCATGGCTTTCTTGCCGTTACTGGCAGGTGGGGTCCAGCCTTCCGGCTTCCAGTCATGCGCGGGAACACGATATCCCAAAGATCCAATCATCATGACGATGAAATACAACACCCCCATGGTGGCAAAGGTTTGCCATACGCCAATTGCATGTTCACTGGCAAAATAATTCATCAGCGTATCAGCCAACGGCGCACCTATCATGGCACCACCACCAAACCCCATGATTGCCATGCCGGTCGCCAGGCCGCGCTTGTCAGGGAACCACTTGATCAGGGTTGAAACCGGCGAGATATAGCCCAGCCCCAACCCGATACCGCCAATCACGCCTGAACCCAGCCACATCAGCCATAATTGATGGGTATAAACACCGATGGCTGAAATCAGCAGGCCACCACCCCAGCAGACGGCGGCAACTGCACCGGCTTTGCGCGGCCCGGCATGCTCCAGCCAATGTCCGAATATGGCAGCAGAACATCCCAGAAATACAAAAAACAGGGTGAATATCCAACCTAGGTCACTGACTTTCCAGTCACAGGTGGTAGTGATTGCCCGCATCCAGAAACTAACATCTTCCCCGCAGGCAATTGGTTCGGAAATCCCCAATGCCTTGGATAAGGGCAGCCAGAACACACTAAAACCATAGGCCATGCCGATAGAAAGTTGCACCGCCAACGCAGCTGGTGGCATCAGCCAGCGGTTATACCCCGCTCCCGCAACAATGCGTTCCCTGGAAAAAAAACCTGCCATACAAACCTCTCCACCCGACTGGATCAATATGAAATATTTTGTTACAAATCATCATATAAATTGAATCAATCCGCAATACGTAATGCAATATGATTCAAGAATTAGACAGGAATTCCGGCACATGATGCTACGGAACATACATAGCGCGGACTTCAAACTGATGCTTATCCAATACTTTCCCGCTTTCATCCTTCAATGTCAGGACATGATGGCCTGGCAATGGCAAGGGCACCAGAACCCGGGTCTTTCCGCAGGCAGAGACAGGACGATCATCCAGCAGCATGCAGGTCTTGCCTGCTCCACTTGATTGCAGCATCAATGCCTGGCGTTGCTGGGGTATATCAGGGTCAGGCGCAATCACCGCCGAGTCCGGCGGTGCAATCAGCATGGGAGAAGATGGCGTCACCTTGATGACAACATCAGCCGGTGGTTGATCATCGGCATGCACAATCACCCAGTCATGTCGCGCAGATTCAATCGCGGGCTGATAACTGATCTGCTGTTGCAGCACACCTGCAGGCGGCAACGGTGCCTGGGCAGGAATATCCTGATGCAGATATTGAACCACATCGCGCCAGACCGGCGCTGCACCCGTCACCCCTGATACATCCCACATGGGTTCCCCGGAGAAATTTCCCACCCAGACCCCCACCGTATATCGATCGGTGAATCCCACCGCCCAGTTATCGCGCATACCTTTGCTGGTACCCGTTTTCACAGCTGCCCAGGTATGGGTGGATAAAGGGCTGGCCAGACCAAAGGTGAGCACTCGCGCCGCAGGATCAGCCAGGATATCTGCGATAATGAAGCTGGCCTGTTCGCTTAATACCTGGACTGGCTCACGATCTGTCACTACATCCTGTCCGCTATCTTGTTCAAGGAGGAATCGTGCCGGTGACCATCGTCCGCGGTTTGCCAACGCACGGTAAGCATTGGTCAATTGCATCAGCGAGGTCTCGCCAGCCCCCAGAGCGAGGCCAAAGCCATAGTAATCGGCTTCCTTGCCAAGACTGACCAACCCAAATTGCCGCAATACATTCAGGAAGCGGTCTACGCCAACCAGCGTCAACGTCCGGACCGCTGGCACATTAAGTGATGACCCCAGCGCAGTACGCACACTGACTGCGCCACGAAAATGTCTGTCATAATCCTGGGGAATATAAAGACCAGAAGGCGTCGTCAATGCCAATGGCGAATCATCCAGCACGGAACTGGCATTCAACCAGCCCTGATCCATGGCCGCGGCATAGAGAAAAGGCTTGAGCGTGGAACCCGGCTGCCGCAAGGCAACTACGCCATCCACTTCTGGCGCCCCGGAAAAATCCCCGCTGGAACCAACATAAGCCAGCACTTCCCCTGTCTTGTTGTCGAGCACCAAAACAGCGCCATCCTCAACATTCTGCTCCGTCAGCTGGCTCAGATGCGTCCGTAGCACATCAATGACGAAATGCTGCAAACCAGCATCCACAGCAACCCGCAATTGCTCCCCGGGTTTCTGCAACAGGCGCCTGGCAAGGTGTGGCGCATCATCCACACCAGCAATTGGCAATGGCCGCGCAGGCAACATGGAGGCAAGCAATGCGGTGGACTCACAGGATAGCGCTTCGTTTTCTCCACGCGCGCGCTTGCTGGCCGCCTGTAGCGTCGCGCACGCGCGTCTGGCCACGGTGGAACGTGATGCGCCGGGTGCCCGTACCAAGGAGGCAAGCACGGCGGCATCTGCCTGATTGAGTCCGCCCGGACCTTTTGCCAGCAGTCCCCTGGCGGCAGCATCCACTCCGACCAGATCATACCGGAAAGGTACGCGATTCAGGTATGCCTCCAGTATCTGCCGTTTGCTCCAGTGTAATTCCAGCGCCAAGGCAGAACGCACCTGAGCAAACTTTTCCAGCCAGGTATTCTGCCTGGCTGGTGCCTGCAGTAACTTGGCAAGCTGCATGGTAATCGTGCTGGCACCTCGCGCACGCGGCCGCCGGATATTCTCCAGCGTAGCAGAAATTACTGCCAGCGGATCCACTCCCACGTGATAGTAAAAACGCTTGTCTTCAGCGGCCAGTATGGCTTGCTGGAATGCAGGAGAAACTTCCTCCAGCGTTACCCACGCCAACATCCTGCGTGTCTTGTCCAGGCGCATGCGTTCAAGCACAACACCATGCCTGTCCAGCAATATGGCTTCGGAACTTGCAGGTGCAGACTTGACCGATTCAAACGATGGCACTGGCACACTGACCACTGCAATGCCACCCATGATGATCGCTGCCACCACCGCAGCGGTCAGCCAGTACCTGTATTTCACTCAGCCTTGACTTCCATTTTGGCAACAGGAAGCTCCCCGAATATTTCAGGGGCGTATATCGCTTCCACCCGAGTTGCGGGCATCTCGAAATGCCCGGCATTGTTCAAGCGCACGGTATATTCAGTACTGAACTTGCCTTTGGGTACATAGGCATAATAAGCACGGAAAGCATCAACAGCACGCTCCTCGAATGCCGGACGCTGCCAACCCGTCTGCTTCTCACTGGCAGTCAGCTGGCCGGAGTCACCACCCAGCCCACTTCCCAATATCGTTGCTCCTGCAGGCACCGGATCATTCACGACGACCCAGGTCATGTCTGTTTGCGCATCAATCTCCAACCTGACACGATAGCTATCTCCCCGTTGCCAGACACCGGAAGTTTTCTGTTCTACTGCTGTCACGGTGCGGCGGATACCATATCCTGCGAACAGTGGCTTCTCCAGCGGCAATGCCGCCTTTGATGTTACAAACGCCCATGGCTTACCGCTGCCGGCGTGATGCAAAGACAACACTTGCGAGGTGTCCGGCCATGCAAGGTGAGTTTCCAGGCCGGCCCCTGGCGCAGTGCCTGCAACGGGGTCAAGATGCTGTTTCGCCCTGGCATGCTCCCAGTCCAGTGAGATTGCCTGTTCGCCCAATGCCACCCTGGTTGTTCCCTGCACAGCATCACGCTCATAACGCTCACGGAAATGCCGTAACGCCACCACGCCCCATGCATTGGCAAGCGTGGTCTGCCAATGCCCGCCCAGCTGACGACCGAGCGCCCCCCGTGCCAGGCGTCCTGCGTCTGCCGCAGAAAATTCAGCATCGTCCAGCAGCAGGCGCAACGCGCGCACGGCATTCACATCTGGCGACACCATCAGCCACCAGAGATAATCCTGCTTCTCGGTAGAGAAGCTCATCGTACTGCCCGAGAACATCAAGCGGGAGCGTAATATCTGCAATGCCTGCTCCAGCTTCTGTTTCCGTCCCGGAACATCCTGCATACGAGTCAGCAGGGATGCCCAGTCGATGACGCCAGAACTGGGCCAGAGATCAGGTGTGATCTCCAGTGTGGTCAACATGCCTGGCGTGGTACGCCCATACCGCGCCAACGCATCGATCGCGGCCAGCTTGCGCATGACCAGGTCTGCCGCCTGCAATCTGCCATAGCGGTGTATCCGCCCTGACACAAAATCCTCCAACCCCTTGAGCATGCGTTCACGGGCAGTATCAGGAATCTGGTATTCCGTCTCATCAGCAATTGCCAGCAGGTAAGCTGTTAGGCTGTCATCTCCCTGCAACCACTCCATGGGAAAGTGCTTCACCAGACCGTCACGGTCCAGATGCCGGGTCAGGCTGTTCATCACCGTGTTCCACCGAGTCTCGTTTTCAAGCACGACTGCGACCGAAGCCCGCTGTTCAATGGAAATATAGGGATAACGCGTTACCCATTCACGCACTGCCCCCAGGTCGCCGACCAACGACTTGTTCATGCGGATATCAAGGCCGCCGCGCCCGGGTAATGCTCCTGTCGGTTTCTGTACCGGGAATGACCAATCCCTGCCCGGCTCCAGTTGTTCCATCGTGTGCTGATAGACTCGCACCGGGTAAGCCGCCCCCACTGCCTGGCTCACATGCAGCACATCCTGCGCAGCACCTTGCCCAGCTTCTTTTGCACTGATCTTCCAGTCCAGCTGCCTGGTATCCACAGGCACCCTGAATGGGAAGGCAACCGTTGCCCCCTCTCCTGCCAGCAGGCTGACCTGCCGTGTCTCCGCAGGCTGCAGCCCGGCATCCGCCGTCACATCAAGCGTCAAAGGCCGGGTGCCTCCATTGCGTACTGTCACCATGGCGCTGAATTGGTCACCTTCCCGCACGAAAGGTGGCAGGCCTGCAAACAGCATCACGTCCTGTGAGCTACTGATTGTGGCCGTTGCGCTCCCGAATTGCGCAGCTCCCGCATGGGCGATGGCTGCAATACGGAACGTCGTCAGCGCATCATTGAGCGGCACTTCCAGGATAGCCTGCCCATGCTGATCCAGCATGACTGTCGGTTTCCAGAGCAACAGCGTATCAAACAACTCACGCGCATTGGCCCCTTGCCCGCCACCACCACCCGGGGCTGCCGCCTTTTTACCGAAGTGCCGTTTACCTATGACCTGAGACTGGGCTGTGGCGGTATGCACTTCAATGGACCGGCGCTGCATCATGGCATCCAGCAAGTCCCATGATGCAGGGCGGGCCAGCTGCAACAGGCCTTCGTCAACCGCCGCCAATGCCACTTCTGCATTTGCCGCTGGCTTGCCCGAAGAATCCTGCACTGTCACCTTCACCCTGGCCTTGTCACGTGGGTGATAGGTGCGATGTTCCGGCTCTACCTGAACCTTGAGCTCGTATGCCTGCCTGCCAACGCGAATCTGGGTAATGCCCAGTTTGAATGCAGGTTTCGTCAAATCCACAAGTGCAGTTGGCCGTGTATCTACAATTTCCTTCGGAAGCTGCTTGACGATACCAAGCAATTTGCCTACCTGGTATACCATGCGCTTAAGCCAGGCAAAGGGGCCCGGTGCTTCAGGGTCTATCCTGCCTCGCACCACCATGACAGATACATAGGCGTTGGGACCGTAGTTCTCGGCAATAGGTACTTCCACAAAAGGTGACTTGGCCGACACAGGCACAACAAACGAATCCAGTATGCCTTCACGCTCCACCGTCACCAGCGCTGTTGCCTCGCGGAAAGGCATGCGCACTTCAAAACGGGCTGTATCTCCCGGCATATAGTCATGCTTGTCCGCCAGCACATCGATACGATCACTTTGTGATGCGTCAAACCAGTGCTCATCATCAGACACATAGAATTCGCTACTGGCAATTGCAGTATTACCCTGTTCATCGCTGGCCCTTGCCAGCAGAATCAGCTCACCTGAATCCGGGGCTGCGCCACGGCATTGCAGGAGTCCATATACATCCGTCTTGCCACGGCACACAGAGCCGATGCGCTTCACTTCTGCCGTCTGCTCATATGCATAAAAACCACCCAGCATGCGCTTACGATAGGCAAATGTCTTGCGGGAATATGCCTCAACATCCACTTTACGGTTGGCAACGGCTTTTCCGCTGCTATCCAACGCCACTACCTTGAATGACAAATTATCCTTGGTCGCAATGCCACCTTCATGCTTGATCCCCAGGGCCAGTGCAGAGGGCAGCACCAGCGCGCGCGTGGAAGCATTCAGTATCTGTCCATTCGGGTCGGAATACTCCATTTCCACTTCCAAAGCCCGCGGTTCCTCGACCTTCGGGATATTGTCAAACGCAACCCGAGCACCTCCATCCGCATCCAGCACCATACTGACAGTCCGCACGGGATACCCCATGGCCTGGTCAGTTTCATCACCTGATTCCAATTCATCATCTTCCGGATCATAGGAATAAGGCTGAACTGCCTCAATACCTTCTTTCGGTGTACTTCCACCAAAACTAAAATCATCATATCCGGAGAACGATAAATCATGGCGCACCAATCGGCTGCGGAACTTCACCTGAGCTCCTGCTGCCGCTCCACCGGCCAGATAATTGAGCTGTGCATCAATCGCAAGCTCGCGCCCGTTAATCAAGGGGCGCTCTGGCGCCTTCAGCACAGCCTGCATCAACGGCACACGATATTGCTCCACGCGGAAAGAACCTGCATCGAGCAGGTAAGGTTTCACCATCAGGCTCACTGAATAGGTTCCCAGTTTGGCTTCTTTGGGAATTTTCCAGCTGGAAATTCCAGCCGTTGCCGACCATTGCACCGGCACCTCATATTGTTCACCGCTGCCATCGTGCGTTACGGTCACGGTTTTCGGCAGCTGATCAGGCAAGCTGAACCCCTTGCCGGTCGGCACCCGTACAAAATGCTTCATGGAGACGGTTTCATCCGCACGGAACAATGGACGGTCAAACACAGTATGTGCCATCATTTCCGAAGCAGTTGCTCCGCCACCGAGATTGAACTGCCAGGGACTGATGCCCTGATCCCAGCTGGAAAGTGTAAAGGACATGTCATCCCCTTTACGCGCAGTGACCAGCAAGCCATAGCACGAAGAGGCATAGCCCTCTCCCTCGTCCAGTTCAGTGTCTATATGCGCCATCCCGGCATTGTCTGTCCTGCCTTCCCATAACGCTTTTCCATTACAGGTGGACACCCGGATTTTCGCTCCTTTGACTGGATGGGCATTATCCAGGCTTGTTACCCAGACAAGTGAAGACTCACGTCCATGCTTCAGGTGCACCGCCATATTGGTCACCAGTGCACTCGAGGAAACGTAATATGGTTTTTGCTCTGCATGCAGGGCAGCACCCAAACGCTCACTGGCAAATTCAACCATGTAGTAGCCTGGCTTTTTCAGGGGAATGCCGATCAGCTCCAGCGCTTTTCCATGTACTGCCGGCAGGCTCAAGGGTGCCATCTGTAATTCCGAAGGATTATCCTGCCCCATGAGTAAAGGCAGTTCGCCTTCACGCGGATAACGCTCGTGCTGCTTGAGGAAGCGATCAGCCGCCCCGCCCTCTTCGTAAGCTGGATGCCGTGTCACGCGTCGGAACCAGTCCGCCAATACGGCATCATCATCCGTATCCAGCCTTGCCATCACACCATGAGCAGCCTGTGGTTGAACGAGTTGCCCCTGCCCCGGCGCCACGGATGCAATATTGCGTACACTGACAGGCAATGCTGGCTGCGCATGACTCTCCAGGATGCCAAAACGGGAAGAAAACTTGATCAATGGCGGGTCATCATCAATCCGGATTTTCAACGGGAATAAGGTCGCGTTCTCCAGCTCGCGATCCGCATCGTCCCTGAACTTTGCAGGCAGTGTGATCAAGACCTCACTCCTGGCATTGAAAGGCCCGGCAAATACAACTGACTCCACCGTCTTGCCGTCCTCTTCATCTAGCTGAGGCGGCATGGTCTTGCCATCCTCGGTACGCAGCAGAATTTTCTGTGCCAATTCCCGCGCTACTGGCGCAGAGAATTGCACAGTGACGGGGGATACGGGCACGCACCCGGCATTGGGATTGATACGTGTACAAATGGTGCGCGCAGTAAATGCAGGGCGCACTGCAAAATGCAGTACCTGATCCGCAGAGCTTGCAAGACCGCTGACAGAAGCAATGCCTTTTTCCCATAACAGGCTCACTTCGCTGCCTGCCGGCAACCTGCGACCACACTTGGCAACCACAACCGGCGCATCCTTCAGTCGGCCATCCTTTACTTCCAGCACACCGGTTCGCGCATGCTCCGTCAATACCCGGAAAAAATGACTGGCTCGCTGCCGCTGCTCAGCCAGAATTTTTTCCCGCTTGCTGCCCTCAATGATTTCCAGCGGGATGCGATCACCAATACCGGTAATACGGCAAGCCGCATGCTGCTTGATGGATGCAATATCTGCAGGCGCATCCAGCCCCAGCAGGAATATCTGCTCCTCATCAATATTTTCCATGCCCTCTTCCGGCCATGAACTCATTACCGCAGGGCCGCCCGTGGAAAAAGAAAATTGCTTCTGCTCCAGCCCTTCCGCATTCAGGCTTTTGAAACCAGGCTTGGTAGTAAACCGACATGTCAGGCCTGCAGGCAAGTCTGCATCAAAATCGTAAACCCAGCTGCTTGCATCAACCCAATGTCCCCTGCCCGGGGCAGCGCATTGCACGTCAAACGGAGATTCGAGACGGGGGTCGCCAAATGCCACCATCGGTGCCGAGAACCGTGCAACCACCTGGCGCACCTGCTTGCTTTCCCCTTGAGGAGTGAATGATTTCACACGTCCTGCGGAAGTTTCCTGACTGTACAATGACCCACCATGCAAACTGGTAAGCACTAATACACTCAGCACAAAAACGCGCAGTATCTTCATGAATATACATTCCCTGTCATTATTATTTTTTCAGCCAGTAGTGTAGCAAACTAGAATTACAGACTGCGCATTTCATTTCCGTATTTCACATATCTTGGATCATGTTCATCAATCTGTCATATTAGCGTCATATATTGCTCATTATTCAACCAGTGAGGAAAACTGACATGCCAGCGAATATTCTGGTAATAGAAGATGAACCAGCCATTCAGGAATTGCTTGCGCTCAACCTGACACAGGCTGGCCACAACCCTATCCGCGCCTTGAGTGTCGAACAGGCACAGATGCTGATCCGCGAAACCCTGCCTGACCTTATCCTGCTCGATTGGATGTTGCCAGGCATGTCCGGTATCGAGTTTGCACGCAAGCTCAAGGGAGATGAGCTGACCAAAGCCATCCCCATCATCATGCTGACTGCCCGAGGCGAGGAATCGGACAAGGTTCGGGGCCTGGAAGTCGGGGCAGATGACTTTGTCACAAAACCGTTCAGCCCGCGCGAACTCAATGCCCGGATCAAGGCTGTGCTGCGCCGCCGCTCACCGCAAATGACGGATGACCCGATTGAAACCGGTGGTTTGCGCCTGGACCCGGTCACACATCGTGTTTCGGGAAATGGCCAGACGCTGGAATTGGGTCCCACAGAATTCCGTCTGTTGCATTATTTGATGTCGAATCCCGAACGCGTACACTCCCGCACTCAGGTACTGGACCGTGTCTGGGGAGATCGGGTATTTGTGGAAGACCGCACTGTGGATGTCCATATCCGCCGCCTGCGTCGTGCACTTTCCGAATCCGGTCATGAAGATTTCATCCAAACCGTACGTGGTGTCGGCTATCGTTTCTCTGCGCAGTAGATCATAATAAGCGCCTGCCTACAGACAAGAAGCATGTTGTGCTAGATATCCGTTGGAAACTCTTGTGGCTGGGTTTGGCCGCAATATTCACAAGCCTCATTATATGGGCTGCCACTGACGTCATCACGGCGTTATTAAGCTTTTGCACCATGCTGCTGCTTTACCTGGGCAGCCATTTGTACTGGCTGCATACCCTCCTGAAGTGGTTCAAGAAACCAGAACTCAGCACCATGCCGGTAGGCAGCGGAGTCTGGGAAGAGGTATTTTCTGCCATCTATTACGCAAAGCGCCGCAACAGCCGCAGCCAGGCACAAATCAGTTCGGCCCTTGACCGCTTCCGCCACGCAGCAAGCGCCCTGCCTGATGGTGTGGTCCTGCTCAATGGCAGCGACCAGATTGAGTGGTGCAACCCGACAGCAGAAGAACAACTCGGCTTGTCCCTCAGCCACGATACAGGCCAGCCCATTACCTACCTAGTACGGCTGAGTGATTTCATCCAATACCTGCAACGTCAGGACTATAGTGAACCTCTCAAGCTCAAATCCTGGCATGCCAGCGGAGTGACCCTGGAAATTCAGCTGGTACCATTTGGCTCAAACCAGAAACTCCTGATTTCGCGTGATATCAGCCAGATGGAAAAACTGGAAACCATGCGACGTGACTTTATCGCCAACGTCTCGCATGAATTGCGCACGCCACTGACGGTTGTTGGCGGCTTCCTGGAAACCTTGATCGATATGGAAGGCGCTGTGCCGGAAAGTACCCGCACTTACTTCGCCATGATGCAGGAACAAACCGGCCGCATGCGTCGCCTGATCGAAGATCTGCTCACCTTATCGCAACTGGAAAACAGCTTGGCATCCCCCCAGGAAAGCGAAATCGAGCTGGACACCCTGATGAATATGTTATTGCATGAAGGCATCAGCCTGAGCCATGGCAAGCATGACATAACAATAGAATCCATAGAGCCCGGCCTGTACCTCAAAGGCACTGCTGAAGAATTGCACAGCGCATTCAGCAACCTGGTCAGCAATGCGGTGCGCTATACCCCGGAACACGGAAAAATCCAGCTGAAACTATATACACGTGGCACAGAAGTCCTGTTCAGCGTGCAAGACACCGGGATAGGTATAGGGGTGGAACATATTGACCGCCTGACAGAGCGATTCTACCGCGTGGATCGCAGCCGCTCCCGCGAGACTGGAGGCACCGGCCTGGGCTTGTCGATTGTCAAGCACATCCTCACCCGCCATCAGGGAAGGTTGGTAATCACATCAGAAATTGGCAAGGGCAGCACATTCACGGCGGCCTTTCCACAGAGCCGTCTGGTTCGCCGACCAACTGAAGCAAACACTCACTAGCATTGGTTCCGGCAGCAAGTCTGGCACCACGCATGCACTTTCGTTAACGTGGTGCAAACATGATGATGGCCATGCCCACCAAGGCCACGATCACGCCAATCACATCCCAGTGTGTAGGTCTGATACCATCCACCAGCCATAACCATCCCAGTGCAACCGCAATATATACGCCTCCATAAGCCGCATATACACGCCCTGCCGCTGTAGGGTGCAGACTCAACAACCAGGCAAACGCCGCGAGGCTGACGGCAGCCGGCAACAAAAGCAGGATAGAACCGCCTTTCTTCAGCCAGAGATAAGGCAAATAACAACCAATAATCTCAGCCAAGGCTGTCACAACAAACAATACAAATGTTTTCAGCACGCGCTACTCACTCCAGCTTCCCAATACACCATTATAGTGAAGAATCCCTATCTGTTTTCACTGGGTATCTCAATGCAACGATGTAGCGCAGTCGCTTGCTGCCTGCAAAATCACCAATAAAAAAGCCAGCATCACTGCTGGCTTTTGCACGACACGCTGATTACAACAAGACCTTCTCGATCCCGCCGTTATTGGCCTTCTGCACATAATCCTGCATCCAGTTTTCTCCCAGCAGGTGCTTGGCCATCTCGACCACGATATAGTCCGCCTCAATGCCGGTATCTTCGCCATAACGCGATAGCCCCTGCAAGCATGAAGGGCAGGAAGTCAGGATTTTCACGTCCTGCTCTGGTTTGCCTGGGGTCAGTCCCATCTTGGTCATGCCTTTCTCCAGTTCTTCCTGCTTGCGCATTTTGACCTGGGTAGCAATATCAGGACGGGAAACTGCAAACGTCCCCGACTCACCGCAACAACGATCATTCAGCGCCACATCGTTTTCGCCCACCAGCGCCTGTGTCACTTTCATTGGCGCATAAGTCTTCATGGGGCTGTGACATGGGTCGTGATACATGTAGCGTGTGCCTGTCACACCTTCGATCTTGAAGTTTTTCTCCATCAGATATTCGTGGATATCCAGCAGTCGCGCGCCCGGGAAAATGCGTTCAAACTCGTATTTCTGCAATTGATCCATGCAGGTACCGCAGGAAACAACTACCGTCTTGATATCCAGGTAATTCAGCGTATTGGCAACACGGTGGAACTGCACGCGGTTATCTGCAGTAATCTGCTGCCCCTTGTCGTGATTGCCACTGGAGGTTTGCGGATAACCGCAGCACAAATAACCAGGAGGCAATACTGTGATGGCACCGGCTTCATACAGCATGGCCTGGGTAGCCAACCCGACAGTCGAGAACAATCGCTCGGAACCGCAGCCTGGGAAATAGAATACGGCGTCCGAATCCTCATTGGTCTTTTCCGGGTTCCGAATCACCGGCACAATGGTGTCATCCTCAATACCCAGCAACGCGCGCGATGTCTTGGTCGGCATGGACTTGGGCATAGGACGGTTGAGGAAATGGATTACCTGCGCCTTGATTTCCGGCTTGCCCAAAGTCTGAGGCGGACTCTTCTTTGTGCTGTTCAACAAGCCCAGCTTGCTGAACAGGCTGTGTCCCAGCCGCTGAGCCTTGTAGCCAAACCCGATCATGCTGGTACGCATGGCTCGAATCGTGGCCGGATCCTTGACGTTGAGGAAGGTCATCGCGGCAGTAGTGCCAGGATTGAAATGCTTTTTGCCCTGCTCACGCAGGAAATTGCGCATTGCAATCGACACATCACCGAAATCGATGTCAACCGGGCAAGGTTTTTCGCAGCGGTGACACACGGTGCAGTGATCCGACACATCATTGAACTCGTCAAAATGCTTGAGCGATATGCCGCGCCTGGTCTGTTCTTCGTAGAGAAATGCCTCGATCAACAGCGAAGTGCCGAGAATTTTGTTGCGCGGACTATACAGCAGGTTGGCACGCGGCACATGTGTCGTGCAAACCGGCTTGCATTTGCCACAACGCAGGCAATCACTGATGGAGTCTGCAATGTCGCCTATCGCCGATTGCTCCATGATGATGGATTCCTGCTCCAGGAGGCCGAATGACGGTGTATAGGCAGAATGCAGTCCTGAGCCTGCCATGAGCTTGCCTTTATTGAAGCGTCCTTCAGGATCCACCTGGTTTTTATAGGCGGCAAACTTGGTCACGGTTTTTTCGTCCAGGAACTCCATCTTGGTAATGCCGATACCATGTTCGCCGGAAATCACGCCACCCAGCCCGGTTGCCAGTTTCATGATGCGTGCCACAGCTTCGTGCGCCGTCTGCATCATGTCGTAATCATCGGAGTTGACCGGGATATTGGTATGCACATTGCCGTCGCCTGCATGCATATGCAAGGCTACGAACACGCGCCCCTTGAGCACCTGCGCATGAATTTCATCACAACGCTCCAGGATGCGGCTGTACTCGCGGCCAGTGAAAATACGGTGCAACTCTTTTTTGACATTCTGTTTCCACGAAATGCGGATCTGGTGCTCCTGCACGGCACGGAAAATATTTTCCACGGCAAGGTCGCTGAACTCTGATCCCAGCAGCGAAATTGCACCATCCAGGTTATCCAGCACTTTCTGCCAATGCTGACGTGTGGCAGCAAATAGCTCCAGCGCCATCTGGCGCTTCCTGACCAGCATCTCGGGGTCTGCCTGGGTCTCATCATCCTCAAACAAGGGCAGATCCCCCTGCATGAAGGTTTCCAGCTCGTCCAGCAGCCTGAGCTTGTTCCTGATGGAAAGCTCGATATTGATACGCTCAATACCATCAGAATAGTCGCCTAGACGCGGCAATGGAATCACCACATCCTCATTGATCTTGAAAGCATTGGTATGTTTGGCAATCGCGGCAGTACGGGCGCGATCCAGCCAGAATTTCTTGCGCGCATCGCTTGAGACTGCAATGAACCCTTCGCCACCCCGTGCGTTGGCCAACCGTACCACCTGTGATGCAGCCTCACCTACGCCGACTTCATCATCACTGGCAATATCGGCAATCAGCACCATTTTGGGTCGTTCACTGCGATTGGCCTTGGTGGCATAACCCACTGCACGCAGGTAACGCTCATCCAGATGCTCAAGCCCCGCCAGGATGGTATTGGGATGTGCATCCAGATAATTCTTGATCTCGACAATGGAAGGCACCGCCAACGCGACATGGCCAAAGAATTCCAGGCATACCGTACGCACATGCTTGGGCATGCGGTGCAGGATAAAGGTCGCTGAGGTAATCAGACCGTCACAGCCTTCTTTCTGGATACCCGGCAGGCCGGAAAGGAATTTATCGGTGACATCCTTGCCCAGCCCCACTGTACGGAAGCTGGGGCCGGGAATTTCCAGTATTGCCGGCTCACCGATGAGGGTAGTGCCATCTTCTTCATAGCGTGTGACGCGGAAACGCGCCATGTCCACATCATGGATTTTGCCAAGATTATGTTCCAACCGCTCGACAAACAACCATTGCGCATCCGGCGTCACCATTCGCCATGAGGCCAGGTTATCGAGTGCCGTGCCCCATAACACTGCCTTCTTGCCACCAGCATTCATGGCAATATTGCCACCTATGCATGAAGCATCCGCAGAGGTTGGGTCAACCGCGAACTCCAGGCCAGCGCTACTCGCAGCCTCCATCACTCGACGCGTCACCACACCGGCGCCGCAATGAATCACCGGCACCTTGCCATCCACGCCGGGCAGGTCAACATCCTTGACCGAGGAATATTGGTCCAACTTTTCTGTGTTGATGACAGCAGAAAACTTGGTCAACGGCACAGCACCACCAGTATAGCCAGTACCGCCACCACGCGGGATGATGGTCAGTCCAAGCTCAATGCAGACACGTACCAGCGCAGCTATTTCCTGCTCACTGTCAGGAGTGATGACCACAAACGGGTATTCCACCCGCCAATCCGTCGCATCCGTCACGTGGGAAACACGGGACAATCCATCAAACCGGATATTATCCTTGCGGGTGTGGCGAACCAGTTTATGCATAGCCTGCTTGCGTAAGGCCTCAATATCCCGGAATTCCTGCGCAAAAGCGTCCACCGCCTTGCGCGCCGCCACCACCAGCTTGAGCACCTTGGCATTGCCTGCACTACGCTCATCAATCGCCTTGATACGGTGTGCCAGCGCATCAATCAAGGCCTTACGCCGTTTTTTGTTGGCAAGCAGATCATCCTGCAAGTACGGGTTGCGCGAGACTACCCATAAATCCCCGAGCACCTCGAACAGCATGCGCGCAGAACGTCCGGTCTTGCGTTCTGATCGCAGTTCATTGAGTACATGCCAAACCTCTTCACCGAGGAAACGAATCACAATTTCGCGGTCGGAGAATGAAGTGTAGTTATAGGGAATTTCGCGTAAGCGGGCAGTCATGCTGATAATCGCGGCTAAAGGCATAATTGTATCATGGAGATACATGCAAAAATAAGCCCAGATGCAGCACTGGTGCGGCTTTCAAGAGAATGAGAATTGTTCAGTTCATTTACGCACCCTCATGCAATCCATGATGACAAAGCGCCAAAAAAGCACCACAATGGCAAAAGATAGATGATTGAATGACCACTAATACAATGTCCAAGAAACTACGTACCATCCTGATCCCGCTCGTCATCATCGGCCTGCTTGCCTTTCTCGGGGTTTCCCTTACCCAGAAACCACAGGCACCCGATATCAGCTTCGTGACCCTGGAAGGCAAAACTTTACCCATGTCTTCCCTGCAGGGGAAAATGGTGCTGGTAAATTTCTGGGCGACCGATTGCCCAGGGTGCATTGCGGAAATGCCGGGACTGATAGAAACCTATCAGCAATACAAGGACAAAGGGTTTGAAGTCATTGCTGTCGCCATGTCATATGATGGCATCCAGCAAGTAACCAACTACTCACAAAATAACGCCCTGCCCTTCCCCGTTGCCCATGACAGCCAAGGTGAGGCAGCACGCAGCTTTGATGATGTCCGTGTCACGCCGACTTCATTCATCATCGACAAGCAAGGCCGTATTATCCAGAAACTGATAGGCGAACTGGAATTCACGGCACTGCGCAAAACGCTGGACCAGCACTTGGGAACAGGAGCTTGAGCATGCTCTGGATAAAGGCCTGGCACATCATCTTCATGGTCACCTGGTTTGCGGGCCTGTTCTATCTGCCGCGCCTGTTTGTCTACCATGCCCAGGCGCAGGATAGCATCAGCAATGACCGCTTCAAGATCATGGAGCGCAAGCTGTTTTTTGGCATCATGACGCCCGGAGCCGTCCTGACCATCATCTTCGGAATGTGGCTATGGCAAGGATATGGCATTTCCGGTGCCTGGCTGCATGCAAAACTCACGCTGGTGGCACTGCTCGTCGCCTACCACGTTTATTGTGGCAAGCTGCTGCTGGACTTCAAGCATGATCGCAACCAGCATGGTCACGTTTATTACCGCTGGCTGAATGAATTGCCGGTCATCGCCCTGGTTGCCATTGTCATTCTGGTAATCGTCAAACCCTTCTGATCTGGATCTGGAAATGCCTACGTTCTATCGAAACAAATCATGGCTACTGCAATCCCTGAAGACCCATCAGCATGACAAACCGCGATTGAACCTACTGCATGTTTTCGACCTCATGCTGAACTCCACCCACCCGCCCAGCGAACTTGCGAAGGAGTTGCACCGGCAAAAACCAGGCTTGATCCGCCTGCTCAGGAAACAGGCCAAGGTCAGTGGCGCCCAACTTCCTGATGCACTTGCCCAACAAATATTCATCATGCTGGACAGTGCGCTGCAACAAGAATTACAGAACCCAGGCAGCCAGGCAATGCAGCACGCACGCGTTGCAACACTGGCCCTGATCCATGCCCAATGCGATGGCAGCTGGCGCAAACTACGCGACTTCGGCATGAGTGCCAGCTTTATCAGCCTGCTCGGTATTACGCTGTTCATGTCCTGGTATATGCTGCGCGAACTGCCGCCGGTCCAGAAGTCCCCCTCCAGCCATCAATTATGGAGTGCCGTTGCCCAGGATCATACTCTCAAGACCAGCCATATTGCAGCAGAGCTCTACAATATGATTGAACGTATGCACCAGGGAACATGCCACTTTCCCCAAGCCTTGATGCTGAATGAGTCTGAGCGCGGGGTATTCCTCAGCGCCGTCATGTCTGGCAGCCTCTCCAACCAGGCGGATGACCTCAAACTGGCAAGCCAGCTGTTAAAGAAAGTTAACTGCGAATACAAGCCGCTGATCATGATGTCAGAGTCTGAACAAGCCTATCTCAAGGCCCAGCTGACCTATCCGCCATTGAGGAAACAGCCAACACAGCATTTCTGATGCCCCACCAGGCATTGGCAACATCAAGCAGAGCAGGTTCCAGCTGACGTTGGCATAACACCCGCTACCTGAAAACAGCCTTTAATTGCGCCAATCCTGACTGGAAAACACCCGTAATTGCCTCAATTGCCGCCTGGTCATCACTTGGCGGTTTGCGATTGAATTGACTGACCCACAAGACACGACTACGGCTACCATCCCTCTGAATGGACAACGTGGCACTGTAGTCACTCACCGGCAGTACACTTTCCGTAATACTGTAAGAAAGCGTCATTTCCTGGCCATCCCATGCTGTCAGGGTTTCATGAATCGTCCCGCCACCCTTGAGAGTCAGTACACGCATGGCTCCCGGCTGGCCTTCCTCACCATGGACAATTTCCGTACTGGCCAGCGCCGGATGCCAGGCCATGTCGCCGAACAACCCTATTGTGGCCCATACCTCACTGGCAGACGCTTCCAACACAACAGATTCCCTTACAGAAAGCTGCTTATCAACATTAATTCCTGAAGACACCATGATCAATACACCCCCTCAAAGTAAAAGTAAAATTTGGCACATACATACTTTTCTGTAAACACGACGTACCTGGCACCAATATCCAGAACAGCCATCAATTTACACTTTTTTATACTTTTGTAACAGTTTGGTTACACTTAACTCAAGCAGGAATAACAGGCTGCAATTATACTCAGTCACATATTGAGGATTTCAGTAGGATTCTCGCAATATTCACCTATTCAAACTTGAATATGTATATACTGACTGGTATATAAAATTGCGTAAAATATACGCACAACAAGGAACCTGAATTATGTCCGTGTTACGGGAAAAAATTCTGCACGTTGCGTCCGATTTGTTCCAGACGCGCGGTATCAACTCTACAGGCGTGGATACTATTGTCGCAGTGGCAGGCACGACCAAAATGACCCTTTACAAGTATTTCCGCAGCAAGGAAGAACTCATCCTCGAAGTACTGCAAAAAGGGCATAGTGATTTCACTACCTGGCTTGGACACAACCTCAGCAAGAATGCAAAGAAACCATCAGACCGCTTGCAGAAACTCTTTGATTTCATCGAAGAATGGGTCACAGCGCCCGACTTCCGCGGCATGGCATTCCTGAAGGCATCTGCCGAGTTCCCGAATGAGGAAAATCCAGTACACCGCCTGTCAGCAGAGCAGTCTCGTCAATTCCGCCAGTTTCTCGCGGAACTCGCAGCTGATGCGGGCGCACGTGATCCAGACAGCCTGGCGCTACAACTCTCCATCCTGATTGAGGGTGCGATTCAGGCTGAGCAGATCAAGCGTGGTTCAGGTGCTATCAAATATGCAAAAAAAGCTGCCAAGCTCCTGATTGAGAACTCTCTGGAAAAACAGGCAGCATAATTCCGGCCAGTCTTCCAGGCACCACACAGAAACCCGCAGCCCTCTGCGGGTTTTTTCATGCTTGCAGTCAGCAGGCATGGCCGTGATAATGCCGTTTTCATATACATTATTGCAATATAGGCTAGACATGCGGATATTAATTTGTGGCTCCATGGCATTTGACACGATCATGGTTTTCGGCGACCAGTTCAGGAACCACATCCTGCCGGACAAGATTCATATGTTGAACATATGCTTTCTGGTACCGGAAATGCGTAGAGAGTTTGGCGGGACAGCGGGCAATATTGCCTACAACCTCAAACTCCTTGAAGGCAACCCGCTCATCATGGCCACAGTCGGCGATGATTTCGCAGGCTATACCGAATGGCTAGCCCAGCACCAGCTTGACACCACCTATATCAAGCAAATCCCTGGCACGTTTACAGCGCAGGCTTTCATCACGACAGACCAGAACAATAACCAGATCATTGCTTTCCACCCCGGCGCAATGAATGAATGCCACCAGAATAGTGTGCGCGACACCAATCACATCGACCTCGCCATTATTGCTCCTGATGGACGCGAAGGCATGTTTCTGCACGCCCGGGAATGCCATGAAATGGGAATTCCGTTCATGTTCGACCCCGGCCAGGGTTTGCCCATGTTCAATGGTGAAGAGTTGTTGCATTTTATTGACCTTGCCACTTATGTGGCAGTAAATGATTACGAAGCGCAACTATTGCAGGAGAAAACTGGTCTTACACTGGAGCAGATTGCTGAAAAAGTACATGCACTGATTGTCACGAAGGGCGCTCAGGGCTCTACCATCTACGCAGACGGTAAAATATATGAAATCCCCTGCGTCAAGGCTGATGCTATAGTAGACCCGACCGGATGCGGCGATGCCTATCGTGCCGGCTTGTTGTATGGCATTGTGCAGGGGTGGGATTGGAATGTATGTGGTCGCCTGGCATCGGTCATGGGCGCAATTAAGATTGCGAGCAAAGGTGCACAGAATCATCAGGCGACACGCGAGGAAATCCAGAACATTTATAGCCAGATATTAGTAAACGAAACTTTGTCACAACTTTCTGCAGAGTCAGATACTTGAAGGAGCATGATATGCGTACGACAACATGGGTGGCAGTAACAGGTATTTTACTCATCCTGAGTGGGTGCATGAGTTCAAATTCCGGCGATGTTTACAGTCGTGATGAGGCGCGCAAGACACAAACTGTGCGTCTCGGCGTTGTGGAAAGCGTACGCAACGTCAGGCTGGAAGGCACAAAATCCCCGATTGGTGGCGGTGCGGGTGCTGTTGTTGGCGGCATCGCAGGTAGTTCTATCGGTGGTGGTCGCGGCCAAGCCATTGCCACTGTCGTCGGAGCATTGGTCGGTGGCCTGGCTGGCTCAGCAGCTGAAGAAGGTGTCACACGCAAGGATGGCCTGGAAATTACCGTCAAATTGGAAAGCGGCAACCTCGTAGCCGTTGTCCAGGAAGCTGATGTGGCATTCAACCCCGGCGACAAAGTACGCCTGGTTGAGAGCGGCGGCACCACACGCGTCACTCACTGACCCTCAACATTTCACACTCCCCAGCATGCCGGCTTCTCCGGCGTGCTGGTTCACCAAACATTCATCACCCTTTCACCATTCTGTCATTTTCCGGTTCTAGAGTAAGGGCTATTTCAATAGCTCAGGAAACCCTCTATGCTCGATCGGCAGTCTTCCCTTGGCATCAAGGCCGGGGCCAGCCAATTGCATGTCAGTCTTGCCCGCAACCCTTCCGAAATTGCAGAAGCCCAACGTTTACGTTACAAAATATTTGCTGAAGAAATGGGAGCCAATCTTTCCAGCTCCGATGGCCTGGATCAGGATGGTTTTGATGAGTTCTGCGACCACTTGCTGGTTCGCAATCATGAAACCGGCGAAGTAGTCGGCACCTACCGCATCCTCAGCCCGGCCATGGCCAATGAAGCTGGTGGCTATTACTCATCCGGTGAATTCGACTTGTCGCGACTGCGCCACCTTGCCTCAAGCATGGTGGAAGTAGGTCGTGCCTGCGTGCACAAGGATTATCGACTGGGCGGCACCATTACCCTGCTGTGGGCAGGCCTGGCCAATTACATGAAGGTACATCGCTATGAGTACATGATAGGCTGCGGCAGTATTGGCATGGCCGATGGCGGCCACATGGCGGCCAGCCTGTATCAGCAATTACAAAACGACCACCTATCCCCACCGGAATATCGTGTATTTCCCAATTGCCCCCTGCCACTGGAAGCATTGCGCCATGACCTCGAGGTGAATTGCCCGCCGCTGATCAAAGGCTACTTGCGTCTGGGTGCCTATATTTGCGGCGCTCCTGCCTGGGACCCTGATTTCAACACCGCAGATATTCTGGTCATGCTACCATTGTCGAGACTCAACAAACGCTATGCAGCTCATTTTTTCAAGTAAGATCCCTGCAGCCAACCATCATTTGCCCGACCAAAGAACTTCCATTCCCAGGCAGTTATTCCGTCTGACACGCCTGGGCCTGCACATTATCTATGGTGTGGCAGTCGCAGCTACCATCCTACCCTATCTCAACCCCATCAGGCGTGACCGTACTATTCGACGCTGGAGCAGACAGTTTCTGACTATTCTCAACATCAGAGTGGTCACCAAAGGTGCTGTGCCAAATGATGCAGTACACAGCACCATGTTTGTTGCCAATCATATTTCCTGGCTGGATATCCATGCCCTGAACAGCATTCATCCGGTACGCTTCATTGCAAAATCGGACATTCGTTCCTGGCCCGTCATCGGCTGGCTGGTCGCACAAGCCAATACCTTGTTCATTGATCGCGAAAAAAAGCAGGATGCCAGCCGCATGGTGACCGCAGTTGCAGACGGCCTACGGGCCGGGGACTGCCTGTGCTACTTCCCCGAAGGCACCACCACAGACGGCACAGAACTCCGCCCTTTCAAAGGCAGCCTGATGCAGGCCGTAGTTGATACCGGAACTGTCATCCAGCCATTCTCCATCCGTTACCCGCGTAGCGATGGCAGCGTGAATACCGCCATGGCCTACCATGGCGAAACTACCATATGGCAATCCTTGCGCATGATCCTGATGCAGCCGCATCCTGTCGTGGAGTTGGATTTTTCTGTACCAATCAGCAGTGCAGGACATGAAAGACGTGGCTTATGCCTGATGGCTAGGCAAGTGATTGCCAAGCAACTGAACCTGGATTGATTGATCAGCGGTGCGATGGGTAATGTGCGAGCATAACTGCCGCTGGCTTCATTACGTCTTCAGCGTACGCGGGCCATCTGCCGAATGACATGGCACCTGGAACGTAGCACTGTCTTCGAGGCGTAAAGCCGTCAACATTCCACCCCAGAGGCACCCAGTATCCAGCGCATACAGGTTGTCACGCTGTTGCAGTCCCAGGGCAGACCAATGCCCGAAAATGACTGTCGTATCCACTGTGCGGCGAGCTGGTACATCAAACCACGGCAAAGTGCCTGCAGGCATATCAGCCAGTTCGCCCTTGAAATCGAAATCCATCTCCCCATCCGGCGTGCAGACACGCAGGCGGGTCATGGCGTTGGTGATCATGCGCAAGCGATCCATACCCTGCAACGCATCATGCCAGCGCACAGGATAATTGCCATACATATGAGCCAGGAACTCCTGATAGCGATCACCACGCAAGGCATGTTCCACCTCCTGCCCCAGTGCCACTGCCTGCTCCGCGCTCCATTGCGGCAGCAAGCCCGCATGCACCAGCAGTAGCCCATCTTCCGCATGGATCATGGGTCGGAAACGCAACCAATCCAGCAACTCTTCCCGGTCTGGCGCAGCCAGGATGGACTGCAAGGTATCACTACGATGCGCCTTCACATATCCTGCTGCCACCGCAAGCGCATGCAGGTCATGATTGCCCAGCACCAGCACCAGGCTGGACTCATGCGCCTTGGCCCAGCGCAACGTTTCCAGCGACCCGCTACCGCGGTTGATCAAATCGCCAACCAGCCAGAGTTTGTCTTTTTCAGGATTGAACTGGATAACATCCAGCAGAGAAAGCAGGGAATGATAGCAGCCCTGAATGTCACCAATTGCATATGTAGCCATGGACTGCTATCTGAATGAAAAAACTGAAGACTTGCAGAAGATAAATGTGGAATTACTCACTATCTTCATCATCAGCCGGAGCTGAAGGAGTATCGTCCTGATCTTCATCATCAACAGTATCAGCAGACTTTGCTGCTTCGGCTGCTGCAGGCTTTTGTGGCGCAACAGGATCATCGATATGAGTGGCCTGAATACTGAAAAACAGGCGTGCTACCAGAAAAAGCACCAGTACTGGAGGGAACAGACTCCCCAGGGTGGCCAGAATAAATTGCTTTTTCGTTGTTGCAGGAAAATCATGCTCGTGCGCGCTCATACCAACAAAATCCTTGATACAGGGAAAATTGTAGCGATTATACTCAATAACCCCCGGTAGGGAAAAGGTTATAAAAAGGACAACTGCTTATTCATTTGCTATAATCTCGCCCTTTCCCAGTGCGCCCGTAGCTCAGTTGGATAGAGTGTTGGTTTCCGAAGCCAAAGGTCACAGGTTCGACTCCTGTCGGGCGCACCAATCATGAAGCAGGCAACTGCTCCTGGATCCCTCCTGTCACACCTGAATTGCACCATCTATCTACCGTTGATGCCTCATTTTGATTGTCTCCGGATATCGTTGAGCGGAGCATGACGTACTGGCATTAAAAATATTTTCTGCTGAATTTCAGGGCATGCTCATGGTCACACCTTGCAACACGAGCAAGAACGGACTGAAAGGAGTAGTTTGAAATATAGACGGGAAGTAGACGGGTTACGTGCAATTGCAGTGCTGGCGGTGGTGTTCTTCCATGCCGGTTTTTCTGGCTTCAGCGGTGGTTATATCGGCGTTGACGTGTTCTTTGTCATCAGCGGCTACCTCATTACCTCCATCCTGCTCAACGAGCTCGAACAGCAACGCTTTTCCATCATCAATTTCTACGAACGTCGCGCACGCCGCATCTTGCCAGCCCTGGCAGTCGTACTGTTCACCACCAGCATCGCCGCTTTTTTCCTCATGCCACCCTCGCTGCTGCAGGATTATGCGCGCAGCCTGGTGTCAGTGGCTGCATTCAGCTCCAATGTGTTCTTCTATCTCAGCAATGGCTACTTCTCCACGGCCTCGGAAGAAAAACCCCTGCTCCACACCTGGAGTCTGGCAGTGGAAGAGCAATACTATCTGCTGTTCCCGTTGTTACTCGCCGGCCTATGGTATATGCGCCGTATCAATATCATCTGGGTGATGCTGATTCTGGCTGCAACTTCACTGGCCTTGTCGGAATATCTGCTGCGGCAGAACGCGGTCGATGCCAATTTCTACCTCATTTTCAGCCGTGCCTGGGAATTGCTGGCAGGTTCTCTCCTCGCGCTACTCAGGCCAGAAAAGTGGCACACACTTGACCAACGCACGCGCAACGGTCTCGCCTGGCTGGGGCTTATACTGATTATCGGCGCAGTATTTTTTCTTGATCAGCACACGCCATTTCCCAGCCCCTATGCGCTTATCCCCGTCTTGGGCGCATGCCTCATTATCGCGTTCTGCGATCCGTCTGGCGCGATAGGCAAACTCCTTTGCAGCCGGGGCATGGTCGGCATCGGCCTGATTTCCTACTCGCTCTACCTCTGGCATCAACCACTATTTGCCTTCATGCGTATGAAGAGCACATTTTCCCCGAATGCAATGATGTTCTCCGTTGCAATTGCACTGGCCTTTTTGCTCGCCATCTTCAGCTACCACTATGTGGAACAGCCATTCCGCCATAAGCAGCGCTATTCTCGCAGCCGCATCTTCCAGCTTTCCGGCTTTGCGCTCGTCACTATGTTCTGCGCAGGCCTGGCCGGAATGCAGGGCAAGGGCTTTCCCGATCGCTTCCAGCAGCCGGAGCTCATGACAAGTGCCGTCGGCAGTCCATTGCGGGAGCAATGCCACACCAGCGGCACTGATTACCTGAAACCCACGCAATCATGCAAATACTTCGGCAAGCATATTACCTGGGCAACGCTGGGCGACAGCCACACCGTGGAACTGGCTTATGCCTTGGGAGAAAAGCTGAAACAAAGGAACGAAGGCCTGCTGCATCTGAGCTTCAGCGGTTGCCCGCCTGCCCTGTTGTTCGAAGCCAGGGAGCCTGGGTGCAGCGCCTGGATGCGAGAGGCCGTTGCCCATCTGGAGCAGCGGCAGGACATCAAGCATGTATTGATCGGATTCAGCTACACCCGCGCCTTGTTCGGCAACCTGGAGCACTATCCATCATTGCCGGACAAAAGTCCGGTCAACAAATTCACGACCAAGTATGCGGGTATACCGCAAGAGGCTCTAAGGGAAAAATACTGGCAAAGTCTGGAAAGCACCATCACCCGCCTACTTGCGGCAGGCAAGGACGTATATGTTGTGTACCCCATCCCGGAACTGCCCATGGATATCACCAAGGCAGTCACGCCACCATCCATCCTACACACGGCATCGCCACAGAATCTTGGGCACATGACCAGCCGGGCATTCTATCTTACCCGCCATGCCTTCATCCTGGAGAAACTGGATAGCTTGCCTTATGGCAAGCACCTACATGCCATCAAACCGGCGGATCATCTTTGTGCTGATAACTGTCCAGCCGTCATGGATGGTGAAGCCCTATATTACGACGATAACCATCTCAGCCTGGCCGGGGCAAGGAAGATTATGTCCGACCCGCTTGCGCACTAATTTATGCAATACCAGCGCCAATAGGATCACTAGGTCGCTCTACATAATGGCTTAATCGCTCTGTGCTGCGATTTCCCCGCCCTCAATGCCACGCCACCTTCATGAACGAGCCCTGCATATCCAGAGTATCAGCCAAGGGCACAGCACCAGCAATATGCTAAAGTCACAACGAACCTTAGCCTGTCATGATTACAATTAAAGGATTTACATTGAGTATTCTGGAATTCATCAAGTACGTCTCGCTCGTGGTTATCGGCCTGTTGCCCATCATGAACCCACTGACCACCATCCCGCTTTACATGGCATTAACGCAGCGAATGACCGCACAGACTCGCCAGACCCACGCCAGGAAAGCCTGTATCTATGCCTTCTGCATCCTGGCATCTTTCCTGTTGCTCGGTAATGGCATTATCAAATTGTTCGGTATTTCCATGCCTGGCATTCGCGTTGCCGGTGGCGTGATCATCCTGATACTGGCATTACGCATGATTTTCTCCGGACTGGATTCATCCTCCAGCGTGGATTCGGACCCTGATGACATCAAACATGCAAACCTGGACTATTCATTCTCTCCCTTGGCCATGCCCAGCCTTGCAGGCCCAGGCTCCATCGCAGTCGTAATGAGTTTCGGCTCACAAATTCCGGGAGAGGTCAGCATCACCGGCCATATCATCGTCATTATTGGTATTGCCATTACCATCGGTGTGGCTTACCTGGCCCTTTCCTCTGCAACCTATATCGAGAAACTCCTGGGAGAACATGGATTGCAGGCCATTACAAAAATCATGGGCTTCCTGCTGACTTGTGTCGCCGTACAATTTCTCGCATCCGGCATCCACGACTTCTATCTCGAGTTCTCTGCCACATAAACAGCCCCGCCATCAGTAAAAAGAATGGATAAATACCAATCACGGTAGCTTGTCCATTCCTTTTCTCAGAGGACACAGTGTTCAATCATTTTCCTCATCGTATCTCCCTCCATTTATTTTCAGCCAAGTTGGGAATATTCTAAGGTTTATTTCATGCTTTTTTGATTTTTTCCAGATGCAAGAAGTATGCAATTCAGTTGCTTATAAAGGATGTGCATAAAGAAGATTTACATTTGTTGACATTCCAGCAGGAATACACAGATATAAGATTGTCTATAGTGGTGCATGGTTAGTGCCCCTATGACTTGGCATGGGTTCACACAACATTTATGAAATGCCAAAAAGGAAAGAAATAAATGCGTTTTGCTGCCCTAGATGATAATAATTCTGAACTGGAACTGATCGAGAAAACTGTCGTATCACTGGGACACAAGTGCCATACCTTCAGCGAAGGCAAATCATTCTTACGCACATTACAATACGAGACCTTTGACTTCCTGATACTGGACTGGGGACTGCCAGACACTTCCGGCCTGAAAATCGTAGAATGGGTTCGTGCCAATATCAAGGATGCCATTCCCATTCTCATGGTAACCAACCGCAGTGATGAACGAGACGTAGTCAACGGCTTCACTGCAGGTGTTGATGATTTTATGAGCAAGCCGGTACGGGTTCATGAACTTCATGCGCGTATCAATGCATTATTGCGGCGCTTTTACCCACCACAATCCCAGGACGAATTTGTCTGGGGAAACTATAAATGCAATGTGGCGCAACAACGCTTTGAATATAGTGGAAAACCAGTCAATCTCAAAAACAAGGAGTTTGAGCTGGCATTGCTGCTGTTCCAGAATCAGGGACGGTTACTGTCACGCCAGCATATCCAGGAACGGATCTGGGGCATGCAATCACTAGAGTTGCAGACCCGGACATTGGATACACATATTTCAGCAATACGTACCAAACTCAAGCTCCATCCTGATAATGGCTATAAACTGACTGCAGCCTATGGCCTAGGCTATCGTCTTGAAAGCAGCACACTGTCGCCATTGACGGAGGAGGACAATACTTAAGCAATATCGGGGGGTTTCATGAACATATTACGTAATCACGGTACGCCATGGCAGCTGCATCATCGGCAATCAGCCATGGTGCTAGGCCTGGTTTTGGCTACTTATGCCCCGGTGCGGGCTGAGACTATCAACCATACAGTGGTACATGGGGATAATCTTTATAACCTAGCTGCCCACTATATGGGTAACGCTCAATCCTGGCCGGATATCCAGAAACTCAACCATATCCCCAACCCGCATTATTTGCTGCCAGGCACCAGCCTGCTCATCCCTAAAATCAGCAGTACTGTCACCGCAAGCTTTGTGCGCGGTGAAGTATCACTCATTGACGAGACAGGAAACTCGATCAGGACTGTCGCATATGGTGACCAGTTAGCTGAGGGCGACATTGTGCGCACAGGCGAGAACAGTTACCTGTCGCTGGAATTTTCCGATAAAAGCGTGGGCCGCATTCTGTCCAATACCCGTGCACGACTGGATCGCATCAAAGAGGGAAACCTGGTACGGAAGAACCAGCGCGTCATTTATCTGGAATATGGTGATATTGATGTTTCAGTCATTCCGGCATTACAGTCCAAACATCCGCCACAATATTTCAAGGTGATCACACCGTACGCAGTTGCTGCAGCCCGGGGCACCCGCTTCAGAGTCAGTGCCGGCGACATTTCCACAACGAGCGTCACGCATAGCCAGGTAGATATGCGGTGGGCAAAAGCCGTCAAACGCCATCCGAACAAAACATTACATGCCGGACAAGGTGTTGCCATCGATGATCATGGCCTGGGCACAATACAATCATTACTCCCAGCACCTGATCTCAGCCAACTGCCATCTAAGTTCTCTGAGCCCGAGATTCTGCAATTCAACTGGCCAGCGCTGGATAACAGCAAGAAATACCAGTACCGCATTGCCCAGGATGAAAACTTGGAGCAAGTACTATGGGATACAGCATCAGACTCTGCCCAGGCGGTGCTACCAAGCCTGCAGGATGGGGAATACCTGCTCGCAGTTCGCGCCTTGGATCCTCTGGGTATTGCTGGTTATGAAGCACAACACCGCTTCACAATTTTCAGCCATCCATCCAGCCCTTGGCTATTAGCTCCGCAGCAAGGACAAACAGTAACCCGCAACAGCACATTGCGTTGCACGCCTGTAGAAAACGCACACGGCTATCGCATGCAAATCGCCAGTGACCCTGATTTTCAGCATCTCGTCACAGATGCCGACAAGCTAGAGCATTGCAAATACCAGCTCGAATCACTGGCATATGGACAATATTATTGGCGCATTGCCAGCATTATGGCTGATAGCGATGGTAAATTGCATTATGGCCCCTACAGCCAGCCTGCCACGATAATCATCAGTGAAAATGGCACCTCAGCTTCCCCCTCTTCAGGGCAGGCTTACTGGAACAGCAGGCAACAGGATATACACTACCTCGCACAGGTTAGCCGCACACCGCAGTTTGACTCTTTAGTAATAGAACAAGTATTGGATAATACCAGCCTCAATATCCAGTCATTACCGGCAGGACGCTATTATGTCAGGTTGGCAACCATGGTAGAAAACAATACAGGACCATTCTCTGATGCCCGCATCATCGAAGTAGACCATGATATTGACCGTACTTGGTTCGATAAACGCAAACCCTGAATACGGTTAAACCTTATATGGGCACCCCCCCGCTACCCGCAGTCCAGTTGCACAACAAGCGGCTATGGCTTTTGATCTCGGGCATGATCCTGCTTCTGATCGCGGTACTGTCACATCAGCGCACACTCATTGCTGCTGATAACCTGATACAAGATTTCATCATTGCCAGCCAGCAGCACTCATTGAGTGGCAAAGTGGTCATCGTCGCCATCGACGATGACAGCATTGCCGCCTTTGGTCGCTGGCCCTGGCGACGCAACCTGCATGCAAAATTGGTCAACCGCATTAGCGAACAACGCCCAGCTGCCATCGGCCTGGATATCCTGTTCAGTGAAGCCGATCTGCAACATCCCGGAGATGATTTGTTGCTGGCGGACGCTATCCGGCAAAGTGGCGTGGTCACTCTTCCCTTTATATTCAATGAAATTGGACAAGCACAACATGTGCAACCGCCAACGCCCATTCTTGCCGAGGCAGCTGCCAATATGGGACATGTGCATATCAAGGTGGATTATGATGGCCTGGTACGCTCCATCCTGAAGCAACAACTACCATATCCGCATTTCAGCACAGCCGTACTGGATATTTCAGGAGAAGACTATAACGCAGATATGTCCCGTACCTACCTGATTCCCTATGCGGGGAACGTGGGATATTTCCCCCGCGTATCTTACCGTGATGTAATCAAGGGGAATATCTCTGACAATACATTTACCGGCAAGCTGGTACTGGTTGGCGCTACTGCTACCGGGATCGGCGACCAATATGCCACGCCGGTTTCACATGACGGTCAATTGATGCCCGGGATTGAAGTCCTGGCCAATGTCATTGAAGGTCAATTAAACCAACGCATTCTCACTCCTGCCTTTCCCTGGCAGAACCTGATGCTCAATCTTGAGTTTGTCACCTTGGCCTTGTTGAGCTTTATGCTGCTAAGTCCTCTGTCGGCGTTGTTATTCAATGTTTTATTTTTCATTCTGCTGTTTGCTGTCACTTATATCGTGGCCATCGTATGGGGCATTTTACTGGCACCATCAGCTGGCTTTCTGGGCCTTATCATGGCTTACCCACTCTGGAGCTGGCATCGTCTAGATGCCGCATCCCGCTTTCTAACGGCAGAATTCGATTCTCTCAAACGTGATTTCCCCGTCCTGTTGACACCGCACCACTCCGCATCATTCCACGACTTTCTGGATAAGCGCATCAATGCCTTGCATACCACGACACAGCAGCTACGAGACATGCATCGATTCATTAGCGATGGTGTCAATGGCCTGCCCAACCCTAACATGATCTGTGACCCCAATGGCATCATTCGTATCGCAAATCAGGCGGCAGCCAGCTATTTTGGCATCAACTCCCCGTCGGCACTATTACAACAACCTTTGATACCATTGCTGCAATCCATCCATGATCACCAGCACAATCAGCCTGTCATCAATGCCGATACCTTGCAAACCATGCAGACGATCGTAGTAGAAGCACGAGATGACAAGCAGCGTGAACTACTGGTCAAGCTTGCCCCATGCAAAGATGCGAAAGAGCAACATATAGGCTGGATATTGAATATCGTGGATGTTTCCAAGCTCTGGCAGGCAGAACGTGACCGTGATGAGGCATTCCGTTTCATCACGCATGATATCCGTGCGCCATTGTCCTCCATTATTTCACTGGTTGAACTGCAGAAATTCACGCTAGGAAAAATAGAAACACGCTGGCTGGACATGATAGAACAACATGCCGATAACGCACTGGCCCTGGCCGATGACTTTGTGCAATTATCACGTGCAAAATCCGGCCACTACCAGCTCAGCAATACCAATCTGACAGACCTGCTGCATGAGTCCATCAGCGATGCCTGGATTAATGCTCACACACGTAATATCACTATTACGCTGACCGAAACACCCGCCGAGGCATACGCCTGCGTAGACAGGGCCTTGTTCAAGCGCGCAATTACCAACCTCTTGAGTAATGCCGTCAAGTTCAGTCCAGACCACTCCACCATCATATGCAGCATTCGCGCAGCTGGGACTAACTGGGACATTGCCGTGCAGGACTCGGGCATTGGCATCAGCCCAGAAGCACAGGCTCAGCTCTTCCACACATTCAGCCGTGTCCACCAGCACAGCCACCCCCATATTGAAGGCACAGGCCTCGGGTTGGCTTTCGTCCATACTGTCGCCCAACGCCATCACGGTGAAGTCACGATCACCAGCACTCAGGGAGTTGGCAGTACCTTCCATCTTGTGGTTCCACAATCCTAAGCTGGCCCAACCAGAAGTCCGACTGTCAACAATTGTCAGAATGCTATGCCAGACCACATGGTTATTGCATGATGGGAGCCAATTGAGCATTGGAGATGCCACCCGTAGCCTCCTTCACAACAACCGCTCAACCAGTGATCCGTTTTCACACACAGTAATTGAATAAATTCCTGTTCTTGTTGGAAGTCGGATCGCTAAATAATGTTTACTCTCAGCAGGCCTGGGCGTCCAACTCCCCCCCGGGTCCCCGGGCCTGCCTTTATACCCTTCAACAGGGCGATATCAATACACATCCCGTCTATATCTGCCATCCAGTGCACATTGGGCCAACACATTCTCCCCTAATATCTCCAGCAATACAGCATGGACTTCAGGTGCCATACCGCTGGCGCTACCACATACATAGATAGCCGCACCCTGCCGCACCCACTCGCTGACGATATCCGGGTGGCGCGCCAGAATATGCTGTACATATTGCCTTTCCGGCTGGTCTCGCGAGAATACGGCATCAACCCTGGTCAATACGCCCGCTGCTTGCCATGCCTTAATCTCATCCTCGAAGTGAAAGTCATACGCCGCATTACGTTCACCGAACAATAACCAGTTGGCAGCTTGCGAGCTTGCTTCCCGTACTTTCAGGTGAGCCCGCAAGCCGGCAATACCTGTGCCGTTGCCAATCAGGATCAAGGGTAAATCAACTGGCGGTGGATGAAATGCAACATTTTCACGAATACGCAAGGCAACCGTTGCCCCCACTTCCGCATATGTTGTCAGCCAACCTGACCCCAGCCCAAGCCTGCCATCCGCATATGAGGCCTGGCGTACCAGCAGTTCCAGCTGCCCATCCCCGGACAAAGATGCAATCGAGTATTCTCTGTGTGGCAAAGGCCGTAATTGTTGCAGCAGCTCCCTTGGAGACAGGCTACGCAGTACAGCAATATCATGAGGTTCATGCGGCAGTAAACGCTCGGCAAGATCATCGGCCAGAGGCTTGCCGTCCAGCATGGCATTGATAGGCAGCTCCATCCTGGCCAGGAAATCGCGTACTTCATGCGCAGGGTTGCGCGGCCCGATCTCGGCAATATCCCCAGCCTGCCACTGTATATCCGGATTTTCCGGTCTCAATGCCAGTTGGTAGACAGGGGCGCCAGCACTGCCGGGATTCAGGTGCTGGCGCATGATCAAGTGCCAGGATTGGTACTGTGCCGGTTGCCAGTCCGGCATTTCCGAACTGCCAGCCAACTGACCGAGCTGATATTGCCAGTGACGCAAAGCACCATCATCCCCTGCATCAACCTGCACCATATCGAACAGCGGCAACGCATGCATATGCTGCAGCCAGTGATCCAGCTGGTGACCAAAACCGCAAAAATTGGCATAACTACTATCGCCAAGTGCCAGCAGGCCATATTGCAGCTGGGACAAACCGGATACCGATGGCATCACGCTTTGCATGAAATGATGAGCATTGTCGGGCGCATCCCCTTCCCCCGTGGTGCTGACCACAAACAAGGCATGACGCGCCTGCTCCAGCCGCTTCACGTCGATTTCACTCAATGCCATGCAGCGTACCGCCACACCGGCCTCTTGCATGGATTGTGCGGTCTTGAGCGCCAACTCACGGGCATACCCTCCCTGGCTGGCATAGCCAATCAGCCAGGCATCGCCGTGTTGGTCACCGTGAACTACCTGCTTGCCTGCTGCAGTACGGCGATGACGCCGGAATATCCAGAAACAGAACAGGACATAGATGACACACACTGTCAATGCCAGCATATAGCGATTGAAAGCAGGATTATTCACGGCAGCCTGGGCTTCATTCGCCAACATCATGCTGACTGCGATGACGAGAGTCCACTTCTTCACTGCAACATTTCCTGTAGTTTCAGGGTGGCATGCTGCTGCACGCCGGTTTCAGTCCGTACTGTAAACAATGCAGCCCATCCTTGCGCACTGGCAAAGTCCAGGCCGCGTTGCAAACCCATGACTGTCAGCGCAGTTGCCCATGCATCCGCTTCCATACAGCTCTCAGCCAACACACTTACGGATACCGGCGCGGCTTCTACCGGCCAGCCTGTTGCCGGATTGATCGTATGGGCATAGCGACGCCCTCCATGCTCAAAATAACGGCGGTAATCTCCCGAGGTAGCCAACCCCAGGCCATGCAAGGCCACGATATATTCATCGACCTCATGGGTTTCCCGAGTACGCTCCAATGCCACCCACCATGGCTGGCCATCTGGCTTCATACCTGTACCGTAGAACTCTCCTCCCACTTCCACCAGATAATGCTGCACACCCAACTGTCGCAAGGCACGGGCTACCTGATCCACGCCATAACCTTTGGCTATTCCCGAGAAGTCCAGTGTCAAGCACCCAGTCTGTACCAGTATGTGCTGAGTAGCGTCATAGTGCAGCTTCTGCCAGCCACTTTCAGCCAGCGCAAGCTGCACCTGTGCCTCATCCGGAAATGCCGGAGCAGCTCCCTGAGGGCCAAAACCCCAGATATCCACAAGGCGCCCTACAGTCGGGTCAAAACAGCCCTTGGTGAGGGATGCCACTGCCAGGGCCGTAGACAAGACCGAAGCGAATTCTGCAGGCAGCGTCAACGCCGTCCCTGGCACAGCCTGATTGAAACGACTGATGTCGGAATCCGGCAGCCAGGTGCTCATCTGTTGAACCACCTGGTCCAATGCCCGGGTGACAACTTGGTTGACTTCTGCAGCTGAAAGTTGAGAGGAGTCCACATAACGGACAGACCAGGTCGTCCCCATCGTCTGCCCGTCAAGTGTCACGACATTGCCGCGAGGCAGCTCGGAAGGCAGATCATCGAGCTGCTGCGGAATCAATACTTGTCGCATTGGGAGTTATTGCGGCAATACTTCCAGGGTCAGTACATAAGCCAGGCTGCGCTCATTGGCCTGCTTGTTTTGTACTTTATTGTCTTTATAGTCAGCATCCAGCCAGTACATGCCAGCATCCGGCAGATTGATCGTCACTTTGCCATCAGCATCTGTCTTGAGCTTTTGCTCACCCTTCTGGTTACGGTAACGGGTCTGCCCCTTCAACACCTCAACTTCAACATCAGCTGTCGGCTTTCCATCCACGAGGAACTGCACAGTCAATGGCTCTCCCGCCACCAGGTCATTCGGATGCGTAGCCGCTACCATCTCCAGGCCACGTCCCACCGTCTTGAGCTTGCTGGGAGAGCCAACCGTGACATAACTCTCAAGACGATTGGAAAACTCCACCACTTTCAGGTCCTTGGCGTCTGCCGGAACCTTATCTTTCAGTTCTTCAGGCTTGCCGAAAAACCGTTTATTCTGATCACCCTCTTTCCAGAATGCGCGCAAGCCTTCCCGGAACAGGGACAAACGGTAAGTGCCCTTTTGTTCAAACTTGGCATCGAATGTGGTACGCAACTCCCCTTTGCTGACATTGACAGGCGCTACCAGGCTTTCATCTGGAGCAATGATCTGCAACTCTTCCACACCCAATGGACGATGATTGAAGTGGAATGGGTCATTGGAAACAGCGGCATCAAATGTCACGAACTGTGGTGATGACAATACCGTGCTGGAAGGCAACAACCAGTAGCCGTGCGCATGTGCCAGGCCAGCATTCAGCGCGAAAGCTGCTGCAAGAATATATTTCATGGATTTCATGATATTTGAGGACTCCGTCATTCAATTAAGGTTTAACTTCCAGGCTGATAGTACCTAACTCGCTCGTACCTGACGCCTTAAGGCTCTCTGCTTTTTGTGCTGGCCATTTGAACGGGATGCGCACCAGTTCACGATCGCCCTTTTCCCGTGCTGCTTCAACCACGAGGTTATATTCGCCCGCAGCCAATTTACCCAGCGGCGCCTGACCCTCAACAAACGAAAGTGTGTGCTCACCTACTGGCTTAGTAGCCCCGGATACGCCGTCTACAGGCATCGTCAGATCACGCCCACCTTTGCGCCACCATTGGCGCAGATCCTTCAGCCACTTGGTGCCTTTACCCTCACCATTGTCCTTGTTGCTTTGCGCATACCACACTGCCAATGTTGTTGCGATATCCTGATTGGGGGTTTCTACCCAGATAGCAACATAGGGGCGATGATATTCAGCAGCATTGATCCTGGGCACTGTCACTTTGACATCCAGCCCGGCTGCATGAGCAGTACCTGCAAACAAGGCCGCAACCAGGGCCGGGATTACTGCATGTCGCATCAAACTCTCCTCACAATTAATGAATAAACAATATAGCGATCAGTAAAGGCAGTACCATCCCCATGGCAACCAATGGCCAGGTGGCAGGACGACCACTGCCGTGCATATACAACAGGCACAGGCCGGTAATGGAAAATACCAGCGCTGTAATGGAAAAAACATCCAGAAACCAACTCCAAGCCAGTCCGGTGTTACGGCCTTTATGCAGGTCATTGAAATAGGAAACCCAGCCACGCTCGGTCAATTCATAATTCAACACACCGCTTTCGCGATCAATCACGACCCAGGCATCGCCGCCAGGACGTGGCAAGGACACATAAACCTCGTCATCCGACCATTCTGCAGTGCGGCCACCAGCTTCTATCGCCATGGCCCCGGCTAGCCAGTCTGCAATTACCTTGGGCAAGGGTGCGTTTTCTGCCTGTTTCTGCTGCAGCCTGGGTAGCAGCAACTCTGGCAGCTGCCCGCTCTTCTTGCTTACCACCGGCTCTGACTCTATATGCCCGGCATTATTCAGTGTCAATCCGGTCGCAGCGAACAGCAGCATACCGACCAGGCAAATCGCCGAGCTTATCCAGTGCCAGCGATATAAATGCTTGAGCCAGAAGGAACGTTTTTTTTGTGCTACATCAGCTTGCATGCTGCGCTTCGAATTGAACAATTAACAAATGAGAACCAATCTCAAGTATAGCAAAATCAATCATGCTTCCATGCCCATGGCACAACTTTTTACGCAAAGTTTTGGTGAAAGTATGTAATGAATTGTAATGCGCCCATGATAAGGGCCCAGAACAGGTTCTTGACCTGCAATATGAAAACGAGGAATCTGGACAGTCAAGAGGGAATCAGGACACAACGCGATATGGCGCTGTGGTAGCATAGCGGCCTGATGAAAACCGCGATGACAGTCCGTACAAAGGACAATGTGAAACTTGGATACTCGGGGAAAATATTCAAAACCATCTTGATGATGGTGCCGGGGGGGGGACTCGAACCCCCACACCTTGCGGCGGCGGATTTTGAGTCCGCTGCGTCTACCAATTCCGCCACCCCGGCAACAGTCGAGCATTATAACCACTATCAAGATAATTACAATGCGTACTACAGATTTTGATTTCTTTTTACCAGACGATTTAATTGCCCAGTTTCCCGCCCGGGAACGCAGGGGCAGCCGCCTGCTGCATCTGGATGGCAAGACCGGAACCACGAAAGACCACCTGTTCCTGGATTTACCCAGCCTGGTCAGACCTGGCGACCTCTTTATATTCAATGACACCCGGGTCATCAAGGCCAGGCTGCATGGCGAGAAATCCAGCGGTGGAAAAGTAGAGTTACTTGTTGAACGCATTCTCGGCCCGTTTGAAGCATTGGCCCATATCCGCTCATCACGCTCTCCCAAACCAGGCAGCCTGCTACGGATTGCAGGTGCCATTGAAGCTGAGGTGACAGGCCGACAGGATGATCTGTTCCAGATACGTTTTCTCGGCACCACGCCTTTGCTGGACCTGCTGGAACAATACGGGGCACTGCCCTTGCCGCCCTACATCACCCATGCAGCGGAAGAAACCGATGAAGAGCGTTACCAGACCGTATATGCACGCGAACCCGGCGCAATTGCCGCCCCCACTGCCGGTCTGCATTTCGATGCAGACATGCTGGAGAGCCTGAGAACCCTGGGAGTCAACATCGCGTATGTCACATTACATGTCGGGGCAGGCACATTCCAGCCTGTACGCGTTGACGATATTCATGACCACAAGATGCACAGTGAACTATATTCAGTGCCGCAGGCTACTGTGGACCTGATCCAGCAGACACGTACCAATGGTGGTACCGTGACGGCTGTTGGCACCACTGCATTGCGCGCGCTTGAAAGCGCCGCCCGCAATGGCACGCTGGCGGCCGGCTCGGGAGATACTGACATTTTCATCACTCCCGGATACCGCTTCCAGGTAGTGGAACGTCTGCTCACCAATTTCCACCTGCCGAAAAGCACGCTGATGATGCTGGTGTCAGCGTTCGCCGGCGTGGAGCATATCCGCCACGCTTATGCCCATGCAGTTGCCGAGCGTTATCGCTTCTTCAGTTATGGAGATGCCATGCTGCTTGAACGTTGTGATTAAAATGCGGCACAAGGTAACAAGTTATGACACATTCATGTCACGAATGTGTCATAATTCGGCGGCACAATGCTGGACAATATCAGCGCAACCAAAAAACTTAATGAATATCTCCGCTTTAAACTCAAGCAACAAGTCCGGTAGCGGACGCCCAGAGCTGAATAAGAAGCACAGCCTCATTACCCAGATACTCTTTATTGGCATATTGCTTGCGGGTCTATTTTTCACGGCAATCAGCCTGAATCATGACGTCAGCAACACCGAAACCTCGACCACGACCTGGTTACCCTTCATTCTACTTGGCGTGGCCTTGCTGATTGCGCTGGGGTTTGAGTTCGTCAACGGATTCCACGATACGGCAAACGCAGTTGCCACCGTCATCTACACCCACTCACTACCAGCCAATGTGGCGGTGATCTGGTCCGGTCTCTTCAATTTCCTTGGCGTCATGGCCTCCAGTGGTGCAGTTGCTTTCGGCATCATTTCCCTGCTGCCAGTAGAGCTGATACTACAGGTAGGATCAGCAGCAGGCTTCGCCATGGTATTTTCCTTGCTGATTGCAGCCATTCTCTGGAACCTTGGCACCTGGTTCCTCGGCTTACCAGCATCTTCCTCCCATACATTGATCGGTTCCATCATCGGCGTAGGCGTTGCCAATGCGCTCATACATGGTCGTGATGGCACCAGCGGCATAGATTGGGGACAAGCCAGCAAGGTAGGCTATTCCCTGCTGCTTTCCCCACTGGTTGGCTTCATTGCTGCCGCCTTGGTGTTGCTAGCCCTACGCACCGTCATCAAGAATCGTGAACTGTTCCGTGAACCCAAGGGCAATAAACCGCCACCAGCCTGGATACGCGGCCTCCTGATACTGACCTGTACAGGTGTGTCGTTTGCCCACGGCTCGAATGACGGCCAGAAAGGCATGGGCCTGATCATGCTGATCCTGGTGGGTACTGTTCCCATGGCTTATGCCCTGAATCGTGCGATGCCGGTAGACCAGGCAGTTCAATTTGCAGCCGTTGCCCAGGTCACACAGGCTTCATTGCAAAAAATAGCGCCCGACGCAACATCCCCAGAACCCCTGGAAACCTTGTCCACGTTCGTCCGCACTAAAACGGTGACTCCACAGTTACTGCCAGCACTGGCAATCGTAACTGGCAGCATCGGCGAACAGGTCAAGGGATACGGCAGCCTGAGCAAAGTGCCAGCCAATGCCGTTGCCAACGTACGTAACGATATGTACCTCACCTCGGAGGCCATCCGGCTGATTGATAAAAATCCAGCTGCCGTGCCACTGGATGAAGATACCAAAGCCAACCTCATGGCATTCAAGAAGGAAATCGACAAAGCCACCAAGTTCATCCCATTATGGGTGAAAGTAGCGGTCGCAATTGCCCTGGGCCTGGGCACGATGGTGGGCTGGAAACGTATTGTGGTGACCGTGGGCGAACGCATTGGTAAGACTCACCTGACTTATGCCCAGGGAGCCTCTGCAGAAACAGTAGCGATGCTGACCATAGGCGCAGCCGATCTTTATGGATTGCCGGTTTCCACCACGCAAGTACTCTCTTCCGGCGTGGCAGGTACCATGGCGGCCAATCGCTCCGGCCTGCAAATGGCGACCATCCGCAACCTGCTGATGGCATGGATACTCACCCTGCCAATGGCCATGCTGCTGTCAGGCTCGATTTACTGGCTGTTCTCGCAATTCATCTGATCGACCTCAGTTAAATACCCATGACCGCCACCCGCAGACCGGCTGGCGGTTTTTTATTGCTGCACATAGCATGAACATAAATAAAATAGAGCAATAAAAAAGGAGCCTAAGCTCCTTTTTTTTATGTGCAGCAACTGGCCACATCGGGCCAGCCATGATGCTTATACCGCTTGCTTGATTACTCCAGCGATATCAGCCAACGCAACAGTCTGCGCCGCTGCGTCTGTACGCGCCTGATATTCAACCTGTCCATCCTTGAGGCCCCTGTCGCCGATCACGATACGATGGGGAATCCCGATCAGCTCCATATCGGCAAACATGACACCAGGGCGCTCACCACGATCATCCAGCAACACATCAATCCCGGCTGCAAGCAGTTCATCGTAGAGTGCATGCGCCGCGGCCTGCACAGCCTCGCTCTTGTCATAGCCGATAGGAGTAATCGCCACAGTGAAAGGCGCCATCGCTGCAGGGAAAATAATACCGCGCTCATCATTGCCCTGTTCGATGGCAGCGCCGACAATACGTGATACACCAATGCCATAACATCCCATTTCCATGGTCTGCCTTTGGCCGTTTTCATCCAGATAGCCAGCATCCATGGCAGCCGCATACTTGGTGCGCAACTGGAAGATATGCCCGACCTCAATACCACGGCACAGACGGATAGTGCCCTTACCATCTGGACTGGCATCGCCTTCCACCACATTGCGGATATCTGCCACTGCGACAGGTTCAGGCAGGTCACGTCCGAAATTGACGCCGGCAAGGTGCAGCTTGGGTTTATTGGCACCACAGACAAAATCACTCATGACAGCAACGCTACGATCAGCCACGACACTGACCTGCCCGGATACACCTACAGGGCCGATAAATCCCGGTGGGCAATTGAGGTGGTCACGAATTTCCTGCTCACTGGCGAAGCGGAAATTTTCCAGCCCCGCGACTTTGGCAGCCTTGATCTCATTCAATGTATGGTCGCCACGCAACAGCAGCAAGTAGAACCGGGTACTGCCATCTTCTGCCGTTGCCATCACGGCAATGGATTTCACGGTCTGTTGCAAGGTGATACCCAACAATGCTGCCACATCTTCACAGCTTGTCTGTTTGGGCGTATCCACCTCGCGCATGACTTCTTTCGCTTCGCCCCTGGCAGAGACAGGTGCAAGAGCTTCTGCCAGCTCCACATTGGCAGCAAAGTCAGAGCTTTCGCAATAAGCCAGCGCATCCTCGCCCGAATCCGCCAACACATGGAACTCATGCGAACCGTCACCGCCAATGGCTCCGGTATCCGCACGTACAGCACGGAATTTCAGGCCCAGGCGATTGAATACATTGCTGTAGGCCTGGTACATGGTGTCGTAAGTCTTTTGCAGCGATTCCAGATCAGTATGGAAGGAATAAGCATCCTTCATCATGAACTCGCGAGCACGCATCACACCAAAACGTGGCCGGATTTCATCGCGGAACTTGGTCTGGACCTGATAAAAATTCAGCGGCAATTGCTTGTAGGAGCGAATTTCGCGCCGTGCAATATCCGTGATGACTTCTTCATGTGTCGGGCCAAAACAGAAATCGCGCTCATGGCGGTCACGGATTTTCAGCATCTGCGGGCCGAATACCGCCCAACGGCCGGTTTCTTCCCAAAGCTCTTTGGGCTGCACCGCAGGCATCAGCAATTCCAGCGCTCCCGCACGGTTCATTTCCTCGCGCACCACGGCTTCTACCTTGCGCAGAACACGCAGGCCCAAAGGCATCCAGGTGTACAAACCTGAACCCAGGCGCTTGATCATGCCAGCACGCAGCATGAGTTTATGACTGGGCAGCTCAGCCTCTTGAGGCGCTTCTTTTTGTGTTGCTATGAAAAACTGTGACGCACGCATGTTGTCGTTTCTTTGAAAATTACAGATGGTGCGGATTTTATCGGGAAACGTGCACCGCGTCAGCCGCTACAACATCATGCCGCGAGCGCTGTTTCTTTCACCAAGGTATTCAGCCTTGTCCGCAAGGCCGCATATTCCGGCTCCAGATCAACCACGTAGTAGTTGGCTGTCCGGCCGAAGCTCAGGTTCACCGCATATCCCAGTGCAATTGAGCGTGTCGGGAAGGGCCCAGTAGCGACGATACCACGTGTCAAGCCACCAGATGCCAGGATAACTCGCGACTGTGGTGGAATATCACCATACTGCTCGGCCTGTGAAGATGGCGTGAGATCAACAAACTGGTAGAAAACTTTGTCCTGGTTGCCAACATCAGCAACATCCAGACGGTTCAGATAGGTTTCAATTGGGGCTTGATGCTCGTCTTCAAACACTCCGACCAGCCGCATGCCCTTGGTAACACTGCCTCTAAATAAGGCTTTCATTTTATTGCCTTTCCATGGAGGGTATCCATTTACTCTAACGTTACCTTCGCGTCGAAAGTAACTTGATGGCAGGTTGGACTTTTGGTCGTCACCCACCGCTTTCACACCTGATCCTTAGCAAAAAGCATTCCTGCTGTTTTTTCCGGTCAAGTGCCACAACACCAACAAACTGTTATACCCTTATTGTCGCATAGGTTCCTGCTTTATGCGCTTGTTCTCAACAAAGATAAACGCCGTACGCTATGACAACTCTTACTTCTTTCGAATGGGCCGCCTGGGTGCAAGCCATCGGCTCCATTGTCGCCATCTTCGCCGCCATCAGCATATCCGCCTGGCAGAACCATATAGACAACAGTCGTCGCACCATGGAGCAGCGCGGCTACTCCAAGCGACTCATGTCCGTTACGCACAAGATCGCTTACGATATTTATTTGACACTGCACAACATAGAACAGTTGCGTAGCAATCCATTAAAAAATGAAACACGCCAGATGCGTGACTTCAACCGCAGCAAACTAAGCCGTTTGGAAAAAGCACTACAGGCGATTCCACTGCATAATCTCGGCACCATCACCGCGATCGAGCAGGTCATGATCATTTTCTCACAGCTGGAAACTGCCAATACCCTACTGGCTCCAGAACCTGCCGACATGAAGCACCACATTGACCATGTCCCCTGCAGCGAGATTTATGGACGTAGCTGGCGTCCCATCGTAGAAGCATGCCGGGTTGCCAGCTACACCTTGCGTGGTGAAATTCTCAACTACACCTGAGAACCAGGCCATGCAACAGGCGCATACCAGTTACAGCACAATAGGCTTGTTGGGTAACTCGTTCTTGTCATCCGGCGTGGCTGGATAATATTGCTGCAAGGATTTACCAATCTCAGTAATGGCGTAAACCACGCCCTCCTCAAACTGTCCCTGGCGGAACCTATCCTGCATGGCGTGGCAGATATCTTCCCAGCCGTGCTTCCCCAGATGGCGATTGATGCCGCGATCCGCAAGAATCTCGACATCATGGTCCGCCATCAGCAAATAGATCAGCACGCCGTTGTTCTGCTCCGTATCCCAGATTCTCAACTGTGAAAACAGGTCAATGGCCCTGTCCCGTGGCGATACGCCACGCAGGATAGCCAAGGGATGCAGGTCGCCTTCCACCACGAAGCGGATCTCACCATCATGGGTTTTCTCGCTGGCGGTAATCGCCTGCTCAATGTGATGCAACGCCGCCCTGGAGAAATGCCGCCGCACATGCCAGGGAGTATTGAACACATGAGCCAGCAGGCGTATCAAGGTATTCCGTTTTTTCATCGTTTACCAATCGCCCGAGGCGCCTCCTCCTCCAAAACCGCCACCGCCGCCGGAGAAACCACCGCCTCCCCAACCACCACCGTGCCCGCCACCATAGCCACCTCCCATCGGGATAGCGCCCATGGCAGAGCCCACCATAGTAATAAAGAAAGCGACAAAGCCCAGCGCAACTGCAAACAGAAGGCTGCCACCAAACAGCATGACGGCAGCGCCGATCAAACCGCCATTCACCGCACTGCCCAGGAAATTACCCATCATGGCACGCAATACGCCACCGAGGATCAAGCCGCCAAACAACAGCAAGGGCAGCATTTCACCAAAGTCTCCCTGTCCGCCTTGTGTCCTGGGTTGCGGTGCCGGCAGCGCCTCTCCCGCAATCAGGCGGGTAAGATAGCCTACCGCGGCATCAATCCCGCCATAGAAATTTCCCTGGCGAAATGCCGGTGCCATGACATCAGACACAATACGCTTGGCAATCACGTCGGGAATCGCCCCCTCAAGGCCATAGCCCACCTCGATACGCATCTTGCGGTCATCCTTGGCCACCAACACCAGAACACCATCGTCGACTTTGCCTCGCCCGAGCTTCCACGCTTCCACCACCCGCAGCGAATATTGCTCTATCGCTTCCGGCGCCGTAGTGGGCACCAGCAGGACGGCAATCTGGCTGCCTTTTTCCTGCTCGAATTGCGCCAGCTTGCTTTCAAGCGCTGTTTGCTCCTGCTGGCTCAATGTCCCGGTCAGGTCTGTCACTCGCGCCTTGAGATCAGGCACGGCCACTTCATCGGCCTGCGCCAGGCCTGCAACTGCCAGCCACAGCCATAACAATGGCGCCAGTAGCCTGGCGTATATGTGCGTGTTCACGAAAGCCAAAACTCCGCTCGGTTACTTGTCAAAACTGACTGTAGGCGTCTTGGAAATCTCGCTTTCGTTCTCTACCGAGAAGTTAGGCTTGGTATTGTAGTCAAACATCTTGGCCGTCAGGTTGTTGGGGAACTGGCGCACGGCAGTATTGTAGGCTTGTACCGATTTGATATAACGGTTACGCGCCACCGTCACGCGGTTCTCTGTACCTTCCAGTTGCGCCTGCAGGTCACGGAAATTGGCATCTGCCTTAAGTTGCGGATAGTTTTCCGCAATAGCCATCAGGCGGGACAAGGCAGAAGTCATCTGGCCTTGCGCAGCCTGGAAGCGTGCAAATGCCTGTTCATCATTCAATAATTCCGGCGTTGCCTGGATACTGCCCACTCTGGAGCGCGCATCAGCCACTTGCGTCAGCACTTCCTGCTCGTGTGCCGCGTAGCCCTTGACGGTGTTCACCAGGTTAGGCACCAGGTCAGCCCGGCGTTGGTACTGGTTCAGCACTTCCGACCAGTCCGCCTTGACCTGTTCATCCAGGGTCTGGAAGGTGTTATAGCCACAACCACTCAAACTCAGCACCATCAGTACTGCAATCAACTTCAACCAGATTTTTTGCATTTTCAATCCCTTTTATTCTCAAGAATCAATTCACTCTACTTCCAGCAGTTCACAGAAATCAGCACCGTTTCTGCAACCACCACCATGAACACGGATCCCCCCCACCAAACTAACCTGCAGATGGAGGCAACGCCGCCGATTGCAAGTCCCGCATGGTGTCCCGCGCAAAACATAAATCATCCCAGGCCTTGGCCTTGTCCGGCAAGTTGCGTAGCAGGTAGGCCGGATGATAAGTAATAATCACCGGCACACCGTAAAAATCATGCAACCTGCCGCGCAGGCCGGCAATACTTTTATCACTGGCAAGCAGAGACTGCGCCGCAAATTTTCCCAACGCAACAATCAGCTTGGGCTTGATCAACTCCACCTGGCGCTTAAGGTAAGGATCGCACTTTACCACTTCCTCGCCATGCGGATCACGGTTGGCAGGCGGTCGGCACTTGAGCACATTGGCGATATAGACATTCTCGCCGCGCTTTAGTGCAATGGCTGCCAACATATTGTCGAGCAATTGACCAGCCGGACCGACAAATGGTTCACCACGCCTATCCTCTTCTGCTCCGGGTGCTTCGCCGATGAACAGCCACTCCGCATTCGGGTCGCCAACGCCAAATACAGTCTGGGTACGCTTTTCTGCCAGGTCACATGCTTCGCACTCTGCAATATCCTTCTGTAAACCCTGCCAATCCATCGCCATGATGGCAGTCCGCCTGTCACCCTGGGAAACAACAGCCTCCTCTTCAAACTGTGGAGATGCTGCGCTTTCTCCAAATTCCGGCCCTGACTGCATGGCCTCGAAGTATTCCGGGTCGGGCTGCATACCCACATCTTCATGATTGGTAGCCTCAGGGGCAGGCTGTGCATGAGTCTCGACAGAAGCTGGCGCAGTTTCAACCACATCAGGTGCCTGGGTCGGGACTGGCTGATCAGCCGCCATAACGGCAGGAGTATCCGTGCTGGCGGCACCGGCTGCAGCGACCTGGTGCTGGTCATCATGCGCTTGCCCAGCTGCCGGCGGTACCGGTTGGCGCGAACGCCAGACTGGCAGCAGCTCCAGTTCACGCAACATATCATCACGGCTCAGGCCCATGTTGCCTCCTTCACAATGCCGCTCCCATCAGCACGGCATCCTCGCGCCCATCGGGCGCAGGATAATAACCACGGCGGATTGCCATTTCATTGAAGCCCATGCTTTCATAAAGACTCAACGCTGCCTGGTTTGAGGGGCGCACTTCGAGAAACATATTCAACGCCCCATGCTGGCGACCAGTGTCCATCATGTGTGCCAGCAACGTGCGCCCATAGCCCTTGCCCTGCCATGGGGCTGCAATACTGATGTTGAGCAGATGCGCCTCATCCAGCACCAGCATCATGACGGCATAACCGAGCAACTCACCCTCGCATTCATACACCCAGCAACTATGTCCTGAATTCAAGGAATCATTGAAATTTCCGCGCGTCCAGGGATAAGGGAAAATGGTCGGCTCTATCCTGGACACGGCATCCAGGTCTGCCGCTTGCATGGGCCGTAAGCTGGCCTCGGGCTTGAGTACGGTGTTCATGCGCCTGCAGCCCTGGCTTCGCGCTCACTGGTGGTCAGCGCGACCTTGTTACGGATATAGATAGGCGCTGCTTCACTGGCTGGGCATCCAAGGCCGGCCTCAAAACCAGGTAGCGCCAGGCGTGCAATCGCTGCGGCACTTGGATAAGCATCAGAAAAACACTGATCCAGTTGCTGACCATAACGCTGTTCCAGCGCTTGTGCATATGTTTTCCAACCGCTGCCTGTCCCGGCCCAGCCTTCGCCTTTGATTTCCGGCACGGCATCCGGTGCATACAGCCCGGGTGCGATGACCTCTTGCCAGCCTGTTGCTGTCCTTTCATAAGCCGCATGGTATACCTCGCCCATACGTGCATCCAGGCAGGCAATGACTTTGTCAGCCCCCAGTGTGTCCTCAGCCAGTGCCAGCAAGGTGCTGACCCCGATCACGGGCAGGTTCGCGCCAAAAGCCAGGCCCTGGGCTACGCCGCACCCTATACGCAAGCCTGTGAATGATCCAGGCCCGGCGCCGAAGGCAATGCCATCCAGCTCACGCAATTCCACGCGGGCTTCATCCAGCAGCTCCCGCAGCAAGGGCAGGATACGCTGGGAGTGCGTCTGCCCGGCAAGCAATTCGCGTGAGTATTCCTTGCCGTCGAGCAATAGTGCGAGCGTCAGGTATTCGGTGGAGGTATCTAGGGCGAGAAGTTTCATGCCTGGTCAACTGGGGAAGAAGCAAAGAATTCTACTACATCTTCCACATTCCGCGTCCTGCGCATGGCAGGCAGGCTCTGCCAGATGCGGCGGCCATAGGGCTTGCTGATCAGGCGCGGGTCGCAGATCATCAGCACTCCCCTGTCCTGCTCATCGCGTATCAAGCGTCCGGCGCCTTGCTTCAAGGTAATGACGGCATAAGGCAGCTGATATTCCATGAAAGCATTCTTGCCTTCGGCATTCATTTTGTCGATACGTGCCGCCAGCACCGGGTCATCCGGCGGCGCAAACGGCAGCTTGTCGATAATCACAGTAGACAATGCCTCGCCGCGCACGTCCACGCCTTCCCAAAAACTCTGCGACCCCACCAATACGGCATTGCCGAGCTTACGAAACCGTTCCAGCAGCTCGCTACGCGCCGTATCACCCTGCATGAGCAAAGGATACTCCAGGCCCTCCTCTGCAAAAGCATCCTTGAGCAAGGCATGCAGCTCACGCATTGCGCGCAGGCTGGTGCACAAAACAAACGTCCGGCCACGACTGGCCTTGATCACAGGCAAGGCTACCGATGCCACAGCAGCGTTATATCCACCGCTGTTCGGCTCAGGCATTCCCTGTGGCGCGTAGAACAAGCCTTGCTGGCCATAATCAAATGGACTATTCCAATAGCCAGTTGCCGCCTCCTGCAGCCCCATCTGGGACAGGTAGTGGCTGAAATCACTTTTCACCGCCAACGTTGCAGAAGTAAATATCCAGGAACGCGGCTGGGCATTGAGCTGCTTGCTGAAACCTTCAGCAACAGAAAGCGGCGTGGCATGCAATTGCACCGACTGGCTGAACACCTCCACCCAGCGCACAAGATTACTATCTGCCGCAGCAATCCAGCGTTGCAGCAACACCTGCAACGCCAAGGCTCGCTGCCAGCAGTTTTCCACTGCCGGGTCACGCGCAGCCTGACTTTCCAGCACGCCAGCAAGCTCAGTGAGCTTCTCTTGCATGGTGGCATAGTGTGTATCGAAATTACGCAACGCCAACACCTTCTGCACCGGCAGCCTTGCGCCTTCATAGGCAAAAATCAGGCGGAAATCGCGCACCGCCTTTTCCAGCGCCGCCGTCGCCTCCGGCAAAGCCGTGCAATCCTTGATCGTCGTCAGGTATTCATTATGCGCATCCCGCGCCAGCTCCATGAGCTGGCTGGTGGAATAGCCTTCGCCAAAGAACATGCCCGCGACTTCCGGCAATTGATGGGCTTCGTCAAAAATCACGGTATTGGCCGAAGGCAGCAACTCCGCCACGCCCTCATCGCGCAGCATCACATCAGCAAAAAATAAGTGATGATTCACTACCACCACATCGGCTGCCATGGCTCGTTTTCTCGCCTCCATGACAAAACATTCCTTATAGAACGCGCACTCCTGCCCACTACAATTATCCCGGGTGGAAGTCACCGCAGGCCAAACAGTGGCGCTTTCCGGTACCGAGCTCAGCTCGCTTTTGTCACCAGTAGCGCTGTTCTCGGCAAAAGCCTGGATTTTATGCACATAGGCGGCATCTTCACGCGAATAGAACTTGCCCTCGCTCATCGCCCGTTGCAAATGAAAATGGCAGACGTAATTGGCACGCCCCTTGAGCATGGCAACCGTCACCGGCACCTTGAGCGCATCGCGCACGGCAGGCAGATCGCGGTTGAACAACTGATCCTGCAGGTTTTTGGTGCCCGTGGAAATAATCACCTTGCCGCCCGAAAGTAGCGCAGGTACCAGATAGGCAAAAGTCTTGCCCGTGCCGGTGCCAGCCTCAGCAACCAGTTGCTTATCATGCCGGATCGCCTCGGCAATCGCCTGCGCCATCTCCTGCTGCTGCACCCGCGCACGATAACCCGGGATAGCCTCCGCCAATGGGCCTTGCGGAGAAAAAACATGATCAATATCAGTCATTAAATTCCTATTTGATCCAGCGGACTGACAACCCCTTTGCCACCACGGTTCAGCACATAAGTGTAAATCATAGTAGTGGAAACATCAGAATGCCCCAGCAGCTCCTGCACAGTACGAATGTCATACCCGGACTGCAAGAGATGAGTGGCAAAAGAATGGCGCAAAGTATGTGGTGTCGCCAGCTTGGTAATGCCTGCCGCAAACACTGCCTGCTTCATGGCGCGTTGCACGCCTTTTTCATCCATATGATGCCGCCGCGTCTTGCCAGAGCGTGGGTCAACAGACAACTGACGCGACGGAAACACATACTGCCAGCCCCATTCACGTCCGGCATTTGGATATTTTTTATCCAATGCAAATGGTAGATATACCTCACCAAAACTTGCCGCCAAATCTTCCTCATGCAACATCTTTACCCTGGCCAGATGATTTTTCAAACCTGATACAGCAGACTCGGGCAGCATCGTTACTCTGTCTTTAAAACCCTTACCCTCGCGCACCATAATCTCGCGCAGTTCAAAATCGACATCTTTCACCCGTAGCCGCACTGCCTCCATCAAGCGCAAACCGCCACCATAGAGTAAAGCAGCAATCAACGCATGCATGCCAGATAACCCAGCCAATACAGACTGCACCTCGCTCACACTCAACACCACGGGCAAACGCTTGGACACATTCGCCTGCGTGACGTTATCCAGCCACGGCAACTCAATTTCAAGCACTTCACTATATAAATATAACAACGCAGACTTCGCCTGATTCTGGGTCGATGCAGAAACACTCCGCTCAACCGCCAGATGCGTCAAAAATGCTTCTATATCCTTGACCCCCATATCTCGCGGATGACGCTTGCCATGAAAAAGGATATAGCGTTTAATCCAATCTACATAAGCCTGCTCTGTGCGCAAACTATAATGCTTGAGCCGCAATTTATCACGCACCATATCCAACAACCCGGGCGCTTTTTCTGCGGTGCTGTTATTTGAATAATTAGGGTGTATCATAAAAATTAATGATAACAAAAACAGCTAGTTATAAAATAAATTCCAGATTATACACCTCAGAGGTGCACTTCACGTGCATTTTGAGGGTGGCTACTATTAGTTAGGGCTCATACCGTGCATCGCTACTACTTCATCGATTCAAGCGGAGAGGACACCAACCTCCAGCTTTACTCGCTTAAGCAGGCAAAAATTCACTGGGCCGATCTCCAACGCGACCTGTCTGATGCAGATCAGGTAGAGCACTTTCATGAGCGCTGCATATTCATCATTTGCACGATCGGACTGAGCGTGTCTCAACTGCTCGGGCAGAACAATCCATCTCCTGACGAGCGCGTGCCCTCGCCAAGGAAAATCTTTGCCTCTTTGGTAGATCGGCATGCGCTCGATCCTGAGTTGAAACTGAAGTTCAAAGAGTTCATAGACACATACGACCAGTGTCGCCATTTCGGGCTCACCAACGACGGATCTAGGCATTGGCAAGTAAGTCAGGTAACTCTGGATAAGACTCGCGAGCTATATGAGTTCGGTCTTATGGTCTGGGATACGGTGATTGGGATATTCCGGCGTGATCCGCAGAACGAGTTAGACGACTTAGACTTGGCGACGGTGCAAGATGAGCCCTAACAATTCATTCAAGCCGACGCCGCTTCGCAGCGCGGCTTAATTCAGGTGTTAGTGTGCAAAATATGAAGCCAATAATAGGATTATTTGTTGCCCCAATCATGGGTGCCTTCTTGGGCACCATCTTGATGGTTTTTGCTTCTGATATAGAAGCAAACCAAATATTGAGTGTTCTTTTTGTATATACATTGGTGGGTTCAGTAATTGGAATGATTATCGCAACATTTCTTGGGTGGCCTCTTTTCCAAGCTTACAAGTTTTTTGGCATGTACAGGGCATGGCAGTTTGCAATTGGCGGTGCTTTATGTGCTTTGCCATTTTGGGCTCTATGGTTCTATCCATTTAATTCAAATCATTGGGCTACTTATCGATACGTAAATTCGTTCTATTTCTTCAGTGTGGGTATTTTCTCGGCAATCGCGTTTTGGTATTTTGTTATCAGAAAAATGTACACTAACAATCAGCTCAACACGGACTCCGGCACTGACGCGCCTCCGCCGGCTAGCTGAGCATTAGGAGAAATACGGAGAATCTAATGACCAGTGACTTTTCAAGTCTGAGGCGGCCAAAGCATCCAATGCCTGACTTTGTCACTCAGGCATTGAATGAGCGAGGGTTGATGGCCGCCTATAAGGATCGACCTGCATACCAGCAGAATGACTACCTTGGATGGATAAATCAGGCCAAACGCCAAGAGACCAAGGAAAAGAGGCTTGCTCAGATGCTCGTTGAGCTTGAGGCTGGTGATGTTTATATGAATATGAAACATGCAACATCAGCGAAGAAATGAATATTTCTCCGTATTGTCAGGTACTTTCGCCTAACAAGGCGCTGTTGTCGCCGCTATCGCGGCTGGGACGGCCTACACTACGTTCCGGCCGCCCCAAAGCTTGTCGTTAGGGATATGGTTCCAGTATATTCACCAATATCTGAATCCGAGGCTGCGGTTATCTCTGCATTGCTCGAAGCATATATATAATTTCTTTTTTGAGAAAATGGGGTCTGACCCCATTTATTCACGATATTGAGTAACACAGAATTTCTCGATGCCTTGCAGCTAGCAAGGAAGTGTGTCCAACTATGGGAATCATACATAGATGGACTGCGAGAATATAACAATCTGGTCAACAAGGACGCTTCGCGTTAGGGTCTTATCGCATTTTATTAGCAGCAGCGACATCAGAATGTAAAATGCTGCAAAATGAGGGCAGATACGATTTGTCCTTATTTCAACGTTAGACCTTATGGGAGCGCTCATGGCAAGTTGGAAACATCATTTTGCTGAATCATTTCTGCTTAGTTGCGTACTCGCTTTGGCGTTGTTTTTCCTTGCCTCACAATCAGTGACAAATATTTGGACTCAACTGGCCTTCCTTGCCCCTTACTTGGGAGCGGCGCTTCTATCAGATAACATTCATTCGCCGAATTTATGGTTGATCGGACTTCTCCTCGTTATTCAATTCAACTTGATAGTGTTCTTGATGGGATGGACCATAGGCCGTTATCGCAATCGGTCACCAAAGACCTAACAAATCATTCAAACCGTGCCACTTCGTGGCACCATAACTCAGCCGTTAACTACTTCAGGAGGTAACAATGCAATCTGGAAGTTGTCATTGCGGAGCTGTAAAGTTCACCGCTCAAGGCGAGGTTGACCAAGCCATTGAATGTAACTGTTCACACTGTAGCCGCAAAGGCTTTCTGCTCTGGTTCGTACCACGCGAAGCATTCACGATTACATCAGGTGAGGACAAGCTCACGACCTATACCTTCAACAAGCACATGATCCAGCACCAATTCTGCTCAGTTTGTGGTTGTCAGGCTTTCGGTCTTGGGAGCAAGCCTGACGGCACCAAGCTGGCTGCAATCAATGTTCGCTGCGTGGATGACATTGATATTGCAGAAATCAAGCGTGTTCAGGTGAACGGCAGGGACTTCTAGCAGGCTAGCAGCTATCAAAAATAAAATGAGGTCAAATACGATTTATCCAATTTGGCACGATTGAGGCATTATTAACTTTTTAGGCCTATCATGGCACGTCTCCCTCGTTTCGTGATTTCAGGTCAACCACAGCACACCACTCAGCGATGCAACCATCGTCGGGTGATTTTTGCTGTTGAATTTGACTACCAATTTTTTAGAAGAATTAATCGTGTCTAACCCTATCTCACTTATGCGAATACTTATCTTTGTTATTCTTGGATTTTTATCTCTGACGAGTCACGCCGATGATGATTTCTATAGCTTAATGCTTCCTGGCAGTTACATCTTGGTCGGGAAAGCATTAGATTCCGAAAGGACATACGTCGGGAAGATAGTGATTGAGGGTGTAAAAATCGGTTTTAAGATAACACGTGTGATTGCTGGAAAATCAGTTTATGGAAATGGAAAAATTGAATCTGCTGCGGGTGGTGATGCAAAAGTTTTGCGCATCAGATTCAATGAGGATGGCTCAGATTATGAGCAGACATGTATGATTGGCGCTGACTTAGATAACTACGCAAGAATTAGCTGTTATCTTTATCGTCCTGAAGTGGAAACGTTGAATCCTGGTCTTGAAGTGCTCTTTATTGATCACACGACCAGATAAAACGTATCACTCCAGCGTGATAGCCTGTGCCAGTTACGAATGCCCACACCATACTCTCCTGAAACCGAGACATTCACTCTTCCCTGCCGTCACGACAATTTCGTTGGCTGGCACCAGGGGCGGCCATTTTATGCGGTTTGGCTCATGATGGTGGATACGGTGGCTATCCGTGAGGCGGTGCATCGCTTGCGGTGCGCCATGGGTGATTGGTTACTGCCGGATTACAGGCGGCAGCCGCATATTACGCTGGGCATCCGTGGCTTTCCGCAATCTGGGTGGCAGGATGAACATAGTTACACGCCTGATTTGTTCGAGCAGGATATTGTGCGTTTGCAGCAGCTGCCTCGCACCGCATTGCAGTTGACCTGCCAGGGTACGGACAGCTTCACGACTGCGCCCTACCTTGCCGTGAGTTCGGAAGAAGAATCCCTGCTGGCTTGGCACCGCACGTTGTCGCCCCAGCACACTGGCAATGCTTATGTGCCGCACATCACTGCCGGGTTTTATCGTCGTGCGATTCCTCTGCCTACCGTCCGTCAGATGTTGTCCCAACTTGCCCTGCCGTCATGCAAGCTCAGTATTTCGCACATTGAGCTTGCTGCCTACGCCAGCGCAGACACAGCTGGCAGCTTACACACCATCTGCTGCTACAACTTGTTGACTCAAGAGCTGGAAATGACGCGGCCGCACCTGTTGCCGTGGAATACAGACTTATAGCCTGGTAGGGTTCCCGTCGGTGGATGACAAATGGCGAATGCGCGGTGTAGCAACGCCGGTGGTTTTAAACAAACGCTATACATCAACCAAGCCTTGAAGCATCATCGATTTGCGTATTGATGCCTTGCCGTATCGATGCGCGTGGGATCAGCACCAATCCGGGTTTGGCAGCCCGGCAAAGACATGTCGCAGGCCTTCCGACCAGCCCTGGCGTATGGTGTTGTAGTAGGGATCACTCTCTGTGATGCGTTGCCTGCAATCCGCATGGAAGCTGTCCGTGCGGTAGATCAGCAGGTCAATCGGCGCAGCGACGGAGATGTTGCTGCGTATTGTCGAGTCAAAAGAGATCAGCACGCACTTCACTGCTTCCATGATGTCGCTGTCATGGGCAATAACCCGGTCAATAATCGGTTTGCCGTATTTGGTTTCACCAATCTGGAAATACGGTGTTTCCTGGCTACTCTCAATGAAGTTTCCCGCTGCATACACCGAGAACAGGCGTGGAGATTCGCCACGTATCTGCCCGCCGATGAGGATACTGGCATTGAAATCAGTGTTATGGTTCTTCAAGTGCTCATAGTCAAGTTCGTATACCGCCCTTAATTGTTCTCCCACCAGTTGGGCAGCATCAAACATGCTCGTGACATTGTGCAATGTAGTGCCTTCATTGAGCTTGACTGCATCACGCAGGCGATTGATGACTGCCTGCGTAATAGCCAGGTTTCCCGCCGTCATCAGGGTGATTACCCGCTCGCCGGGTATGTCGAACACACTCATCTTGGGAAACACGGCCACCTGGTCCACACCAGCGTTAGTACGGGTATCGGACGCCAGGACCAGCCCCTGGTCGAGCAATAAGCCTACACAGTAAGTCATGGAAGTTAGGAAGGTGATGGAGTTGATTTCATCATACGCATGCGCACTTGGCTCGACAATACCACTGCCCATGCAATGTCATCTCCCAGCGCAAAATGACGTACACTTTGTTTTTTGCTCAAGATACAGGCCCGTCGTTATGGAATACCGCAAGTTAGGCAAATCCGATCTCCACGTTTCCGCCATCTGCCTGGGCACCATGACTTTTGGTGACCAGAATACCGAAGCTGAAGCCCACGCCCAGCTGGATTACGCACTTTCGCAAGGCATCAATTTCATTGATACCGCAGAAATGTATCCCGTGCCGCCCAAAGCCGAAACCTATACCCGCACCGAAACCATGATCGGCCCCTGGCTCAAGCGCCAGTCGCGCGACAAGATCATTCTCGCCAGCAAGGTGGCAGGCGGCAACCGCAAGCTGGACTGGATCCGCAATGGGCCTGCAGCAGTAGACCGCGACAACATCCGTACCGCTATCGAAGGCTCGCTCAAGCGCCTGCAGACAGATTATCTTGATCTGTACCAGATTCACTGGCCGGAACGCAATGTGCCCATCTTTGGGCAATACCAGTTCGACCCCACCAAGGAAACCAAGGAATGGGTTTCCATTCACCAGCAGCTGGAAATACTGGCGGAGCTGGTCAAGGAAGGCAAGGTGCGCTATGTGGGCGTATCCAACGAACAGCCCTGGGGCGTCATGGAGTTCTTGCGCATCTCGGAACAATACGGCCTGCCGCGCATCGCTTCCATCCAGAACAGCTACAGCCTGCTTAACCGTGGCTTTGAATTCGGCATGACGGAGATTGTCCACCGCGAACAAGTCAGCCTGTTGCCTTATTCGCCACTGGCCTTCGGCCATCTCAGTGGTAAATACATTGACGACCCGCAAGCCCAGGGCCGGGTCAACCTGTTCCCCGGCTATGCCCAGCGCTACACCAAGCCCAACGTCACCCCTGCCAGCGCCGCCTACGCCGCCCTCGCGCACAAGCACGGCATGAGTCCGGCAGAACTGGCGCTCTCATTCGTCTATCACCGCTGGTTCGTCACCAGCACCATCATCGGCGCCACCAGCATGGCGCAATTGCAGGAAAATATGGGCGCATGGCAGAAAGCACTGTCGGAAGAGATTCTGCAGGAGATCGAGGCGATTCACCTGCGTTTCATGAACCCCGCTCCCTGAAATATATTTGAGTAAAAATAACTAATTTATATCAATCAGTTATAGAAAACCTTAATTTTCATGGTGCCCTTTTTTCATTCTCGCGTGTCATTACTAGTAGAGACCCTGAAAATTCAGAGCCTCTATCACAACAATTCGAAGCGACATTTATTCGCCAGCGCATTTCCCTGACCACTGGATGTATCCACCCTCCCCCTGGGGGAGGGTTTATTTTTCCGTGCTTGCTTGGCGCAGGCCTGCATTGATGTTCTAATCCAGCCATCGGGCCCGTAGCCCGCCAATGCAAAGGAATCTGATGCGTATCGTCTTTTTCAGCACCCAGGTATATGACAAGGAAAGTTTTCTGGCTTTCCCCAGGCTCCAGAACGCTGAATTCATCTTCCAGCAACCCAAGCTGACGGTAGATACCGCCGTGCTTGCCGATGGAGCTGAAGTCGTCTGCGCATTCATCAATGACGACCTGTCAGCACCAGTGCTGGAGAAACTGGCGGCCAACGGCACAAAACTGATCGCATTGCGCTCAGCAGGCTACAACCATATCGACCTGGAAGCCGCGCAACGACTTAACCTGGCTGTCGTGCGCGTACCATCTTATTCACCACATGCCATTGCCGAGCATACCGTCGCCTTGATCCTTGCGCTCAACAGGCATTTGACGCGTGCCTACAACCGCACGCGCGAAGGTGATTTCAGCCTGCGCGGATTGACAGGTTTCGATCTGGTCAACAAGACGGTAGGCGTTGTCGGCACAGGGCAAATCGGCGCAACGTTTGCGCGCATCATGGCAGGTTTCGGTTGCAAGATACTGGCCTATGATCCGTATCCCAACCCGCAAGTCACTGCGCTGGGAGCAAGTTACCTTGAGCTCGATACGCTATTGGCGCAATCCCATATCGTCAGCCTGCATTGCCCGCTGAGTCCCGAAACCCATCACCTGATCAATGCCAGCTCGCTCAGCCGCATGCAGCAGGGCAGCATGCTCATCAACACCAGCCGTGGCGCATTGGTGGACACGCCTGCCGTCATTGAGGCATTGAAACGTGGGCACTTGGGCTACCTGGGCCTGGATGTGTATGAAGAAGAGGCAGATTTGTTCTTCGAGGACCTATCCGATTTTCCCTTGCAGGACGATGTGCTGGCACGCCTGCTGACCTTCCCCAACGTCATCATCACTGCGCACCAGGCTTTTCTCACGCGCGAAGCGCTTGATGCGATTGCGGGCACCACGCTTGCCAACATCGACGCTTGGGCGGCAGGCAGGCCGCAAAACCTGGTCAGGCTGGAAACATGAGCCTGATCCCCAATCAGTTGCCTGCCGGGCTTGAGGTTTACAAACGCACTCCGGATTTCACTCCAGAGAACCTGCCTGCCGCCCTGCAATCACAGCACTCCACCAAGGCTGGTGTCTGGGGCTTGCTGCATGTGCTGGAAGGCCAGGTGATTTATCGCCTGGCCCCGCCCAACACCGAATCCACTATAGCCAGCGCAGGTGAAACCATCGCCATCCTGCCCGAGATCGTGCACTGGGTGGAATTTGTCACCCCTGGCAGGTTTTATGTGGAGTTCTACCGCGCAGCAGCCACTGTAAGTTAGTCTTTACTATCTCGTCCAAGCGTGGATTTCAATATCAGCACCGCGCCTTTGCCAAAACCATAACTCGTCGTGATCAGGCTGGCGAACAGGTAGTACTGGAACAAGTGCTGCCCCAGTTGCTGCGGCGGCTCGGCAGTATCCAGCACCGGGAATATCCCCATCAGCAGGAACAGGCTGGAATTGGTAAACGCCCCGACCACCATTGCCCAGCGCACATGCCATGGGAACGGCACCCTGGCCGCGTAATAGCCCAGAATCAGGGCTGACATTAATAGGAAGTCAATGTGCGCCTGCAACACCCTGGTCTGCTTGCCCTGGAAAATATCCGGCAGCCCCGGTACGCCAAAATTCAGCCCCACCATGCACCAGGCCAGGATCAAGGCCATGATCATCCAGAGGCAGGCGCCCCTGAGCATGACAATATTGGTGCTGTTCGCAGTCAGCACACTTTCTGCATTTTTCATTATTCATCTCCTCGTTAACCTGCGGCCTGTTGGCCTCAGCAGATGACGGAGATTATGAAGTGTCTGCCCACCCTGTACTTGTCCATAGGGGAAGCAAAACTTGTCTCAAACGGAAGTCTGGTGATTTACCGCCGACCCTACCTCCTTTAATATGGATCAAAACATCACCGTTCAACACCCATGGATACCTTGCCACCGGATCGCAACGCGCCGATATTCCTCAGCACTGAGCAACTGCCCATGCATCAGCGTCATGACTGGCTGCAGCACATCATTTCACAGGAATACACACACGTAGCGATCAAGGCAGGACGTGACAAGCCGCTGTTCAACGAAATGACCATCTACCCCTGGCAGGAGCTGCGTCTTTCTGCCATCCGTTCCAATGGCATTACCATCCAGCGGCAAGCCGGAGAATGCTGCAAAGTGAGCCAGGATGCCTATTTCGCTGTCATCCTATTGTCAGGTCAATACCTGCTTGAGCAGAATGGGCGCGAAGTATTCCTTCAGCCTGGGGAGATGACCTTGTACGATGCCACCCGTCCGCATCGCATCCACTGTCCAGGCGTATTCTCCAAGCTGATCGTGTCCATTCCCCGCCCCCTGTTGCGCAGCCACCTGTCTGGTGTCGAACATTGCACAGCAAGAAGCATAAACCCGCAGCATGGCATAGGCGCGATTGGCACCAACTTCATCCGCTCGGCAGCACAATATGCCGACAGCCTGAGCACACCGCAATTCAACAGCCTGGCACCACAGGCATTAGAGCTGCTGGCAGCCACCCTCGCCAGCGCAAGGCCAGAGCATATCCATGGCCGTAACCGTTCGACCTCCTTGTACAGGGTCAGGCAATTCATCGAGGAACACCTGGGTGATCATGAATTGGACAGCAACCGGATCGCAACTGCCAATAAATTGAGTACACGCTATATCAACAGCCTGTTTGCAGACGAAGGCCATTCACTGATGCGTTATGTCTGGCAGCGCAGACTGGAAAAATGCCGGCAGGCACTGCAGCATCCTGCACAGCATGGACAACCCATTGCCAATATTGCGTGGCAATGGGGATTTTCAGACCAGGCGCACTTCTCCCGTTGTTTCAAACAGGCATTCGGCATGTCTCCGCGCACCTATCGAAACCTGGCTCATCACTCTTCTTCCACGACATGATCCACTAACTTCTGCACGCCTGGTGCAATTACCATAATGGCAATAAACACCACAGGCCATGCCGTCATGAAAACATGACGCCATTGGGACAGAAAAATATCTGCGGGTATATGATGCATCGCCAGGATCACTCCTGATACGAGCAATGATGTCGCTGCCGACATCACTAGTGCAAACAATGGCTTGCGGTACTTTTTACTTATCTTCGCATTCATATACAACCTACAGTGCACTACCAGGGCAATGTTTCTCCGTGATGGAAAAAACCACCTGTCGGGCCATCATCTGCCAGCAACGCCAGTTGCACACTGGTTTTACCGCTATCCTTGACCTCCATGGGAGCATCACTGCCACCAAGCCCGGTTTTTACCCAGCCCGGATGCGCCGAATTGACTTTGATCGGGGTATTTTTGAGCTCATGCGCCAAGTGCACGGTATACGCATTCAAGGCGGTTTTTGAGGCGTTATAGGCCACACTCTTTGCTGCCTCAATCGGTGAATCCGGCATGCTATGCAGACTCAAGGAGCCAAGAATACTGGAAAGATTGACGATCCTCCCTGCAGGAGCACGCTTGATCAAAGGCAGTAACACTTGTGTCAATTCAATCACCGCAAAGAAATTGACCTCGAAAGTATCACGCAATATCTTCCCATCCACCTGGCTGCTGTTATTGCTCCCCAGCAGAGTTTCCTTCAGCACACCAGCATTATTAACCAGGATATCCAGTCTACCGAAACGCTGCTCAATATATTCTGCCACCTGCTGTGCACTACCTGGCCTGCCAGCTTCATATGCCACCACACTTGCTTCTATCCCCAACGCCTTAAGATGGCTGGCAGCTTGTTCGCCACTGGATGTATCTCGTACGGCCAATACAACTCTAATATCTTGCTCACCCAGCTCGCGCGCTGTCTCAAACCCAATTCCACGATTGGCACCTGTAATTAATGCCACTTTTGTTTCTGTTTGACTCATGGTGATTTCCTTTATTTATTTACCAATCAGTACATAAATAATAATTCACCATATTTTCTTCGTCAATTATTTTTTACCAGATGGTACAATAATAAAAATTCACCTGCAGGACACGACATGACGAACTCTGAAATCAAGAAAAGCCGAGGGCGCCCCAGCAAGTTTGATCCGGAAACATCCCTTAATATTGCAATGCAACTGTTCTGGGCCCACGGCTATGAAGGTACTTCCATCGCAGAATTGACCAATGCCATGGGAATCAACAAGCCGAGCCTGTATGCCGCTTTCGGCAGCAAGGAGGAATTATTCGAAAAAGCGCTGCAGCAATACATCTCCGGCCCAATTGCATTTATCTCGGCGGCACTTGACGAACCCACTGCCTATCGAGTGGTGGAAAAATTATTGGTGGAAAGCGCCTATTTCCTCACTGCGCCAGATACGCCTCATGGTTGTATGGTGAATACAGGGTCGCTGAGTTGCGGCAAAGAAACCGCCACAATCAAGGAAACACTGGCGCAATGCAGGCAGCGGTTCGAAACCGCTCTGACGGCACGCCTGCAACGCGCCCAGGCGGAAGGCGACCTGCCTGCGCAAGCCGACCCGGCCACCCTGGCCAAGTACATCGCCACTTTGCACCAGGGAATGAGCGTACAAGCCGCCAGCGGCACCAGTCGAGAGGCGTTGCTAGCTATGGCAAAACTTGTGCTGGACAACTGGCCGCCGTGTTGACCGGCGTGCACCAAGGTGTTACTTTATTGACACCAACATACAAAACCATTCCCATGAGCACTACAAGCCTGAAATTACCGGATAGCCTGAAAACCCGTATCAAGCAGCTTGCCGATGCTACCGGCAAAACTGCACATGCCTTCATGCTGGAAGCGCTTACAGAACAGACGATACGGGAAGAAAAGCGGCAGGCACTGATTGCCCGCGCCCTCGAAGCAAAAGCAGAATATGAAAACTCCGGGATAGCTTATGCCGCAGGAGATGTGCACACATACCTGCGCAACAAGATACAAGGAAAAAGTCTTTCCAGACCCGACCCCATCCAACAGAAATCATGACCAGCATCGTCTATTCCTCCGCCGCACTGGAGGATAGCGAAAGACTGGTGGATTTCTTGCTGGAGCAATCATCCGAATGGGCTGTGGCAACCTTCGACATCATAGATCACGGTATCTCGCTGCTGGCATTGCACCCGAACATCGGCCACCCCATATCCGGCACAGAGTTGAAGGAGCTCGTGATTTCACGTGGACGAAGCGGATATATCGCGCTATATGAATTCGACCCGCTCACTGACCAGGTATTAATACTGGCGATCAGGCACCAGCGCGAGCTTGAGTAAAGAAATAATACAACCCTCGAAACTTGCTTCACTCATACGGCTCAAGGCAAGCAAGTACGCCTTAAATGAGTTATGCAACTAAAACTCATCATCCAAATACTGCACATCAACCCTGACCCGCAGATATCTGCCTAACTCAGACAACTCCACCACATCAATCCTGCGTTCCCCGGATTCAATTTTCGCAATATATGACTGAGGTTTACCTAATTTGCTGGCAAGCATTGCCTGCGTTAAACCTTGTCGCTTCCTGGCACGTACCAACAACTCCAGCAAAGCTTGGTATTCCGGCGTATCGGTAGATTTCATTCAGGCACCTGTCTTTGATGCCTTGAATAAATAATCCCATTCCGGAATAATCCCAAAATAGGATTTTTAAAGAAAAATTTAACTACCTAGAAAATCTCACGATTGGAGTAAACAATGTCGTCCAGCACACACAAAGTCACACTAGATATTCCAGATATCCCACATGGACATGGGCTATCTTTCAAGCGGGGAGTAGCAGATGGATTACTCGATACCAAAAAACATGAGAGCCTGCCTCATGATACTCATTCAGCCAGCTATCAACGTGGGATAGCCCTTGGCATTACACTCAAAAATGAAATTGCGAAACTCGTAAAATAAATATTTAAGACAAGAAAATGTATCGTCTTCTTACTATATCAATTTGCATCATGTTAACGGCTTGTGGACTGGCATATCAGAAGCAAGCAAAAGAATTACTCAGCCGCTCCACCACAACAGACTGGGGATATTGACATGATGAGCATGAGTATCAAGAAAAGCGCTTAATTCAGGAAATGCTGAAAGATCCGGACAGTGCAAAATTCCGGTTTGGATCAACCCAACGAATGGTAAAAAATGTTGGAGGTCGGCCTACGTTGATTTGGATTTCTTATGTATTCGTCAATGCAAAAAACTCTTTTGGAGGTTATACCGGCGAGAAAGCCTATGCATTTGCCTACAAATGCAATCTCACCAAAGATTGTAAATTAGTAGACTATGCAACACCTGGCCAGTATGCCGACCAGTTAGATTGGCAAATGTGAATTACTTGGAATTGATACTTAACTTCATTGCATAACCTGATTGAGTAATTAGACAGGTCGCTTGGCAAAAAACTGCACTGGCTGTGGTTGCGGCAGTTGCAGTACGTTCTTGCGCACCTTGCCCATGACGTGCATTTCGCAGCGCTTGCAGTCGAATTTGAGGCTGATTCTGTCCTTGCCACTAATCAGGGTCATGGGTTCAGCGGTAATCGTGCCCTGCACGCCGATCACGCCCTTGGCTTCCTTCGGACACATGGCGAAGCTGTAGCGTAGGCAATGCTTGGTGATCATCACCGGCACTTCTCCCAGCTCCTCGTTCGCCTCATAGGCAGCCGCAATCGCCTGCACTCCGTGTTTCTCGTAGAATTCGTGCGCTTTTTTGTTGTAGACGTTGGAGAGATAGCTCAGCGTATCCTGCGGGTATTGCGCGGGTGGCTCGGCAGGCGTGCCAGGCACAGGACGCTCATATCCCAGCAGGCGCGTAGCCTGTAGCTGGGCCACCGCTTCGCGCCTGAGCTGGTTAACGACGGAATTGGGAATAAACCATGACGCCTTGAGATCCAGCGCGACTTCGCCAGCGGAAAATTCAGTATTGCCGAGCTTGGCAAGGTTGTCACGGATATTGGCTTGCGCTTTTTCCACCTGTTCAGCCGGCTGCTTTTCTGCGCTTGTCTGCACATAGGCCATGAAACCATCCTCATCCTGCATGCTGAGCGCGAAGCCGTCCGCAGTTTCATGCAAGGTCATCGCCACATCGATTTTGCGCTGGGCGGAATCTTTTTCCAGTAAGCGCAGGAAGGCATGATCACGGTTGCGGTAGACCTTCATGTTGCGGCGCATATCTGCAGGCATTTCGTTTGGGTAGAGGCGCTTGCCCTGCACGGTGTTGATGCGCATGCCGGTAAGCTCCTTGTGCACATCAAAGAAACAGACGCCATCGCCGTTGTGCAATTCCAGCGAAGTTTCCACCTCAAAGTAATCCGGCCCGACCTTGGTGACACGACCAATTTCCTCACCAGCGAACTTGGGTGTATCAAATGCACCGACATCCTCGCCGCGACCGTGCAGGAAATATTCGGTAGTGCTGCGGTTAAAGGTTTTTTCCGGCTGCGGCACAAAGCTAAAGATTGCCCGCCCCGAAGAAGCGCGGCGGTAATGTGGGTTATCCTCAATGATTTCATCCAGCAACTGGCGGTAATAGGCCGTGGCATTCTTGACGTAGGCAATGTCCTTGTAGCGTCCCTCGATCTTGAAAGCACTCACGCCTGCATCTGCCAGCGCGCGCAAGTTGGCGCTCTGGTCGTTGTCTTTCATCGAGAGTAAGTGCTTATCCTTGGCGAGGATGCGGCCCTGGCTGTCTTCCAGCGTATAGGGCAAGCGGCACTCCTGCGAACATTCGCCGCGGTTGGCGCTGCGCCCAGTGTGGGCATGGCTGATGTAGCACTGGCCGCTGAACGCCACACACAATGCGCCGTGAATGAAGAATTCCAGGTTGCACTGGGTCGCATCGGCCACTTTGCGGATGGTGTTGAGGTCCATTTCACGCGCAAGCACAATCTGAGTGAAACCAACCTGGTCGAGGAATACGGCTTTTTCCACAGTACGGATATCGGTCTGCGTGCTCGCATGCAACTGGATCGGCGGAATATCCATTTGCAGCAAACCCATGTCCTGCACGATCAGCGCATCCACGCCCGCGTCGTATAACTGCCAGGCGGTTTGCCGCGCGGCTTCCAGTTCGTTGTCGTGAAAGATAGTGTTGAACGCAACAAATACCTCGGCATGGTAGCGATGTGCATGCGCCACCAGCCGCGCAATATCCTGCACCGAGTTTTCCGCCTTGGCGCGCGCGCCGAATGCCGGGCCACCAATATAGACAGCGTCGGCACCATGATTGATCGCAGCAATGCCGTAATCGGCATTCCTGGCTGGCGCAAGCAATTCAAGATGGCGGCGGCTTTGAGTCATATCACTGTGCTGACGGCGAGATTGGGAACCGTCATTCCATTCAAAAACAAAAGGATGCGCAATATACCACAATCACGCAAGGGTTAGATGCAGTGCCTTGCTCAACAGAGCCATTCGGCTTGCGGTATCATGCCTGTATTACCTTAAGGAATATCCACCATGCGTGCCAATGTTATCCGCAATATCTGTTTTACCATCTGTCTCCTGTGCATCCTTGCCAGCCTGGCGCTGGGCATTGCCATGATCTGGGACTGGATTCAGGACTCGGCCTTCATTCACAAGAGCTTCATGACCCTGGGCGTGCTGTTTGTCGCTTCATTGCTTACCCTGTCCGTCGCCAAGAAACTGGGCGTGGGCAACGACTAGCACTCTTCCCTACCCCAGGGACACCCCGGCCTGCACACCTTCATCGCGCCCTGCCGCTTCGGTGAGCACTGCCACGTTATCCTTGGTGAAGAATCCCTGAAAATCACCGAAACGCTGTACATATTCCACAATCAGGGAAGAATGTTCTGAAGCATTGGAGAAAATCTGCTTCAGGCCCTCTTCGCGAGAACCGATCACATCCAACAAGAACCCCTGCCCCTGCGAGGCAATTGCGTTGACAGCAAACTCGATATGCTCAATGCCGTCACGTGCGCCATCCCGCACCGCCACTGCAATATGGTGCAGCCTTGGCCCGTAATTGCGCACGAAGGTCTCGGTAGGCGATGGCAGCTTTTCCAGGTGATTGACGAAATATGGCGTATTGTTGGCGGTGAACACCTTGGCCGGGCTCTTGGATTCCGGCAGGCCGTGCGCACTTTTGGTGACATTGGTCGAGGAATTCTGGTCAAAGATATTGTAGGCACCCCAGAAGTAATAGCTGGACCAGGAAAGATATTCCAGAATCGCCACCTCGCGGTTCTGGCTGTAGACCCGCGTTGCAAGATGGTCGATTGGCAGCAACAGATCACCGAAATTGAGCTTTTTCTGCAATGCCTTGGCTGCCTCATAAGCCATCTGCAATCCAGGATCAACGCTACTCACCCCCAGCGCGTACACCCGCATTTCGTCTGGCTTGCGCTCTAGATAGGCCACAATATTGTGGGTATAAGGTGAAGGTTTGCTGACAGCAAGATTACCCGGCAGCTCCAGCTTGCGCACTTCATCCTGAGTGAAAAAGCGGAATTCACGCTCCTGCTGCAACTTGACCACATCATGCAGGCTGTCCACACGGATGATCTCACCCATGTAGCGGCTGTTCGGTTTGCGCGCCCCCACCGGGTAGATTTCATTGAGGCTGCGGAAAATGCCGCGCAGGTTGGGGTCTTTCACCTCCCGCACCAGCAGGTCCGGCGACTCGAGGTCAATACGCAATACATGCGTCCAGTGCGATTCGCTCTCCAGCGTCACCAGGTAATGATATGAAGTCATGAAGCAGAGCTCGGCAACATACTTGACCGAGTGTCCCGGATCCACCGTAATCATGAGCGCATCAATCTCGTGCACCATCGCAGTCAACCCCACCGCGTCACGCTCTTCCAGCAACCTGGTCAGGTATTCCTCAAAAAATGCCGAGTTCTCCTTGTCCCCATGACGGGGAAATTGCAATGAATTCATGCGTTTTCCTTGTAATACTTGCGGCTATCTAAACCAGAAACCCCTAAACCAGCTGGACAACTCTCCCTAAGCCGAGCGATGCAGAAAAAGGGCGGGCAAGGCGCACCCACGCAGACAGTACACTCAATACAGCAAGTGGATGCAACGCCGCTAGCAGCGCTGTGATGACGTTATTGTTGGGATTGGAGTTGGCTGACACGCACCCCCACCGTCATCGTCTCCAACCCACCACCAACACGCATACCACTGACAGGGCAAGCATCGCGGTAATCCAAGCCTGTTGCCAAGCGTACATGCACACCATTAGTCCGACAGCGATTGGATACATCAAAACTCACCCAACCAGCAGCCAGCCAGGCATCTGCCCAAGCATGGCTTTCCAACAGGGTACCATCATCTGTAAACAGATAGCCACTGACATAACGCGCAGGTATTCCCAGGTACCGGCAGCAAGCGATGAAAATATGGGCATGATCCTGGCAAACGCCATGACCGCTGCGGAATGCTTCAGCCGCGGTAGTGTCCACCACTGTCGCACCCCGGTTGTAAGGCACGCGCTCCACAATTGCATGCATCATGTCATCGAGCACCCGCTCATTCATCAGCCCAGTGCGGAATTGTTCTGCAAATTTACGCAGCGTCACATCCATCTCTGTCAATGCAGTCGCGCGCAGATAGACTTCCCGCGGCAGGGGATCGTGCGCTGGCGGTATATCCAGGCCGGTTTCCACTTCACCTGTCGCCAGGATATTGATTTCCTCGTGCGGTGTGTCGAGTACCAGCAAGTGCGCCGCATTGCCATGTGCGTCATCGTGCTGTTGCAAATGCCCGTTGACCCGGATTTCCCAGCGCCTCACTCTCTGCCCAAACCCGTCCCGCGGCGTCAGGCGCAATTGCTGGATCGTATAATTGACAATATCGGTATAAAGATAATGCGTACGGTGATTGATCATGAGTTGCATGGTCATACTCCATTCATTAGCGACAAGCTAGGTATTGATTGGCGCATTGAGGAAAGTGCGCTGGATTTCGACACCGAGATTGTTGTTGGAAATAATGAAATCAGTGAGGAACTCGTGTAATCCTTTCTGGAAAATATCGTTCATGCGCCCATAACGCAGGCGCGCATGCATCTCACCTGCCAGGCGCCGGCATTCGTTGCTATGACGTCCGCTCAATTGTTCCAGGATAGGTGTGATCTCGGAAAAACAGGCATGCAGGGAACGTGGCATGTCCTCGCGCAATACCAGAAGCTCGGCTACACGCCAGGGCTCGATTGCATCATTGAACACCTTCTGGTATGCATGGAACGCAGAAACAGCACGCAGGATGGCACTCCATTCGTAATAGTCCACGGCACCGCCCACCTCTTCATTCCCAGGCAGCAGTAAGTGATATTTGACGTCCAGCAAGCGGGCAGTATTGTCAGCACGCTCAATGAAAGTACCCAACCTGAGAAAACGGAAAGCATCATCGCGCAACATGGTGCCAAAGCTCACACCACGGAACAGATGCGAACGCGATTTCACCCAGTCACAGAACTCTCCCAGACCTTTCTGCATCAGATCCATGCCAACGAACTGGGTAAACTCCAGCCACAAGGTATTGATATTCTCCCAGGTTTCCGCAGACAGGGTCACACGTACCGCACGCGCATTCTCACGGGCGCTACGCAATACAGAATAGATACTGGATGGATTCTGGGTATCCATGGCCAGAAAGCGCACGACGCCAGCTGCCGTAATGCCACCGTAATACTGGCGGTAAGCCTCCACGCCTCCGGCAATTTGCAAGGCAGGCTCCCATAAACTTGTGGCACTCTGCAATGAGTCCGGCACCAGCGACATGTTGTAAGTCACATCCAGCACTCGTGCCATATTCTCCGCGCGTTCGATATAGCGCGCCATCCAGTACAAATGATCTGCGGTTCTGCTCAACATGGCATCAATCCTTCAAAATCCAGGTATCTTTGGTGCCTCCACCCTGAGAGGAATTCACCACCAGGGAGCCTTCCCGCAACGCAACACGGCACAATGCACCCGGCACCAGACTAACCGTCTTGCCCGAGAGTACAAATGGCCGTAGGTCGACATGGCGCGGCGCAATGCCTTTCTCCACCAGCGTGGGACATGTAGACAATGCCAGTGTCGGCTGGGCAATATAGTTGGCTGGATTGGCCAGAATACGCTGACGGAAATCCTCCAGTTCCTGCTTGCTGGCCGCAGGCCCCACCAGCATGCCATACCCTCCCGAACCCTGGACTTCCTTCACCACCAGTTCCTGCAAGTTATCCAATACATATTTGAGGTCGCCAGCCTTGCTGAGCTGGTAAGTCGGCACATTCGACAGGATGGGCTTCTCTCCGAGATAGAACCTGATCATCTCAGGCACGTAGATATAGGTATCCTTGTCATCAGCCACACCGGTACCAACAGCATTCGCCAGCGTCACGCCACCATTGCGATAGACCGAGAGCAGGCCAGGAACCCCCAACATGCTGTCAGGCCTAAAGCTCAAGGGGTCAATGAAATCATCATCAATCCGGCGGTATATCACATCCACACGTTTGGGGCCTTCTGTCGTCCGCATATATACCGCGTTGTTACGCACGAAGAGATCCTGCCCTTCCACCAGCTCAATTCCCATCTGCTGGGCAATGAAGGCATGCTCGAAATAAGCACTGTTATAGGCACCTGGCGTGAGCAATACCACGGTAGGCTCCTGCACGCCAGCTTGTGCCACGGCACGCAGGTTATTCAGCAACACCTGCGGATAATGCTCCATCGGCGCAATGGGATAGCGACGGAATAACTCCGGGAACAAGCGCATCATCATCTTGCGGTTTTCCAGCATGTAGGAAACGCCGGATGGCGTGCGCAGGTTGTCTTCCAGTACGTAGAAATCCTTTTCGCCAGTACGGACCAGGTCAATCCCGGCAATATGGGCATAAATCCCTTTCGGGACGTCCACGCCGTACATTTCAGGACGGTACTGTGGATTGGCCAGTATCGTGGCAGGCACAATGCCGGCCTTGATGATTTCCCGCTCATGGTAGATATCGTGCAGGAACATGTTCAATGCCCTGACGCGCTGGATCGCACCATCTGACAGACGCGACCATTCCCCGGCTGCCAGTATGCGCGGTACGACGTCGAAAGGAATCAGGCGCTCGGCGCCAGCATCCTCACCGTAGACATTGAACGTGATGCCCACCCGGCGGAACAACAGTTCTGCTTCCTGGCGCTTGCTTTCAAGTTGTTGATGCGGAACATCCTGCAACCAGGCCGCATATTCGGCATAGATTGACCGGGTTGTCCCGTCAGGAAACGACATCTCGTCAAAGAATTTTTGCTTGGCATTATCCATGTCATGACTCTTGCAAGGGTCATGCCAGATACAAACATGATGTGATTCAGTGTGTTACAACAAACGCAATCAAGACACACCCCTCTATCGCACACTTATGGTGCAATAGAGGGGCAAATAAGGGAGCCGGTGCGGCTGATTGGCAGCGCTGGATTAATTTTTGCCGGAGCGCCAGATTGAGATCATCAAGATGATGCCGATGATGAACGCCAGGAAGAAGCCCAGAAAACCGAATGCTGGCAAGCCAAAAAGCTCTGGGCCACCCCGCACTGTCATGACAATGGATGAGCCTATAATCAGCGCCGCAGTGATCAGTGCCATGGTCAGGCGGTTGGTACTGTGATCGAGCTGATGCCCGAAGTGATCCAGGCGTTTCAGATCCAGGTTAAGTTTCAAGCGGCCTCGACCTGCCTCCTTCAATACCTGTGACACATCCCCGGGCAAATCGGTAATAGCCCCGATTGTCTTGCTGACCCCACGCGCGCCCTTACGCCATAACGTACGCGGCATATAGCGATCCACAATGATTTTCTTCACGAACGGGGTCAGGTGGCTGACAATCTGGAAATCAGGATCAAGCTGGCGCCCCAATCCCTCCAGCGTAATCAATGCCTTGAACAGCATGGTGAGGTCGGGAGGCACGGAGAGATGGTTTTCACGCATGATGGTCGTGAGATCATTGAGCAGGATGCCAAAACTGATGTGCTTGAGCGGCGCATTATCGTAGGTGGAAATAAATTCATCCACATCTGCACCAAGTTTGTCTTCATCCACAGCCACATTACCAGCCCAGGTAATGAGGATATCCCGCAGGGTATCAATATCACGTGATACCAATGCTGCCAGCAAATCCGCAATCTCATTACGCCGTTCGATGCTGACACGCCCAACCATGCCGCAATCAATCACCGCTATCTTGTTTTCCGGCAGGAAGAAAATATTGCCTGGATGCGGGTCAGCATGGAAAAACCCGTCAATCAATACCATCTTCATGACGGCGTCTGCGCCACGTGCTGCCAGCAATGGCAGGTCCATACCAGCTTCACGAGCCGCCTGCAGATCATTACCAGGAATCCCCTGAATTTTATCCATGACCAGCACACTTTCACTGGTGTAATCCCAATGGATTTTTGCAAAGCTGGTTGCATCATCATTGGTAAAATTACGCGTAAAGCGTTCGGTGTTCCGCCCCTCCAACGCCAGATCAAGCTCGCGTTTCAATGACTTTGCAAACTGATCGACGATTTCTATAGGATTGAAACGGCGTGCGCCTTCCACCTCAGACTCAATCCAGCGGGCAATGTTATGCAAGAGACGCAGGTCGGCATCAATATTTGCCTGAATACCTGGCCTGCGGAGCTTCAGAATAACTGGTGTCCCGTCCTGCAACTTAGCCTGGTATACCTGGGCGATGGAGGCACCAGCCACTGGCTCGGTATCAAAATCGCGAAATACCTCAAAAGGAGACTTGCCCAATGCTTCCTGCAAGCCAGGCAACATATCCTCGAAAGGTACGGGCGGCACCTGGTCCTGCAACTTGGATAGTTCTTCTATCCAATTGGGAGGAAAAATATCCGGGCGTGTTGCCAGCACCTGCCCCATCTTGACGAAAGTAGGCCCCAGCTCCTGCAATGCCAGACGCGCGCGAACCTCGGAAGGCAATTGCATAATCTCGCGCGAGGCTTCCGAGTTGAGTGCATTACCGGCACGGCGCAACCAGCTACGCTCACCAAGGCGTTCGGCGATATCACCCCATCCGTAATGCATGAGGATACGGGCAATCGCTCGCACGCGCCTGAAATCGCGTATGACTGAAATTGTTTCACGCAGCATAGTTTTCCTGATCAAGCATTCAGATTTGTATTATTTTTCCTGGTCCAGGCGGCTAGCTCGCTGCTCAATCCGGACGGCTACTTCCATCAATTTATGACTGGCAGCATGTGCCACTTTTGCCCCTACATGCTTTACCATCTGCTTCCCTGCCTGTTTCAAACCCGCCCTTGATCCACGAAGGCGACTGGTCAGTGCATCCGTCACCAGACGGATCCGTTCGCGAGAGCGCAGTTTGCTATGACTGGCATATTCAGAAAGTGTTTGCTCCATTTCCTCCGGGCTGAGATGCTGCACTCGCTCTCGCCGCGTCGCAGTCTCCGTCTCGCCAGACTTGAGCTGCTGCATATACAGGTATGTGTTTGAGTTCATGCTACCCCCTGATTTCAACACCGACTAAGCCATTCTACACCATGCTTGTGATGCCTCCACGCCCTCCCATCAAGACACCTCTCACGGCCTTATAATTGCAGGAAGAATGAAAAATAGGTTTACATAACCAAAAATATACTTATAAAATCCCCCTCGATGATGAAATTTCATGCATTTCTGCTATGTGTTGCATTTCTGGTTCAGGTGCCTGCTCAGGCAGCTGAGTCTGACGTGCGCCAGTCCGCACCAGAGAAAAGCGAGGCAATTCCATCATGGGCAAATACAGCGCAGGAAGTGCTCATCAACGCATTGAGCTTGACTGGCATTAAATATCGCTATGGTGGGAAATCTCCTGAGACAGGATTTGATTGCAGCGGTTTCGTTCGCTATGTATTCCAGCAAGCCACCAGCATGACGCTTCCTCATGGCGCAAAAGCAATCAGCCAGCTTGGACAGCCCGTAAACAAGGAACAGTTGCAACCGGGTGATTTGGTATTCTTCAACACATTGAGAACTACGTTCTCACACGTAGGCATTTATGTGGGCAATCATAAATTCATCCATGCCCCAAGTTCAGGCGGTAGCGTGCAGATAGTCGACATGTCCGATACTTATTGGGCAAAACGTTTCAACGGCGCCCGCCGCATGGAAACCCAGCTTCACGCAGATAGCTCGGACAGTCACTAACCAGCCAGCCACAACCTCACTGCTACCCTAACGCAGTATCCAGCATCATCATCAGCACGAAGCCGATAATCAGCCCACTAGTCGCAAATACTTCATGTCCCTTGCGATGGGATTCAGGAATGATTTCATGACTGACGACAAACAGCATGGCGCCTGCTGCAACACCCAGACCCCAAGGTAATAATGTAGCGGATGAACTGACAATCGCCGCACCCAGCACAGCCCCCACTGGTTCCACCAGGCCGGTGGCAACCCCGATCAATATGGCTGTCTGGCGCGAATAGCCGACAACCGCCAACGCCATCGCCACCACGAATCCTTCTGGAATATCCTGAATTGCAATGCCGGTGGCCAACGCGCTGCCTCGCACCACATCACTGCCAGCAAAGCCCACACCTATCGCAAGACCTTCCGGCACATTGTGCAGGGCAATCGCAAAAACGAATAACCATGTACGCTTCAATACCAGGGTATTTTCGCGCTCCATTCCCTTGATAAAGTGCTCATGCGGCACCCATCGTTCCAAGGCCAGCAGTAATGCCGCCCCGATGACGATACTGCCCCCCACAATGGAAGCAGCGCCCCAGGCTGTTGCTCCTTGTGACTGGGCAGCTTCTATTCCCGGCACAATCAATGAAAACGCACTGGCAGCCAGCATGACGCCGGCACCAAAACCAAACAATGTATCCATGACGCGATCTGGCAATTGCTTCCAGAACAGGATAGGCAATGTACCAGCGGCTGTTGCCAAGGCAGCAACAGAGCCTCCCCAGAAAGCATCACGCACCTGGGGAATCCCCCAGATGGCGCTTCCCCATTCACCCAGCCACTGCCACAACAAAATGACGCTTAGCCCTGCCAGGGCAAGCACCCGCCACCATATCCCGGAGCGGGCATTGGTAAGTAAATAGGGAAAGTTCATGTTCAGTACCGGTTCTTAATTATGCAAGTGCAGCCTGGTAACGGCGCGCAACTTCGTTCCAATCCACGACATTGAAGAATGCACCAATGTATTCAGGGCGACGATTCTGGTAACGCAGATAGTAAGCGTGTTCCCATACATCCAGGCCAAGAATAGGAGTATTGCCATGAGAAAGTGGGTTATCCTGATTTGCACTGCTCTCCACTACCAATTTCTTCTCAGGTGTCACGGACAACCATGCCCAGCCACTGCCGAAGCGTGTCAACGCAGCCTTGGTAAAAGCATCCTTGAATTCTTCAAAACTGCCGATATCAGCCTTGATTGCATCAGCCAGGGCACCAGTCGGCTCGCCACCACCATTCGGGGACATGACCTTCCAGAACAGGCTGTGGTTAGCATGGCCGCCACCATTATTGCGTACAGGACCGCGCAGATTTTCCGGCAGGCTATCAAGTTTAGCCACCAATGCCTCTACCGGCTCGTCCGCAAATGATGTGCCTTCCAGCGCTGCATTGACGTTATTGATATAAGTCTGGTGGTGCTTGGTGTAATGGATTTCCATGGTCTGGGCATCAATATGAGGCTCAAGCGCTGTATATGCATAATCGAGTGGGGGTAATGTATATGCCATTATTTACTCCTTAGGGTTTTTTAAAGATGAGAATTGAAAACCTGAATACCACAGACTTATCTTAAGCTTTTTCAAGCAGAAAATCTCGCCCGGGAATAAGGTTCAATGCAGAGATGGTGTTTGCAGTGTACAGAACTGTCCGCAGATACGTAAGGTTCTTTCCACCAGGGAAGAGCTATCTTGATATAGGCAATGAAAGTGAAGCAATGCCTTGTATGTACGGCGCCCATGACGCTGAGCAGCTTCACGCAACTCACTGCGCACCTCCATATCCGCACACATGCATGCAAGGCATTGATGCGCCTCGCATAAGCGACAGGCTGCCGCACATAAATCTCCTTGCCGGAGATGAAGGTCGGAAAGATTATGATGAGAAACAACATAGGCCGCTAGAATCTTGTCAATACAGGGTTCAGCCTGAATATCCGCCTGTACAAAGGCCTGGAGCATCAATTTTGCCTGTTTCAATGCAAGTTGATACTGCTGCAATGCCAGCTGATCCTGATTCCCGCTATACGCCTGATTGCCATTGCGAATAGCCTGCTCCCAACCCGACAACAGCCTTTCGAACCTGTCATCAGGGCCGCTACGCCTAGGGTGTAAGCACTTGACTGCACTCATGATTCAAATCATAAAACATTAAAATAATAATGATAACAATTATTATTTATTTGCAAAAACAATACAACTATCTTATGCACCTTCCCCCAGACATTGCAGATTCAACTTACCTGCAAATTCTGCCTGGCAAATAATGGCCCCTGCACGCAATCCACTCCCATCTTGCGCGCCCAATCCAGGGTTGCACATGTCTCCACATCTGTCATGACTGTCTGCACGCCCAGCTTGCGGGCTGCCCCGACCAACCAATCCACCATGGCCTGCGCTGTTTTTTCATCAAGCTCATGCAGAACCCGGCTACTGACCTTCACCATGGCGGCATCCAGAAACGCACTGAGAGAAAACATGCCCCAATATACGCCGGGATCTTCCAGTGCAACCGTCACGCCTGACTGCTGCAGCAAATCCATGGCATGTTGCGCACGCCATGGATCCTGTTTATCGCCATGCGAAACCAGATTGATCACAATCTCGCGATCCGACCATGCATACTCCTTGAACATGGCAATAAAAGGATTGTCCTCTCCCTCGCCTCCAGCAAAAAAACTGTCTACATTCATGTCCAGCATCAGCCATCCCTCACCGGGGAACGCAGAAATTTGTAGTTTCTTCAGCCCCAGTTCCAGATGTAATAGCAGCAATGGATTGTGGCGTAGACTCCAATGCATGCTTTGCATATTCAGCGCATCACCACTCTGCGACCAATATCTCGTGTGAGCTTCATATCCCAGCATTTCTGTTGACTGCACATCCACTATAGGTTGATAGCAGGTGCTAAACTGACGCGCCATCATGGCACCAAGCAACTCACTGGATACCATCTTGCGCGGGCCGCCATGGTTAAGTCGTAATGCGTGCATCTCCGAGTGATTGAATGCATTCATCTTGATGTGCCTTTCACTGAACTTCCCTAATTAGCAACCATCATAAATGAGAACAATTTACATTTAAAGAGTTATTTCCAACTATTTTAGTCGGATATTATTCCATCGCAATCAAACACCCCTACAGCATGCATAAAATGGCTATTTCCTGTCGCTGTGCCCCAAATCACGCCCAGGATCGATTCGGTCTCGCACTAGCTGCTTCAGCTCTTTGGATTCAGGAAATCTTCCATGCTCCTTGCGTGAAAACAATAACTCACCATTCAACCTGACTTCAAAAATACCGCCCGTACCCGGAACCAGACCAACTTTCCCTATGTCTGACTCAAAAGTCGTGAGCAGCTCCTGTGCCATCCATGCAGCACGGAGCAACCAACGGCACTGTGTACAGTATTCAATTTCCAGTTCCGGCAACTTGGCTAGATTCATGCTTGTTGTACCCCTTGCAATAAAATATTAAGAAATTTAATGCTCAACACATTGAAAAGCAAAAAATGACTGTGCGATACTGTCCAGCGTTTTGCAATCAAAAGATAAATAGCGGAAAATGAACAGGTTGCACTCTATTTTCATTCACACTGCAATTTTATTTGTTTGACCATTCTGTTTTTTCCATTGAGGAATTGTTTTACATGCGCAAACTTAAAAAGATCGGCTTGATTGCTGCTGGCCCATTGTTAGGGGTGATGCTGAGCCTGAGCTATTCCGCAATTGCCGAGAAAGAAAGCAAGCCGCAATTGCCGCTTGATGACTTACGCACTTTTGCCGAGGTATTCGGCAAAATCAAGAGCGACTATGTAGAACCTGTTGAAGATAAAAAGCTGCTGACTGAAGCCATCAATGGCATGCTCTCCGGTCTTGACCCACATTCTGCCTATCTTGATCCCGATGCCTTCAAGGACCTGCAGGCAGGAACACAGGGAGAATTTGGCGGATTGGGTATTGAAGTCGGCATGGAAGATGGTTTTGTCAAAGTTGTCGCCCCGATTGAAGATACACCTGCCTACAAAGCGGGCCTCAAAAGCGGCGACCTGATTATGAAGCTGGATGACACACCGGTAAAAGGCATGTCCCTCACAGATGCTGTCAAGCACATGCGTGGCAAACCTGAGACCAAGATCACCCTGACCGTCCTGCGTAAGGGAGAGCCCAAGCCCCTCACCTTTACATTGACACGCGCCATCATCAAAACCCAGAGCGTCAAATACAAACTATCAGAACCCGGATATCCCTATATCCGGATCACGCAGTTCCAGGAACATACTGGTGAAGATCTCGCCAAGGCCTTGAAAGCCATGCGTGAACAAAACAAGGAAGCCTTCAAGGGCATTATCCTTGACCTGCGCAACAACCCTGGCGGCTTGCTCAATGCTGGCGTCGGTGTATCCTCGGCCTTCCTGCCCAAGGGAGAGCTGGTGGTATATACCGAAGGCCGTGGTGAGGAAGCCAAGATGCGCCTGACTGCCAACGCGGAAAATTATGTCCGAGGTGGCACACGTGCCGATTACCTGCGTGATTTGCCATCCGACCTCAAGACACTGCCAATGGTTGTCCTGGTCAATGGTGGCTCCGCTTCAGCTTCGGAAATCGTGGCCGGCGCACTGCAGGATCATAAGCGTGCCGTGATCATGGGTACCCAGACCTTTGGCAAAGGTTCCGTGCAGACCATCCTGCCCATGAACAATGGTGCCGCGATCAAACTAACGACTGCACGCTACTTCACGCCTAAGGGTCGTTCCATCCAGGCTAAGGGTATTGTGCCCGACATCACAGTGGAAGAGGCCACCGTCAACTCGCAGGAGCATGCTGCCATGCTGCGTGAAGCTGACTTGACTCGCCACCTGAGCAATCCAAAAGATGCAGAAGAAGCCCCTGCAGCACCGGTAACCACTCCTGCTGAAGAAACAGACACCAAGCAGGAAACACCGGCACCAGCTCCTGAAACACCAAATGACAAGGAGAAGGAACAAAAGGACAAGCCAAGCGGCCCGATTGAACCAGGCTCCAAAGCCGACTATCAGTTCAACCAGGCCCTCAACCTGCTTAAAGGCCTTCAGATACTGCAACGCAAATAGTTCCACCAGCAGGCCTCCATATGGAGGCCTGCGCTTTTCAGTTGATTATTGCCTCATGCTAGACCGCATCCTCATCGAGTTTGACAAGACCTTGCGCACCTTGCTGGCGACTCCTGCCAGCCAGCGCCCACAGCCGGGAAAATCCCTGCCAGAAACCCTGACTGAAAAACAGGACAAACAGCGCGCCGCTGCACTTATGCGCATCAACCATACAGGGGAAGTCTGTGCTCAGGCACTTTACAATGGCCAGGCAATCACTGCGCGCAGCCCTGATACAGCCGCAACCTTGCGCCGTTCTGCGCACGAGGAAACCGAGCATCTAGCATGGTGTGAAACCCGCATCAAAGAGTTGGGAGGACGTACCAGCCTGCTGACTCCCCTGTTCTACGGCGGCTCCTTCGGCCTAGGGTTATTGGCAGGCTCGCTGGGAGACCGCTGGAGTCTGGGCTTTGTCGCCGAGACAGAGCACCAAGTTGGCAAACATCTGGCCCATCACCTGAAAATCCTGCCTGCGCAAGACCAGAAAAGCCGTGCCATCATCAGCCAGATGCAGAAGGACGAGGCCAGCCACGCACAACAGGCCATCACACACGGCGCCATCCCGCTTCCATTTCCGGTCAAAGCGGGCATGCGCATACTTTCAACCATCATGACAACCACTACTTATCATCTATGAAAACATTCAGCGAAATTCTGGCTGGGCTGGAACCCAGCGACCACCTGAAAAAAATCGAACTCATCGATCAGGACGGCCATGTCGCCGGACTTATTGAAAATAGACCCGGCAGCCAGGGTTCGGTCAAGGTCTACCATCACCTGCATACCAAATATGGCAGCCTGGGAACTGAAGCTGCCAAAGACGGGCTGGCTCTCTATGCGGAACACACCGCAGATGCACAAGCCCACCCCGGTAAACATCCTAATATTGACCGCCTATTTGAAGTCATTAACAACAACCTCACCTTTCAGATCCAGATCAGCTGACCGCCAGGCCCCGAATGGGGCCTTTTTTTCTATTCCTTCAATTCGTCAGGGATATGAAATCATGAGTACACCCATTGAGTGTCGTACCGACATCTCACCCCCCTCTGCCATTCCAAGAGCCATACGGTACTTGTCGAAGGCACTCAATCGGCAACCAGGTCAAAACCAGCAGCGAACAACAAGCAAATGAATCAACAGAGTCCTACCCAGTAAAATCTGCGGCAACAGCCACGCGGCTCAACACCTCCAGCAAGGAGATGCCGCAGTTCACTTCTGTGCTCACCCGAGAGTTGATAGTCAATTTCAGACTGACATCCGTCAATGATGTGCTGGACATCGCTACTGGCAGAATGGACCGAGCCGAGATGGATGCTCCTATTACGCTGTGGCAATCTTATGGCGAATGACGAGCTGGACCAACACTGGAGTGCAGCATTGAATGTCTACAATCTAACCAACGAGAAATATTTCAATAGTCCCATGTGGGGACAACGTTACTACTCAGCCCCTATGAATGCCAGTGCCACCCTGCCCTGACAGTATTAACCGAAAAGCTAACCCTATAAGAAAGCCCCGCTAATTGCGGGGCTTTCTTATGTTCTCAGAATTTATCCGATATAGGCGGATGGTAAATGATCTGCACATGTGTTCCAGCAGGATCAGCGCAGTAGAAACTGCGCGCACCGTCCCGGTGGGTTTTGGGGGGCATGAGAATCTTGACGCCGTTGGCAACAAAATGTGCGTGCCATTCATCCACTAGTTCCAGTTGACTGATAATAAAGCCGATATGGTCAAGACGCTGCTTGCCAGCAAGCGCTTCCTGACTGCGGTGCAATGCCAGGTTGTCAGTCCCCGAACTCAAGTAATAATTATCGGCATCAGGCTGCCACTCAACCTGCATGCCAACAATATCGACATAAAAGTGCAGGCATGCCTCAATATCCTGCACAAACAGGGCCACATGCCGCAGCCCTTGCATGCCTGATGGACGACTCAAAGTTCTGCCTCGCGAATTTCAAACCCGTGCGTAATTTCTGCTGCCTTGCCCAGCATGATGGAGGCCGAGCAATATTTCTCGGCTGACAGTTTCACTGCACGCTCGACCTGGGCTGGATTCAGGCCTTTGCCAGTCACGACAAAGTGCACATGAATTTTGGTGAATACCTTGGGAACCTCGTCTGCACGCTCTGCCGTAATATCTGCCACACAATCCGTGACAGGTTGGCGCGACTTTTTGAGGATAGTGACGACATCGAACGAGGTACACGCCCCCATGCCGATCAGCAGCATTTCCATCGGGCGCATACCGAGATTGCGGCCACCTGCGTCCGGCGCACCGTCCAGCACGACTGCATGACCTGTTTCCGACTCACCCATGAAACAGACATTCTCAATCCATTTAACACGTGCTTTCATCTTGCCTCTTTGATTCCATTGACTACAAATAGAAAATGCCTGGTGTCACGCATGGCACCAGGCACTAAACCATATACTGACTTATTTGATGCCCAGCAGTTCCACATCAAATACCAGTGTGGCATTTGGTGGAATCACGCCACCAGCACCGCGCGCGCCATAGCCATATTCCGGCGGAATAATCAGGGTGCGTTTGCCACCGACTTTCATGCCGGCAAAACCTTCATCCCAACCGCGAATCACCTGGCCGCCGCCAAGATAGAACACAAACGGTTCACGACGATCGAGTGAACTATCAAACTTCTCACCTTTGCCATCCGGTTTGCTGGGGTCATACAACCAGCCTGTATAGTGAACAGTGACGTTCAAGCCAGCTTCTGCTTCACGACCTTCCCCAACCTGGGTATCGATTTTCTGCAATTCAGTTACGGTATTACTCATTACATTTTTTTCCTTGTCACTATTGGTATCGGCTGAACAGCCGCTCACAGCTAGCATGGCCAGCATAATAGCGCTCGCCAGCATGGCAATTGGTCTCATTGATTATTCCCCCGATAGCAGTTTATAACAGCAACGCCACCTGAGGTAAAACAGGCACTTCCTGCGCTGCGCGAATTTATTATGATACATAGATTATGCCGAACTGTGCGGATCAAGGTTGCCGGTAAATCCAGTCTATGAACGCATCCTGCGCTGCGCGTGAAGCGCTGGCTTTGGGATCATTGACCATAATGACAGTCACCCAGCGCCTGCCTTTCTGATCATGTACGTAGCCCGCCAACGCGCTGACGCCATTGATGGTGCCAGTTTTAAGATGCACATTACCCCGCGCCGGGCTATTCTTCAAACGATTAGCCATGGTGCCATCTGTAGAAGGCAACGGCAGGGATGATACATATTCAGGCATCACGGGACTGCTATAAGCCGCCCGCAGAAAATCCGCCATATGCCTGGCAGTAATCTGCTCATTGCGCGAAAGGCCGGAACCATTCTCCAGCACCAGTTCAGGAAAATACAACCCTTTGCTGGCGAGCCACGCCTTGATTGCCAGTACGCCATCCTCTTCCAGCGCTGGTGTAGTCACCCGTTCTGCCGCGACAGTCAGGAACAACTGCCTGACCATCAGGTTATTGCTGTACTTATTGATGGTGCGAATAATCTCTGCTAATGACTGGGACTGATGCGTCATCAGATGTACCGCCTGCTCCGGCAATGTGCCGTAGCGCCACCCTCCTTGCAGCTTGCCGCCCAACGCCAGCCAATGTTGGCGGAATAGGTTGTAGGCATATGGCCCATCTTCCAGCACATTCAATTCCAATGCCTTATCACGGCAGGATGCCGGATATTCCCCGACAAACGTGATGTTGACCTCATTTTCCTGCGGCTCCACCACAAACCTCAAGCGGCTTTTCCAGTCACCACATTCGCCGCGCACCAGGGTCATCTGATTAGCAATATGAATTTCAGGCAATGCAGGGTCGGCTTCTATTTCCAGCCTGCCATTCCCGGCAAGAAAATTGAATGTGGTGGATTTAATATTGACGGCGAACGCGTCTGGAGCTGCGTTATAAGGTGCATGCGGCTTGTCATCGAATGCCGCCGTATCACGGTATCGTGCAGCAAAAAAATGGGTATCCAGGACAATATCACCACGAATATCCTGCACCCCCGCCTGGCGTAGATCTTCCAGCAGGGCCTGCATGTCTGCAGCCAAGAGATAAGGATCTCCCCTGCCCTTGATGATCAGGTTGCCATGCAACACGCCATTCTCCAGGCGTCCATCATGGTAAATCCCGGTGCGCCAGCGATAATCCGGCCCCAGCAGCTCCAATCCAGCATAAGTGCTAAGCAGCTTCATGGTGGAAGCGGTTTTCATGGGCTGGTCGCTTTGGTGGTCAATCAGGGGTTGTACCTGATCAATACGCTGTGCATAGACGGCAACATTCTCCGCAGGTATCCCGCTTTTCCTAAGCGAATCCGCGACAGGTGCGGGCAAATCGGCATGCACCATCATGCTTGCAAGCAGCAGTATGCAGCCCCATAACCATTTCATATGCTGTCCTTCAGTACGGCCACGGTTTGCTCCAGCATGAAATCTATTTCACTTTCCGTGATGATATAAGGTGGCATGAAATACACGGTGTTCCCCATAGGTCGCAGCAATAAGCCACGTTGCAGTGCTGCCTGGTAAAAACGTTGCTGGAAGCCAGGCTGGCTATCCACCACATCAAATGCCCAGATCATCCCCGTATTCCGCAGCTGACTGATCGGCAAATCATCCCATGCCGCCAGTTGCTGGTTAAGATAGGCAGCCTTGCGCCGGTTACTGTTCAAGACATCCTGCTGCGCAAAGATATCCAGCGTCGCCAGGGCAGCACTGCACGCCAGGGCATTACCTGTATAGCTGTGCGAATGTAGAAAGCCTCGCGTGATATTGTCATCATAGAATGCGGCATACACTTCATCTGTCGTTTGCACGACAGAAAGGGGTAAATATCCTCCAGTGATTCCTTTGGACAAGCAGATGAAATCCGGCCGGATATTGGCCTGTTCACAGGCAAACATGGTGCCGGTACGCCCAAACCCCACTGCAATTTCATCTGCTATGAGATGCACCTCATAGCGGTCACATATCTCACGTAATCTCTGCAAATAAATCGGGTGGTACATCGCCATGCCAGTGGCACACTGCACCAGAGGCTCCACAATCAAGGCAGCAATACTATCGTGGTGCTGGGCAATATAGTTACCGGCCTGTTCAGCGCACCGCAGCGCATACTGTCTGGCATCCTCCCCAGGGCCGGCAAGGCGCCAATCCGGGCTGGGCAACTGCACAGATTCACGCAATAAAGATGCGTAAGTTTCTTTGAACAAGGCAACATCGGTCACTGACAGTGACCCCAGGGTTTCCCCGTGATATCCATTCTGCAGGCTGAGAAAACGGTTCTTTGCATCCTGGCCATGATTACGCCAGTAATGGAAACTCATCTTGAGCGCAATTTCAGTGGCAGAAGCGCCATCGGATGCATAAAAGCTATGGCCGAGTCCGGTCAGGGATGACAATCGTTCAGATAGCTGTATCACGGGTTCATGAGTGAACCCGGCAAGAATCACATGCTCCAATTGGTGCAACTGCTCAATAATCGCTGTCTTGATCTGCGGGTGGTTATGCCCAAACAGGTTCACCCACCAGGAACTCACGCCATCCAGGTAACGCTTGCCGTCAAAATCTTCCAGCCAAACCCCTTCGCCACGTTTGACTGGCACCAGTGGCAAAGCTTCATGGTGCTTCATCTGGGAGCATGGATGCCAGACACTATGAGCACTGCGTTGCAGCCATGTCTGGTTGCCAGAAGTCATCAACCAGCTTTCAGTGCAGGACGTGCCGAACCGTTTCACCAGTCAGCACAATACGGTCAGTATTTAAACCCAGGTCCCAGGCTGCTTCCTGGGTTGCCAGCTGCAACATGCCGCCCAACGCATGATTGAGCTCCGCCGTCAGTGCAATACTGTACACCTCACCAGCCTGACTATGCAGCTCCAGCATGGATTCGGCATGATCTACATGCATAATCTTGCAATCCGTAACCAACACCGGAGCGGAAGATTCTGCCTGACCGCGATCATGATAGGCACCAGACAGGTTGATTCCTTGAATCAGAGGAAGGTTGTCGACTGTTTCATTGAAGTGTTCCAGCAACTCTTCTGCTGTCACGGCAAGCACATCGGCTACCGGTGTTGTTGCCGACAATTCATTTTCCTGCAGCAAGCTCCATAATATCCGGACAATACGCCGCGTCAGCCAGGCATTCAGCTCTGCTGTATCAGCCAGACTGATTTTGAGCAACATGCGATCCTGATGACCGCTATAACTCAAATGAAGCTGCTGAATTGCCATATCATCAAACCCATCCGACATTAACCACTCCTGCACAGATAAAACATGAATTTTGTAATTATAAGGCTTTAAACAATTATTTACCGGACAATCAATACAACCTTGCTGTAATGCTGGGATTTCTCTACCGGACCATCGCCATTCGGCGCAATCTCGCACCATGCATCCTCACACTCAGGGGGCAAAGTATTTTGCAATCCATGAAACCAATTTCAATACCCCAATGTCACAAGCACTGTTGCAAATGATTTTTTACCCATGCTAGGATAGTCGCCGCTTTGCGCCCAAGTTACGTCCCTGCGCATTGCATTTCTATTAATGAACATAGAAGCTTCATGGAACCAAGATTAAATCCGACTGCGCTGAAAATACGACTGATCCTGTTATCAGTCGTATTGTCATTGCTAAGCCTGGCTTATATCTGCATGCAGTTGCCTGATGCGCTCTATGTCACGGATGCCAATGTTGTCCAGATCGTCAAAGTCGAATCCGCGCCCACTGGTGGTGGTGAACCGCCTTCCGAATTGGCACTTACCTTTGCCGGCCTTCTGTTCGCGACACTTCTACTCATCGCCAGCGTACCCACCTCTTGGTTACGTACCAGTAACACCACGGCAAGACGCCTTTATTTCTCTACCAACGCAAGACCTCGAGATCCTCCATCTCTTGCCTGAGGGCAATTCCTGCCCCGGCAGCATTTTCACTGGTTGTTAACAATGCGATGAGCGCGCATTCAGGGATGGATTTTTCCTGCATCCTGGAAGCCCGGCATTAATCACAGCAAGGCAACAAATGACGTGGCCTACACCACACGCACTTGTGCGCCGCTGATCCGTCATCATCCTCTGTTGAGCCAACCCGCGAAAATCCCGCCCCGCCATACCCCTGTTTCACACTAAAGCATCGTCCATAGCCCCTGTGCCAGCAGTCCAGCACATGCCATGTCTCGTGCGCGTGATCCCAGGATTTTGATTTCTTTTTTAACTGAGCCTCATCCATCCTATGATTAAAAAATTTTCTTTTGCTTTAAGCGTTATGGCAGTGCTTCTGGCTGGGTGCCACCCTGCAGAGCATGCTGAGGAACATGAACCACTGAAACTCAAGGTATCCAGCATTCTCAGGCAGGATACTTCTCTCGATAAGGAATATGTCGCGCAAATCCATGCCATCCGGCATATCGAAATAAGGGCGCTGGAAAAAGGCTACCTGGAGAAGATATTTGTTGACGAAGGCCAGCAGCTCAACCAGGGCCAGCCCATGTTCAAGATCATGCCCAATGTCTATCAGGCCGACCTGCAGAAAGCCAAGGCAGAAGCCGATATGTCCATGATCGAATACCAGAATACCAAGGCGCTGGCAGATAAAAATATTGTCTCATCAAATGAGTTAGCGCTTTCCAAAGCAAAACTGGACAAGGCCAATGCAGAAGTCAATGTAGCGGCAACCCACCTGGGATTCACCAATATCAATGCTCCCTTCCCCGGCATCATGGATCACCTGGAAGTCAGAAATGGCAGCCTGCTGGATGAAGGCGATTTACTGACCACACTCTCCGACATCAGCAAAATGTGGGTGTATTTCAATGTGCCGGAAACGGAATATCTGGACTACATCAGCAGCAAGAAAAGCCAATCCCCGGAAAAAGTGCGTTTGAAGATGGCCAATGGTCAGGTGTTTGGCCAGGAAGGTGTGGTTGAAACCATTGAAGCCGATTTTGACAACAAGACCGGCAATATCGAGTTCCGCGCCACGTTCCCCAACCCGGACAAAATACTCAGGCATGGCCAGACCGGCAACATCCTGATGTCGGTGCCATACAAGAATGCCATGCTGATCCCGCAAAAGGCCACGTTCGAAATCCTGGACAAAGTCTATGTCTATGTCGTGAACAAAGAAGACAAGATCGAACAACGGCTGATCACTATTGAAGCAGAGTTGCCGCATCTTTATGTTGTCAAGTCAGGCCTGGCCGACAGCGACAGGATCCTGATCGAAGGTCTGAGGAAAGTCCAGAACGGCCAGAAGATAGCCGTGGATTTCGTTCCGCCTGAAAAGGCTGTTTCAGACCTGAGTCTTTACGCTGAATAAGCCAAACAGAGGGCAATATCAATGCTGAATATATTTATCAAGAGACCAGTCATGGCGATTGTTTTGTCGCTGTTGATTGTCTTCATGGGGTTCTTGTCCATCAAGACCCTGCCAACGGCCCAGTTCCCGGATATTGCGCCACCACGCGTGATTGTCTCGCTGGCATATCCTGGTGCCAGTGCTGATGTGCTGGTGCAGTCATCGCTGATTACCATTGAGCGCGCAATCAATGGTGTCCCTGGCATGAAATACATCGTTTCCGATGCCACCAGTGCCGGGGAAGCGACCATCCAGGTGATCTTTGATCTGGGAATTGACCCCAACCAGGCCATGATCAACGTCAAGACACGTCTGGACCAGGTGATGAGCCGATTGCCAAAACTGGTACAGATGGAAGGTGTCGTGGTTGAACGTGTGCAACCCAGCATGCTGATGTACATCAACCTGTTCAGCAAGGACAAGAATGCTGATGAGAAATTCCTGTTCAACTATGCCAACGTCAATGTCATTCCCGAAATTCAACGCGTCCACGGTATTGCCCAGGCCAAGATCCTGGGTAGCCGCCAGTACGCAATGCGTATCTGGCTCAACCCGGACCGCATGCGTGCCTATAACGTATCGACCGAAGAGGTCATGGAAGCAATCGACAGCCAGAGCGTGATCGGGCGTCCGGGCCGTCTGGGCCAGAGTTCAGGCATTTCTGCCCAGTCCAAGGAATATGTGCTGCTCTACCAAGGCCGTTACAACAAGCCTGAACAATATGAAGACATCATTATCCGTGCCAACGCGAAAGGTGAAATCCTGCATCTCAAGGATATTGCCAAAGTAGAGTTGAGCAGTGAGTTTTATGACATCTACTCCAATAAGGACGGCTATCCATCGGCGGCGATCGTGCTCAAGCAGAACTATGGCAGTAATGCGACCGAGGTGATTGAGCACGTGAAGGAAAAGATGCAGGAACTGAAGGCATCCTTTCCTGAAGGCATGGATTATGAAGTCAATTACGATGTATCAAAGTTCCTCGATGCTTCCATTGAAAAAGTGATACACACGCTGATCGAGGCATTTATCCTGGTCGCACTGGTGGTGTTCATCTTCCTGGGAGACTGGCGTTCCACCCTGATTCCCATCCTCGCCGTGCCCGTGTCCTTGATCGGCACATTTTTTGTTATGCAGATGTTCGGGATTTCCATCAACCTGATCACGCTGTTTGCTCTCGTGTTAGCCATCGGTATTGTGGTGGATAACGCGATCGTGGTCGTGGAAGCTGTCCATGCCAAGATGGAAACTGAGCATTTATCTCCCTACCGGGCTACCCAACAGGTACTGGGGGAGATCGGTGGTGCGATTGTCGCCATTACCCTGGTGATGACCGCTGTGTTCGTACCCGTGGCCTTCATGACTGGGCCTGTGGGTGTGTTCTACCGTCAGTTCTCTATCACCATGGCAGCTTCCATTATCATTTCCGGTGTCGTGGCCCTGTCCCTGACACCTGTGCTGTGCGCCATGTTGCTGAAGAACAACCATGGCCAACCCAAACGCAGGACACCTATCCGCATCTTCATCAATGCATTCAACTATGTGTTCGAGAAAGTAACCGGCCGCTATACCAAGCTGCTTGAAGTGCTTGTCACCAGGAGGATAATCACCATCCTCCTGTTGGGCCTGTTTGCCTTCGGCACCTTCATTGTCGACAAGTCACTGCCCGCCGGCTTCATTCCAGGCGAGGATCAGGGCATGGTCTATGCCATTATCCAGACACCGCCCGGGTCCACACTCGAAGTCACCAACAAGATTGCGCGCCAGTTGCAAACTATCGCCTCCAAGGTGGAAGGTGTGCAATCGGTATCGTCCCTCGCTGGTTATGAAGTACTGACCGAGGGTCGTGGCTCCAATGCAGGTACTTGTATCATCAACCTGAAGGACTGGTCTGATCGCAAGCGCTCAGTGCACCAAGTCATCGAGGAACTGGAAGAAAAGACCAAGGACTTTGGCGCCGTCATCGAGTTCTTCGAACCACCGGCAGTACCAGGTTATGGTGCAGCTTCCGGCCTGGCATTGCGCCTGCTCGACAAGACTGATAACACCGATTATCACGAGTTCGACAAAATCAATAAGGACTTCATGAAGGAGCTCGGCAAGCGCAAGGAGCTCACCGGCCTGTTCACTTTCTATGCTGCCAATTACCCCCAGTATGAAATTGAAATTGACAACAAGCTGGCCATGCAGAAGAAGGTATCCATCGCCAAGGCCATGGACAACCTGGATATCCTGATCGGCAGTACTTACGAACAAGGGTTTATCCGCTTCAACAATTTCTTCAAGGTTTATACCCAGGCTGCACCTGAGTTCCGTCGCTATCCCAGTGACGTACTCAGCTACTACGTCAAGAATGAAGAAGGCGAAATGGTGCCTTACTCAGCCTTCATGAAACTGAAGAAAATGCAGGGTCCCAACGAGATCACGCGTTACAACCTGTATAACTCAGCCACTATCCGCGCCATGCCCGCTGCAGGCTACACCACGGATGACGCCATCAAGGCCGTGGAAGAAGTGGCAAAAGCCACTCTGCCCAAAGGTTATGACGTAGGTTGGGAAGGCTTGTCATTCGACGAAGCCAACCGTGGCAACGAAGCCATCATTATTTTCGGTGTTGTGCTGGTGTTCGTCTACATGGTGCTGGCAGCGCAATACGAGAGCTTCATCCTGCCGCTGGTAGTGGTGCTGTCCCTGCCTGCAGGCATATTTGGCTCCTTCTTCCTGCTGAAAAGCCTGGGCTTGGCAAATGATATTTACGCCCAGGTCGGGCTGGTCATGCTGGTCGGCCTGCTCGGGAAGAATGCCGTGCTGATTGTGGAATATGCCGTGCAGAAACATGAGCAAGGCATGTCAATCAGGGATGCAGCCATTGAGAGTGCAAGAGTCCGCTTCCGCCCTATCCTGATGACCTCGTTTGCCTTCATTGCAGGCCTGATTCCCCTGGTCATGGCGACCGGCGCTGGCGCAGTGGGCAACAGAACCATCGGCACCTCCGCATTGGGCGGCATGCTGTTCGGTACCGTGTTCGGCGTCATCCTGATCCCAGGCCTGTACTACATCTTCGCTCGCATGTCTGAAGGCAAATCCCTGATCAAGAACGAAGCTTTCGAGCCTTTAACTGAAATCTATCACTACAGTAAGAATGATGATGACCAAGAATAAAGCCATTCAACTTATCGTATTGGGATGCATGGCCTTGATGGCGCAATCATGCGCTATCCCGACCATTGCAAAAAAGGAACCGGCAGTTGACCTGCCACAGGCGTTCTCGCCTGACCAGGCCAGCACAGACAGTGCAGCCAAAGTGAACTGGAAGGAGTTTTTTGAAGATCCATATTTATCCAGCCTGATTGATATTGCACTGACCAACAACAAGGAGATCAACATTCTCATGCAACGCATCAGTGTTGCCGAGAACGAAATCCTGGCTAGGAAAGGTGAATACCTGCCTTCCGTTGGCTTCGGTGCTGCGGCTGAAACCGAGCGGACTGCCAAGTACACTCGCAACGGTGCCATTGAGGAAAACCTGGATATCAAGGAAGGCAAGGCATTCCCCAAGTATTTCGGTAATTACCAGTTCGGCCTGGTCGCATCATGGGAGCTGGATGTCTGGAAGAAGCTGAGAAACGCCACCAAGGTAGCCACCATGGAATACATGGCTTCCATCGAGGGTAAGCACTTCCTTACCACCAATCTCGTGGCAGAAGTGGCAGACTCCTACTACGAACTGCTGGCACTGGATAACCAACTCGATAACCTAGATAAGAATATCCAGATCCAGCAGCATGCATTCGATGTCGTGAAACAGCTCCAGCTGTATGGACGCACTACATCACTGGCAGTGAAGCGGTTCGAGGCTGAGGTGAATAAAAACCGCAGCCAACGTTATGAGGTCAAGCAGCACATCGTTGAAACCGAAAACCGGATCAATTTTCTGCTGGGAAGAACACCACAGCCTATCGAGCGTGCCTCAGCTAGTTTCATGGACCTCAAGCCCAAAATGCTGGAGACCGGCATGCCATCCCAGCTGTTGGAGAACCGGCCTGATATTCGCAAGGCGCAGCTTGAACTGGAAGCAGCAAAGCTGAATATCGAGGTTGCCAAGGCCAATTTTTATCCCTCCTTCGCTTTGAAGGCCGGGCTGGGTTTTCAGGCATTCAATCCTCGCTATCTGCTCAACATGCCTGAGTCAGTGGCAGGCTCCCTGGCAGGCGATATCATGGCTCCACTGGTCAACCGGAATGCCATTATTGCTACCTATAAGAATGCCAGCGCCGAACAGATTCAGGCGGCATTCGATTATGAGCAGGCCATTATCAAGGCTTATTCCGAAGTGTCCACCCAGCTTTCCAACATTGATAATCTCGATAAGAACTATCAGTTGAAGAACAGCCAGGTTGAAGCCCTGACCAGCTCCATCGACATCTCCAACCAGCTGTTCCAGTCCGCCCGCGCCGACTATATGGAAGTGCTGCTGACCCAGCGTGATGCCCTGGAAGCCAAGATGGACCTGATTGAAACCAAGCAGAAGCAAATCACGGCAATGATCGACTTATACAGGGCGCTAGGAGGTGGCTGGCAATAACGATGACTCCACTCTCTATCATGCAATCCAAACAATGAATAGATTCACAGGAGATTTTCCAATGAAACAGACAATCCTAATACTGGCTTTCACGACACTGTCCGCGCCATTCCTGATGGCACAGGCGCAAGCCGCCAATCTCAGCCCGCTCAACATACAAGCTGATACACGGGTTTCGGAAACAGTAGTGGTAGCGTCATCCAGGAATGCAGCCGTTGCCAACAACAACCGGCCGCACCCTAAGTATAGCTTTAACATCAATCGCATCAATACTTCTGCCGAACAGGCAGACCGCAACCGGGGCAAGCATTTCATTTATACCACTCACCCCAAGACTGGTTTCAGGATCAAGCGCTATGTAGGTTAACCAGCAAACGCTCTGTAGCAAGCCCGGCCTGACACAGGCTGGGCTTTTTTATTGCTCATTGGATATTGATGCAGACAAGCAGATGGTCTTGAGTACAGCATTAAGGACACCGGGGAATTTCTCTTCGATTTCGGCAAGCCGCAGTGAATTCAAGTGCTCCTTGCCATCAATCACGGTTTCCACGATGCCAGCAGCGCGCAAAATCTTGAAATGGTGCGACATACTGGATTTAGGCCGGTTCAGGTCCAACTCGCCACACGTCATCTGCCTGCCAGCCTGGGCCAGCCGCCCGACAATCTCAATGCGTGCCGGGTCCGAGAGAGCGTACATGATATCTGTCAGCTCAACCTGGTCAATCGGGGGATGTTTAATTTGCCTCATGGACAAAATTTATCATAGCCGTTACTATGTTTCCATAGTTCGAATATTTTGGAACTATGGAAACATACCCAGATACGATCAGGGAAATGTTTCCATATTCACGCATCACTATTGAAAAAGGAAAAAGCATGGCAGACCTGTTTTCTTCATATCGCTTAAAAAATGTGGAATTGAGAAACCGCATTGCAATACCTCCCATGTGCCAGTATATGGCGATTGATGGTGTAGCCAATGACTGGCACAAGGCGCATTACGCAACCCTGGCGCGTGGCGGCAGCGGACTGGTCATCGTGGAAGCAACTGCCGTTGCCCCGGAAGGACGCATCACCCCGCATTGCCTGGGCTTATGGAATGATGACCAGGCCGAACAACTGCGCGAGATTGCCGCCGCCATCAAGGCAGCCGGTGCTGTGCCCGGTATTCAGATTGCCCATGCGGGACGCAAGGCCAGCGCCAATATCCCCTGGGAAGGCGATGACCATATTCCCGCGAACGATGTGCGGGGCTGGCAGACCATAGCTCCCTCAGCCAAGGCATTTGGCAGCTTGTTGCCGCGTGTCCCAACAGAAATGACTGTCGCGGATATCCTGCGTGTTCAGCAAAACTTTGTCGATGCCGCCAGCCGTGCTGTGGATGCAGGGTTTGAATGGCTGGAGCTGCACTTTGCCCACGGCTATCTGGCACAGAGCTTCACGTCCACTCACTCCAACCTGCGTAATGATGAATATGGCGGCAATGCTGAAAACAGGGGTCGCTTCGCTAGTGAGACACTGGCTGCAGTGCGCAAGGTCTGGCCAGAAAAACTGCCGCTGACTGCACGTTTTGGGGTATTGGAATTTGACGGACAGGATGAGCAAACCTTGAATGAATCCATCCAGTTAGTCAACCAATGGAAACAGCTCGGCCTGGATATGCTGAGTGTCAGCATAGGCTTCAGCACGCCAGAAGCCAGGATTCCATGGGGCCCTGCATTCCTGGCGCCAATTGCCCAGCGCGTACGTAATGAAGCCGGCATCCCGGTTTCATCGGCATGGGGGTTTGGCGCGCCAGACCTGGCTGATCAGGCTATCCGCAATGAGCAGCTGGACCTTGCCATGATAGGCCGTGCACACCTGGAAAACCCCAATTGGAGCTATCAGGCCGCCAAGGAACTGCACAAGGATAATCCTGCCTGGGTGCTGCCTGCCCCGTATGCACACTGGCTGTCTCGCTACAGCGACCCAAGACAGCGTTAATCCGAACCGGCCTGGCAACAGCTCCGAACAGCGGCCAGGCCGCTCATTGCAGGGTGCATGCAATTACAGCAGTATGATTTAGAATATCTATTGATCACTCAATACCGGGGCACAGGATTCATGTCATCACCTTTACAGCTATACGTCGATGCACGCTTCATCAGTCCATTCGCCATGTTCGCCTTTGTTGCATTGCATGAAAAATCATTGCCCTTCGAATTGATCACGGTTGACCTTGCTCAACAGGCACAACATGCGCCGGATTATATCGCCAGGTCACTGACCAATCGTGTCCCCACCTTGAGCCATGGTGATTTCCACCTGTCTGAATCATCCGCCATCACGGAATATCTGGATGCAACCTTCCCTGGCACAGACCTGTATCCACGCGACATTCCCTCTCGTGCACGAGCACTGCAGGTCCAGGCCTGGTTGCGTACCGACCTGATGCCACTTCGCCAGGAGCGAAGCACCGATCATGTTTTCTACCGTACTGCCTCTACCATGCCGCTGTCCCCGGAAGCCAGCCAGGCCAAGGATAAATTATTGCGTATTGCAGCAACATTGCTGCCCGCCGGTCACGATTACCTGTTCGGCGACTGGTCAATTGCCGATACTGAGCTGGCGCTGATGCTGAACCGGCTGGTGCTGGGCGGAGACCCCGTTCCCGAGCATCTGGCAAGCTATGCCACACACCAATGGCAGCGCCCTTCCGTGCAACAATGGCTTACGTTGCCCAGGCCGGCACTGTGAGCCTCATTTTCACCAGTCAATTTTGGGAACCTGATTACCAATGAGCATCACCGCAGCACAACTGGCAGAATTCCAGGTCTTTGCCGAACAACTGGCTGATACTGCCGCCGCTACCATCCTGCCTTACTTCAGGCAGCCACTCACTGTCACCAACAAAAGCGATCATCACTTCGACCCCGTCACCCAAGCGGACAAGGCGGCCGAGCGTGCCATGCGTGAACTGATCCGCCAGCATTATCCCCACCATGGCATTCTGGGTGAGGAAGAGGCGGCCTATCATGGAGAAAGTGAGGTCACCTGGGTGCTGGACCCGATTGATGGCACCCGGGCATTCATGACTGGCCTGCCACTCTGGGGAACGTTGATAGCCCTCAATGATGGAGAAAAACCGATACTGGGCCTGATGGACCAACCCTACACCCGTGAACGCTATGTCGGCACCCAAGCTTACAGTACAGGTAATGGCCTCCGCCTCAAGACCCGGGCCTGTAACAGCCTGGCCACGGCAAGACTGATGTGCACGACGCCAGATATGTTTGATGCAAAACGCAGACAGGCTTTTGATGATGTAGCCGCCTCAGCCCAACTGGTACGTTTCGGCGGTGATTGCTACGCCTATTGCATGCTGGCATCCGGATTTGTAGATGTCATTATTGAAGCCGACCTCAAGCCTTATGACGTACAGGCACTGATTCCCATTATCGAGGGTGCCGGCGGCATTATCACTTCATGGGATGGCAACACTGCACAGCATGGCGGTACAGTGCTCGCCTGTGGCGACCCAGAACTGCATGCGCATATACTGGAAAAACTGCGTCATGCCGCCTGATGTATGCCTGATAGAATGTAACGAAGAAGAACATGGAGAGGCCATCCGGGGCATCCTGAACGAGGCTATCCTCAATTCCACAGCGCTGTACGATTACACTCCCCGCTCTCCAGCAACCATGGCCGCCTGGTTTGCTGCCAAACGCGAAGCAGGCCACCCAGTCATCGGGATTGCAGACCCTCACAGCGGCACACTGCTTGGCTTTGCCACCTGGGGCGCATTCAGGTCATTCCCGGCATACAAATACACGGTCGAACACAGCCTCTATATTCACTCGTCCTATCGCGGATCAGGCCTGGGTAAGTTATTACTCACAAACATTATCCAGCGCGCACAACAGGCACAAGTACATGTGATGGTCGCGTGCATAGATACGGCCAACAGTGCCAGTATCAACTTGCACCTATCCGCAGGTTTTGTACATGCGGGTACATTCAGGCAGGTAGGTTTCAAATTCGGACAGTGGCTGGATGTCGCGTTTTACCAGCGACAACTGACAACACCAGCTCACCCCGCTGACGGCTAATCGGCTCCCATCGCAGCCCAACGGTTAACCATTCAGTATGATTCCTCCATTAGGGTGAATCACCTGACCAGTCATATACGATCCATCATTGGAGGCTAGTAGCACGTAAGTGGGCGCTACCTCACTTGGCTGCCCAGGCCTTCTCAGCAAGGTGTCTTGGCCGAAATGCTCCACCTCTCTGGCAGAAAAACTGGCAGGGATCAACGGAGTCCAGATCGGCCCGGGCGCAATCGCATTCACCGTAATATTCCGGTCTCCCAGGCTGATTGCCAGGGAACGGGTAAATGCCACAATCGCCCCCTTAGTGGCTGAATAGTCGATCAAGGAAGGGTTTCCCTTATAAGCCGTCACAGAAGCAGTATTGATGATCCGTGAGCCGGGGCTTAACAATGGCAAGGCCACTTTGGTCAGGTAGAACATGGAAAAGATATTGGTCCGGAAAGTATGCTCCAGTTGCGCCGCGCTGATATCCTCGAAGCTCGATTGCACATACTGCTGCCCTGCATTATTGACCAGGATATCCAGGGTACCGAACTCGCTCACGGCTTTCATGATGAGTTCCTCGCAGAATTCCGGATCACTGACATCGCCCTTGACCGCCACTCCCCTGCAACCCTGCTGATGAATCAACGCCAGCGTTTTCTCCGCGTCCTCCTGCTCATCATCCGATAAATAATTAATGACAATATCCGCGCCCTCGACAGCAAAATGAACGGCCACTGCCCTTCCTATCCCACTGTCCCCTCCGGTAATGACTGCCACCTTGCCTTTCAACTTCTCGCTGCCTTGATAAGCCGGATCAATATATTGCGGCCTGGGATCCATCGCGGCTTCCCTGCCCGGTTGAGTATCCTGGTGCTGGGGCGGTTGGTCCATATGGCGATGGTCACGTTCCCGTGCCAGTTCGTGGTTCAGAATCATGATGATCTCCTTTAGTCTCGCTCTATGGGATTGCATCTGGAAAGGAGTGGAACACTCCACTCCCTGACACACTGACTAATTACCGGCCACCGGCCCGCGAAGCACGACCGCCTTTACTGCCAGCTTTCTGCGCCTCCTCTGAACTGAACTCATGTGCAGTGCCTTTTTCATGCGCAATCCTTCCTCCCTTTTTTCCGGCCTCACGCGCCGATTGGGAGTCAAACTCATGCGCAGTGCCCTTGGCATGGGCCGCCTTTCCTCCCATGCTGGCAATTTCCCTTTGCTTTTGCGCGTCCATGGAAGCAAAACCACGGTTCGAAGTATTTGGGTAAGTCATGACATTTCTCCTGTCTTAAAGATAAAAGCCTGTCCAGTCAGTCACTGTAAAGGTCAGTTCATCTTAAAAATCACAGGCGCAATGCTTAATCCCCTGCCGTCCGATTAGGGTGTAGGAATGTAGTAACGATAGACAGCACAATATGTCAGGATCGCATCAGACTCACTAGCAATGAGCCACCGGGAGAAAATATTCTCGTGAAACTACTCTACTTGGCTTACCCTGCTTTTAACGATAAGTCTTATAGATATTCCACAGCACCACGTTGCCCACCAGCATCACCAACATCACGCTAGCATACAGCGTACCATTGCCAAGAATCACAGGCACGACGAAAGCCGAGAGCAGCACGAAAATCAAGGATTGGATAAAAGCTTGTACAGAGGCTGCCGTCCCCCGGCTTTGTGGAAACAGATCCAGTGCCAACATCATGGCGGCAGGCATCATCAAGGTAAGACCAAAGGTATACAGCAAGACAGGGACAACAGCCATCGGCATGCTTGGCTCAGTCAACAGGTTATAAAGCACATTGAAACCCGCCGCCACGCCCATGATGAGATGACTGCTGTTGATCATGGCATGATTGGAGACTCTTCCCGTGAGTCGCGTTGCCAATGCGGAACCAGCAATCAGACCTATCACGATAGGAATAAACAACCAGCCAAATTGCAGCGATGACATATGCATGACCTTGAAGATAAAGTCATGTGAACCGCCGACATACACCAGGAATCCTCCAAACCCTGTTGCAATGCAGCCAGACAACGCCAGAAATCTTGGCTCCCGGAAAATGCCAATATAGTTACCAAGGATGGACTTGAGCGCAAACTGCTGGCGACTGTGTGGAGGCAAGGTTTCGTCTATGCTCACAAAACACAATAACAGGATCAAGATGCCCAGCCCGCTGAGGAGAAAGAAACTGGATTGCCAGGGAAAATACTGGTGCAGCCAGCCACCCAGTAACGGGGCAATGGCCGGGGCAATCCCGAACAACATCGTAATCTGCGCAATCAGCCGTTGTGCCTGGACACCGGCAAACTTATCCCGGATAACAGCCTGCCCCACCACCGTACCAGCGCCAACAAACAATCCTTGCATGCCTCTGTAAACCAATAAGCTGGAGAAATTATCCGTCATGGCACACAAAAGCGAGGCGATGATGAATCCTGACAGGGAAACCAGAATCACAGGCCTGCGGCCGAAACTGTCTGAAAGCGCGCCATGGAACAGCATCATCGCGGTAAAGGTAAACAGATAGACCGTCAGGCTTTGCTGCGCCTGCGCCTGGCTGATAGCAAAGTGGGCTTCCATATCCGGGAAGAACGGAAAATAAGTATCTGTCGTGAATGGTCCCAGCATGGCTAGACATGCCAGCGCAAGCACCAAGGCCAGCATGGGGGAATGATCTTTTTTTATCGGCAACCCCGATACAGCCATGGATGAGTCTTTCATTATTCCAACAAATATCGGTTCAATGTATCACATTTCGATACACTAATCCATACCTTGAGCTCAGCAGCCTCCAAGAGGAGGCTATATTGATTTATTTCTGCCCCCGCACTGACTCAAGGCTCCCAAAAAGATGCTTGAGCCTGCGCGTCTCGCTGTCATCATTCTTGATTGTGACACTAAGCAGAATATAGACCGCCAGGTTAACAGGCAGCGCCAATACACCGGAGGTGACTCCCCAAGGCAAGGATGCTGAATGGAATATTCCAAGAAAAATGTCGTTTGCAATTCAGTTCGAGACTCTCACCTGATTCAAATCAGTCACTTGCAAATAATATCGCAAAATCATTTACTTAGGGAAGGTGCGAACAAGTTCCTGATATGAGATCATCATGTTCATCCGGAGCGCATCCCAGAGGGACATCATGAGCCATCAACTCACCTTCGCCGATAGTGAATTCAGCACTAAGCGCCGTCAGACCCGAAAAGAGATTTTCCTCTCCCGCATGGAGCAGATTCTGCCATGGCAGAATATGACCGCTGTCATCGAGCCGTTTTATCCCAAGGCGGGCAATGGCCGACGGCCCTATCCGCTGGAGACCATGCTGCGTATTCACTGCATGCAGCATTGGTACAACCTGAGCGACGGTGCCATGGAAGATGCCCTGTACGAAATCGCCTCCATGCGCCTGTTTGCCCGATTTTCCCTGGATAGCGCCCTGCCGAATCGCACCACCATCATGAATTTCCGCCACCTGCTCGAGCAGCATCAACTGGCCCGTCAATTGTTCAAGACCATCAATCGCTGGCTGGCCGAAGCAGGCGTCATGATGACCCAAGGCACTTTGGTAGATGCCACCATCATTGAGGCACCCAGCTCTACCAAGAACAAAGAGCAGCAACGCGATCCGGAGATGCATCAGACCAAGAAAGGCAATCAGTGGCACTTTGGCATGAAGGCCCACATTGGTGTCGATGCCAAGAGTGGCCTGACCCACAGCCTAGTCACCACCGCGGCCAACGAGCATGACCTCAATCAGCTGGGTAATCTGCTTCATGGAGAGGAGCAATTTGTCTCAACCGATGCCGGCTACCAAGGAGCGCCACAGCGCGAGGAGCTGGCCGAGGTGGATGTGGACTGGCTGATCGCCGAGCGTCCCGGCAAGGTAAAAACCTTGAAGCAGCATCCGCGCAAGAACAAAACGGCCATCAACATCGAATACATGAAAGCCAGCATCCGTGCCAAGGTGGAGCACCCGTTTCGCATCATCAAGCGGCAGTTCGGCTTCGTGAAAGCCAGATACAAGGGGCTGCTGAAAAACGATAACCAACTGGCGATGTTATTCACCCTGGCCAACCTGTTTCGGGTGGACCAAATGATACGTCAGTGGGAGAGATCTCAGTAAAAACCGGAAATAACGCCAGAAATGGCGGAAAAAATAGCCTAAATAGGCTGATTCGATGTGTTTGCGGGAAAAAAATCGGCCCAGATCCGCGAAATTTTAATCAGCGAGTCAGCTTGGGAAGAAATGACCTGCTTATTCGCACCTTCCTTAGAGTTTGCAACTCAAAATGATATTGAACAGGTTTTTTGCAATGAAATTCGAGATTTAACTAAACATATGTTTTTTAGAGAATTAATTACCCCTTGGACTTAAACGCTCTTCTGCATTTTCCCACTGCAGAAATCGTTTCAAAGCGTCTGAAGTGGGTAGCTGAGCCCAAAGTACATTGCATCTATCCATCCCTAACAGGCAATCTAGATAAAAAATAATCGATTGATGGGATTCGGAAGCAAGTCTATTCAAGTGAGTGGGCTAGTTAAGCAAGTTGCAGTAATCCAGTGGAGGGGTGGCAATTGATGTACTCAAAGTACTGTTCATCAGCAGCCATCACTGCGACTTCGTGATACGTGGTCAAACGAGCCTCACTACCAAGCTTGCTCATGTATTCTTGTGCTGCGGCAAATATCTTTAGGTGGGTTTGATGACTGGATGCCCATTTCTCTAGTGCATCTAGTCCGCTCCAATAGCTCAATCCATAACTCTGCCTGGCGATATATCCATCCTCACAAAGCAAAGTAACGAACCGGTTGCTGTAACAGCCGATCTCCAAACCTTGCTCACTTAAATACCCCATCCCTTGCACTAGGCTTGGAAGGATGACTTTTTGATACAGAGCAATCTCAGTCTGATCTGCGTTCTCCCAGTTTTGCCCAGACCTGATCAAGCACATATAGTCATGAGGAACGACAAGCTTTCGCTTAGCGTTGTCATGTTTAGATACCACAGAAGGTAATCCGACTGAGGCCAAAGAATCATATTGAGCGGCAGGAATGCGATGACGCATGGCTCCCCAATAAGCGTGCTCTTTGATTTCTCCACTCATGGCATCTGCCAGATTGCCCAGACTTTGAAATTCTGGGGTCGCATAGTGGGTTTCAAAGAAGTCAATTTTTGGCATAAAGACTTCTTTGAAATATCCTACGCCATCCTCTTCCCGCTGATTCGACTCCCACCAACCTTGCACAAGATCACTCGCGCACCAATGCTGATAAGCCATTACCGAATCCCAAAATAGCGCAAATATATGGGTTTCATATTCGTCCCCATCAACTCCTTTCGCTTGATCAACGTATAAGGGGCCACTGGCCAAGCTGACAAGTTCCTCTACCGATATCGCTGCAGCCTTCAAGGCTTTGCGATTACCCTCTGGTCGCAGCTGAATTCCGAGATAACACATCACGACCTGGTTGATATCTTTGCTGAATCTAGCCACATAAGTGGGATACGGCGGTGGTTCTGCACTGCTCCTGAAAGGACATAGCCCTGGTTTACGCAAGTGTTCTGGAATCGCAGACTCAAGTTCTCTGTGATCGGTGGTGCTCATGACATCGGCCTGTTGCCACTTCTGGCAATCTCGAAAATCCCGTCAATGCGGCGTTGTTCTTCTGCTGAATGAGGTAGTAGATATGCAGCTGCAACATACACCACGAAATTGACTGCCAGCCCGATCAAACCAGAGCTGAGCCCATATGCCTGTCCTATTAACGCGGGAAATGCTGTTTCCAGCAGCACTGCGGTTATGAAACCAAGCACCATGCCTGCTATTGCGCCTGTGGCATTACCCCGTTTCCAGAATATGCCCAGAAACTGCGGTACCGCTAATTGAATAATGCCCTGATACGCCAGCACAGCCAGTGAGAACAAGGCTGGCAGCTTCATGCAAGCCAGCCAGGCCGAGAGCGCGGTAAGAATGACCATGCCAAACTTGGCAATAAAAATCAGCTGAGGATGTGTCAGCGTGCGGTAGTTGCCCACCAGATCATTGGCGATCTGTGCACCTGTTGCCTGAATATTGCCATCGATGTGCCCCATGGATGCGGCCAGCAGTATCACACCAGCCAAGCCCAGCAGCCATACCCCTCCCGCCTGCTGACTGGCCAAGAACCAGACGTCATTGCTCTGTTCTGCAATACCTGGCAATCCAGAAGCCAGCATGCCGAACAACAGCAACGCTGTACCAAATACCAGCGAGACTGGCATGGCCAGTGCAGCGGATTTTTTCAGGCTATGCACACTGTCGGCTGTGAACAGGCGCACAAATATATAGGGCCAACACCAGCCACCTACTGTGCCGGTGAGAATCAGACTAAACACGTACAAAGGGCCTTGCTCGCTGCCAAAATCAGGTAAGCTGAACATCTGCTCAGACAGTGTAGCCAGGGTGATACCCTGGGCCTGTACCAGCCAGGCAATCAGCCCAATCAACACGCCAGTGCCGATCAAATAAGCCATGATGCCTTGCACCATGTCCGAGATCACAACCCCTCGCATGCCCATGCGCACAGTCCAAATCTGCCTGACCGCGATCAGGGCAACCCCCAGCACCACGGCCGTGGTAAAGCTAAGCTTGCCCAGCGACATATACTGGAACAAACCTCCCAGTGCCTGCATGCCCAGCACCAACCATGGAATCCCGGAAATAATGCCGATCACGGCAGCGATGGTACGGATGTGGCGCGAGTTATAGCGCAATGAGAACAGATCGGGCTGGGTCTTCAAATCAAAATGTTTGCCCCAGACCCACACAGACTGCGCCATCACATACATCAACACTACGGTCAAAAGGCTGTACACCAACACGTAGAAGGAAATGACACCACTTGCAGCAGCCAGCCCACCAAAAGCCGTAAACATGGCTCCGGGATACCAGGTATTGAGGAAGGACATCGCCTGGAATCTGGCATCAAATGAACGACCACCCACGGCATAATCCGTGAAGGATTTATCTTTGCGCTTGCTTAGCTGCAATACCACAACCACAAGCAAGAAAAAGGCGAGGATCTGGCCAAAGGTAATGATCATGCCTTGCCCTCACTATCCAGCCAATAAGCCACGACTACACTGGCTGTGATGCAGATCGAGACGAATAGAAAATAGCCAAGGTTTGCAGGTAGTCCCAAAAACAAACTTTGTTTATTTACCCACCAGTATATGGGTGGGGTGAGGGCCAGAATGGCATCAACGATGAACCAGAGCTTGATTAGAGATCGCCTGTTCAATATCATCACTTAACCCTTTGGTATACTTTCAAAAATAATTGGGCATTATCCTTTGGGGCGGGCAGCTTGCCCATACTGCAAATGTAGGGGTTCACATGGTAGCGATGGCCTTTAGTACTGAAGAAACCTTAATTGGCGATTTATATCAAGCTGCGCTGAAGGAACCCGCTGCAAGCTTTCAGCAGCGCGCTTTGCAAATGCTGGGCCGCAGCATCGGCTTTGATCAGGCGTGGTGGGGCATTCTCTCGCCCAATAGCCATGGCTTCAGTTTGCGCAGTTCATTCCGCCATGAATTGCCCCTGGCTTTTGAAGAGCACTGGAAGCTTGTAAGCGCAGATGACACCCTGGCCTCAGATGTACACCGTGCGCCCAAGACCACGATTCATTACACTCCTGCTGACCTCAGTTCTACGCCTGGCTTGAAGTCCCTGAATGGTGAACAAGGCATTCAGCATGCCCTATGTACTTCTATTTTCCTCCCTGGGCAGGATGCGTTCTTCTTTATTACGCTATTTAGGTCAGGTCAGTATGCCCAGCCTTTTACGCCACATGCCATCTCGCTCAAACAGCAATTGACATCCCATATCTACCTCAGCTGGAAAGCCAATCTTGAAGCTGAAATTGAAAGAATGCACATCCCCAACATGTTATTGAAAGCCTCTACAGCATTCATTGACGACACTGGTTTGATCCTGTGTGCCGATAGCGCATTCGCAGACATGTTCAGAGAGCTGTGCCCCAAGTGGCGTACTCCTGACCACATTGCATTAAATCTGTTGAATAGCGCGTCAATGAGTGCCAATGGTCAATTTCAAATCCGCTCCAGCCTGGCTGGCGGACTGCAACGGTTGGATATCAGTCGTGATTTAATTTTCAACCGGCTCACCGCCCGAGAAAAGGAAATTGCATTACTTTATGCAGACGGAAAATCCTATAAAGACATCGCTTTTGATCTTGCGCTTTCCCCCACCACCGTCAGGCATTACCTGCGCCTCATCTACGCAAAAGCAGAAATTACGGATAAATCAGAGCTAGTACGTTTAAGCGATGAATACTCAAGCATGCTAACAATGAAGGAAATGACAGGAGCTGCTGAGAAAGCATCTGAGTTCTTATTGTCTCGGATGTAATTGAGGCAAATCGCCATCTTGCAGCGCGTAGCTTGCCTCCCATGAAACCCCTACATGTAGTTTTTAACACGCCTGCCAGTGGCTTAAGTTGCACTTCACTCAATCCTTGGAGTATTAAAGCAAGACTGGCCTTATCCATTAAACCCGTGATTTGAGGGTATCAACTCCGTCGGGATGGTAATTATGGGTGATGATGAAAGACTGGCTGCCAGCCGTGGATGGCTTTGCTTGCCTATTTGCTAGAACCATACTTTCATTTTTTTCATTGTAGAGATAGAGTTGTAAGTTGATAGGCCAATGTTAAACATGGTCTCCTAAAGCATGAGATGAAGTCCATACCAGTGCGACTGTTTAAGATACCGTCCTGGTGACCCTGTTGGGTCTTCATTGTTAGGGCTTAAATTGCAACGCGACATTTTGAATAATGTCCCTTGGGGAGAAGGTTATCTGTCATGCATACATGTCCACCACCAACAGACGACAGAAAAAATCCAATGAAGCTCTTGAAAAAACAAGGTCCTGTCCCTATTATTAGCACTCAATAGGGGTGAGTGCTAAACCACCTCTAGCAACCGAACTTGTAACAAATTCAATGTTCAACCCAAGATTTTAGGAGAGAAACACATGGCAATTCGCCCATTGCAAGACCGCGTTATCGTGAAACGCCTGGAAGAAGAACGCAAGACTGCGTCTGGTATCGTCATCCCTGATTCCGCTGCCGAGAAGCCAGATCAAGGTGAAGTGCTTGCTGTTGGTCCAGGCAAGAAGGACGACAACGGCAAGGCAATCGCGCTGGACGTTAAGGTTGGTGACAAGGTGCTGTTTGGCAAGTATGCAGGCCAGGCCGTCAAGGTCAATGGCGATGAAGTATTGGTACTGCGTGAAGATGACATCCTGGGCGTTGTAGAAGCCTGATCGTTCACACCACACAGCTCAAACAAGTTTCAATAGGAGATATAAATGGCTGCAAAACAAGTTATTTTCGGCGATGAGGCACGTGCCAAGATCGTTAACGGCGTTAACGTGCTGGCGAATGCAGTAAAGGTTACTCTTGGTCCTAAGGGCCGCAACGTTGTGCTGGAGCGTTCCTTCGGTTCCCCAACCGTCACCAAGGATGGTGTTTCGGTTGCCAAGGAAATCGAGCTGAGCGACAAGCTGGAAAACATGGGTGCACAATTGGTGAAGGAAGTAGCTTCCAAGACCAACGACAATGCAGGTGACGGTACTACTACTGCTACTGTTCTGGCCCAGGCTATCGTACGCGAAGGCTTCAAGTACGTGGCTGCCGGTTTCAACCCAACAGACCTCAAGCGCGGTATCGACAAGGCTGTTGCCGAGATCGTGAATGAAATCAAGGCAATCTCCAAGCCTACTACCACCAGCAAGGAAATTGCCCAGGTTGGTTCAATTTCTGCCAACTCCGATACTGACATTGGCCAGATCATTGCTGATGCCATGGACAAGGTAGGCAAGGAAGGCGTCATCACTGTAGAAGATGGTTCCGGCCTGGAAAATGAACTGGACGTGGTTGAAGGCATGCAGTTCGACCGTGGTTACCTGTCTCCCTACTTCATCAACAATCCAGAGCGTCAAATCGCCTTGCTGGAAAATCCATTTGTCCTGTTGTTCGACAAAAAAATCAGCAACATCCGCGATCTGCTGCCGACACTGGAGCAAGTTGCCAAGGCTGGTCGTCCTCTGCTGATCATTGCAGAAGATGTAGAAGGCGAAGCACTGGCCACCCTGGTTGTGAACAACATTCGCGGCATCCTGAAGACTGTGGCTGTCAAGGCACCTGGCTTCGGCGACCGTCGCAAGGCTATGCTGGAAGATATCGCCATCCTGACTGGCGGCAATGTGATTGCTGAAGAAGTTGGCCTGAGCCTGGAAAAAGTCACCCTGGAAGACCTCGGTCAAGCCAAGCGTGTTGAAATCGGCAAGGAAAACACCACTATCATCGACGGTAACGGTACCGAAAGCAACATCAAGGTGCGTATCGACCAGATCAAGAAGCAAGTCGAAGAAGCCACCAGCGATTACGACCGTGAAAAACTGCAAGAACGCGTGGCCAAGCTGGCTGGCGGTGTTGCAGTAATCAAGGTTGGTGCTGCAACAGAAACCGAAATGAAGGAAAAGAAGGCTCGCGTTGAAGATGCATTGCATGCGACACGTGCCGCTGTTGAAGAAGGCATCGTGCCTGGCGGTGGCGTTGCCCTGTTGCGCGCACGCTCCTCCATCAAGGAACTGAAGGGCGAAAACCCAGACCAGGATGCTGGTATCAAGATCGTACTGCGTGCGATTGAAGAACCGCTGCGTCAGATCGTGGCCAACGCCGGTGACGAGCCATCTGTTGTTGTGAACAAGGTACTGGAAGGTACTGGAAACTACGGTTACAACGCTTCCAACGGCACTTACGGCGACCTGGTGGAACTGGGTGTTCTTGATCCAGCCAAGGTAACACGCTCTGCCCTGCAGAATGCTGCTTCCGTAGCGTCCTTGATCCTGACTACTGATGCCCTGGTTGCAGAGTTGCCTAAGGAAGAAGCTGCACCTGCAATGCCAGATGCAGGCGGTATGGGTGGTATGGGCTTCTAAACAGAAACCCGTATTGCAGGTCTCTGACCTGCCCTGCTGCACAAGAAGCCCCGGCATGCCGGGGCTTTTTTATATCCAGCAACACACTAGGCCATTACTGACTGTTGAAGTTTCACCACTCATGCCATGGAATCATGGTCGATTTCATATCGATCGATACGCTGGATTGCATTTCCAGAAACAACAGGCAAAAAAAACCCCGATTAAAGGGGAGTAAAATCGGGGTAAGCATTTAAGCCTTATCAGATAAGGCTCCCCGCTCAGGGAGGAAAGCGGGAGACGAATGCGTCGTCTGGAAAATCAGACCGGCTCCAATAATGATAGTTCACATCAAGTGCGCTTTTTACATCTACTTACAATTACGCGCCAAAGCTGTACATCGGTTGTTTGTTCAATCGTTGCCCAATAGTTCTCTTAGCCCTCTGCACCTGCGATAATAGCCACTATGATGAATTCGACCGCTCCCACCTTACTTCTTGCCGGCCTCAATGATAAACAACTGGAGGCTGTTACCCTACCCCATCAATCGGCCCTGATCCTGGCCGGCGCTGGTAGCGGCAAAACACGTGTGCTTACCACGCGTATTGCATGGCTGATCCAAACTGGACAAGTATCTCCACATGGCATTTTGTCCGTGACCTTTACCAATAAGGCCGCCAAGGAAATGTTGACCCGCCTGGGTGCCATGTTGCCAATCAATATCCGTGGCATGTGGGCAGGCACTTTCCATGGATTATGCAACCGGTTGCTGCGCGCCCATCACCGCGAGGTAAATTTGCCAGCCACATTCCAGATTCTGGATACGGCTGATCAGCTGTCTGCCATCAAGCGCATCATGAAAGTGATGAATGTGGATGACGAGAAATTTCCTCCCAAGCAGGTATTAGGCTATATCAATAGCTGCAAGGAGGAAGGTTTGCGTGCCTATGCTGTCGAGTCATATGACAGCCACTCACAGCGCATGCGCGAAATTTTCGAGGAATATGACAAACAATGCCAGCGCGAAGGCGTGGTTGATTTTGCCGAACTGCTGTTGCGCTGCTATGAGTTATTAAGCAACAACGCCAGCATACGCGAACATTATCAACATCGCTTCCGCTACATTCTGGTGGATGAGTTCCAGGACACCAACCGCTTGCAGTACTTATGGCTAAGGCTGCTCGCTGGTTCGGACAACTGCATTTTTGCCGTGGGTGATGACGACCAGTCCATCTACGCCTTCCGTGGTGCGCGGGTCGGCAATATGCGGGATTTCGAACACGATTTCAACGTCCAGAACATCGTCAAGCTGGAGCAGAATTACCGTTCTCACAGCAATATTCTCGATGCGGCCAACGCCATCATCATGCACAACCGCAATCGCCTGGGCAAAAACCTCTGGACCTCTGCCGGCAAAGGTGAGCCCATCCGCGTATATGAAGGTTACAACGATAAGGACGAGGCGGTTTTCATTGTCGATGAGATCAAGGCCTTGCATGCAGAAGGCATGGAACTGGGCCAGATCGCCCTGCTTTACCGCTCCAATGCACAATCCCGCATCCTGGAGCATGAACTGTTCTCGGCAGGCTTGCCGTACCGGGTTTATGGCGGGCTGCGCTTTTTCGAGCGGGCAGAAGTCAAGCATGCACTTGCCTACCTGCGCCTGATCGCCAGCGGTGATGATGATACTGCACTGTTACGCGTCATCAATTTCCCGACACGTGGTATCGGTGCTCGCAGTCTGGAACAATTGCAGGAACTTGCGCGCCAGCAAGACAGCAGTCTGTGGCAGGCTGCCTGTACCAAAGCCGGTGACGGCAAACCAGGCCGTGGCCTCGATGGATTTGTCGCCCTGATCAAGCAGATGCAGGAAGAGTCCATCGGACTCACCCTGCCGGAGCAGGTCGAGCTTGCAACCCGCCTCTCCGGCCTGCGCGATCATTACGCTGCGGATAAAGAAGGTGAAGACCGTATTGCCAACCTGGATGAACTGGTCAATGCCGCCATTGCGTTCAATAATCAGGAAATCGGCATGCAAGTGGATGAGAATGGCGAAGTAGCGATGTCTATCCTGGCACAGTTCCTGGCGCATGCCAGCCTGGAATCAGGCGAGCATCAGGCAGATGCCGGGCGCGATGCCTTGCAATTGATGACAGTGCATGCGGCCAAGGGGCTGGAGTTCAACACGGTTTTCATCAGCGGTGTGGAAGAGGGCTTGTTCCCGCATGAGCAAAGCAGCTTCGAAGCCAATGGCCTGGAGGAGGAGCGCCGCCTGATGTATGTTGCCGTCACACGTGCACGGCAACGGCTTTACCTCAGCTTTGCCCAGAGCCGCATGCTGCATGGGCAAGTGCGTTACGGCATTCCATCCCGCTTTCTAGACGAAATCCCGGAGGAGCTAACCAAACGCCTCAACAGCATAGGCAGCAAATCCAATGGATATAACCAGCCAGTGCCTGTAGCCCCGGTGGCAAGGCCACAGGCCAACATGCCATGGAAAATCGGGCAGGCCGTTGCCCACAGCAAGTTCGGCCAGGGCGTGGTCGTGAATTATGAAGGAAATGCCAATGACCTGCGTGTGCAGGTCAATTTCGGCAAAGCAGGCATGAAATGGCTGGCGCTGGAATACGCCAAGTTGGAAACCCTATAGCAAATCAACCGTACCAGCTGGCTGTGGCATCTTGAAGATGTCACGGTTGCTGACATACTGGAATGCCAGCATCAAGGCACTAGATAACAGCATGCAGGCAAACACCAGCAGCAACATGAAGATTTCACTCAGAGAACTAGAGGCTGCGGACAGGATGCCAACCAACACCCCGAACAACATCATGCCCAGGATAATGATCAAGGTGATTGCTACCCAGGTAAACAACAAGGGCAGCAAGTACTGGATAAACGCTGCCAGGCTGGATTTGACCGCCTTGATCACGGAGTATTGCTGGAATGCCACCAATGCAGGCGCGAACCAGATGACCAGTACCAACGGCATCAACAACAGCATGAGCTTAGCCAGGATGGGCGTGGACTGCTCTACAATCTGCTCTGGTGTGGGGTCACCCTTGGCAAGCTCATTCAGCTTCACAGCATCATCTGCAGTCAGGAGATTGATCAATAATACATACACCACACAGATCGCACCCAGTGCCAGCAATTTTGGCAAGTAGGGCTTGATTTCATTGAGCAGATCACCCAGGTCGCTGTCACGCCCGATATCAGCATCCCGGTAAAACCCGACAGCCACTGCCAGGAAGGCAGGCAACATCAGGAACGCGAAGAATTTCAACCCGAGCAGGCTGGGCAGCATGGCGAAAAAGAACACATGCGCCAGGCCGAGCAGCATCCATTTGCCCGGTGCCTTGCGAAACAAGGCGAGAATATCGCGGACCCAGAGATTGACCTGCCCGATGAGTGTTGGTTTGCCTTGCATATTTCCCCCAGAAATTGCCAGCCGTCCAGCTGGCCTACAGCGTCGGCAGACCGCTGTTTATATTGAATCTAGCCTACCCACAAAGTAAGTAATTGCTCACGTCCAGCAATGGAATTGCGCAGGATACGCTCAAAATATTGCGGGTCCTTGGCGTGCGTCAGCTCTCCAGCCTGCGGGAAATGCAGGTCATTCAACCGTGACAGCCAGAAACGCATGGCAGCTACCCGCAACATGCCAGGCCAGGCCTGGTGCTCCGCCTCGGTCAGCGGACGGACTGCGTGATAAGCATTCAGTAACGCACTTACCCGGGCGGCCTCCAGCGTACCATCGGTATTCACGCACCAGTCATTGACCGTAATGGCAATGTCGTAGAGCAACGCATCATGGCATGCATAGTAGAAATCAATGACGCCGCCGACTTCATCTCCAGACATAAGCACATTGTCGCGGAACAGGTCTGCGTGAATCACGCCAGCAGGCAAATGTGCAGTATCGAACTCCTGCTCAAAAGCCAGTTGCGCTTGCAGCATCTGGTGATTGTCAGCATCCAGGAACGGCGCCACTTTGGCAGCCGTTGCCACGCGCCAGCCACTGCAGCGCAAATTACGCACTTCTGCCTGGAATGAGGTTCCGGCAATATGCATGCGCGCCAACACAGCCCCAATCGCAGCACAATGCTCTGGCAATGGTTGCTCGATCGATTTTCCGGCCAGGCAGCTCACCAACGCAGCGGGTTTACCATTCAGCTCACCCAGCGCATTCCCTGCATGATTCTTGACAGGATGCGGACACGGAATACCGCGCTCTGCAAGATGCGTCATCAGATCAATGAAGTAAGGCAGCTCGTCCGCACCATGCTCTTCGAACAAGGTCAGAACATAACGCCCTTTCGAAGTCGTGACGAAATAATTGGTGTTGGTGATGCCTGATGCAATCCCCTGCAAATCCAGCAACTCGCCAAGGGCATATCCCTTGAGCCATTGCTGCATTTGCTCGAATGAAACAGTAGTGAATACGGACATAGGAAACTTTGGAAAGGCTAGGGTGATGGAAGGGCTAATGCCCTTCCCAGGCATCAATCATCAGAACCGGAACAGAACCCACTTGGGAATACTGATAGGTTGGGCGACGCCATCATTGCGCGACCATCCTGCATTTTCATCTTCCTTGGTCAGGTAGTATGGTTTGCCGACCCGAGGCGTTACTTTCATCATATAAAGCTCACCATTGATACGGTACTCCTCCACCGTATCTTCACCCCTCTTGGTAATCGTGACTTCCGGTTCAGGCGCCTCGTCTTGCACACCCGGCGGCGGGGGCGGCGGCTCAGGCAGGGGTTCCAGATTATCCGGCACTTCTGCAGCAAAGGCTGTCAGCGGCAGCAGTAAAGCCAGTACCCATAATTTTTTCATCACTCGCATGACAACCTCAATTAGAAATAATGGAATGAATTCTACCAAATCGCCCCCCCTGCCAAAAGAGCGATGTTGTTTATTCACAACAATATATTTCTGATGGCAGGCGGGCAGATATTTAGAGATAGAACTGCATGATTTGCTGCTCTTCAGGTGAAGGTTCAAAACCACGTGTTTCATAATGCTGGAAGATCGCCTCCACCACCTCATGAGGTTTATCTATCACCTGCAGAAGATCCAGGTCTCCTGGTGATATCACTTGCTCGTCCACCAGCGTTTCACGTATCCAGGATAACATGCCACGCCAGAACGGCTCATGTACCAGAATAATGGGAATCCTTCTTGTTTTTGAGGTCTGTATGAGAGTAAGTGCTTCCATCAGTTCATCAAGCGTACCGAAACCACCCGGCATCACCACATATGCTGACGCATATTTGACAAACATGACCTTGCGCATGAAAAAGTGCTGGAAGTTCTGGCTGATATCCTGGAAATCATTGCCCTTCTGCTCATGTGGCAATTCAATATTGAGACCGATACTGGGAGATTTTCCATAGAAAGCCCCTTTATTCGCAGCTTCCATAATACCGGGACCACCACCGGAAATGACACTGAACCCTGCATCAGACAACAGCCTGGCAATCTCTTCGGTCAATTTATAATAAGGGTGGTCTGGCTTGGTTCGCGCACTACCGAAGATGGAAACCGCGGGCGTGATTTCCTTCATCCGCTCGGTGGCCTCGACAAATTCTGCCATAATCTCGAACGCACGCCATGATTCGCGCGCCGAGTATTTCTTGTTGGGGAGTTCCGGGTCCAGAATCTTGGGAAGTTTTTTAGCTGCTGACATAAGGTTCCACACTAGTTCAAGATGAAAACATTGTTATTAGTAGACGGTTCGTCTTACCTCTATCGCGCATTCCATGCCTTGCCTGACCTACGCAACAAGGCAGGAGAGCCTACCGGTGCACTATATGGCGTACTGAATATGCTGCGCCGCTTGCACAAGGATTACCCGGCTGATTATAGCGCCTGTGTCTTCGATGCAAAGGGAAAAACCTTCCGCGATGATATTTATCCTGAATACAAGGCCAACCGTCCTGCCATGCCAGAGGATCTCTCACAACAGATATCTCCCTTGCATGAAGCCATCAAGGCCATGGGCTGGCCACTACTGATGATAGATGGCGTGGAGGCCGACGATGTGATTGGCTGCCTTGCCAAACATGCTGAAAGCCAGGGCATGCAGGTCGTGATTTCCACCGGCGACAAAGATATGGCACAACTTGTCACCCCCAACGTCAAACTCGTCAACACCATGACGAACGAGGTACTGGATGAAGCAGGCGTTGAAGCCAAGTTCGGCATCCCACCATCACTGATCGTCGATTACCTCACCTTGATTGGCGACAATGTGGACAATGTACCCGGCGTGGAAAAAGTCGGGCCGAAAACGGCAGTCAAATGGTTGACCCAGCATGGCTCGCTCGACCACATCATGGCAAATGCCGCGGCCATCAGCGGCGTAGTCGGCGACAACCTGCGCAAGGCACTGGACTGGCTGCCCACAGGCCGCGAGCTCATCACAATCCGTTGTAAACTGGATCTGCCACAAGTCGTGACTGACCTGATCAGCCAACCTGCCGACAATGCCAAGCTGGCTGAAATCTACGAACGTTTTGAGTTCAAGACCTGGCGTAGAGAACTGGATACCGGAGCCACACCAGCCGTGGCCGCTCCACCCCTGTCACCCGTTTCCGGCGATCTCTTCAGCACACACCCTGCCAATACCAACCGTGATTTTGAAACCATCCTGGATCAGGCCAGCCTGGACAAATGGCTATTGCTGCTCAAATCTGCACCATTAATCACGTTCGACACAGAAACCACCAGCCTGGACCCGATGCAGGCAAAGCTGGTCGGCATGTCATTTTCCGTCGAAGCCGGCAAGGCAGCCTACCTGCCACTGGCACATGACTATACAGGTGCACCACAACAGCTTGATTTCCAGGCTGTACTGCAACAGCTCAAGCCAATACTGGAAGATACCGCCCTGCTAAAATTGGGCCAGAACCTGAAATATGACAAACATGTGCTTGCCAACCATGGCATCAAGCTACAAGGCATCAAGCACGACACGCTGTTGCAATCCTATGTACTGGAAAGCCATCGCACACACGGCATGGATGATCTTGCCATGCGTCATCTCGGCGTGCAGACCATCACCTACGAGGAAATCGCGGGAAAAGGCGCCAAGCAGGTGCCTTTCAGCCAGGTCAGCATTGAAATTGCTTCTGAATATGCCGCCGAAGATGCAGACATTACCTTGCAATTGCACCAGGCGCTGTACCCCCAGGTTGAAGCTGACGAAAAACTGGAGTTTGTCTACCGCCATATCGAGATGCCATTGCTGGATATTCTCTACACGATAGAACGCAATGGCGTGCTGATCGACCAGGCCATGCTGCAAGCCCAGAGCCATGAATTGGGGCAGAAGCTGCTTGATCTGGAACAACAGGCATACACACTGGCAGGCCAGCCATTCAACCTCGGCTCACCCAAGCAATTGCAGGAAATCCTGTTTGGCAAGCTCGGCATCAAGCCATTGAAGAAAACGCCAAGTGGCGCGCCATCCACCGATGAGGATGTCTTACAGGAACTGGCACTGGACTACCCTCTGCCCAAAATCCTGCTGGAATACCGTGGGCTCGCCAAGCTGAAGTCAACTTATACCGACAAGCTACCACGCATGATCAACCCGGACACGCAGCGGGTACATACCAGCTACAGCCAGGCAGTTGCCATTACTGGCCGTCTCGCAAGTTCCGACCCCAACCTGCAGAATATCCCGGTGCGTACAGCCGAAGGCCGCCGCATCCGCGAAGCCTTCATTGCGCCTGCAGGTGCCCATATCATTTCTGCCGATTATTCGCAGATTGAGCTGCGCATCATGGCGCATTTATCCCAGGATGAAGGCCTGCTTTCTGCTTTTGCCAAAGGTGAAGATATCCACCGCGCTACCGCAGCGGAAATTTTCTCGGTCACACGTGACGAGGTCAACAGCGAACAACGCCGCTATGCCAAGGTCATCAACTTCGGACTGATCTACGGTATGAGTGCTTTTGGCCTGGCGCAAAACCTTAATATCGAGCGCAGTGCAGCACAGAACTATATCGACCGGTACTTCGCCCGCTATCCCGGCGTGCGCGAGTATATGCAGAACACACGCCTGCTTGCCAAGGAACAAGGCTATGTCGAAACCCTGTTCGGTCGCCGGCTATGGGTACCGGAGATCAACAGTCCCAATGGCATGCGCCGAGCCGGTGCCGAGCGCGCTGCCATCAATGCACCCATGCAAGGGACGGCAGCTGACCTGATCAAACTGGCCATGATTTCTGTGGATCGCTGGCTGCGTGAACAACAGTTGCAAAGCAAACTCATTATGCAGGTTCACGATGAACTGGTACTGGAAGTGCCCGAAACTGAACTGGAGCTGGTGAAGCAACAGCTACCCCGGCTTATGCAGGACGTTGCCACACTGGATGTGCCATTGCTGACGGAGGTCGGTGTGGGCTCCAATTGGGAAGCAGCCCATTAAACTGAGTAATATATCGCCGGGCAGGCCAGCTTATTTTCCCTGCCCGGTTTCCAGTTCCTTGAGGTAATACTCGATATCCCACTCACAACCCCCACATCCGGTCATTGCCCCAGTCATATCGGCAATGCCGCGAATATCGAACCCCTGCTGATATAGATCACGGATCTTGCTGCGTTTCACTCCACTGCAGAAACACAATATCTCGTCATCCGGATGGTTGTTTTGCTCACTCATGAAAACCTGTTTCAGCCCACTTGCCAATAATATAAGCAGGTATTGTACGCCCTCGTTGCCTAAACCGGTATGCACTGCCCACTTGCATCCCGCTGCTGCAGCGCCCACAATGCCGGACATCCTGAATGTCAACTCACTCACTGTATATCATGAGTTCAATACAAGCAGTTCGCTTTGGTGCCATTATCATCGGCGATGAAATCCTCTCGGGAAAGCGACAGGATGCACACCTAAGCAAGCTGATTTCACTGCTCTCCGAACGAGGATTAAGCCTCTCATGGGCTGAATATCTGGGCGATGAACGCCCACAGATCGTCGCAACCTTGAAACGCACCATGGCAAGCAATGACGCCGTGTTCTGTTTTGGGGGGATAGGCGCCACGCCGGATGACCAGACGCGCCAGGCAGCCGCAGAAGCATCCGGCCTGCCGATTTCACGCCATCCGGGTGCCGTCGCGGAAATTGAGGCACGCTTTGGTGAGTCTGCTTATCCCAAACGAGTCCTGATGGCAGATTTTCCTCTGCATGCGAACCTGATTCCCAATCCGGTCAACCGGGTCCCTGGATTTTCACTCGCGCAGCATTATTTCATGCCCGGCTTTCCGGAAATGGCCTGGCCAATGACGGAATGGATACTGGATACCCACTACCGACATCTTTTCCACCAGCATACATTGCACGAATCATCCATCCTGGTATTCGATGCAGGTGAAAGCCAGTTATTGGATCTCATGGGCGAGATTACCAGTCGGTACCCGGCAATCAAACTGTCCAGCCTGCCCCGCCTAGATCAGCGCCGCACGATAGAACTGGGGGTCAGAGGCAGCAAGGCCGACACTGGACAGGCCATGCAACACATCCAGGCAGCCCTTGATAGCATGGGATACCCGTGGCAAACCGCAGGAGTAGCATAATCCATGGAATGCCGCCCAGGTTGCGGTGCCTGCTGCATCGCACCTTCCATCAGCAGCCCCATTCCCGGCATGCCACAAGGCAAGAAAGCAGGCGAACGTTGTGTCCAACTGGATCAGCAAAACCGTTGCCTGATCTTTGGCCAGCCGGAACGGCCGGCTGTTTGTGCTTCACTGCAAGCTGACCCAGAGATGTGCGGCAGCAGCAACACCTACGCTTTCACCTGGCTGACAGCACTGGAACAGCAAACCGAGCCAGGCTGATATTACAGCATCACAGCAATCACTTAGCGGCAAAATTTAATGTAAAACATTGCCTTACGCCGGACATGCAAGCTCATGTATCCAGCCCAAGCGTGCAATATCTGCTTTGTACTCCCATCATTTGCATATAAAATAGGCAGCTTTCCCACGCTATTGATACGGTTATAGTCAGGTGCAGATCGGTCCTTACAAACTGAAGAACAATCTGGTAGTTGCCCCCATGGCAGGAGTAACTGACCGCCCATTCCGTGTATTGTGCAAGAAAATGGGTGCAGGCCTGGCTGTCAGCGAAATGGTGACGTCCAACTCCCTGCTGTATGGCAGCGCCAAGACATTGCGCCGTGCCAACCATGAGGGCGAAGTGGACCCGATTTCAGTGCAGATCGCAGGTGCTGATCCCAAGATGATGGCTGAAGCTGCCAAACACAATGTGGACAACGGCGCCCAGATCATTGATATCAATATGGGCTGTCCCGCCAAGAAAATCTGCAATGTCATGGCAGGATCCGCACTGTTGAAAGACGAGCCTCTGGTTTCACAAATTCTCAAGGCTGTTGTCAATGCCGTGGATGTGCCAGTGACGCTCAAGATCCGTACCGGTTGGGACAAGAACAACCGCAATGCGGTCGCAGTAGCAAGGATGGCGGAAGATATCGGCGTCCAGGCTCTTGCCATGCACGGCCGCACACGCGCCTGCCTGTATATGGGCGATGCAGAATACGACACCATTGCCGCCGTCAAGCAGGCAATCAATATTCCACTGATTGCCAACGGTGATATCACCACGCCGGAGAAAGCCAAATTCGTGCTGGACTACACCAAGGCCGATGCCGTGATGATCGGACGTGCCGCCCAGGGTCGCCCCTGGATATTCCGTGAAACCGAGCATTTCCTCAAGACTGGCGAACACCTGCCCGCACCGGAAGTAGACGAAATCCACCAGGTCATGCTAGAGCATATCCACGACCTCTACGATTTCTACGGCGAACTGACCGGTATGCGCGTCGCGCGCAAGCACATCTCTTGGTACACCAAGGGACTGGTAGGTTCTGCCAACTTCCGTCACCACATGAACCAGCTGCAATCCGTGGAAGAGCAACTGCACTCCATCAACGATTTCTTTAGCGAACTCAAGCAGCGCGATATGCGCCTGCAATATGAGCCGGAATCTGCCAAAGACAACGGTGAGGCCCTGGCTGCGTAATGCCACAGGATATCGCAAGCTGTGTACGCGCAGCCCTGGATGAATATTTCAAGGATCTGGACGGTCAGCGTCCACATGCTGTGTACGACATGGTACTGCAATGTATGGAAAAACCTCTGCTGGAATATGTACTGAACCGCGCTGGTGGCAACCAGAGCAAAGCGGCTGAAATTCTCGGCCTCAATCGTAATACGCTGCGCAAGAAGCTTCAGCAGCACAACCTTCAATAACCTCTCCTTTCGAGCTTTTCATTATGGCTGTGATCAAACGAGCACTTATCAGTGTGTCTGATAAAACCGGTATTCTTGAATTCGCCCAGGCCCTGGCTGGCTTTGGTGTCGAAATCCTTTCCACAGGCGGCACCGCCAAGCTGTTCCGCGACCATGGCATTGCCGTGATCGAAGTCAGTGATTACACTGGCTTCCCCGAAATGCTGGATGGTCGGGTCAAGACCCTGCACCCCAAAGTACATGGCGGCCTGCTGGGTCGGCGCGACCTGCCTGAGCATGTCACTGCCATGCAGTCTGCAGGCATTCCCAATATCGATATGGTAGTCGTCAACCTGTATCCATTTGAAGCCACTGTTGCCAGGCCGGATGCCACACTGGAAGACGCCATTGAGAACATTGATATCGGTGGCCCGGCCATGGTACGTTCCGCTGCAAAAAATTGGCAGGATGTCGCTGTGCTGACCGATGCTTCCCAATATGACGACGTACTGGCGGAAATGCGCAGCACTGGTGGCGCCACCAGCAAGGCAACCCGTTTCTCACTGTCTGTGGCAGCCTTCAACCGCGTCAGTAACTATGATGGCGCCATCAGTGATTACCTGTCTTCCTTCAATGCTGATGGTTCACGCAATGAATTCCCCGGGCAAATAAATGGACGCCTGGTCAAGGTACAGGATCTGCGTTACGGAGAGAACCCGCACCAGAAGGCCGCTTTTTACCGCGATCTCTATCCAGCCCCTGGTTCGCTGGTCACTGCCCAGCAAGTACAGGGCAAGGAATTGTCCTATAACAACATTGCTGATGCCGATGCCGCATGGGAATGTGTCAAGAGTTTCGATGGCACCGCCTGCGTCATTGTCAAGCATGCCAACCCTTGTGGCGTGGCAGTTGGCAACAGCACGCTGGAAGCGTACCAGAAAGCATTCCAGACTGATCCAACCTCAGCATTCGGTGGCATTATCGCCTTCAATAACACGCTGGATGGCGCAACTGCAGAAGCGGTTTCCAAGCAATTTGTTGAAGTCCTGATTGCGCCTGACTATACCGAGGAAGCACTGGAAATTTTCAAGGCGAAGGCCAATGTGCGCGTTCTCAAGATTGCCTTGCCTGCAGGTGGTGACAGCGATTGGAGCCATGGCCGCAATTCGCACGACACCAAACGTGTTGGTTCAGGCGTCCTGATTCAGACAGCTGACAACCATGAAATCAGCATGGACGATATCAAGGTAGTCACCAAAAAGCAGCCGACCCCGGAACAACTGGAAGACTTGCTGTTTGCCTGGCGTGTTGCTAAATATGTCAAATCCAACGCGATTGTTTTCTGCGGCAATGGCATGACGCTGGGTGTAGGCGCAGGGCAGATGAGCCGTGTAGACAGCACCAAGATTGCTGCCATCAAGGCACAGAATGCAGGCCTGACGCTACAGAACTCCGCTGTGGCATCTGATGCATTCTTCCCGTTCCGTGATGGTGTAGACGTGCTGGCCGAAGCAGGAGCCACCTGCGTGATCCAGCCTGGCGGCAGTATCCGCGATGATGAAGTCATTGCTGCGGCAGATGAGCATGGATTGGTAATGGTATTTACCGGTGTCCGCCACTTCCGTCATTAAGCAAGCAAGACTCCCGGGCAAGTCATTCCCATTCCGCCCGGGAGCTGTTCTGTTGATAGTGCATGTCCCTGGAAAATCATAAATTCCGGGTAAAATACGGGCTTCCAGCCCAGTTGTTCATTTAGAGGATAATGATGAAAGTTCTTGTAATCGGTAGCGGTGGACGTGAACACGCCCTTGCATGGAAACTTGCACAAAGTGAGCGCATCAGCCGTGTATTTGTTGCCCCAGGCAATGCAGGTACTGCATTGGATCCTGACATGGTCAATGTCCCGATTACCAAAGTGGCTGAGCTGGTTGAATTTGCCAGGTCTGAGCAAATCGCCATCACTGTTGTTGGCCCTGAAGCACCACTCTCCCAGGGCGTAGTGGATGCATTCCGTGCCGCTGGTTTGAAAATTTTCGGCCCGACACAGGCCGCTGCCCAGCTGGAAAGTTCCAAGGATTTCGCCAAGGCGTTCATGCTCCGGCACAATATTCCCACTGCCGCCTATGCTACCTTCACAGATGCCGCAGCAGCCCATGATTATGTCAGACAGCAAGGAGCGCCGATTGTCATCAAGGCTGACGGCCTTGCCGCAGGCAAGGGAGTCGTCGTTGCCATGGATGAAGATGAAGCCCATGCTGCGATTGATGCGATGTTGGCAGACAACAAGCTGGGAGCCGCTGGCGCACGAGTAGTGATCGAAGAGTTCCTGACAGGTGAAGAAGCCAGCTTCATTGTCATGGTAGATGGCAAAAATATCCTGCCGCTTGCCACCAGCCAGGATCACAAGCGCTTGCTGAATGACGATCAGGGACCCAATACAGGTGGAATGGGAGCTTACTCCCCTGCGCCTGTCGTGACACCTGACATTCATGCCAAAGCCATGCGTGAAATCATTGCCCCCACCGTCGCAGGCATGGCCAAAGATGGCATTCCCTACACCGGTTTCCTCTACGCCGGCCTGATGATAGGTGAGGATGGTAGTGTCAAGACGCTGGAGTTCAACTGCCGCATGGGCGACCCTGAAACCCAACCCATCATGTTGCGCCTGAAAAGCGAATTACTGTCGCTGGTAGAACATGCGGTCAATGGCACCCTGGACCAGGCCCAGACAGACTGGGATCGCCGCAGTGCACTGGGTGTGGTGCTGGCATCAGCCAATTATCCGGATACTCCACGCCTGGGTGATGAAATCACCGGCCTGCCCAAGGAGCTGGAAGATGCGCATGTGTTCCATGCCGGCACTACGCTGCAGGATGACAAGGTACTTACCAGCGGCGGACGTGTGCTATGTGTGGCTGCATTGGGCGAGACCGTGAAATACGCCCAGTCCCAGGCATACAAGATTACAGATGACATCAAGTTTGATGGCATGCAGTTCCGTACCGATATCGGTTACCGCGCTATCAAGTCCTGACCAGGACATAATTCATGCAGGCACGTGCACTACAGGCATTTCTTCGTAGCGGCGGTGTCATTGCCTATCCTACCGAGTCCTGTTTCGGACTCGGTTGCGACCCCACCAACCCGCATGCCCTCAGGCGTTTGCTACGCATCAAGGGTCGTCCTCAGCGCAAGGGCCTGATCGTCATTGCCCATCGGTTCTCGCAACTGAAACCATTGATCGCTCCAGTCACCGCCGAGCAAAAGCAACGCCTGTTCGAACGTTGGCCCGGCCCGCATACCTGGTTGGTACCAGCATCATCACGTTGCCCGGCATTACTCAGGGGCAAGCACACATCTCTGGCTGTACGCGTCACAGCCAATCCGTTTGCAGCAAGCCTTTGCCGCAATGCCGGTATGGCGCTGGTTTCCACCAGCGCTAACCATAATGGACGGGTTCCGGCCAAAACCACCCGCGAATGCCATCGCCTGTTCGGCAACCGTGTCAGGGTGCTGCCCGGCATGACTGGCGGTGCAACAAAACCTTCAACCATCCAGGACTTACGCACGGGAAAAATCCTGCGTCCATAACCTGGATCACCTGGCAAATATTGGAGAGCTTCATGAACCCAAATGCAATCTTCGATTACCTTCAAGACCTGCAAGCCCGCATCGTGGAAGCCATTGAACTGGTAGATGGCAAGCGCTTCCTGCACGATAGCTGGCAACGCGCAGAAGGCGGAGGTGGCACTTCCTGCATGCTGGAGGGAGGCAATGTATTTGAACGTGCCGGCATTGGATTCTCGCATGTGCTGGGCAGCAAGCTACCTCCATCGGCCAGCGTGGCACACCCTGAAGCAGCTGGGCGCAATTGGCAGGCCATGGGGGTATCGCTGGTATTCCATCCGCGTAATCCCTATATTCCCACTGTCCACATGAACGTGCGTTTCTTCGTGGCAGAAAAACCTGGTGAGGAACCAGTTTGGTGGTTTGGCGGCGGTATGGACCTGACACCCTATTATGGCTTTGAGGAAGATGCAGTACATTTTCATCGCACTTGCCGCAACGCCGTCAGCCCGTTCGGCGAGCAGTATTACGCCAGGTTCAAACAGGCATGCGATGAGTATTTCTACCTCAAGCACCGCAAGGAAGCCCGCGGTATAGGCGGTATCTTCTTCGATGACTTCAGCGAGCTTGGTTTCGAACAGAGTTTTGCTTTCCAGCGCAGTGTGGGAGATGCCTTCCTCAATGCCTACCTGCCTATTGTGCAAAAACGCAAGAACATGCCATACGGTGAACGTGAACGTGACTTCCAAGCCTACCGCCGGGGACGTTATGTCGAGTTCAACCTGATTCAGGATCGCGGTACTATTTTCGGGCTGCAATCCAATGGCCGTACCGAATCCATCCTGTTATCCATGCCTCCCATCGTCAAATGGCGTTATGACTGGAGGCCAGAAACCGGCTCCCCTGAAGCTAGGCTATATACAGACTTCATTACCGGGCGTGACTGGCTCGCCGGCACATAAACAATGATCTCCCGGCAGGGAAGAGTTAGCACTCAGGCATAATTCGTGCATACTAAAAAAACAAAAAAGGGAGCTTGATATGTTTGCCCAGCTGTTTCGCACTAAGCCAATTGAGATAGGTCGTCACAGCGGCCTGAGAAAATGCCTGACGGCATTCGACCTTGCCCTGCTCGGTATCGGTTGCGCCATCGGCACCGGCATTTTTGTGCTGACAGGTATTGCGGCTGCCGTGTACTCCGGCCCCGCGGTAATAATTTCCTTCATTATTGCAGGCCTGGCAGCCGGCTTTGCCGGTTTCGCCTATGCCGAGCTCGCAGCATCAGTTGGCGGGTCAGGCAGTGCCTATGGCTATACCTATGTGGCCTTCGGCGAATTCTTTGCGTGGGTCATTGCCTGGATATTGCTGCTTGAATATGGTGTCGGGGCAGCAGCAGTCGCCAATGGCTGGTCCGGTTATTTCATCAATACCCTCGCCAATTTCCATATTGTCATTCCCGATGCCTGGACCAAGGCTCCCAGCCAGGGAGGCATCATCAACCTGCCGGCTTTCGGCATTATCTGGCTACTCGTCCTGGTACTGGTCAGCGGCGTCAAACAGAGCTCTACCGTCAACAATATCATGGTGGTTATCAAGATCAGCACTATCGCCATCTTCCTGGCCATTGCGGTTGGGCATATCAATACTGACAACTGGCAACCTTTCATGCCATTCGGCTGGTTTTCCACGCAAGCAGACGGTCACAATATCGGCATTCTCGCTGGTGCATCGCTGGTATTCTTTGCCTACTTTGGCTTTGATGCCGTTTCCACCGCTGCCGATGAGGCACGCAATCCGCAACGCGACCTGCCCATTGGCTTGATTGCCGCCCTGATCTTCTGTACGGTCATTTATATCCTGGTGGCTGGCATGCTTACCGGCGTAGTGCATTATTCCGACCTCAATGTATCATCCCCGGTTGCCTATGCACTGGCAACGCTGGGATACTCATGGTCGTCCACCCTGGTCGCCACCGGCATCCTGGCAGGCCTGATCACAGTGCTTCTGGTACTGCTTTACGGCCTTACCCGCATTCTCTACGCAATGAGCCATGATGGATTAATTCCTGCTGTCTTCTCCAAGGTCAACCCAGAACGCCACACCCCGACCCGTCTCATCCTGCTATGTGGCAGCATTATTTCCATCGTGGCTGGCTTTTTCCCGCTGGGAACGTTGGCCGAGACGGTCAATATCGGCACACTGGCCAGCTTTATCATGGTCTGCTGCGGCGTTATTATTCTGCGGATACGCCAACCTGACCTGCCCCGCCCATTCAAAAACCCCTGGAACCCCCTGATCCCGCTGCTGGGCATTGTCTCATGCAGCGCCCTCATGGCCTTCCTGCCAGATGAAACCTGGCACCGGTTCCTCATCTGGGTAGGTATCGGTATCGTGATGTACTTTGTCTATTCAATGAGACACAGCAAACTCCGTACCAAATAACCTAGTCTTCTGTACGTACACTCGACATCACGACAGCATCGTTGCAGTGATTCCACCAGAGTGACTCTCAACCCGGCCTACCAATTCAACAGGCAAAAAAAACCAGTCCGAGAAGGACTGGCAGAAGGGATATTACTAAAAATGGAGATAATCCCTGCCTCTCGGCAGGGGTACTACTTTAAAGATGATTAGAGACTGAATACGTTTAATGCACCACCACCAGGGGCTGCATTCCACTCTTTCAGTTCCTTGTAACCACCTGCTGCGCCCAGACCTTCGTTGTCGTTGGTCAAACCCAGATTCATTGCCACACCTGCCCAACCACCGATACCGGACAAAATTGCGACGTATTGCTTACCCTTATGGCCATAGGTGATCGGGTTACCGACAACACCAGAACCTACACGGAATTTCCAGAGCTCCTTGCCATTTTTGGCATCTACAGCTTTCAGCCAGCGATCCAGAGTACCGTAAAAGACAACATCAGACGCTGTGGCCAGAGCACCACTCCATACTGAGAATTTTTCTTTCTTGTACCAAGCTTGCTTGCCTTTCAAGCCATCCCATGCCATGAAACCACCCATGACACCATCAGGACCAGGATACATGCTCAGTGTTGCACCCACCCATGGCTGGCCCGCCACGTATTTCACTTCTACAGGCTCGTAATCCATACAAACATGGTTAAGCGGAACATAGAACAATTTGGTTTTAGGGGAAAAAGCAGCAGGTTGCTGGTCTTTCACTCCCAACGCAGCAGGACAAATCCCTGTGACATTCACATCTTCGTGTGTCGAAACCTTTGCATCTTTTTGTGGAATACCAGTAGCAAGATCAATACCGGTTGCCCAGTTGACAAATGGATGCATCTTCTCAGCCACCAACAGCTTGCCACTCTGTCTATCCAGGGTATAGCCAAAACCGTTACGATCAAAGTGCGTTGCCAGCTTCTTGCCATCCGCATCCCAGAGAATGGTTTCGTTCACAGCGTCATAATCCCACTCATCATGAGGGGTCAACTGATAACCCCACTTGGCAAAACCAGTATCCAGGTCACGAGCAAAAATCGTCATAGACCACTTATTGTCACCTGGCCGTACATCCGGATTCCAGACAGAAGGATTGCCTGTGGAGTAATAAACCAGATTCAGGCCTGAATCATAAGAGTACCAACCCCATGTTGCACCACCGCCCTGCTCCCAACCATTCTTGCTGGCTTGCGGCTTGAGCCATGTTCTCGTGCCCAGATCTTTCTCGGGGAATTTCAGCTTTTCCTTAGGCAATGCCTTGTAGGACCCACCCTCCTTGTTCCCGCCATTCACGTCCTCATACACGGACAAAGCACTGTAATGTGGATTATCCTTGTTGAAATCGTCACCAATTAACACTTCGCTGTCAGGACCAGTACTATAGGCGCGCCATGCAATCGAGCCATCCTTGATGTTGTAGGCAGTCAGATAACAACGTACGCCATATTCACCACCGGAACAACCTGTCAGCACTTTGTCCTTGAATACATGCGGTGCATTGGTTGTTGTCGCCCCCTGCTTCACGTCCACCACGCTCGTATCCCAGACTTTGGCACCAGTCTTGGCATCCAAAGCGACCAGCTGGCCATCGTTCTGCTGCAGGAATATCTTGCCATCGCCATAAGCCAGGCCACGGGTTACGTTATCGCAACAGAGCAGCGCCTGTACAGAAGGATCTTGCTTGGGGAAATAGGACCATTTGATCTTTTCCTCATTACTCAAATCAAGTGCATAGACATTGTTAGGAAAAGCTGTGGTGAAGTACATCGTGTCACCAATCACCAGCGGAGCACCTTCGTGCCCGCGATTCACCCCGGTTGCAAATGTCCATGCAGCCTTTAGATTCTTAATATTGGATTGATTGATCTGAGTCAGCTTACTGTAACCAGTGCTAGCGTAATCCTTACGCTGAGTCACCCACTGATTTTCATCCTGGATCAGTTTCTCCAGATCATCTGCTGCAAAGGCAGAAACGGAAGTCATCCCGATCATGCCGACACCTAATGCTATTTTCAAATGCTTTGCTTTCAAGGAACTCTCCATAGTGTGATTGTCATGTTCTCTGCTGTCTCACATAAACATTGCAATGACAGCAGTGTGGCCAATTGCAGTTTGACCACCGACTCGCTTTTTCAATACAGCAAAGCCCATGCCACCTCCCACAAAAACCAGGAATAATTCCTGAAAACCAAATGAAAATAATATGTTGCCATACAATATTGTTCCTAAACTCCCATAGAGCCAGTCACAGCAAGGTTGTATCAAAATTGCACAGGTGCTACATTTGGGAACAATTCCTAGAACGATCAAGAACTTCACTATGCAACACCCCATGAAAAAATCTGCACACGAAATCAACCGCGCACGCCAGCAATTTCTTGCACACGGCAATATGCAGGAGGGGGTAGTCAATGAAACTATTGCTGCTTCATGGCAGCGCAGTATGCGTAATGGTGTGGATGCCAGTCAGCCCTTAAGCATGGTGACATTGAATCGTGCCGAGCTTGACATACGACAGAGCAAAAACCGCTTGCTGTTAACACAATCCAAGGCAGAAATTGCCACACTGTATGAGCAGATAGCTCACTCCTATAGCGTGGTGACACTGACCGATGCAGAAGGCACTATCCTGCATAGTGAAGGGCAACATCACCTGATTGGCCTTGCTCCCGAACTCCTGAGCCCAGGCTACTCATGGAATGAGCAACAACGCGGTACAAATGCCATTGGGACCGCCATTGTTGAGCAAAAAGCTGTCGCAGTACAATGTGCAGAACATTTTGTTGAGCAATTACATCATTTCAGTTGTTATGCAGTCCCAATTTTTGGGGCTAATCGTCAGCTACTCGGCACTCTTAACGTTTCCAATGCCTTTTCCATACATCAGCCACATACCATGGCGCTGGTCAAAATGGCAGCCCAGCTCATAGAGAACCGTGTATTCAGAGCTTGTCACCAAGGACCAGTCTGCCTGCATTTCCACAACAATACGGATTTTATTCATACCCAATGGGAAGGGCTGGCAGTTTTCTCACGACAAGGTGATCTCCTGGCAATCAACAAGAGTGGATTAAATTTGCTTGGCATTGCCGATATCCCACACAACTTCCAAAGCATCTTCGGACAATCATTCGACCAAGTCTGCGCACGACACCAGCAGATCATCACATTCGATGTCGCACATACTCATGGCGATATTTTGTACGGGGCAATGGAAATCAATACGGAATCACCATCATCCATCAAGCCTGTTGCCACACGTCAACCCGTATCTAGCATGCCCAGAACCTTGGCAGCGATTCCTGATCATGATCCGAGGATTGCAGAAATACTGAGACAAGCCACTCTGGTCATGAATCGGGATATCTCCATTCTGATCCAGGGAGAAACAGGCGTTGGCAAAGAACTACTTGCCAGTGCTATCCATTACTCCAGTGACCGTGCACATGGTCCACTCATCGCAGTCAACTGCGCCGCACTACCTGAAGGATTAATTGAAGCAGAACTGTTCGGCTACGAAGAAGGCGCATTCACCGGTGCTCGCCAGAAAGGGAATTCTGGCAAGATAGAACAGGCTCATGGTGGCACTTTGTTTCTTGATGAAATCGGCGATATGCCATTACTTTTGCAAGCACGGTTGCTACGTGTACTGCAGGAGCGCAGCATAACGCCCCTGGGTAGCAGCAAATCCAAAAAACTGGACTTTGCTATCATCAGTGCAACCAATCAAACCTTGCAGGAAAAAGTTGCCTCAGGCGCATTCCGCAAAGATCTTTACTACCGCCTGAATGGAATCAGCCTGACCTTGCCCCCATTACGAGAACGAAAAGACCTTGATGCACTGGTACAAAATATCATGACAGCCGAGCATGCTGGCAGCACAAGGATTCATGCAGAAGTTATGCACCTGTTCCGTCAACATTCATGGCCAGGCAATATCCGTCAGTTACATAATGTACTGAAAACCATGCTGGCACTGGCAGCAGGTCAGCCCCTGCAGCGGCAACATCTGCCACCAGGCTTCACGGATGACCTAAAAGATAACAGTATCGCTGCGCCACAGCTACTGACTGCAGGCTCCATCTCCGATATTACCAATGAAGCGGTCAGACTGGCATTGCAGAACCATGAAGGCAATATTTCTGCGGCCGCTCGTGAATTAGGGATGAGCCGCAATCGCCTGTACAGAAAATTAAAGTCACTCGGTATGACTTAGGGCAATAAAAAAACCAGTCGACGCCGACTGGTTCTGAAGTATCCCGAACGTTACTTTAATGTCAGTATCCACTGCACAATGATCTTGATATCCTCATCCTTCACCTGAGGACTATTGGCCCGCATGGGAACCGGCCCCCATACGCCACTGGACCCGTTTTTCACCCGCCCGATCAGCTTGGTTTCCGCACCCTGCTCACCTCGATACTTGGCCGCAATATCCCGCAATGCCGGCCCGATGACCTTTTCCTTGACGGTATGGCACGCCAGGCAACCATTTTTCTGCGCCAATGCTTCTACAGAAGCATCCGCCGCTACAGCCGGTGCAACCACCAGCATACAACTCATCATGACCCATATGCACACGATTGCTTTCACTCTACACCTCCTGGAGAACCTGTCCGCGGTTCCCTCTACATCATGTTTAAAACAATTCAGTCAGGAAACAAACTGCTTTTCCTGTATCCACTCCAATTACAAGCTTTCGGTACTGTATTGCACATTCAGAGTATGAGAGCTGCCAGGCTCCACCGTGACAACATTGCTTCTGACATTTGAGGTTTCAACACACACCATGCTGCGCCAGCCATAGTGACTGCCCAGGTCGCCAATCTCGGCAGCCTTGCGCTCCCATGGTGTCCAGACCACGGTGGAATTACTGCCGGACTTCTCGATGATGATCCGACGGCGCAGGCCAGGATCTTCAAGAATGCAGGTGGATTGGGTATTGAGGTATACACGATCCACTTCATCATTGAAGGTCACATCACCAGACTGTCGCTTGAGCATGTAATCCTCGACCTTATCTTCGTACTCGACATGATCCAGGCCCAGAACCCTGACTACTTCAATATCGCTGACCTGGAAATAAGTATGCAATGCCTCGCCGATCACGAATGGCACATTGCCATGATTGGTAGTGGTCAATGCCATGCTGAGCACAGGACCGATATTGATCGTCAGCACCAACTCACAATCATAAGGCCACTGGTTTTCCACCTGGCGACTCTCACTCAGCTTCAATACCAGGCTAGTCGTATTGTCCGGTTCCGGCTTGGCTTCCACGACCTCCCACGGCACTACCCGCGCAAAACCATGCGGACACAAAGTTTCATCAGTAGAGTGAGGGCCGAACCATGGCCAGCAGACAGGAACACCACCACGAATGGATCGTCCAGCCACAAAACGTGCCTGGTCAGACAACCACAACACTGGCGCTTCCGCATGGCGAGGATTCCACCGCATGACATGACCACCTTGTAAGGCAACTTTGGCGGTGGCATGGGGATTTTCTATCTCCAATGTCACCAGCCCATTCAAGTCTGCAGAGAAATGGATTTTATGCCCGACCCCGTACCGGGCATTCAATTCATGTATTGATTGCATACGCTCATTTTCAATCTGATTGATGAATTATTATTATTTTTCAGCCAGCTGCTTACTTCTCGATCTGGCTGACGTCGCGTACAGCGCCTTTCGCTGCTGACGTACTCATTGCGGCATACGCACGTAGAGCAACGGATACATGACGCTCACGGTTGACAGGCTTCCAGGCATCCTTACCCTTGGCTTCCATCGCAGCACGACGGTGCGCCAGCACTTCATCACTTACCGCCAGGTGAATAGTACGGTTGGGAATATCAATTTCGACGATATCATTTTCTTCCACCAGACCAATGGCTCCGCCCTCGGCAGCTTCCGGAGAGGCATGTCCGATACTGAGGCCGGAAGTACCGCCGGAGAAGCGGCCATCCGTCAGCAGGGCACACGCCTTGCCCAGCCCCTTGGATTTCAGGTAGCTGGTCGGGTAGAGCATTTCCTGCATGCCTGGTCCACCGCGCGGGCCTTCATAGCGGATGATCACGATATCGCCCGCCACAATCTTGTCGGCCAGAATACCTGCCACCGCATCATCCTGGCTTTCGAAAATACGGGCACGCCCCGTAAACTTGAGAATGCTGTCGTCCACGCCAGCTGTCTTGACAATGCAGCCATCCAGCGCAATGTTGCCGTACAGCACGGCCAGGCCGCCATCCTGTGAATAGGCATGTTCCTTGTCACGGATACAACCTTCCTTGCGATCCGTATCAAGACCAGGCCACAGCATGGACTGGCTGAACGCGATCGTGGTGGCAATACCCCCGGGGGCAGCGCGATAGAATTTCTTCACGTCTTCATCGTCCGTGGTCATGATGTCCCATTTATCCAGCGCATCCCCCAGACTGGGACTATGCACGGTAGGGGTGTCACGGTGGATCAGCCCGGCCCTGCTCAATTCGGCCAGAATCCCCATCACGCCGCCAGCGCGGTGTACATCCTCCATATGATACTTGGTGGTTGCTGGTGCAACCTTGCTCACGCATGGAACGCCACGCGAGATACGGTCAATATCAGCCATGGTGAAATCCACTTTTGCCTCGTGCGCAGCTGCCAGCAAATGCAATACCGTATTGGTGGAGCCCCCCATGGCCACATCCAGGCTCATGGCATTCTCGAACGCATGCAGGTTGGCGATGCTGCGCGGCAACACGCTCTCGTCATCCTGTTCATAATAGCGTTTGGTGATTTCCACAATCAGTCGCCCTGCCTTGAGGAACAGTTCCTTGCGTGCAGCATGCGTGGCCAAGGTGGATCCATTACCAGGCAGGCTCAAGCCTAGCGCCTCAGTCAGGCAGTTCATGGAATTGGCAGTAAACATGCCGGAACAGGAACCGCAGGTCGGGCAGGCGGAACGCTCAATCGCCTCGGATTCCTCATCTGAAATATTGCTGTCCGCGGCTGCCACCATGGCATCCACCAGATCCAGCTTGTGCACATTGCCTTGCCAATTGACCTTGCCAGCCTCCATCGGGCCACCGGAAACAAAGACCACCGGGATATTCAGGCGCAACGCAGCCATCAGCATGCCTGGAGTAATCTTGTCGCAGTTGGAAATACAGACCAGCGCATCTGCACAGTGCGCACTGACCATATATTCCACAGCATCCGCAATCAGGTCGCGGCTTGGCAGGCTGTAGAGCATGCCACTATGCCCCATGGCGATACCATCATCCACGGCGATAGTATTGAACTCCTTGGCTACACCACCAGCGCGCTCGATTTCACGCGCCACCAACTGTCCCAGATCCTTGAGGTGCACATGGCCCGGTACAAACTGCGTAAACGAGTTGGCAATGGCAATGATTGGTTTCTGGAAATCATCTTCCTTCATCCCGGTGGCACGCCAGAGCGCACGTGCGCCAGCCATATTGCGGCCATGGGTGGAAGTTCTGGAGCGATATTGCGGCATAAAAACCCTAAACTGAACGTATAATTAGGTAATTTTACTCCAATCCTAAGGCCAATCCCAATGCTTGTTCATCCACAATTTGATCCAGTTGCCATTCACCTGGGTTCATTTGGTATCCATTGGTATGGCCTGATGTACCTGACCGGCTTCCTGGCCTTTCTCTGGCTGGGCCGCTGGCGCATTGCCCACCAGCCCTGGCATGGCTGGGACATGAAAATGCTGGACGACGCCCTGTTCTACGGAGCACTCGGCGTCATTATTGGCGGCAGGCTGGGCTACGCCCTGTTCTACCAGCATGAATACTATCTTGCGCACCCCCATGAAGTCCTGTTCCTCTGGCAAGGCGGCATGTCCTTCCACGGCGGCTTCATCGGCGTCATGGCTGCCATGTGGCTATTCGCAAAAAAACGCGGCCTCACCTTCTTCGGCATCATGGATTTCGTTGCCCCCCTGGTTCCTGTCGGCCTGGGTGCCGGCCGTATGGGTAACTTCATCAATGGCGAACTCTGGGGCCGTGCCAGCGATATGCCCTGGGCCATGGTGTTTCCACAAGTGGATAACATTGCCCGCCACCCATCCCAGCTTTACGAGTTCCTGCTTGAAGGCGTTGTATTGTTCATCATACTCTGGTGGTACTCCAGCAAACCACGCGCAAGAGGTACAGTTTCCGCTCTGTTCCTGATTGGTTATGGCACTTTCCGCTTCCTGGTGGAATTCACGCGCGAGCCAGACAGTTTCCTTGGCCTGCTGTCGCTGGGCCTGAGCATGGGGCAGTGGCTGAGTCTGCCTATGATCATTGCGGGAGTATGGCTGCTGGCAGTGAGTTTACGCCGCTCAAAAAACTGACTGCATCACTCCTGCTGACAACCAGTATGGCGGTGGCACTCCTGTCTTTTTGAAGTGAAACAACCCCAGCCCATTTTCACTGCCGCCATACACTTCCGACAACTGTACCCTAAAAATTCCCCTGCTTCTGTGTCTGGTTTCCAACCGTTTGTGCCCTTACGATTGCTGTAGTCGTCATTGTGCATTTATTGGCTGGCATACAAGCAAGTACGCCAGTCCGGATTTCAGGAAACAGTAGAACTTATGTCGCAATCAAAAGCAGCCATCAAGCCTTACCATCACCCTGCCGCTGGCTGGGGAGCGTTGAAGCAAGTCGCAGCACAACTTGCCTTGCAGAAAATTCCCGTCAAGGGCATCACTACGCTGTTATCACAAAACCAGCCTGATGGCTTTGACTGCCCTGGTTGCGCCTGGCCAGACAAGGAGCACACTTCCACATTCGAATTCTGTGAGAACGGCGTCAAGGCAGTAGCAGCAGAAGCTACAGCCAAGCGTGTGCCGCCTGAGTTCTTTGCCAAACACACAGTCACGGAGCTGATGGAGTGGAGCGATTTCGACCTGGAGAATGAAGGCCGCCTGACCCACCCCATGCGCTACAACCCGGCGACTGACAAATATGAAGTCATCTCCTGGGACGGGGCATTTGAACTGATGGCGCAACACCTGAATGCACTGGCCGACCCCAATGAAGCGATTTTCTATACTTCTGGCCGCGCAAGTAATGAAGCTGCTTTCCTCTATCAATTGTTCGTACGTGAATTCGGCACCAACAACTTCCCGGATTGCTCCAATCTCTGCCATGAATCCACCAGTATGGCCCTGCCGCCTACCGTAGGTGTCGGTAAAGGTTCGGTCACCCTGCATGATTTCGAGCATGCCGATACCTTGCTGATTTTCGGCCAGAACCCTGCCACCAACCATCCACGTATGCTGGGTGAGTTGCGTGAAGCATCCAAGCGCGGTGCTCGTATCGTGGCGATCAATCCATTGAAGGAGCGCGGACTGGAGCGCTTTGCCGATCCGCAGAGTCCATTCGACATGCTGTCATTCAAGGGCAGCAAGATCAGCGACATGTTCATCCAACCCAAGCTGGGCGGTGACCTGGCACTGGTCAAGGGCATGATCAAGTTCGTGATCCTGTGGGACGATGAAGCCATCAAGAATGGCACAGAGCGCGTAGTCGACCTCGACTTTATCCAGCAACATACCAATGGTTTCGAGGCCATTGCAGAAGATGCCCGCCGTGAAAGCTGGGACCTGATTGTTGAAGAATCCGGCGTACCGCTGGAGCAGATTGAAGAAGTGGCACGCATTTACGCTACCGGTGATCGCGTCATTGCCACCTGGGGCATGGGCATTACCCAGCATAAACATGGTGTTGCCACCATCAAGACCATGGTCAACCTGATGCTGCTACGCGGCAATATTGGCAAAGAAGGCGCAGGCCTCTGCCCGGTACGCGGACATAGCAACGTGCAAGGCAACCGCACGGTCGGCATTTATGAAAAGATGCCACTGGCATTCCTGGAAAGCCTGGAGCGTGTATTTGACATCCAGGTTCCCAAAGAACCAGGCTATGATGCAGTTGCCGCCATTCAGGCCATGATTGATGGCAAGGGCAAATTCTTCTTCGGCCTCGGCGGCAATTTCTCCATCGCCACCCCTGACACTGACCGTACCTGGGAAGGCTTGCGCAACTGCGACCTGACAGCCCACGTCACCACCAAGCTCAACCGCAGCCATCTGGTGCACGGCAAGGAGGCATTGATCCTGCCATGCCTGGGTCGTACCGAGATCGACCAGCAGGAAACCGGCGCCCAAGGTGTGACAGTGGAAGATTCCATGAGCATGGTGCATATTTCCTTCGGCATGAACAAGCCAGCGTCTCCGCATTTGTTGTCTGAGCCGGCCATCGTAGCGCGTATGGCCCATGCTGCCCTCAAGAACAGCAAGACTCCGTGGCTGGAATATATCAAGGATTACAGCAAGATCCGTGATGTGATTGAGCAGACCATGCCGGCACTGTTCAAGGATTACAACGAGCGCATCAAGCATCCGGGTGGTTTCCGCATGCCGGTTCCTTCCAGTGATCGCGTCTGGGCAACAGCCTCCGGCAAGGCCGAGTTCACGGTACATGACATCCCGCGCAACTCTCCTATCCACCAGGCACGTGAGCAATATGGTGACCAGATGTTCGTCCTCATGACCACACGCTCGCATGACCAGTACAACACTACTATCTACGGCATGGATGACCGTTACCGTGGCGTGTTCGGCCAGCGCCGCGTGATATTCATGAACCCGGAAGACATCAAACGCATGGGACTCAAAGCTGGCGACTGGATCAACCTGGTCAGCGTCTGGCAGGATGGTATTACTCGTCGTGCCGACAATTTCCTGGTTGTTTCCTACGATATTCCGCAAGGCTGCCTGAGCGGCTACTATCCGGAAACCAACAATCTGGTGCCATTGGAAAGTGTGGCAGATCTTTCACACACACCCACATCCAAATCCATTCCTGTGATTATCGAAAAAGTCACTGATACTAAGGTATCTCATGCTGCTTGATCAGGATAACGTCAATCAAGAATCGGGTGACTTTGCCTCTGATCACGCACAGCTTGATCAGAGTGCGGTGCTGATGCTGGGTATCCTTGAGCTGCTGCATGCCGAACATGAAGAAGGCCGTGCGCAGGTGTCCCTTGCCGTCATCTGCAAACGTCTCGGCATCCGCATGAGCACATTGCAACGCCTCATGACCGCATTGAGCGAACAGGAACTGGTCACCGTTGCCACCCATAAGGAACGACTAGTCGCAAGCCTGACAGCCAGCGGTGAAGAAATTTCCCGCGCCCTACAGGTCGACTAGTCAGGTACAGCATTTTCTCTTGCGCAAAACACCATCGCGCTTGAACCTGGCTGGAGTACAATGACAGCCGTCGCTGACTCAATCCTGATGGCCCATGAAGCTTTATGTCTCGTTTGCTGCGCGCATACGCGCGATGATAGATGAAGGCGTATTGCGACCCGGTGACAAGATATTCTCTGTACGTCAGGCCAGCCAGAAATACAACCTCAGCATCAGCACCGTCTTGCGGGCCTACCTGCTGCTGGAACAGGAAGGCATCATCAGCAGCCACCCTCAATCGGGCTACTACGTCACACCACGCAAACGCCAGAAGCAACGTGGATCGCCACTAGCCAAGGACATCAACCTCTCCGAGGTTGACACAAGCAAGTTAGTACTTACAACTCTGAAATCCATCCGTGAATTCGGCACAGTACCACTGGGCTCCCCATTCCCTGACCCTCAGCTGTTCCCGCTCAAGAAAATTCACCAATATGAGAAAGCCCTGACTGATAATGAGGGGGAATGGGGCATATTGAGCGAGCTGCCACCCGGCAATGAAATGCTGCGCCAGCAGATTGCCCGGCGCTATCTCGTGCACGACCTGGATATTTCGCCTGATGACATTGTCATCACCCACGGCGCAACAGAAGCCATCACGCTTTGCCTGCAGGCTGTTGCCAAACCCGGGGATATGATTGCACTGGAATCGCCGGGCTACTATGCACTGGCCCACACCGTGGAAAGATTGGGCATGCAGGTAGCGGAACTACGCACTGATCCTGATTCCGGCATAGACCTGGATGCCTTGCGCACGACAATCGCACAGTCGCGCATTGCTGCCGTAGTGCTCACAAGCAATTTCCAGAATCCGCTGGGCTTTGTCATGCCGGATGAAAAAAAACAGGCCCTGGTCAGCCTGCTTGCTGAACAACAGATTCCCTTGATCGAGGATGATGTTTACAGCGAGCTCTATTTCAGTGAGTTGCCTCCCAAGCCAGCCAAGGCATTTGATCATCATGGCCTGGTACTGCATTGCTCGTCATTTTCCAAATCCCTGGCGCCTGGCTATCGGGTGGGTTGGACAGCAGCCGGACGCTACCGCCAGGAAGTGGAGCGCCTCATGTTCCTCAACAGCCTGTCCCTGCCATCCGCCCCGCAGATTGCCATTGCCAAGTTCATGCAACGCGACAGTTTCGATCAGCACCTCAAACAATTGCGGCATACCCTGCGTTCGCAATATGTCCTGATCCGCAATGTAATCGAGGAAAGCTTCCCTGCAGGAACACAGCTTTCAGTACCCAAGGGCGGTTATGTCATATGGGTACAACTGCCACAGCAACTGGACGCCCTGAACCTGTATCGTGCTGCGATTGATAATGGCATTACGGTTGCTCCGGGAACGATATTCTCGCGCAGGAAAGACCTGACGCATTATATCCGCCTGAATTTCAGCCATCTCTGGACCCTGGCAATCGAACAGGCAGTACGTCACCTGGGTGCACTGGCTTGCGAGATGCTGGAAGAACCGTCACAGGATTGACACCACCACGCAGGTCAGCAACAGCGCTTCACGCCATCCCATTTTTCCTGCTGCCACAGCTGAAAGAACTCCTCGCGCGACAAGGGAGGCTGCTGGTGCTGGTGCGCGACCTGGTTTTTCCCATAGCATTGTAAGTAACGTTCATAGGCATCATCACCTGATACCTGACGCAGAAATCGCCAGCAGCGTCCCAGATACTGTCGCAAGGATGACAGCATCAGTCACGCACCCATGAAGAATCCAGTGCAGTCTGCACATGAGGCGTTTCCACCGAAGGCCTGACCGGCTTGCCAGCCAGGCTGCGATAACTCACGCGCAACATATCCAGGATCACAATCCAGAGCACTACGACAAAGAACAGGGTCAATACCGCATCCAGCTGCTGGTTAAAGATCAGTTGCGGTGCCACCGCCGCCTTCTCCGGAGGCAGAACGCCTGCTGCAAGCTTGGCTGACATATCATTGGCAGCCGCGAGGAAACCCACGCGTACATCAGTGCTGGTAATTTTCTCCCATGCGGCCGTGCTCGTCACGATCACCAGCCAGCTCAATGGCAATAACGTCACCCAGACATGCTTGAGCCGCCCGGACTTGATCAGGATGCCAGTACCCACTGACAACGCAATAGCTGCCAGCAACTGGTTGGAAATCCCGAACAACGGCCAGAGAATATTGACGCCGCCATTAGGGTCGATCACACCGATATAGAGGAAATATCCCCAACCGGCCACGACAATGGCGCTGGTCAGCAATACCGAGGGATACCAGGAAGTCCGGCCCATGCTGGGCCAGAAATTACCCAGCATGTCCTGCAACATGAAGCGGCCTACACGGGTACCTGCATCCAGGGTTGTCAGGATGAAAATCGCTTCGAACATGATGGCAAAGTGATACCACAATGCCAGCAGGTGCTGTCCGAAAGCACTGCCAAAAATACTCGCCATGCCGACAGCCAGCGACGGAGCCCCGCCGGTACGCGCAAACAGGGTAGCCTCCCCCATCTGTTGCGCAAGGAGCTCCATCTGTTCAACAGTCACAGGGAAACCCCAACTTGTAATGGTGGCCACAGCATCAGCTGCCTCCTTGCCTACCACACCCGCCGGGCTGTTGATGGCAAAAAATACGCCGGGATCAAGCACTGTCGCGGCAATCATCGCCATCACCGCGACAAATGATTCCAGCAACATGGCACCATATCCGATCATGCGGATATCAGATTCATTGGCAATCAACTTGGGTGTCGTGCCGGATGCAATCAGGGCATGGAAGCCGGATACAGCGCCGCAGGCAATAGTAATGAAAACGAATGGGAATAGACTTCCACCAAAAATTGGCCCGGTTCCATCAATGAACTGGGTCAACGCCGGCATCTTCACCTCGGGTTGCAGCAGGATAATGGCTACTGCCAGCAGGAAAATGGTACCCAGTTTCATGAAGGTGGAAAGATAGTCGCGTGGCGCCAGCAACAGCCAGACCGGCAGGATGGCGGCGGCAAAGCCGTAGGCAATCACCCACCAGGCGAGCGTCAGCCCATCATGGTTGAACAGGCTGCTCAGGTAAGGATGATGATCGATATACCCACCACCGAACACCGAGAGCAGCAGCAATATCACTCCTAGCACCGAAGCTTCCAGCACGCGGCCTGGCCGTAAGTGACGCATGTAAATACCCACTATCATAGCGATCGGTATTGTGGCAGCCACGGTCGATGTCGCCCATGCGCTATGTTTCATGGCATTGACTACAACCAGCCCCAGTACAGCAATCAGGATCACCATAATGGTGAACGTACCGATCAATGCTGCAAATCCCCCTACCGGCCCCAGTTCATCCCGTGCCATCTGCCCCAGGCTGCGACCATTGCGCCGTGTGGAAAGGAACAAGGTCACCATATCCTGTACTGCACCACCCAATACGGCACCGACCAATATCCATAACGTACCGGGTAGATAGCCGAATTGCGCCGCCAGCGTAGGGCCTACCAGCGGGCCAGGGCCTGCAATTGCAGCAAAATGGTGTCCGAACACCACCCACTTGTTAGTGGGTACATAATCACGACCATTATCCAGCCGCTCTGCCGGAGTGGCCCGGCTGGCATCCACCATCAATACTTTAGCCGCAATCCAGGCAGCATAAAAACGGTAGGCAATGGCAAATACACACACAGCCGCTGCGACAAACCAGAGTGCATTAATGCTTTCTCCGCGATGCAGCGCAATGCCACCAACCGCAGAAGCACCGATAACAGCGACCAGGAACCAGATCAGATATTGCAGTGTTTTATTCATTTAGGTTTATGATGCATATCAAATAATGCCCGTCAGTATAAAACCAAACCCACGGACTAGGTAAATCAGCCGGTATGGTTATTGCTAGTATTTTCATCCGCACTCATTCTTTTGAAGGATCAACATGAAATTACTCTGTACCAGCCTGTTCCTGGCGCTACTGGCATTGAGCCTGTCCGCAGAGGCAGCTCCCGACCCGGCGCAAGCGATTGAAACCACAACGGCAAACGGGGACAAGATACTGTTACACCCGAACGGCAAGTGGGAGTATGTGGATCAAGTAAAAAAAGCCGAGGCAGACAAGATTGCCAAGCAATATCCTGAAAACCAGGGCTGCCCTCCCGGCACTCAGGGAGGCGTATTCGGCGTTGGCCGCTGCATTCCGCCTGGTGACAAAGACTTCAATCGTGGTTCCATGAGTGGCAAGGGGCGTTGACCACACCTATGCAATAGCAGGTGGCAGTATAATCATCGAATTACCGGATAATCAGGAATACCGCCCTGCAGCCCATAACACCAAACAAGCCCACAGTGCTTCTGCATCAGCTATGGCCGTTGCTGCGACCATATCGCTGGCAGATCCTGCTGGCCTTTTTCCTGTTATGTGCCGCCTCCCTCACATTGCTGCTGGTGCCCCTGGCATTCCGCGACCTGATAGATCTGGGGTTTGGTTCCGACACTTCCAGCACGCATATTGAATCCAGCCTCAGCCGGCATTTCCTGTTATTGACTGGACTCGCTGCCTTCTGGGCGTTGGCAGTCGCCTGTCGCTATTACACGGTGTCATGGGTAGGTGAACGCGTCACTGCAGATTTACGCAGCCTGGTCTATCAACGCGTGCTGACACAGTCACCACAGTTCTTTGAAACCCTGCAAACCGGCGAGGTTCTATCACGCCTGACCACCGATACCACCCTGATCCAGACTGTGATCGGCAGTTCAGTTTCCATGGGATTGCGCAGCCTGATACAGCTCATCGGCGGCATGGTCATGCTGGCACTGACCAGCTGGTATTTATTCTCACTCAACCTCGGGCTCATGTTGCTGGTCACCCTGCCGGTCATGCTGATTGGGCGCAAGGTAAAACACCTCTCACGCGAATCGCAGGACCGGATTGCCGACAGCTCAGCCATGGCTGGGGAAATCCTCAACGCCATGCCTACAGTACAATCCTATGGACAGGAAAACCGGGAAACCAATCGCTTCCGCCACAGCGTGGAGGTCAGTTTCAACACGGCAATCCGTCGTACCCGCGTGCGGGCTGCGTTGGCAGCTGTTGTCATTGCAGGCATCAGTGGTGCAATTGTATTTGTCCTGTGGATCGGCGCCCGCCAGGTTGGCAGTGGAGAACTATCAGGCGGACAATTGGCTTCCTTCATCCTTTATGCAGCCCTGGTAGCTGGCAGTGTCAGTACACTGGCCGAAGTCTGGGGTGATATCATGCGCGCAGCCGGTGCCACCGGGCGCCTGCTGGAACTACTTGATGCACAACCAGCCATTGAAAATCCACAACAGCCGGAAACACTACCGCAGCTCGATCAGGTAAGCATCACGCTGAGTGAAGTAAGCTTTTACTATCCATCAAAGCCAGACCAGCCTGCATTGAACAATATATCCCTGCAAATCCAGCCGGGAGAAACCATTGCCCTGGTCGGTCCTTCTGGCGCAGGAAAATCCACCTTATTCCAACTGCTGTTGCGTTTCTATGATCTCCACCATGGGACAATCCACTTCAATGACCGGGACATACGTTCATTGAGATTGCAGGACTTGCGCAGCATGATGGCACTGGTGCCGCAAGACCCAGTGATTTTCTCCAGCAGCGCACTGGAAAATATCCGTTATGGCAAACCAAATGCCAGTGACGATGAAGTCAGACAAGCCGCCAGGGCGGCCTATGCCGATGATTTTATCCAGGCCTTGCCACAAGGCTACGATACCTTCCTCGGAGAGCGAGGCACCCGTCTTTCCGGCGGCCAGCGCCAGCGTATTGCCATTGCCCGCGCCATGCTCAAGGATGCACCCATCCTGCTGCTGGATGAAGCGACAAGCGCCCTGGATGCGGAATCGGAAATTCTGGTTCAGCAGGGCTTGAACTCAGTCATGCACGGCAGGACCACCCTGGTAATTGCCCACCGTCTCGCCACTATCCAGGATGCTGATCGCATCGTGGTACTGGAACATGGACGCATCATCGAGACCGGGACACCGAGTGAGTTACGGCAGCAATCGGGCCTTTATAGCCGTCTTGCCAAACTGCAACTGGATATCCAGCCATAACCATGCACCGCGATAAAGCGGATTTCTACTCAACTGCACTACAACCGTGCAATCAACGCCTGAACACGGCCAGGCAAGCACGAGCAACAACCGCACATGGAACATAACGGTGAAGACTCATCCGTCATGCTCTTGCTACGCCTGCCTGCACACAGCGTTGCTGTCATAACCAGAGACCATCATGCCTGCTGCACTATTCAACCCTGCATACTTTTTATCAACCCGGCATATTTTTTGCTGCATGAATTCATGAATGCACTATCTGGGATCAGGCCATGAGTGGCACCGGCATCCCAACATAGCGCTATCTTCCCCAAAAAATTGATTATCGGGACAACGGCGTCCACTTCAGGTACCTGCCAATGGTTACCTGAAGCGGGCGCTTTTTTATTGTTAAATTGAGGTGCAATGTATGGCTTATCTTCTACCTTCAGAGTTCGTGACCAAAATGGTCGATGCCGGCGAATCCAAGATATTCATGTCGACCCGGGATACCCTGATCCGGGCCTATATGGCCGGCGCCATCCTGGCATTGGCAGCTGTCTTTGCCGTGACAGCATCCGTGCAGACCGGCTATCCGCTGATCGGCGCCATTCTTTTCCCGGTCGGATTCGTCATGCTCTACCTGCTGGGTTTCGACCTGTTGACCGGCGTATTTGTCCTCACCCCCCTTGCCCTGATTGATAAACGTCCTGGTGTCACCATCAAAGGTGTGCTGCGCAACTGGGGGCTGGTATTTGCCGGTAACTTCCTCGGTGCATTCACCGTCGCGATTTTCATGGCCATCGTCTTTACCTTTGGTTTTGCAACTGAACCAGACAAAATAGGCACCATCATCGCCGGCATAGGTGAAAAACGCACGCTGGGCTATGCCGAGTTTGGAGCTGCTGGCATGCTGACCGTCTTCATCCGCGCCGTCATGTGCAACTGGATGGTATCCACCGGCGTAGTCGGCGCCATGATTTCCACCAACGTATCCGGCAAGGTCATCGCGATGTGGATGCCGGTCATGGTGTTTTTCGCCATGGGCTTCGAGCACTCCATCGTCAATATGTTCCTCTTCCCTTCCGCCCTGATCATGGGTGGCAATTTCTCCATCATGGATTACCTGATCTGGAACGAACTGCCTGTGGTGCTGGGCAACCTGGTCGGAGGCTTGGCATTCACCGGGCTGACTCTGTATTCCACCCACGTCAGGACAGCACCAAAACGTAAGATTGGTTGATTCTCAATCGAGCCATGGTGGCTTCCTCCACCATGGTTACACCCTGATACAAGTATGAGCAATCCACTCACTATTTCCATCGGCCAGCATTCAGACCGGGGACACAAGGACATCAACCAGGACTTCCATGGCGCCTGTGTACCACAAGGTCATCAGCTCACCACCAAAGGCATCTTGGTGGCGCTGGCTGACGGCATCAGCAGCAGCACTGTCAGCCAGGTTGCCAGTGAATCGGCAGTCAGGAACCTGCTGAGCGATTATTACTGCACATCCGATGCGTGGAGCGTCAAGCACGCCGTGCAATGCGTGCTGAGTGCGATCAATGCCTGGTTATATGCCCAGACCAGGAGCAGCCAGTACCGCTATGACCAGGATAAGGGCTATGTCTGCACCCTCAGCGCCTTGGTGATCAAGTCCAGCCAGGTGCACCTCTTTCATGTCGGAGACACGCGCATCTACAGGCTCAGCGGCCAATCGCTCGAACAACTGACCGAAGATCACAGAGTCAGCATCCATACTGCGCAGAGCTACCTGAGCCGGGCACTGGGCATAGGCCCGCAAATCGAGATCGACTACCTGTCCATGCCGGTTGAAGAGGGAGATATTTTCCTGCTGGCTTCGGACGGCGTGTACGAATATATGGACGCGCAATGCATCTCCGCTGCCATTGCCGCCAACACGCATGATCTTGATGCCGCCGCGCAGCAGATCGTGGCAGCAGCCCTTGAACGCGGCAGCCAGGATAACCTGACGCTACAGATTGTCAGGATTGACCATCTGGATCATCGTCAACCCCGCCCGTTCCTGCCATCTTCCATCCTGCCTGCCCCGCCTATGCTGGAAGCGCGGATGGAATTTGACGGATACCATATTGTCCGGGAGCTGCATCACAGCCATCGCAGCCACCTCTACCTGGCAATAGACAATGATTCTGGTCAGCAGGTGGCGCTCAAGACACCATCGACTGACCTGAGCGCAGATGTGGCGCAATTGAACCGCTTCGCACTAGAAGAATGGGTAGCGCGGCGTATCAACCACGCCCACGTGCTGAAACCATGTCAGCGCCAACGGAAACCGCAGTATATCTACGTCGCCATGGAGTTCATTGAAGGCATCACTCTGGCGCAATGGATGAGGGACAATCCCAGACCAGACCTGGAAACAGTGCGTGGCATCATTGAACAGGTTGCCAAGGGCCTGCAGGCCTTTCACCGCGCTGAGATGCTTCATCAGGACCTGCGTCCGGAAAATATCATGATAGACCGCCATGGCATCGTCAAAATCGTCGATTTCGGCTCTGTCTGGGTCGCAGGTCTGGAGGAATGTGATTTCACGGAGATTTCTCCCGTCCCAGGCACCATTCAGTACATGGCGCCCGAATATTTTCTCGCAGGTGCCGGCTCGCCACTTTCAGACCAATTTTCACTGGGCGTCATTGCCTACCAGATGTTGACTGGGAAACTGCCTTACGGTGCCCAGGTCGCCAGGATCAAGACCGGGGCGCAACTACAGCGCCTACCCTATATTTCTGCCATTCATCGGCACGAAAACATTCCATCCTGGATAGATGATGCGCTGGCAAAAGCCGTTCACCTGGAAGCGGAAAAGCGCTACCCTGCCTTGTCGGAATTCATCCATGACCTGAGGCATCCCAACCGGAAATTCCTCAACCGGCACCAGGGCGGCCTGCTGGAGAAGAACCCTCTCCTGTTCTGGAAAACCACCAGCCTGCTATTACTGCTGCTGGTCATTATCCTGCTATACATCATCCAACGTTCCTGAGGCCATATGCAATAACACCCTGGCCTCCCCCTCATTTCCTGTCTCGCCATTGACATCATGGCTGGCCCATCATCACTGAATCAGCATCCGCCATGCGGTTGCGCATGATTTTTGCTAGCGAATTAGATTATGAAAGATATTTCTCCCGACCACACCATTATCCTGGCCAAGATGCGCCACATCGAAGAGCTCGAGCAATTATCGATATGCACTGCATTTGTCGATACTATCGGCCTGCTCATTCACCAGATCCAGGCCGAGCGGGGCGCCAGCTGCCTTTACCTGGCTTCATCAGGCCAGCGTTTCGGCAACGAGCGCAGCGACATCATTGAGCAGAACCAGGATGCAGAACTGAAATTCCGCGAGGCATTACAACGCCACCTGGACCAGAACAACCTGGTCGATGCCAAGCAGCTGACCCTGGTTTCATGGATACTGCTGGGGTTCGACCAGATGACGGCGCTGCGCCACCAGATCACCCTGCACAAGATTTCGTTTCCTGATTGTATTGCATCATTCAACCGCTTTATCGGCAGCCTGATCTCGCTGATCTTTGACATTACTGACAATGCCGTCAACAGCAGGATATCCACTTCCCTGCTCGCGCTTTACAACCTGGTGCAGGGCAAGGAATTTGCCGGGCAGGAGCGTGCCGTAGGCTCTTATATGTTTGGTTCAGGCCAGGTACAACAGGAACACCAGCAAAAGCTGCTGGAACTGATTGTCCTGCAGGACAGGCATTTCGAACTGTTCTGCCAATTCGGCGGCAAAGCATTGCACAAGGCCTGGACAGCTGCCATGGGTGCCAGCACCCAGCATAGATACCAGCAATATCGTCACAAGCTCACCCATGCCCAGGATGGGCAGAGCGTGAAAATACATGATGGATATGAATGGTTCGAACTTTGCAGCCAGCGACTCAGCGAAATGTGGCAGATGCAGTGCTGGCTGATCAAGGACATGCATGACATGCTGGAAACGCTGATCAACGATGCCAAGAACGATCTGGCAAAGACCCGCCAGTACCTGCAAAAAACACAACGCCAGCCAGCCAAGCAGCCTACTGCGCTGGACAGCACCTTCTTCAACCTCTCCATCCCGGTGGAGAATGCCTATACCTTTCTGGCACATGACAAGCAGCATTCCTACCCGATGGAATCCATCGTCTCGCTATTGCAACAACAATCACAGCAGATCGCCGAGATTGAGAATGAACTGGCTGAAACCAAGCAGGCACTGGCAGAGAGAAAACAGATTGAACGCGCCAAGGGCCTGCTCATGAGTCAGCGCGGCATCAGCGAGGTAGAGGCTTATAAAATCCTGCGCAGCACAGCCATGGAACAGAATCGCAAAATCATTGATGTGGCCAACAACATCCTGGCCAGGCACTCCCTGGTTTGATGGGCTATAAGCGTGGTGCACCCGCACTCCAGTGGTGCAATCCGGCACAATGTTCCAAATCCAACCAATATCCCGGTTGCGGATAAATATCCTTATGAAACAAACAGCTCCTGAAATTCACTTCTCCTGGCACAGCACTTGCTAACACCTGAGTAAGCAGTGGCAGCCAATGATGGTCGCTACCGTGCAGTACAGAGTTTGAAGACCGGGGACAAAGGCGTCCTGATGACAGACAACACATGGTCTGTCATCAGGACGCCTTTTTGTTTTGGCGCTTCGCCTGTCACTGGGGAAACAGGACAAAACGCCTAGCTCCTGAAAAAAGAAGGCCCGTCGGGCAGGACGGGCCGGTACTGCAATGTCACTTCCATAGCAAAGGAGCAACGAATGAAAGGTAATGCGAGATTTCGCGCACGTCAAGCCTGTCTGGGCATACTGCTGGCTGCTGCAGTTTCAGGGGCACAGGCAGCAGAGGAAAACCAGGCGGATTTCAGCCTGCTTGATGCCATCAAGACTGGCAAGAACATGAGCAGCCTACGCCTGCGTTATGAGCACGCTGAACAGGATAACCGCAGCGAAAATGCCGATGCCTTCACCTTGCGCACCCTGATCGGATGGCAGACTGCAGACTTCCATCATTTCAGCCTTGGTGTCCAGTTGATCAATGTTGCCAAGCTGGTTGATGACTACAATGATATGGACAAGGGAGTCTCACAACCCGGCATGGCCAACTACCCGGCCATTGCTGACCCTGACTCCACAGACATCAATCAACTCTACCTTGATTGGAATGGCATCAAGGATACCAGCATCCGTCTGGGAAGACAGTCGGTCAAGCTGGATAACGTGCGCTTCATCGGCAATATCGAGTTCCGCCAGCTCATGCAGGTATTTGACGGCATCGCCATTGAAAATAAGAGCCTGCCCGATACCAGCCTTTATTTCGCCCATTTCGAGCGAGTTCGGCAAACCAATAACCGCAAACGCAGCGGCAACCTGGATATTGTCCATGCCACTTACAGCATTTCCCCCAGTGAAACCTTGTCCGCCTACGGCTATTTCAATAATTTCAATGACCTGGGATTCAATGCCACCAACGGATTAGGCGCGAATGCTGACGCTTCCAACAAAACCCTGGGCCTGCGGCTGGATGGGACTCGCACACTGGACGACCAATGGAAACTCCTCTACACCGCCGAATACGCCAAACAGACGGATTATTCCGGCGGTGATTCCCGCATTGATGCCCATTATCTACGGATTGGTGCTGGCGCCATGCTCCAGAGCTGGTATCTGCGCATTGACCAGGAAACACTGTCGAGCAATCACGGCCAATACGCTTTCCAGACTCCTTTTGGCACCAATCACCTGTTCCAGGGCTGGGCCGACCATTTCCTGGTAACACCGGTCTGGGGCATGAAAGACAGTTTCCTCAGCATCGGCGGCAAACCTTTGCCACAACTTAGTCTGCAGGGTGAGTTCCATGTGTTCCGCGCGGATGAAAACTTTGCCCGCTTCAATGGCGGTTCTGGCGACCACTACGGCAACGAAATCGACCTCGCCGCCAGCTGGAGTTTCAACAAGCAGCTGTCACTGAAAGTGGAGTACGCCAAGTTCCGCGAAGGCGACCGTATTGCGCTTTCTACTGCACGCAAACCCGATCTAGAACGCATCTGGCTCACCGCCTTGTATACCTTTTAATTTGCAAAGGATCATCATCATGACAGGCAAAATTTATCTGATAGGCGCAGGTCCGGGCGATGCCGAACTCATCACGCTCAAGGCAGTCAGGGCACTTGCTGCTGCCGATGTAGTGTTGCTGGATGATCTGGTCAATCGTGAACTCCTGCAGCATGCACCTCAAGCTCGCGTCATTGAGGTGGGCAAGCGGGGCGGCTGCAAATCCACCCCCCAGCATTTTATCAACCGCATGATGGTCGCCCTGGCCGAACAAGGCCAGGTAGTCGCTCGTCTCAAGGGCGGTGATCCGTTCCTGTTCGGCCGTGGCGGCGAGGAAATGCTGGCCGCACGCCAGGCCGGAATCCAGGTTGAGGTCATACCCGGCATCACCAGCGGCATTGCAGTTCCCGCCACCTTGGGCATTCCCGTGACACACCGCTCTTATACGCATGGTGTCAGCCTGGTGACCGGGCACCTGCAGGATGATGATCACAGCCAGCAATGGCGAGCCCTCGCAGCCAGCGGCACCACGCTGGTGATCTATATGGGGATGAAACACTTGACCAGCATCATCAGCGAATTGCGGGCAGCAGGCATGGATGCCAGTACACCCGTAGCCGCCATCCAGAGTGGCTCGCTACCGGAACAGCAGCACGTGATCAGTACGCTGGAGTATCTGCCTATGGCAGTACAGCAGGCAGGGCTTGCCAGCCCGGCCATCATCGTTGTTGGCGATGTAGTGCGGCTGGCCCATGGCAACGAACTGCTGCAATCCATCTCCATGGCAGCCTGACAGGCCTCACCACCATCCATACAACATCCATGATATTTGCATAGGAACCCATCATGAAACAGAACTTCTGGCAGGCAGGACACAAGCCCACGCTATTTTCCGCATTCCTCTATTTCGACCTCAGCTTCATGGTCTGGGTATTGCTCGGGCCACTGGCGGTACAAATCGCCGGTGATCTGGCGTTGACCCCGGCGCAGAAAGGCATGATGGTCGCCACTCCCGTACTGACCGGTGCCTTGCTGCGTATGGTCATGGGGATACTGGTCGACCAGATACAACCCAAGAAAGCAGGCATCATAGGCCAGGTCATCGTCATTGCCGCCCTGGCCTTTGCCTGGCTAAATGGCATCCATAGTTATCAGCAAGCCCTGGTTCTTGGTGTCTTCCTGGGTGTTGCTGGCGCGTCATTTGCTGTAGCCCTGCCGCTTGCCTCACGCTGGTATCCGCCCGAGCACCAGGGTACCGCCCTTGGTATTGCTGGTGCGGGCAATTCCGGCACCGCATTGGCGGCATTGTTCGCGCCGGGGCTGGCGCTGGCATTCGGCTGGAACAATGTCTTCGGCCTGGCCCTGATTCCACTTGTCATCACCCTGGTGCTTTACAGCCTGTTGGCAAAGGATGCACCCAACCCACCCGCATCCAAGTCCCTGGTTGAATACCTCAACGTGCTGAAGGACAAGGATGCATGGTGGTTCATGTTTTTTTATAGCGTCACATTTGGCGGCTTTGTCGGCATGGCATCCTCACTCACGATCTACTTCAATGACCAGTATGGCCTGGATGCCGTGCATGCCGGATATTTCACAGCGGCCTGCGTATTTGCCGGTTCACTGGTGCGCCCGATAGGCGGCAACCTGGCTGACCGTCTCGGCGGCATCCGCACATTGAGCGTCATGTATATCATTGCCGCCAGCTTCTTGTTTATCCTCAGCCTGGGTCTCAAGGCACAGTTGAGCGGCCTGCTGGTCGTGATCTGCGCCATGATGGCAATGGGCATGGGCAATGGTGCAGTATTCCAGCTTGTGCCACAACGTTTCCGCAAGGAAATAGGCGTCATGACTGGACTCATCGGCATGGCAGGCGGCATTGGCGGTTTCTACCTGGCTTCCAGCCTGGGCTATTCCAAACAGCTCACGGGCAGCTACCAGTTTGGCCTCATCATGTTTGCCATCCTGGCCGTCATTGCCCTAGTAGGACTGACCTTTGTCAAGCAACGCTGGCGCACCACCTGGGGCTCTGCAGCAGTGACAAGTGCCAAGATTTAAGGACACCGGAATGGCATTGGTATTTCGTACCGGGTTAAGTTCAGTCACCGGGCAGCGTGAGCGCAATGAAGATTTTGCCAGCATGGTCACACCAGACCATGCCACGCTGAAACTCAAGGGGGCCATTTTCGCCGTGGCTGATGGCGTCAGCGGCAATGCGGGCGGGCGTGAGGCAGCGGAGATGACCGTGCGCAGCCTGTTGACGGACTATTACGCCACGCCAGACACCTGGGAAATCCCGGCGGCCCTGGACAAGGTGCTCAATGCCGCCAATCGCTGGGTATTGTCACAAGCCATGCAGCATCGGGAAATGGCAGGCATGGCAACTACCCTGACATTACTCGTCATGCGCGGCCAACGCTATTACTCAGCCCATGTCGGTGACAGCAGGCTGTACCGCCTGCGTAACGGCAGGCTGGAATGCCTGACTACCGACCATGTCTGGGATAGGCCCGATATGCGCCATGTATTGAAGCGCGCTGTCGGGCTGGACCAGCAACTCAGCGTGGATTATGCCGAAGGCCAACTGCAGGTGGGTGACCGCTATGTCCTGATGACTGATGGTATCTGGGCCACCCTGCCGGAGACACGATTACAGCAATTGCTACAACAATACGCGCCGCCGCAGGCAATTGCCGACATTCTCACGCGAGAATCCTTACAGGCAGGCGGCAGCGACAACGCCACTGCCATTATCATTGAAATAGATGCTGTCAGTGAGAACACACTGACTGACTTTCTCGCCGGGAGCAGGCAACTCAAGCCTCCGGCAAAACTCAAGGTTGGCGAGACGCTCGACCAGTTTGAAATCATTGAGATACTGCACCAATCCCGCGCCAGCCTGGTATACAAGGTTCGCCACGTACAAAGCGGGCAATTGTGGGCATTGAAAACCCTGCAACCCTTGCTGACCAATGACCCGCAAAGCTGCTCGGCCCTGCTCAATGAGGAATGGCTGGCCAAGCGCATCAGTTCGCAATATCTACCACAAGTACTGCCACTGGACGCAGACACACGCAGCCATCTCTACTACGTCATGAGCTGGCACGAAGGCGCAACGCTGCAACAACGCCTGCAGCACGGCCATCATTTCACCACAGCAGGCATCACCCGCATCGGCCAGGAAATGCTGCGTGGAATCGGCGCACTGCACCGCATGCACGTGCTGCACCGCGACATCAAGCCTGCCAACCTGCACATGGGCAAGGATGGACGGCTGCGCATCCTGGATTTAGGCGTTGCATCCAGCGGACACATTTCCACCCAGGAAGCCATGCCCAATCCGGGAACGCCGAGCTTCATGGCGCCGGAGTTGTTTGAACATGCAGAATCCAGCGTACAGAGCGATATCTATGCAGCCGGCGTCACGCTCTACTACCTGCTGACCCGCAAATATCCCTATGGCGAAATTGAGCCATTCCAGCATCCCCGCTTTGGCGATCCAGTCCCTCCGACACGCTATCGTCCTGATATTCCCGGATGGCTGGAAAACATCATCCTCAGGGCGGTCGCACGCAATCCTGCATCACGTTTCGAAACCGCAGAGGAAATGTTGCTGGCACTGGAGGTGGGAGAAACCCGACCCATCCTGCCCATGCAGCGCACGCCGCTGATTGCCCGCGCCGGTCTGCAACAATGGCAGTGGATGGCCGTCAGCTCATTGCTCATCAACCTTCTATTGCTATACCTGCTGCTCGTATCATGAACCTTACCAGGCACCCTTGACCGCAATACAACACATTCATGATTCCTGCCTTGCACTGGTTCTGTGCCTCGGTTCAGTTTTAGTGCGGAGACTCTGTACATCCTGAGTTTCAATAGTCTTATAAAAATAATTATCTTTTTATTTTCATGATGTTATATAAATAATCAACAATGGCACACATGTTGCTTTTATTCATACAACAGCTCTCTTCCTATAAGTGAGCATTGAGATAAAGGATTCGCCCTGACAGGCAATCCTTTCACGGACAACGGCGTCCATTACTTGTTCAGCACTGCCCAGGGCAACTGCTACGCAAGTAATGGGCGCCGTTTTGTTTTTGGCAATGACGAACAGAAGCATGCGTCTTCTGACTTCACAGGAAACACGATAATGGATGCAAACACCCACATTGTAGTAGTAGGCAACGGTATGGTAGGCCACTACTTCGTGCAGGAACTGGTCAAACGCCACCCTGACCTGGCTGCAGCAAACCTACAAATCACCGTATTGGGTGAAGAACCACGCCCGGCTTATGACCGTGTGCACCTTTCAAGCTTCTTTTCCGGCAGTACAGCCGAAGATCTGTCATTGGTGGAGCCTGGATTCTACGACCGGCCTGGCCTGGAGCTGCGCCTGAATGCCCGGGTTGGCATGATCGACCGCAGACAGCACCTCGTCATTCTGGCAGATGGCGACGCGTTGCACTACGACAAACTGGTATTGGCAACCGGCTCCGTTCCTTTTGTACCCGGCGTGGCTGGCCGCGATCGTGAGAATTGCTTTGTCTACCGCACCATAGAAGACCTGGAAGCCATGACGGCAGCAGGCACCAAAGCCAAGAGCGGTGTTGTGGTTGGCGGCGGCCTGCTGGGCCTTGAATGCGCAAAGGCACTACGCGACATGGGATTAGAAACCCATGTGGTAGAGTTTGCCCCACGCCTGATGGCAATGCAGGTGGATGAAGCTGGCGGTCAGGTATTACGCAGCAAGATTGAGGAACTGGGCGTGCATGTCCACACCAGCCGCAACACCACGGCGATCACCGATGGCGCCACTGCACGGCATCGCATGGTCTTCTTTGACGAAACCTGGCTGGAAACGGACATGATCGTCTTCTCTGCCGGTATCCGTCCGCGTGACGAACTGGCACGTGAATCCGGCCTGGCCATCGGCGCGCGCGGCGGCATCGCGATTGATAACTCATGCCGTTCCAGCGATCACGACATCTATGCCATCGGCGAATGTGCCAGCTGGAATGACGAGATGTTCGGCCTGGTGGCCCCTGGTTATGACATGGCCCGTGTGACATGTGCTCATTTGTTCGGCGACACCACAAACACATTCCAGGGTGCAGACATGAGCACAAAACTCAAGCTCATGGGCGTGGATGTGGCAAGTGTAGGCGATGCGCACGGCAAGACCCACGGCAGCCGCAGTTATCAATACCTGGATGAAGTACGCAAGGTCTACAAGAAGATTGTCGTCAGCGAGGATGGCAAGCAATTGCTGGGCGCCGTGCTGATCGGCAATGCTGACGAATACGGCACCCTGCAGCAAATGACGGTCAATGCCATGCCATTGCCGGAAAACCCTGAGTTCCTCATTCTACCTTCCAGCGATGGCAAGGAGAAATCAGGCCTGGGCGCGGATGCCTTGCCGGAAAGTGCTGTGCTGTGCTCATGCAACAACGTGACCAAAGGCAGTATCGGCGCAGCCGTGGCAGCCGGCTCCTGCACCATTGCTGAGATCAAGGCCTGCACCAAGGCAGGCACAGCCTGCGGCGGCTGCGTTCCGCTCGTGACGCAGGTCATGAAAGCAGAGATGCTCAAGCATGGCATGGCAGTGAACAATCACTTGTGCGAACACTTCCCTTACTCACGCCAGGAGCTCTACCACCTGGTTCGCGTGGAGCAGATCAAGTCTTTCGATGAGTTGTTGTCCAAACATGGCAAGGGCCTGGGGTGCGATATCTGCAAACCCACGGCTGCCAGCATACTGGCATCCTGCTGGAACGATTTCATCCTCAAGAAAGGCCTGGCTTCCTTACAGGATTCCAATGACTACTTCCTGGGCAATATCCAAAAGGATGGCAGTTATTCCGTCGTACCGCGCATGCCAGGCGGTGAAGTCACTCCTGATGGCCTGATTGCCATCGGCCAGATTGCCAAGAAATATGGTCTCTATACCAAGGTTACTGGCGGCGCACGCGTGGACATGTTCGGTGCCCGCGTCGAGCAGTTACCCAACATCTGGGAGGAGCTGATCGCTGCCGGTTTCGAGTCCGGCCACGCTTACGGCAAATCCCTGCGTACAGTGAAAAGCTGCGTCGGCTCCACCTGGTGCCGCTATGGCGTGGACGACAGCGTGGGCCTCGCCGTACAGCTGGAGAACCGCTACAAAGGCCTGCGCGCGCCGCACAAGATCAAGTTCGGCGTCTCGGGATGCACCCGCGAATGCGCAGAAGCCCAGGGCAAGGACGTGGGCGTCATCGCCACCGAAAACGGCTGGAACCTCTACGTCTGTGGCAATGGCGGCATGAAGCCACGCCATGCCGAGTTGCTGGCAAGCGATCTCAGCAAAGAGGATTTGCTCAGGATGATAGACCGCTTCCTCATGTTCTACATCCGCACTGCCGACCGCTTGCAACGCACCAGCACATGGCGCGACAACCTCGAGGGCGGCCTGGATTACCTCAAGAATGTGGTCATCCATGATTCGCTGGGCCTGGGTGCCGAACTGGAAGCGCAAATGCAGCATGTGGTGGACAACTACCAGGACGAATGGAAAACCGCCGTCACCGATCCCGAAGTGCGCAAGCGTTTCCGCAGCTTCGTCAACAGCCCGGAAGGTGACAACAACATCGTGTTCGTACAGGAACGCGAGCAGATGCGTCCTGCCACACCAGCAGAAAAACAGCAGTCAAAAATCATCCAGATCCTGGCATTGGTTGATTAATCACCGGAGTATCAACATGAGCCAATTACAACAAACAGCAACCCTATCAACCTCAGGCAAGATGCCAATGTCCATGCCGGTACCACATGCAGATAGCTGGCAGGCAATCTGCCCGTTGGATGATATCTGGCCTAGTACTGGCGTCTGCGCCCTCATGCATGGACGGCAGATTGCGATTTTCCGCATGCATGACGATGTGTTGTATGCCATCGACAATCACGACCCGCATAGCGGGGCCAATGTATTGTCGCGCGGCATTATCGGCGACCTGGGTGGTGAACCGGTAGTGGCCTCTCCCATCTACAAACATCACTACCAGCTGCGCACAGGTGCATGCGTGGAAGATGCCGGAACACAGTTGCATACCTACCCGGTACAGCTACGTGACGGCATGGTCTGGCTAAACATCACTGCCTAGCCAGAACCGATGACCACCATGACAAAAGTAAAGTCAGTTTGTCCTTACTGCGGTGTCGGCTGCGGTATTGTCATGGAGGTCAAGGATAACCGTGTGATCAAGGTAGTCGGGGACAAGGAACACCCTACCAACTTTGGACGCCTGTGCACCAAGGGAAATACCTGCGCACAGGCATTGGTGGATTCCGGGAGACTGGAGCACGCCTATATGCGCAAACAACGCAATGAGGAGCCATCGCGCACCAGCCTCGACACCGCCATCAAGGAGTCTGCAATCCGCCTGCGTGCCATTATCGACACTCATGGTCCGGATGCAGTAGCATTATATGTCTCGGGGCAAATGTCGATTGAATCCCAATACCTAGCCAACAAGCTGATCAAGGGCTATATCGGCAGCAATAATATCGAGTCAAATTCCCGCCTGTGTATGGCAAGTGCTGGTAGTGGGTACAAACTATCACTAGGTGCCGACGGCCCTCCCGGCTCTTACCAGGATTTCGACCAGGCCGACCTGTTCTTCGTCATTGGCGCCAACATGGCAGACTGCCACCCCATCCTGTTTCTGCGTCTGATGGACAGGGTCAAGGCAGGCGCCAGGCTGATCGTGGTCGACCCACGCCGCAATACCACCGCCGACAAGGCCCACCTGTTCATGCAGATCAGGCCGGGCACCGACATGGCATTACTCAATGGCCTGTTGCACCTGCTGCACAGGAATGGCCATACTGATCCTGACTTCATTGCCAGTTTCACTGAAGGCTGGGAAGCCATGCCTGCATTTCTGCAAGACTACACGCCGGAGAAAGTATCGGCTATCACCGGCATCCCGGAAGACGACATTATCCAGGCTGCGGAATGGATAGGCAGCACAAAGAACTGGATGAGCTGCTGGACCATGGGCCTGAACCAAAGCACGCACGGCACCTGGCACACCAATGCCATCTGCAACCTGCACCTGGCGACAGGCACCATCTGCCGTCCGGGCAGCGGGCCGTTTTCGCTGACAGGCCAACCCAATGCCATGGGTGGCCGCGAAATGGGCTATATGGGGCCGGGGCTGCCAGGTCAACGCTCAGTGCTGGCCGAACAGGACAGAGAATTCATCGAAGCACTCTGGGGCGTGCCAGCCGGCACCCTGCATACCCGCTCGGTAGGTGGCACTGTTGCCATGTTCGAGCAAATGGCTGCCGGCAAAATCAAGGCATGCTGGATCATCTGCACCAATCCCGTGGCCAGTGTCGCCAACCGCCAGAATGTGATTGCGGCACTGCAGCAGGCTGAGCTGGTCATTACCCAGGATGCCTTCCTCGACACCGAAACCAACTGCTACGCCGACATTCTCCTCCCCGGTGCCTTATGGGCCGAGGCTGAAGGCGTAATGATCAACTCCGAACGCAACATGACCCTGATGCAGCAAGCAGTGACGCCACCCGGGGAAGCCATGGCAGACTGGCAGATCATCGCCAGAATTGCCTGTGAAATGGGTTATACGGAGGGTTTCAGCTACGCTTCGGCAGATGAGGTATTCGACGAAATACGTCGCGCTTCGAACAGCAAGACCGGTTATGACATCCGCGGCGTCAGCCACCAGCGCCTGCGCGAGACACCATTGCAATGGCCATGCCCACCCGACAGCACAAAAGATCGCCATCCTGTCCGCTATCTCAACGATGGCATCAGCCAGCAACGCAAGGTCCATGCTGACGGCAGCGTCCCCACGCTTGCCTTCGCAACCGAAAGCGGGAAAGGGATATTTTTTGCCCGGCCATACCTGCCTCCAGCGGAAATGCCGGACCAGGATTTCCCCATTGTGCTCAACACCGGACGCTTGCAACATCAATGGCATACGATGACCAAGACCGGCAAGATCCCGACCTTGAACAAGCTCAACCCCGGTCCATTCATAGAGATCAATCCAGAAGATGCCACCGTATTGGGAATTACGGAACAGGATCGCGTTGAAATTCGCTCACGGCGCGGACGTGCCATCCTGCCTGCCATCGTGACAAGCCGCGTATTACCTGGTAATGCCTTTGCCCCCTTTCACTGGAATGATGCCTTTGGTGAGGATCTCGCCATCAACGCTGTCACCAGTGACGCTATCGACCCCTTGTCACAACAACCCGAATTCAAGTTCAGCGCTGTTGCTCTGAGCAAAATGACAACACCATCGGCTGCCACACCAGCCAACAGCAGGGATGAGGATATGTGCGCTCGCCCCGAGGTGGATGCCAATACAAGTAATACGAAGGAAATTACCATGAAAGATATTGATGCCCTATCTCAATTACTAGGCCTGGAGACTGCTCCTGCCATCCAGCTCGCACCGGAGGAACAACTTTACCTGCAAGGCTACGTCACTGGCTTGCGTAGCGATGCCTCCCGCCAGGCTGGCGGTGTGCCGACTCTCCCAACCACCGCGCCGCTACATCCGGAACGCAGGATGCTGGTGGATGGCATTCTGGCAGGTCTGTTCGCCAGAACCTGGCTTTCACCCTCAGTCACACTGAAACAAGCCGCAGATGCCAGTTCATCCCAACCTGGCATCCACATTTTATGGGCTTCGCAAACCGGCAATGCGGAAACCTTTGCCGCAGAGTGCGTGGAACACCTGCAGGCTGCAGGCTGGCAAACTACGCTTAGCAGCATGGATGATATTAAGTTGACTGACCTGGCAAAGACCTCCCATGTGCTGTTACTGACCAGCACTTTCGGCGATGGCGACCCTCCCGACAATGGTGTCCAGTTCTGGTCGGCGTTACAGGCAGACAATGCTCCTGACTTATCTGCCCTGCGTTATGCCGTACTGGCTTTCGGGGATTCAAATTATGACCAATTCTGCGGTTTCGGACGCAATCTTGATGCGCGTCTATCAGACCTGGGAGCAAGCCAGATCACCGAACGTGCAGACTGTGAGCCGGAATATGCCGAAACTGCCCGCCCCTGGCTGGACAAGGTGGTTGCAGCTCTCAACAGACAGAAGACCGCTGTCAGCCAATCCGAGCTGGTATTAGCTGAAGGCGACGTCATTGAGAGTGCCGAGGAAACCACTACCTCAACACCTGCAAGCTATACGCGCCAGCAACCATTGCAAGCCAGGCTGGTCATGAATCAACGCCTGAACGCAGTAGGTTCGGAGAAGGAAATCAGGCAATTTGCCTTCGACATCAGCCACAGCAACTTCAGCTATGAAGCCGGTGATGCCCTGGGTGTCTGGCCTACCAACAGCCCTGAACTGGTCGGAGATGTGTTGGCGGCATTGAATCTATCTCCCTCCATCAAGGTCAACCTCAAGGATCAGGGCGAAACCACGCTGGTTGAAGCCTTGTCACATCATTACGAAATATCCCGTATCACACCGGAATTACTTAAGTTTGTAAGCGCACACTCTGAAAATAGAGAGCTAGCTACCCTGCTAGATGACAACCACAAAACTGAACTCAGGCAATGGCTGTGGGGAAAGCAGATCATTGACCTGTTACATGCCTACCCGATCAACAAGGTAGACGTCCATGCATGGCTCGCGGTGTTGAAGCGTCTACAGCCACGCCTTTACTCCATTTCCTCCAGTCCCAAATATTTCGCGGACCAGGTGCACCTCACGGTATCAGTGGTGCGTTACGGCACTGAACATGCTCCTCGCGGCGGGGTATGCTCCACCTTCCTTGCCGATCGGGCCATCAACGGCGATGTGCCGATTTTCCTGCAGAAATCTGCGCATTTCCGTCCCCCAAAGCATCCTAATACTCCCTTGATCATGGTTGGGCCTGGCACAGGTATCGCGCCATTCCGCGCATTCCTGCAGGAACGCCAGGCCATTGGTGCCACCGGCAAGAACTGGTTATTCTTCGGAGAACAACATGCAGAAACGGATTTTTACTATCGTGAGGAACTGATCGCCATGCAACAGGCAGGTTATCTGCATAGACTGGATACCGCCTTTTCCCGTGACCAGGCAGAGAAAATCTATGTGCAACACCGCATGCTGGAGCACGGCGCCGAATTATGGCAATGGCTGGAACAAGGGGCGCATTTCTGTGTATGCGGCGATGCAAGCAGGATGGCAAAGGATGTAGATGCGGCGCTCAAGCAGCTTATCCAGGATCACGGCAAACTGAGCCAGGAAGCTGCCCTTCAATATGTGACAAAAATGACACAAGATAAGCGGTATGTACGGGATGTGTACTGATCCAAGTTGATAGCAGAAAAGCAGGAACCAACTCTGGACGTGCGTGTCACTCCTGACAATGGCACAATTGCGCCATGATAAGAATGACACTCAGGAACATGACATGAAACATATCCTTTTTGCCGCCATACTGGGAAGCGCATTGATCTCCCAGGCCTGGGCCAACAATACTGGCTCGGCACAGCAAGCCACTACTGCGGAAGGCGAACGCATCATCCTGAATGATGATGGTAGCTGGAAGTATGCTGATGACGCCAAGGCTGAAGAGCATACTACTGCCAACAGCAAGGACTGCCCAGCCGGCTCTCAGGGTGGTTGGTTCGGTACCCGCTGCATCCCACCCGGCGACAAGGCATTCAATCGCGGGTCACTGAGTGGCAAGGGACGCTGATGAAAATATCTAAAGCAACCCGCGCTCCGAGAACGCAATCACCTGGTTGCCCGCAACCACAAAGTGATCCAGGACCCGGATATCAATCAGGCTGAGCGCCGCTTGCAGTGTTTCAGTCAGCGCCCGATCTGCCTGACTGGGTTCTGGCACCCCCGATGGATGGTTATGCGCAAATATCACGGCAGCTGCATTGTAATGCAGGCTGCGCTTTACCACTTCGCGGGGGTAGACGCTGGTCTGTGTCAGCGTACCACTGAACAATTCCTCTATCGCCAATACCCGATGCTGGGCATCAAGGAATATCCCGATAAATACTTCCCGCGGTAATGCGCCTATCTTCAGGCTCAGGTATTGCCGCACAGCCTGCGGCGAGGTCAGCACGTCCCGCGCCTGCATTTCCTCAAGCAATGCCCGCCGGCTCATCTCAAAAATGGCCTGCAACTGCACAAATTTGCTGACACCCATGCCGTGCACCTGCTCAATTTCCTGCAGGCTGGCAGCAAAAATGCCATTCAGGCTGGAAAAACGGTTCAGCAACTCCCGCGCCAGGTCAACAGCACTTTTCCCCACGACGCCAGTTCTCAGGAAAATTGCCAGTAACTCGGCATCAGAAAGCGTCATGGCGCCATTCGCCAACAGTTTTTCCCGGGGACGCTCCCCTTCCGGCCAATCAGTAATCGCCACGGTTCAGCCTTTCATATAAAATCAAGCAACTCCATAGCGCAGTATGACTGCATCTGCACATTATTCTGATGAGCCATTATTCCATAAAAAAACTCTTGCTCGGCGTCACTGGCGGCATTGCTGCCTATAAATCTGCCGAGCTTGTCAGGTTACTGGTAAAACAAGGGATCGATGTGCAAGTTGTCATGACCTCGGCAGCCACACAATTTGTCACACCCATGACGTTCCAGGCGCTGTCTGGCAACCCGGTTTATACGGATCTCTGGCAGCCGGATACTGGCAATGGCATGACGCATATCGAGCTTTCACGCAGAGTGGATGCTATTCTGGTTGCGCCGGCCAGTGCTGATTTCCTGGCGAAATTGGTGCATGGAGCTGCCGGTGACTTGCTCTCTACCCTGTGCCTGGCGCGCAATTGCAAACTATTTGTCGCGCCCGCCATGAACCAGCAGATGTGGCACAACCCCGCCACGCAACGCAATATTCATCAACTACAGCACGACAATGTTCACGTACTCGGCCCGGCCACTGGCTCCCAGGCCTGTGGTGAGACCGGCCCGGGCCGCATGCTGGAAGCAGAAGAGCTGCTTGCATTACTGCAGGCCAGTACCCAGCCTCAATTACTGGCTGACAAACGTATTCTGATCACGGCAGGCCCCACTCATGAGGCCATAGACCCAGTACGCGCCATCACCAATCACAGCTCAGGGAAAATGGGTTACAGCATCGCGCGTGCCGCCATCGAGATGGGGGCAGAAGTCACACTGGTCAGCGGCCCCGTTGCACTACAGGCTCCTGCTGCGGCCAGGACAGTGCATGTCACCAGTGCACAGGAAATGCTGGCTGCAGTGGAGAGTAATATCAAGGGGCAGGATATCTTCATTTCCGTCGCTGCCGTTGCAGACTATCGCCCACAAACAGCCAGTGTGCATAAAATCAAGAAAAGCACAGCCCCCCTGACCCTGACCCTGGCAAGCAACCCGGATATTCTCGCTACGATTGCGGCACGCGCCGACGCTCCTTTCTGTGTGGGTTTTGCTGCAGAAAGTGAAAACCTGCTTGCCCATGCGGAGGAAAAAAGACGCAGGAAACAATTACCGTTGATTGCTGCCAATATTGCGAGCGAGTCTCTGGGCCAAGATGAAAGTAGTCTGGTATTGCTGGACGACCAGGGCAGCCACCTCTTGCCACAGGCCCCAAAACTCACATTGGCGCGCGGACTATTGCAACATATTGCTGCGATGCTGGACCACCCAATTACGAAAGCACATCCATGACATTGAAAATAGACGTCAAGATTCTCGATTCCCGTTTGCAACACATGTTGCCCAATTACGCCACCCCAGGCTCGGCAGGCCTTGACCTGCGTGCCTGCATCGAGCATACCCAGACCCTGGGGCCGGGCGAAACCATCCTGATCCCTACCGGTATGGCCATCCACCTGGCTGATCCCGGCTACGCTGCCCTGATCCTGCCACGCTCAGGCCTGGGCCACAAACACGGCATTGTGCTGGGCAACCTGGTAGGCCTGATCGATTCGGATTATCAGGGCCAACTCCTGGTTTCCTGCTGGAACCGCAGCAAGGAAAGCTTCATCCTCAACCCCATGGAGCGCATTGCCCAGCTGGTCATTGTCCCGGTCGTACAAGCCAGCTTCAACCTGGTGAATGATTTTGTCAGCAGTGATCGTGGCGAAGGCGGCTTTGGCAGTACCGGTAAACACTGATTTCAAATAAAAATCTGTGAATGCTCTTGAAAAGAGTCGCTTTTTCATGGTATAAATGCGGTCTTTTCGAATTTCGGAGTCCGCCATGGCACGCGTATGTCAGGTAACCGGCAAAAAGCCGATGGTTGGGAATAATGTTTCCCACGCAAATAACAAGACCAAGCGTCGTTTTCTTCCTAACCTGCAAAACCGCAAGTTCTGGGTTGAGAGCGAGAACCGCTGGGTTAGCCTACGTATCACCAATGCTGCTTTGCGCACTATCGACAAGAATGGTATCGATGCTGTTCTGGCTGATCTGCGCGCCAACGGCGAAAAGATCTAAGGACTAAATCATGCGTGAAAAAATCAAACTGGAATCCAGCGCAGGTACTGGTCACTTCTACACCACGACCAAGAACAAGCGCACCATGCCAGAAAAAATGGAGATCAAGAAATTTGATCCCGTTGCTCGTAAGCATGTCCTGTACAAGGAAACCAAGCTGAAGTAATTTCAGTGCACAAACGAAAAGCCCGCAATTGCGGGCTTTTTTATTAGTTGTTAGCAGTACATCATCGGCATCTGCTTATTTGAAGTGCGCCTACCGGACTACCGGCGGCGCACTCTTTTGATTATTGTTTGCCTGCAGCAATTCCTGTTGTTACCTGCTTCGGCTCCAGGCTCACTCCTGAGTCCAGGATGCGGATTTCACGTTGGGGATAAGGGATGGATATCCCACGTCGCTGGAACTCATCCCACAGCGCCAGGTAAACAGTGGAAGGAATATCTCCCGCACCATTCTCCGGATCGGGCACCCATACAGTCAAATTAAGGTCGATACCACTCTCGCCAAAACCCACCAATTTGGCATCAGGCCCTGGATCCTTCATCACACGTGGATGACGCCCAGCAACTTCCACCATCAATGCAAGTGCAGCTCTGAGGTCGGTTTCATAACCCACCTGGATTGGTAATGCGATCTTGACTCGCCTCCGCGTCGCCGTGTGGTTGATCACAGCACTGGTAATCAAGGTTTCATTCGGGATAATCACATCCGTGCCATCCAACTGACGCAACACCATATATCTTGAACGCAGCTCCTGGACGCTGCCGTAATACGAGCCAATAGTGACAAAATCCCCCAGACTCATGGATTCATCGAGCAGAATGATAAAGCCACTAACATAATTGCTGGCGATCTTCTGCAAGCCAAAACCCAAGCCCACACCCAGCGCACCACCGAATACAGATAGCAGGGTGATGTCCAGGCCGACTGCAGACAATGCAATCAGTACGGCAATAAACACAAAAGCAATGCGGATCACTTTATTGATGACCACACGCATGTTGAGATTGATATGGGTTGCCTGCATCAGCCTGTTTTCAAGCAGACGGCTCAGCCACAGCGCAATGAATACCGTTACCAGCACGGTCAGCAGGCCCTGGATCACCAGCAATAGGCTGACCGGGCTCTTGCCGATGGTGAAGCGCACGCTGTCCAGTGTTTCCAGGATATCCGGCAATACTCCCGTCACATGCAACACCAGAATCAACCAGACCGTGGTCGAGAATATATTTTCTGTGGTCCTGAGCCAGCCACTTGGGGAAAATATATAACGCAGCACGTACACAGCCAACCGTATCACTGCCATGGCAATCAGGAGGCGCGATGCCAGTTCCAGCAGGCTGACGCTATACCAGCGACTGAGCACTAACCCTCCTATTGATATCATGACCAGCGAGGAAATAGGGAACAGGATTCTTGTGATCCCATCAATCGCAGCCTGGGGCGCATTACTGGCATTCAGGCGGCCACGCTGGTAACTATTGATTGACCAGGCAATGACCAAGCTCGCGATGATGATCCCTATCTGCCAGAGTACAGCCGATGATGAAAAGTCCGTAACCAGTTCCTGCCAGGCGGCATAAAGAGTATTGTTCATAGCAAAAAGATTGTTGCAAGTCCAAGAAAGATAAAGAAACCACCACTATCGGTAACAGCAGTGATCAACACACTGGAGCCAACCGCCGGATCACGATTGAAACGCGTGGACATCACGGTCGGGATCATAACGCCCATCACTGCAGCCAACAAAAGATTCAAGGTCATTGCCGCCGTCATCACCATACCGAGCGCCACATTGTCGTAAAGAAAATACGCAATGACACCCAACACACTTCCCCAGACCAGGCCATTCAGTAAACCTACCCCGGTTTCCTTGATCAGCAGGGATTTGGTATTGTGGCCAGAAATCTGCCCCAGAGCCAGGCCACGCACAATCATCGTTGTGGTCTGATTCCCAGAATTGCCCCCTATCCCGGCCACAATAGGCATCAAAGCGGCCAGCGCAACGACTTTCTCGATCGACCCTTCAAACAGACCAATGACGCGGGAAGCCACAAATGCGGTGACCAGGTTGATGGCCAGCCAGGTCCAGCGGTTCTGTACTGACTTCCATACTGAGGCAAAAATATCCTCTTCTTCACGCAAACCAGCCATGGAGAGCATATCACTCTCGGCTTCTTCCCGGATGTAGTCCATCACCGTATCCACGGTCAAACGCCCAACCAGGCGATTATTTTCATCCACCACCGGGGCAGTCACCAGATCATAACGCTCGAACGCCTTGGCAGCTTCGTCAGCGGTATCCTCAGGGTGGAATACTACGGCATCATCTGCCATGACATCCGTCACCTCTGAATCCAGGTCATTCACCACCAGTCGCTTGAGCGGCAGCACGCCACGCAATACATCATGGCGATCCACGACGAATAATTTGTCAGTATGATCAGGCAGGCTGCCAATCCGTCGCAGATAACGCAGCGCAACGTCCAGTGCAATATCCTCACGAATCGTGACAATATCAAAATCCATCAACGCACCAACCGCATCATCAGGATAAGACAGAGCAGACTGCAGACGTTCGCGGTTGCGACTGTCCAGGCTTTCCAGCAGCTCTTGCAATACATCCTTCGGCAAATCAGGCGCCAGGTCAGCAAGCTCGTCAGTGTCAAGCTGTTCAGCAGCAGCCAACAACTCATCACTATCCATGTCCGCAATCAGCGTTTGACGGACAGCATCCGACACCTCCAGCAGGATTTCGCCATCACGTTCAGCCTTGACCAGATCCCACACGTCCAGACGCTGCTCTAACGGCAAAGCTTCAAGGATATATGCCACATCTGCTGGGTGCAGGCTATCCAGCCTCTTCTGCAGCTCCGCCAGATTCTGTTTATGGACCAGTGTCTGCACCAGTTCTTGTTTTGGCATATCCTGCTTATGCACCAGATCTTCAACCAGGCGGTGCTTGTTCAGCAGTGTAATAACCTGCTGCAGGCTTTCCTGCAAACTTTCTTTTGATTCCTGAATATCTGCCATACGCGCTTGAGATCCATGCCAATATGTTGAAATAAATGCCAGACAGGCATTGATAGCAGCAAGAAAATTATATATCCAGCAGTACGCTAACCCACCAAATATGCAACCAATTCTTTAAATTCTTCACTTAACTCAGGAAGATAATGCGTTATAAACCCCGAAAATGACTAGCGTAAGTCAATCTTATCCCGGAATATCTATTTAACAGAAATGTTAATGACAATAAAAAAGCCGGTTCATAACCGGCTTTTTACATTTAATGCATCAATCTGACTTACTCTGCAACGGCAACTTCACCATCGACAGCAAGTTCAGGACGATCCACCAGTTCAACCAGTGCCATTGGCGCATTGTCACCTACACGGAAACCACACTTCAGGATACGCAGGTAACCACCATTGCGTGTCTGATAGCGAGGGCCCAGTTCGCTGAACAATTTACCTACAACATCACGATCACGCAGGCGATTGAAAGCCAGACGGCGGTTAGCCAGTGTCGCTTCCTTACCCAAGGTAATCAATGGCTCAGCCACACGGCGCAGTTCCTTAGCCTTTGGCAGAGTTGTCTTGATAACTTCATGACGTAACAAAGAGTTAGCCATATTACGCAGCATAGCCTGACGATGGCTGCTGGTGCGGTTTAATTTACGATTGCTGTTGCGATGACGCATAGTGATTTCCTCACACCTTTTCCAGGCCCGCTGGTGGCCAATTTTCCAGTTTCATGCCTAATGTCAGGCCCTTAGAGGCCAGTACATCCTTAATCTCATTCAAAGATTTACGGCCCAGATTTGGTGCTTTCAACAGCTCATTTTCAGTACGCTGAATCAGGTCACCAATGTAATAAATATTTTCTGCCTTCAGACAGTTTGCTGAACGCACAGTCAACTCAAGATCATCGACAGGACGCAACAGAATCGGGTCTACCTGTGGTGCATGCTTCACTTCCACTTCTGAAGGTGCACCCTCCAGATCAGCGAACACCGATAACTGGCCCATCAAGATGCGCGCTGCATCACGAATCGCCTGTTCAGGTTCAACCACGCCGTTGGTTTCCACATCCATGATCAGCTTATCCAGATCAGTACGTTGCTCCACACGGGCACTCTCAACTTGGTAGCTCACCTTGCTGATCGGGCTGAAAGAAGCATCCACCTGGATAAAACCAAGTACACGGTCTTCATCTTCACTCTTCTGACGTTGCGGCACTGGCTGATAGCCACGTCCCATCTCGACCTTGACTTCAAGATTGAGCTTGCCACCCTTGGTCAGATGAGCAATGACGTGATCAGGATTCGCAATTTCTGCGTCATGACCAGTCTCGAAATCACCAGCAGTCACAACACCTTCAACCGTCTTGTTCAGAACGAGAGTAGTCTCACTCTTGCTATTCAGCTTAAGTGCCACTCCCTTGAGGTTCAGCAGGATATCCACCACGTCTTCCTGCACGCCATCAAGCGTAGAGTACTCATGCACCACTCCATCAATCTTGACTTCGGTAATTGCAAAGCCAGGAATGGAAGACAGCAGTACACGACGCAGGGCATTACCCAGCGTGTAGCCAAATCCGCGTTCCATCGGTTCGAGAGTTACTCGTGCTCGCACGGGTGAAATCACTTCAACGTCAACAACACGTGGCTTCAAATATTCAGTCGGACTGTTTTGCATAGCTATCCTTACGGTCCTCGATTTCTTTAAATAAATCAACCACGACAACCCAGTCATCGTGGCTGAACCTCGTCATTCAGTAATACTTTAGATACGACGCTTCTTAGGTGGACGGCAGCCGTTGTGCGGTACAGGAGTCACATCAGAAATACTGGTGATCTTGAAACCCACTGCATTCAATGCACGTACTGCGGACTCACGTCCAGGACCTGGTCCCTTGATGCGGACTTCAAGATTCTTGACGCCACATTCCTGAGCCGCCTTACCAGCAGCTTCAGCTGCAACCTGAGCAGCAAAGGGAGTACTCTTCCGAGAGCCCTTGAAACCAGCACCACCAGAAGTTGCCCATGACAAGGCATTGCCTTGGCGGTCAGTAATCGTAATGATGGTGTTATTGAAAGAAGCATGCACGTGAGCGATGCCCTCGGCAATATTCTTTTTGACTTTCTTGCGTACGCGTACGTTAGCTTTAGCCATTATTTGCTATTCCTTACTTGGATGCCTTGATAGGCTTGATTGGACCCTTGCGAGTGCGCGCATTGGTCTTGGTACGTTGACCACGAACTGGCAGACCGCGGCGATGACGAATACCACGATAGCAACCCAAGTCCATCAAACGCTTGATGTTCATGGTTACCTCGCGGCGCAGATCACCTTCCACCTGCAGCTTACCGACTTCGTCACGCAGCTTCTCAACTTCAGCGTCATTCAGATCTTTGATCTTCGCTGTCGTGGATACACCTGCAGCCAGACAAATTTGTTTTGCCGTAGTACGGCCCACACCGTAAATCGAAGTCAATGCGATTTCAGTATGTTTATGATTTGGGATGTTTACCCCTGCTATACGAGCCATGTAGCTACTCCAAAATAATGGCGCATCGTTTTCAAATCGCCAAAAAAGCCCAAAATTTTAACAGCTTGACTGGATTTTAACAAATAGATTAAAACCAGCCCCACTTAAACCACGTACCAAATTAACCTTGGCGTTGCTTATGACGTGGGTCAGTACAAATAACACGCACGACACCACGGCGGCGAACCACCTTGCAATTACGGCACAATGTCTTCACTGATGCACGAACTCTCATCTCTCACCTCTTCGCTAAAATCTTACTTGGCGCGGAAAATAATCCGCGCACGCGATAAATCATAAGGGGTCATTTCCACAGTGACTTTGTCACCGGGCAGGATGCGAATATAGTGCATGCGCATCTTGCCTGAAATATAGCCAAGTACAACATGACCATTTTCCAGCTTGACCCTGAAGGTAGCATTTGGAAGGTTCTCAAGAACCTCCCCCTGCATCTCGATACGATCTTCCTTTGCCATACCTACAAATTAACGCGGCAAACCCGCACTACCCTTAAAGTTGGCCTTTTTCAACAGGCCTTCATATTGATGAGACATCAAGTGTGACTGTACTTGCGCCATGAAATCCATGGTAACAACTACAATAATCAACAATGAAGTACCGCCAAAATAGAATGGAACATTAAATTTCAAAATCAGGAACTCGGGTAGCAAACATACAGCAGTGATATAAAGCGCACCAGCCAGGGTCAAGCGACCCATAATGCGATCAATATATCGTGCCGTCTGTTCACCAGGACGAATGCCAGGAACAAATGCACCACTCTTCTTTAAGTTGTCCGCTGTTTCTTTCGGATTGAATACCAATGCCGTATAGAAGAAACAGAAGAAGATAATCGCTGTAGCAAAGAAAATAATGTACAACGGTTGGCCTGGAGACAAGGTTGAACCAATATCCTTCAGCCAGGACATACTTTCATGACTACCGAACCATCCTGCCATGGTTGCCGGAAACAAGATGATACTTGAAGCAAAAATAGGAGGAATCACACCTGCCATGTTCAGCTTCAGAGGTAAATGACTTGTTTGCCCGCCAAACACCTTGCGACCCACTTGTCGTTTTGCATAGTTCACCGTAATTTTACGCTGACCACGCTCAACAAACACGACAAACGCAGTGACAAGAATCGCCGCCACAAACAGGAACAACACCAATGGAATGGAGAACGCACCAGTACGTGCCAACTCCAGAGTGCCTCCAATCGCATGCGGCAGGCCAGCAACAATCCCGGCAAAGATAATGATAGATATACCGTTACCAATACCACGCTCAGTAATCTGTTCACCCAACCACATCAGGAACATGGTGCCACCGACCAGCGTAATCACAGTGGTAAAACGGAACATCAGTCCTGGATCCAACACCAATCCAGCTTGACCCTCAAGGGCAATTGCAATCCCCAGGGCCTGGAAGGTTGCCAGAAATACAGTTCCATACCGAGTGTACTTGGTAATCGTACGACGTCCACTTTCGCCTTCTTTCTTCAGCTGTTCCATACGCGGTGAAACCACGGTCAGGAGCTGCATGATGATGGAAGCCGAAATATACGGCATGATACCCAAGGCAAAAATGGTAAAACGTTCCAAGGCACCGCCAGAGAACATATTAAACATACCAAGAATGCCACCACTCTGTGACTCAAACAGGCGGGCGAGCACATCCGGATCAATACCAGGAACCGGAATATGCGCACCAAGGCGGAAAACGATCAAGGCGCCCAGTACGAAGAACAAGCGGTTTTTTAATTCGCTCATTTTTCCTACTGCGCCAAAAATACTATCGTTAGCCACGAATCAATTACTCTACAATCTTGCCGCCAGCTGCTTCAACCGCAGCGCGTGCACCCTTGCTCAGGAGCAGGCCTTGTACGGTTACTGCACGCGTTACATCGCCAGACAGGTAAACCTTGACCGAGCGAGCAGTAGCAGAGATCAGGTTGGCTTGCTTCAACACCAGCAAATCAACCACGTCCGCTTCCACGCGACCCAAATCACTAGTACGCACATGGGCAGTATCTGCTTTTGTCAAAGACTTGAAGCCACGTTTAGGCAAACGACGTTGCAAAGGCATTTGACCGCCTTCGAAACCAACCTTGTGGAAACCACCAGTACGAGACTTCTGACCCTTGTGACCACGACCAGCGGTCTTGCCAAGGCCAGAACCAATACCACGGCCAACACGGCGTTTGGCGTGCTTCGCGCCTTCAGCAGGCTTGATAGTGTTCAGTTTCATTATGCTTCTACCTTTAACAGATAGTTCACCGCATTGATCATGCCACGATTTGCTGGAGTGTCTTGCACTTCAACAGTCTGATTCAAGCGACGCAGGCCGAGACCTGCCACGCATGCGCGGTGAGACTGGATTCTACCGATAGTGCTCTTGACCAAGGTAATCTTGATCAAGTCATTTGCTTTTTTTGCGTTAGCCATCATTAACCTCTGATTTCTTCTACGCTCTTGCCACGCTTAGCTGCGACTTCGGCTGGAGTATTCATGGATTGCAAACCATTCAGAGTCGCACGCACCACATTGTATGGATTGGTAGAACCAATACATTTCGCCAATACGTTGGTCACACCCATGACTTCGAAGATGGCGCGCATTGCACCACCGGCAATAATACCGGTACCTTCAGAAGCTGGCTGGATAAATACCTTGGCAGCGCCATGGACACCAGTAACAGCGTGATAGAGGGTGCCATTATTCAGGCTTACCTTGATCATGCCACGACGAGCTTCATCCATCGCTTTTTGTACGGCAACTGGCACTTCACGCGCCTTGCCTTTACCCATACCTACACCACCATCACCGTCGCCTACTACTGACAGTGCGGCAAAACTCATGATCCGGCCACCCTTCACCACTTTGGTGACGCGGTTGACGCCGATCATTTTCTCGCGCAAACCATCGGTTTGCTGCTGTTCAATTTCAACTTTTGCCATCATCAACCTCAGTCTTTAGAAGGACAGGCCGTTTTCACGCGCGGCATCAGCCAGCGCCTTGATACGACCATGGTACTTGTAGCCGGAACGATCAAATGCAACGGTAGTAACACCTGCAGCCTTTGCCTTTTCCGCAATACGCTTACCGACTATCACAGCGGCAGCAACATTACCGCCGCTCTGGATATCTTTACGCACTTCAACCTCAAGTGTAGAAGCACTCGCAAGAACCTTGTCACCTGTAGCATCGATAATCTGAGCATAGATGTGGCAATTGCTACGATGCACGCTTAAGCGGACAACGTTCAACTCGGCGATCTTGGCACGAGTTTTACGTGCGCGACGCAGACGTGAATTCACATTATTCATGGCTAAACCTTACTTCTTCTTGGTTTCTTTGATAATCACCACTTCATCGGAATAACGTACACCCTTACCCTTGTAAGGTTCTGGAGCACGATATGCACGAATCTGCGCGGCAACCTGACCCACCACTTGCTTGTCGGTACCAGTCAAGACAATCTCCGTAGGAGATGGTGTCTGCACAGTAACGCCTTCAGGCATCGGGTGATTCACTGGATGGGAGAAACCCAGGTCCAGATTCAAGTTACTCCCTTGAGCCTGCGCCTTGTAACCCACTCCAATCAAAGTGAGCTTGCGGGTAAAACCCTGAGAAACGCCAGTTACCATATTGGATACTAACGCGCGCACAGTGCCAGACATAGCACGGGCGTGTTGTGTATCACGGGCAACAGCGAATGTAATATTGTCACCATCACGCTCAATCGCAACATCGCCAGTCAGTGGCAAGTTCAGCTTACCTAACGGACCGCTTACTGCAATATTGCTGGCATTTAATACCACTTCAACCTTGGCTGGGATAGCGACTGGATTCTTAGCTACACGAGACATTATTTTCCCCTTAAGCCACTACGCACAGCACTTCGCCACCGATACCGGCGTCACGTGCTTTACGATCAGTCATTACACCTTTGGATGTGGAAACAATTGTCACACCCAAACCATTCATTACTACTGGAATTTCCTGATTGCCACGATAGATACGAAGGCCAGGGCGGCTCACACGCTCAATCTTTTCAATAACAGGACGTCCAGCGTAGTACTTGAGACTGATATTCAACTGTGGCTTACCTTCAACATCTTGCACAGCAAAATCGTCAATATACCCTTCATCCTTCAGCACAATTGCGATAGCACGCTTGAGCTTGGATGATGGCATGGAAACAGAAGCCTTATTAGTGCTTTGCGCATTGCGGATGCGGGTCAGCATATCGGCAATCGGATCACTCATACTCATACTAAATTCCTCCGTTACCAGCTAGCTTTAGTGACACCTGGCACTTCGCCACGCATCATCAGCTCGCGCAATTTACCGCGCGCAATACCAAACTTACTAAACACACCACGTGGGCGACCAGTCAGTGCGCAACGATTACGCAAACGAACTGGGCTTGAATTACGTGGCAAACTTTGCAGCTTGTTTCGAGCAGCACGACGGTCTTCAATTGATGCATTCACATCATTCGCTACCGCTTCCAGCTCTGCACGCTTGGCTGCGTATTTTTTAACTGTGTCGCGACGCTTTTGCTCGCGTTCGATCATGCAGGTTTTTGCCATGATTAGTTCCTAAATGGGAAGCTGAATGCGGAGAGGAGCGCACGCGCCTCTTCATCAGTCTTTGCAGTTGTAGTGATGGTGATATTCATCCCGCGCAACGCATCAATCTTGTCGTATTCAACTTCCGGGAAAATAATCTGCTCACGCACACCCAGATTGTAGTTACCACGACCATCAAATGACTTGGGAGAGATACCACGGAAGTCACGAATACGAGGAATTGCCACAGTGATCAAGCGATCCAGGAATTCATACATATGCTCACGACGCAGGGTCACTTTGCAACCAACCGGATAACCATCACGAATCTTGAAGCCAGCGATAGATTTCTTTGCCTTGGTGACGACCGCCTTCTGACCGGTAACTTTTTCCATGTCAGCGACTGCGTTTTCCATCACCTTCTTATCAGCAACAGCCTCACCGACACCCATATTCACGGTGATTTTTTCGATACGAGGCACTTCCATCACGGATTTATAGCCAAACTGTTCTACCAGTTGCTTAACCACAGTGTCTTTATAAAAATCTTTTAAACGAGCCATGATCTACCCTTATGCGTCCACAACTTCACCACTGGACTTGAATACGCGCACTTTGCGACCATCGTCCAATGTTTTGAAGCCAACGCGATCACCCTTCTGGGTGGCACGGTTAAATAAAGCAACATTAGAGATGTCAACAGGCATCTCCTTACTGATGATGCCGCCAGCCACACCACGCATCGGGTTCGGCTTAGCATGCTTCTTCACAATGTTGATACCCTCGACCAGAACCTGGCCAGACTCAAGCACGCGCAACACAGTACCACGCCTGCCCTTATCCTTACCTGTATTCAGGATGACTTCATCACCCTTGCGAATCTTACTCATCCAGCAACTCCTTATAGAACTTCGGGTGCCAGAGAAACGATCTTCATGAAACGTTCGCCACGCAGCTCACGTGTCACTGGCCCAAAAATACGGGTACCAATCGGTTCCAGCTTATTATTTAACAATACGGCAGCGTTGCTATCGAACTTAACCAAGGATCCGTCCGGACGACGAACACCCTTAGCAGTGCGAACTACCACAGCGCTATAAACATCGCCTTTCTTGACGCGACCACGCGGTGCGGCATCCTTGACGCTGACCTTGATGATGTCACCAACACCAGCATAACGACGCTTAGAGCCGCCCAACACCTTGATGCACATTACAGAGCGCGCACCAGTGTTATCGGCAACATCCAGCCTAGACTGCATTTGAATCATGAGAATAATCTCCAACTTAATCCGTTAAACCAACACCAGCCGCTTGTCAAAAACGGCTGACAGCACTACGGTCAGTATTGGGGCGCCAGCTTGTTCGGGCGCCAAAAGGTCGTACATTATATAATACCCTTCCAAATAATTACAAGTGGAAGAGTATTATTTTTTACACAATACGTGCTTTTTCTACAATCTTGCTAACACGCCAGGTCTTGGTCTTGGAAAGCGGACGGCTTTCTTCGATCACAACCAGGTCGCCTTCTTTGCACTCATTGTTTTCGTCGTGTGCATGAAACTTGTTGGAACGACGCACCACCTTGCCGATCAAAGGATGTTTCACCTTACGCTCGACCAGTACAGTAACAGTCTTGTCCATCTTGTCGCTTACTACACGGCCACTCAAAGTGCGAACCAGTTTTTCTGTTTGATTTTCGCTCATAATGACTCCGCTTAAGCTTGACTTGCATTAGCCGCTTTGGCTTTTTCAGCAAGCACAGAGCGAACGCGAGCAATATCACGGCGCACTTTGCCTACCTGATCAACTTTGTTCAACTGTTGAGTTGCAAGTTGCATGCGCAGAGAGAACTGCGCACGGCGCAATTCAATCAGCTCATTATTCAGCTCTTCAACAGTCTTGTTTCTCAACTCGGATGCTTTCATGACTAGCTCCCAATATGACGCGTAATGAAGGTAGTTTCGATTGGCAGCTTGGCAGCAGCCAGACGGAACGCTTCACGCGCCAGTTCTTCACTGACGCCGTCCATTTCGTACAACATCTTTCCAGGCTGGATCTGAGCAATGTAGTACTCAGTACTACCCTTACCATTACCCATACGCACTTCAGCTGGCTTCTTGGAAATCGGCTGATCTGGGAAGATGCGGATCCATACTCGGCCACCACGCTTGATATGACGGGTCATCACACGACGAGCCGCTTCAATTTGACGTGCAGTCAGACGACCACGACCAATTGCCTTCAGACCGAACTCGCCAAAGCTTACCTTGTTACCGGTAGTTGCGATGCCCTTGTTACGGCCTTTTTGCATCTTACGGAATTTCTGTCTAGCTGGTTGCAGCATTTTTTGCCCCCGACTTTCTTACTTTCTTTTCTGGCTCAGCGGGTTGAGCAGTTTGTTCGAGCTTGTTACCGAACACTTCGCCCTTGAATACCCATACCTTGATACCGATGATACCGTAGGTAGTTTTCGCTTCTGCCACACCGTAATCGATATCTGCACGCAATGTATGCAAAGGCACACGGCCTTCACGATACCACTCGGTACGTGCGATTTCGATACCATTCAAACGACCCGAACTCATGATCTTGATACCTTGAGCACCTAGACGCATCGCGTTTTGCATCGCACGCTTCATTGCACGACGGAACATCACGCGCTTCTCAAGCTGTTGAGCAATACTCTCAGCAATCAGTGTCGCATCAATTTCAGGCTTGCGGACTTCTTCGATGTTCAAGTGAACAGGAACACCCATCAAGCCTTGCAGGCCAGAGCGCAAAGATTCGATATCTTCGCCTTTCTTGCCAATCACAATGCCAGGACGTGCGCTGTAAATAGTGATCTTGGCATTCTTTGCAGGACGCTCAATCACAATCTTACTTACAGCAGCGTGAGAAAGTTTCTTTTTCAGGAACTCACGCACTTTCACATCGCTATTCAGCATCGCAGGGAAATTACTGCTATTGGAATACCAACGAGAAGACCAGTTCTTCTGGACGCTCAGACGGAAACCAAACGGATGAATTTTCTGACCCATAACGATTCCTTTAGTTACCAACTGTCACAGTAATGTGACAAGTCGGTTTGATAATCCGCCCAGCGCGACCCTTGGCACGAGCGCGAATACGCTTCAACACCAAACCCTTGTCGACATAGATTGAAGTCACCTTCAACTCGTCAATATCTGCGCCTTCATTGTGCTCTGCGTTAGCAATTGCAGACTCAACTACCTTCTTGATAATTTCAGCACCTTTTTTAGGTGTAAAAGCCAAGATATTGAGTGCATTGTCAACTTTCTTGCCGCGGATCAAGTCAGCAACCAAGCGAGCCTTTTGTGGGGACAGATGAACACCTCTTAATATTGCAGATACTTCCATCGTCATCTCCTACCTCTTGGCCTTCTTGTCGGCAGCATGACCCTTAAACGTACGGGTCAGCGCAAATTCGCCGAGCTTGTGACCTACCATGTTTTCAGAAATCAACACCGGTACATGCTGCCTACCGTTGTGAACCGCAATGGTCAAACCGATGAAATCAGGCAAGATAGTAGAACGACGAGACCAGGTCTTAACTGGTTTCCTGTCGCGATTAGCAGCAGCAGTTTCTACCTTCTTCGCCAGATGGCCATCAACAAATGGCCCTTTTTTAATTGAACGTGCCATATTGATTACCTCTTATTCGCAGGACGACGGCTAACACGCATGTTGTCAGTACGCTTATTACTACGCGTACGATAACCCTTGGTCGGCAGACCCCATGGACTGACTGGATTCATACCAGCAGCGGTCTTACCTTCACCACCACCGTGCGGGTGATCGACCGGGTTCATGACCACACCACGAACGGTAGGACGAACACCGCGCCAACGCATCGCACCAGCTTTACCGATAGAGCGCAGTGAATGCTCTTCATTGCCAACTTCGCCGATCGTTGCCTTGCAATCAACATGCACACGGCGAACTTCACCGGAACGCAGGCGCAACTGAGCATAACTACCTTCGCGAGCCAGCAGCTGAACTGAAGTACCCGCAGAACGTGCAATCTGCGCACCCTTGCCAGGTTGCAATTCCACGCAGTGGATCGTACTACCGACAGGAATGTTGCGCAGCGGCAAAGCGTTACCTGCACGGATAGGTGCATCAGAACCGCTGATCAATTGAGCACCTGCGCTTACGCCACGAGGAGCAATGATGTAACGACGCTCACCATCCGTATAGCAAAGCAACGCCAGATGCGCGCTACGGTTTGGATCGTATTCCAAGCGTTCGACCTTGGCGACGATTCCGTCCTTATTGCGACGGAAATCAACCAGACGGTAATGTTGCTTGTGGCCACCACCTTGGTGACGTGTTGTAATGCGGCCGTTGTTATTACGACCAGCATTCTTACTCTGCTTCTCCAGCAGGGGCGCATAGGGCTTACCCTTGTGCAGCTCAGGTGTTACCACCTTGACTACGGCGCGCCGGCCTGGGGAAGTAGGCTTGACTTTAATCAGTGCCATGATTTCTCCTATTCGCCCGCTGCGAAGTTAATTTCTTGACCTGGCTTCAGGCTCACATACGCCTTTTTCCAGTCCTTGCGGCGACCGGATGTACGGCCAGCACGCTTTACCTTGCCACCAACATTAACAACAGTGACAGCATCCACTTCCACCTTGAATACCAATTCAACGGCCGCCTTGATTTCTGGCTTGGTTGCATCAGTACGTACACGGAAAGCGATCTGCTGGTTCTTGTCAGCAATGCGAGTTGCTTTTTCTGTAATTTGCGGTGCAAGAATGACTTGCAGCAAACGCTCTTGGGTAGTCAACGCGCTCATGCCAGCATCTCCTCAAGTTTCTGAACCGCACCCTTGGTTGCCAGCACGTTAGGGAAACGTACCAAACTAACAGGATCAACATATTGAGCTTCGATCACGAGGACGTTTGGCAAGTTGCGGGCAGACAAGTAAAGATTTTCATCAAAACTATCAACCAACAACAACAAACCATCGGTGTAACCAAAGTTCTTGATCTTCTCTACCAATTGCTTGGTTTTAGGACTATCAACCACAAACTCCTCAACAGCGCTCAAACGTTCCTGACGAACCAGCTCAGACAGAATCGCACGAACACCAGCACGATAAGATTTACGGTTGATCTTGTGGCTGAAATTCTCATCAGGACTATTTGGGAAGGCACGACCACCTCCACGCCAAATCGGGCTTGAGCTCATACCGGAACGAGCACGACCTGTACCCTTTTGATTCCATGGCTTATGAGTGGTGTGGCTAACATTACCACGACCCAATTGTGCGCGAGTAGCAGTACGCGCATTAGCCTGGTAAGCCACCACAACCTGGTGCACCAGCGCCTCATTGAATTCACGACCAAATGTCGCTTCAGAAACAGTCAAACCAGCCTTAGCTGCCTTGCCATTCTTATCGATTAATTTAATTTCCATTATGCTTTCACCTTCACACTAGGGCGCACGACAACATCGCCGCCTTTAGAGCCAGGAACCGCACCCTTGATCAACAACAGGTTGCGCTCAGCATCCACGCGCACAATCTCCAGATTTTGCACAGTGGTTTTTGCCGCACCCAGATGACCAGGCATGCGCTTGCCAGGGAAGACGCGACCAGGATCTTGTGCCATACCAATAGAACCGGGCACATTATGTGATCTGGAGTTACCGTGAGAAGCACGATTGGAAGCAAAATTGTGTCTCTTGATGGCGCCAGCAAAACCCTTACCCAAAGAGGTACCAGTCACATCAACCAACTGACCCGCCTGGAAAAGTTCCACTGTAATTTGGCCGCCAACAGCATAGTTAGCCAACACATCATCAGAAACAGAAAATTCTTTGATACCAGAACCTGCGGCAACACCGGCCTTGGCATAATGCCCTGCCAATGCCTTGCCAACACGGCTGGCACGACGTTCACCGTAAGCAACTTGAAGGCCAGTATAGCCGTCGCTTGCAGCAGTCTTGATCTGTGTCACACGGTTAGGGATGACTTCCAGCACTGTTACCGGAACGCTTTCGCCTTCATCGGTAAAAATGCGGGTCATGCCCACCTTGCGACCAATAAGCCCTAAGCTCATGATCGTTTCCTTATAATAATTAAAGAGGTCGATTGCAATTGACCGACCCGGTTACGCGAAAGGGTCGGATTATATCCGACCCAATTCAAAAGCACAAGTTACAGCTTGATTTCCACATCAACGCCAGCTGGCAGATCCAGCTTCATCAATGCATCAACAGTCTTGTCAGTTGGGTCAACAATATCCATCAATCGCTGATGAGTACGAATTTCGAACTGATCGCGGGATGTCTTGTTAACGTGTGGGGAACGCAGAATATCAAAGCGCTCAATACGAGTTGGCAAAGGCACAGGTCCTTTTACCACTGCACCAGTACGCTTAGCCGTTTCGACAATCTCAAGCGCAGACTGATCGATCAAACGATAATCAAATGCCTTGAGACGGATACGGATTTTTTGAGCTGCCATGTTATTTCCTTAAAGAGCGATATTTTCAAAGAGCGAAAAGCCGCAAACATCGAATGTTTGCGGCTTACTTAAGAGTATTAATTACTCAATAACTTTAGCGACGACACCGGCACCAACGGTACGGCCACCTTCACGAATCGCGAAGCGCAGACCTTCTTCCATCGCGATTGGTGCAATCAGTGCTACGCTGATGGAGACGTTGTCACCAGGCATTACCATTTCGGTACCAGCAGGCAGTTCAACTGCGCCAGTTACGTCGGTAGTACGGAAGTAGAATTGTGGACGGTATCCGTTGAAGAATGGGGTATGACGACCACCTTCATCTTTACCCAATACGTAGATCTCAGCTGTGAACTTGGTATGGGGCTTGATGGAACCTGTCTTGGACAGCACTTGACCACGTTCAACTTCTTCACGCTTGGTACCACGCAGCAATACGCCTACGTTGTCGCCTGCTTGACCTTGATCGAGCAGTTTGCGGAACATTTCAACACCAGTACAGGTGGTCTTGAGGGTTGGCTTGAGGCCAACGATTTCAATTTCGTCACCTACTTTGACGATGCCGCGTTCTACACGACCGGTCACAACGGTACCACGACCAGAGATGGAGAATACGTCTTCAACTGGCATCAGGAAGGCACCATCCACTGCACGCTCTGGTGTTGGGATGTAGCTGTCCAGGGCTTCTGCCAGACGGAAGATAGCTGGTTCGCCAATTTCGGATTGGTCGCCTTCAAGGGCCAGTTTAGCGGAGCCTTTGACGATTGGGGTGTCATCACCTGGGAATTCGTATTTGGACAACAACTCACGAACTTCCATTTCAACGAGTTCGAGCAGTTCTGCGTCGTCCACCATGTCAGCCTTGTTCAGGAAGACAACAATGTAAGGTACGCCAACTTGACGAGCCAGCAGGATGTGTTCACGAGTCTGAGGCATTGGGCCGTCAGCTGCGGAACATACCAGGATGGCGCCGTCCATTTGGGCTGCACCGGTAATCATGTTCTTGACATAGTCGGCGTGGCCTGGACAGTCAACGTGTGCGTAGTGACGTGTTTCGGTTTCGTATTCTACGTGGGAGGTATTGATGGTAATACCACGTGCCTTTTCTTCTGGCGCATTGTCAATCTGGGAGTAGTCTCTCGCTTCTCCACCAAATTTCTTGGTCAGTACTGTGGTGATCGCCGCTGTCAGGGTGGTCTTGCCATGGTCAACGTGACCAATCGTTCCCACGTTTACGTGCGGTTTCGTCCGCTCAAATTTACCTTTTGCCATTTCTGTTTCCTTTAA
>NZ_FZOA01000004.1 GCF_900187985.1 Methylobacillus rhizosphaerae
ATTACTCAATAACTTTAGCGACGACACCGGCACCAACGGTACGGCCACCTTCACGAATCGCGAAGCGCAGACCTTCTTCCATCGCGATTGGTGCAATCAGTGCTACGCTGATGGAGACGTTGTCACCAGGCATTACCATTTCGGTACCAGCAGGCAGTTCAACTGCGCCAGTTACGTCGGTAGTACGGAAGTAGAATTGTGGACGGTATCCGTTGAAGAATGGGGTATGACGACCACCTTCATCTTTACCCAATACGTAGATCTCAGCTGTGAACTTGGTATGGGGCTTGATGGAACCTGTCTTGGACAGCACTTGACCACGTTCAACTTCTTCACGCTTGGTACCACGCAGCAATACGCCTACGTTGTCGCCTGCTTGACCTTGATCGAGCAGTTTGCGGAACATTTCAACACCAGTACAGGTGGTCTTGAGGGTTGGCTTGAGGCCAACGATTTCAATTTCGTCACCTACTTTGACGATGCCGCGTTCTACACGACCGGTCACAACGGTACCACGACCAGAGATGGAGAATACGTCTTCAACTGGCATCAGGAAGGCACCATCCACTGCACGCTCTGGTGTTGGGATGTAGCTGTCCAGGGCTTCTGCCAGACGGAAGATAGCTGGTTCGCCAATTTCGGATTGGTCGCCTTCAAGGGCCAGTTTAGCGGAGCCTTTGACGATTGGGGTGTCATCACCTGGGAATTCGTATTTGGACAACAACTCACGAACTTCCATTTCAACGAGTTCGAGCAGTTCTGCGTCGTCCACCATGTCAGCCTTGTTCAGGAAGACAACAATGTAAGGTACGCCAACTTGACGAGCCAGCAGGATGTGTTCACGAGTCTGAGGCATTGGGCCGTCAGCTGCGGAACATACCAGGATGGCGCCGTCCATTTGGGCTGCACCGGTAATCATGTTCTTGACATAGTCGGCGTGGCCTGGACAGTCAACGTGTGCGTAGTGACGTGTTTCGGTTTCGTATTCTACGTGGGAGGTATTGATGGTAATACCACGTGCCTTTTCTTCTGGCGCATTGTCAATCTGGGAGTAGTCTCTCGCTTCTCCACCAAATTTCTTGGTCAGTACTGTGGTGATCGCCGCTGTCAGGGTGGTCTTGCCATGGTCAACGTGACCAATCGTTCCCACGTTTACGTGCGGTTTCGTCCGCTCAAATTTACCTTTTGCCATTTCTGTTTCCTTTAACCGATTCCATCAAGTTAATAGAGTGCCTTTGACCCAGCACCAAATGGTGCCCATGGCGGGAATCGGACCCGCGACCTCTCCCTTACCAAGGGAGTGCTCTACCACTGAGCCACATGGGCAAATTCTTTTCTGATCACTGGAGCGGGCGACGAGGTTCGAACTCGCGACATCTTGCTTGGAAGGCAAGTGCTCTACCAACTGAGCTACACCCGCGCATCTCGCCAGAAACACACCCTGGCTCCAAATTTATGCTGGTGGAGGGGGAAGGATTCGAACCTTCGTACTCAGAGAGAACGGATTTACAGTCCGTCGCCTTTAACCACTCGGCCACCCCTCCATCGCAGAACCCGGGATTATGCGTACACCAAAAAAAGATGTCAACACATTTTACAGAAGAAATGGTGCCGGATGTCGGAATCGAACTGACGACCTTCGCATTACAAGTGCGCTGCTCTACCAACTGAGCTAATCCGGCACGACCAAAACTGTTTTACTTCACCACTCTCAACGAGGGCTTCTTTACTACTGGCGCATCAGGCATGGCACTTTCACCAGCCGACCCACTATTTGCAGCACCCTTTTCATCAGGAGAGCCTTCAGGCTCAACCTCGAAAAACATGCCCTGTCCATTCTCACGCGCAAAAATTCCGCGTACTGCTTTCATCGGCACATATATGTCTGTCGACGCACCGTTGAAACGGGCTGAGAATATAACAGCATCAGATTCGATTTGCAAACCCTTTGTTGCACTAAAATTGATATTCAGCACAATCTGGTTATCTTTCACATATGCCATAGGCACATGTGTTTGTGAATCAACCTCAACCAGAAGATGGGGAGTCAAACCATTATCTGTACACCACTCATGAATGGCACGCACCATGTAAGGTTTGGTAGAGGTAATTTCGCTCATTTCCACTCCTTATTTGCGCATTGCCTTCTCAGAAGGTGTCATCGCTTCAATGTAAGCAGGGCGAGAGAATATACGTTCTGCGTATTTAAGTAAAGGGGCAGCTTGCTTGGGCAGTTCGATTCCGTAATGCCCCAAACGCCAGAGCAATGGCGCTATCGCTACATCCAGCATGGAAAATTCATCACCAAGAATATATTCCTGACGACTGAACAACGGCACAATCTGGGTCAGGTTGTCGCGAATAGTTGCGCGCGCCTTGTCTGCAGTCTTGGTATTTCCAGATTCAATATCCGCAATATGCCGGAACAATTGATCTTCAAAGTTATGCAGGAACAAGCGTGCGCGAGCCCGCATCACAGGATCTGCAGGCATCAATTGTGGATGCGGGAAACGCTCATCAATATATTCATTGATAATGTTGGCCTGCTCAAGCACCAGATCACGCTCAACGAGAACGGGCACGGCATTATGTGGATTAATGACTGCCAAATCTTCCGGCTTGTTTGCCATATCCACATCAATTACCTGGAAATCCATGCCTTTTTCAAACAGTACAATACGGCAACGGTGGCTGTACGGGCAGGTAGTACCTGAATACAAGGTCATCATAATTAATAGTCTCGCGTCTAGCATCCCGGTACAACCATCTACCGGCGGATTAAGAATAGGTTCGCAGCCAGACAAAGAGCCGGCCACTAAAGTAAAGGCGAGATTCTACATAATTCGTAATAAAAAGGGAATAAAAACTTAATTTTAATGATTAAAATCAGTTAGTTATATTGGATTATCCAGATCAATAAATTCGTGTTCCACCCCGAATTCTGATGCCAGGTGATTGCCGAGAGCCGCAATGCCGTACCGTTCTGTTGCGTGATGCCCGGCAGCAATATAGGCAACTCCAGTTTCGTGCGCCAGATGAAATATCTGCTCCGATACCTCCCCGCTGATATAGGCATCAACGCCCAGCGCAATAGCCGTTTCAAAATATCCTTGCGCACCCCCGCTACACCATGCAACACGCTTCACTTTGCGATTTTTCTCACCAAATATCTGGGGTTCGCGCAACAATCGCGCTCCCAGATGCTCAGCAAAGCTTTCCAGTGTCGTCTCATGCGGCAAACATCCATACGCTATCAGACCCTGCTCACCTGTCCAACCTTCAATGACAAGATCCAGCACTTGTCCGATCCTGGCATTATTGCCAAGCGTACGATGCGCATCCAAAGGCAGATGGTATGCCAACAAACTGATATCGTTCTGCAACAAGAACTTAAGACGCTTATGTTTGATGCCAGCAATCACAGGAGATTCATTGCGCCAGAAATATCCATGATGCACAAGAATGGCGTCCGCCTGCGCATCTCTTGCCGCCTCAAGCAAGTCCATGCTGGCTGTTACACCACTCACTATTTTATTTACTTCGCTGCGCCCCTGAACCTGTAAACCATTAGGACAATAATCCTTGAAGCGATCTACCTCCAGGAATTGTCCGGTATAATCAACAAGCTCTTTTAGTTTCATTCATCATTCTCCAATATTTTTAGATTCGCACTAAGTCGAACCCAACATGCGTAAACTTTGGCTTATTTTTGCACAGACTGTCACTATCAGTCTTGCTGCCCTTTTTGTCGTACAGCTATTTCATCCGCAGCTATTACAGCTACGCGACACCAATGCTCCGATCAAAGAAGCATCAATCCCTGCAATAAATAATGTGCAACCAGGTTCTTACCGTCATGCAGCCCAGGCGGCAATGCCCAGTGTCGTGAATATCTTCACCTCCAAAAAGGTCAATCAATCCTCCGAGAATCCTTTTATGGATGATCCATTATTTCGTCACTTTTTCGGAGAGCAATTTGAAGAACAACAAAGTCAACGGGAAAACAGCCTCGGCTCAGGTGTCATTGTTAACAGCCAGGGGTTAATACTTACCAACCATCATGTCGTTGAAGCCGCAGACGAAATCGAAGTCGCACTTGCTGATGGCAGAACCCTGCCCGCGCGCATTGTCGGCACCGACCCTGAAACAGACCTGGCTGTTCTCAAGGTCAATGCCCGTAATCTTCCAGCTATCACCTTCGCCCAACCCGCCACTCTCAATATCGGCGATGTAGTACTCGCGATCGGCAATCCTTTCGGTGTCGGGCAGACTGTCACTCAAGGTATCATCAGCGCCCTTGGCCGCAATCATCTCGGTATCAATACTTTCGAAAACTTCATCCAGACCGATGCTGCCATCAATCCCGGCAACTCTGGTGGTGCCCTCATCGATACAGAAGGCAATCTGGTCGGTATCAATAGCGCTATCTATTCACGCAATGGTGGTTCCATGGGTATTGGTTTTGCCATCCCGGTCAGCCTGGTCAAGCAAGTCATGGAGCAGATTATTCGTAAAGGCAGTGTTATCCGCGGCTGGATTGGTATTGAAGCACAAGATATCACACCTGAGCTGGCAGAATCGTTCAAATTGAAGCAAGTGCGCGGATCACTGGTTGCTGGCGTGGTACGCGGCGGCCCGGCAGACCAGGCCGGATTACGGCCTGGAGATATCCTGCTGGGAATTGATGGTCATGAAGTCCAGGACAGCTCCACTATGCTTAATGTGATCTCAGGCCTGAAACCAGAGAAGAAAGTCATATTCAAGATTGCACGCAGTCAGACTGAGATTGAAATCCCGATCACGATCGGAACACGGCCAGTGCAACGAAGCACCCGGGGAAGAGAGCTGAATTAATAACGCTAAGTTAAAACTCAGTGGAGCTGTTGCTGGTTTCTTCTCTGCAGCAGGCTGGCTACCAGAATGCCAGTTTCATATAACACCCACAACGGCACTGCCAGCATCACTTGAGAAATCACATCAGGCGGAGTAAAGATGGCACCGATGACAAATGCCCCGACAATGACATAGGAGCGGGCTCCGCGTAAAGTCGCCACATTGACCACGCCTGCACTGACCAGCAGGATCACGGCAACTGGCACTTCAAATGCCAGGCCAAAAGCAATAAACAGTGTCATTGCAAAATCCAGATATTTACCTATATCGGTCATGACGGCCACCCCTTCCGGGGCAGTATGGGCAATAAATCCAAACACCACCGGGAAAACCAGGTAGTAAGCAAATGCCATCCCAAGCAGGAAAAGCAATGTGCTGGCAAACACCAAGGGGCCAATCAATCGGCGCTCATGTGCATATAACCCTGGTGCGACAAAGGCCCAGATTTGATACAAGGTATGTGGCAAGGAAATCATGAATGCCGCCAGCAATACCACTTTCATGGGAACAAAAAACGGCGTTGTCACATCCGTGGCAATCATCTGCCCACCCAGTGGGAGACTATTCAATAATGGGCTGGCAAGAAACTGATAGATTTCATTGGCGAATGGAAAAAGTACAACCGTAATCAGTACAGTCCCGATGATGATGCGCAACAAGCGATCACGCAATTCAATCATATGGGAAATAAAAGTATCAGTGGTGCTCAATTCGTAGTACCGCCAGGAGGTTGGGATTCTTGGTCTGGCTGTTGCGGAGCCGTTTCCCTGCGCGTTACTTGCCGAGGAGCCGGGGGCGCAGTTCTTACAATCATATCTTTCGCCAGTTTGTCTTGCTCCTCCTGGGAAAGCTGAGCAATGCCCTGTAATTCCTTTTCGATAGCAGACACGCTATCGTGCATACTGTTCTCTGCCTGTTGCAGGCTTTGTTTGACATCTGTCTGCAAACGCTGCAATTCATCAACACGCAACTCACGGTTGATTTCAGATTTCACATCATTGACATAGCGCTGCATGCGTCCCAGCAACAGACCCACAGTACGGACGACTTTAGGAAGCCGCTCTGGCCCGATCACAATCAATGCCACGACAGCGATAACCACCAGTTCGGAAAAGGCAATATCAAACACGAAGCAAATCCTCCGGCTTAATGCCTTTCATGCTGTCGCACATCATTTTCCACTGTATTCCCCTTGACGTCGTCGTCAAGAGAAGCAGGCGCAGACTTACCCTCATTCACAGCATTCTTGAATTCCTTAACCGCACCGCCTACATCACCACCGATGTTCCGTAATTTCTTGGTACCAAAAATCAAGACTACGATTGCCAACACAATCAACCAGTGCCAAATACTGAATGTTCCCATGACTGCTCTCCCGAATATCAAACTTTTGGCAATGTTTCTCCACCACCAAATACATGTATATGGATATGAAAAACTTCCTGGCCGCCTTCCCGTCCAGTGTTGATCATAGTGCGAAAACCCTTGAGACCAGATTCACTGGCCAGCCTGGGGGCCAGCAATAACATTTTACCCAGTAAAGCCTGATGCCTCTGTCCACAATCGGCAAGACTATCAATATGAATCTTGGGCACTAACAACAAATGTGTAGGAGCAATTGGCCGGATGTCATGGAATGCGATGACATCCTCGTCCTCATAAATCTTTTTTGAGGGAATATCGTTGTTAACAATCTTGCAAAAAATACAATCCGCACTCATCAAGAATTACTCCAACTCCAAATATTGCCATCTCACTCTGTTGGCCGGGAAGCCTTTTCTTCAAGCCCTGACAATCCTTCCCGTCGGGCCAGCTCCTTCAATACATCTTGAGGCCTAAGCCCCACATGAGCCAACATTACCATACTATGAAACCAAAGGTCTGCGGTTTCATAGATAATCTTTTCAGTATCTCCATCCTTGGCGGCAATAATGGTTTCTGCTGCCTCCTCACCCACTTTCTTGAGGATGGTATCAATGCCCTTGGCATACAACTTGGCAACATAGGAGCTTTGCGGATCGGCCCCCTTGCGTTGCTCCAGCAAATCAGCCAGCCTATCCAGTACTTCACTCATGATGGTAGATATCCTCAGGATTTTTTACGACCTCTTGGTCAATCACCCATTGATCTTGTTCCAGCTTCTGGAAAAAGCAGTTATGGCGCCCAGTATGGCATGCAATACCTCCCACCTGCTCCACCGTAATGAGAATGACATCCTCATCACAATCCAGGTGCACTGCATGCACCTTCTGCACATGTCCTGACTCTTCACCTTTATGCCAGAGCCGCTTCCGGGAACGGGACCAGTACACAGCCTGGCCAGTCTCCGCAGTCAGACTCAACGCCTCGCGGTTCATCCAGGCAAACATCAATACTTTATTGCTGCCAACTTCCTGCGCGATCACAGGCACCAGGCCGTCAGCATTCCAACTGACCTTATCCAGCCACGTCCCACTCATAGACGCACCTCGATTCCTTGCTCGCGCATATATTCCTTGGCTTGGCGCACCGTGTATTCACCATAGTGGAAAATACTCGCAGCAAGAACAGCATCAGCGCCACCTTCTCTCACACCCTCAACCAGATGAATCAGGTTTCCGACCCCACCTGAGGCAATGATAGGCACGTCCACAGCTTCACTGATTGCACGATTCAATGGTAAATTGAATCCCGTCTTGGTACCGTCCCTGTCCATACTGGTCACCAGCAGCTCACCGGCACCAAGCGCTACCATTTTCCGGGCCCATTCAACAGCATCCAGCCCGGTTGGCTTGCGGCCGCCATGGGTAAAGATTTCCCAATGATCGCCCACCTGCTTGGCATCAATCGCCACGACAATACACTGTGAACCAAAACGCCCGGCAGCATCAGCAACCAGTTGGGGGTTCGTAACTGCAGCTGTATTGATGCTGACTTTATCCGCACCCGCATTCAGCAAACGCCTAACGTCCTCCACAGCACGTACGCCACCACCCACAGTTAATGGGATAAATACCTGAGAAGCCACCTGCTCAATGATATCGAGAATCAGGCCCCGATCATCCGAACTGGCTGTTATATCAAGGAATGTAAGCTCATCAGCACCCTGCTCATCATACCTGCGGGCAATTTCAACCGGATCACCTGCATCGCGCAACTCCAGGAAATTCACGCCTTTAACAACGCGACCACCGGTCACATCCAGACAAGGAATAATGCGCTTAGCTAAACTCATGCCCGACTCAACTCATCAGCCAGACTCTGCGCTTCAGTGAAATTCAATGTGCCTTCATAAATAGCACGTCCGGTAATCGCACCAATAACGCCTTCACTTTCCACTGCAACCAGGCGATGTACGTCATCCAGATTAGTCACCCCGCCACTTGCAATCACAGGAATCGTCAATGCTTGTGCCAGAGCAACCGTCGCCTCGATATTGACGCCGGTTAACATACCGTCGCGTCCAATATCGGTATATACCACGGCCTCTACTCCGTAATCCTCAAACTTCTTGGCCAGATCAATGACGTCATGTCCCGTCAGTTTGGACCAACCATCGACAGCAACCTTGCCGTCTTTAGCATCCAAGCCCACCATGATTTGTCCGGGAAATGCATAACAAGCTTCATGTAGGAATCCGGGGTTCTTTACAGCAGCGGTCCCGACAATCACATAACTAATACCGTTATCCAGGTAACGCTCAATCGTCTCAAGATCCCGGATACCCCCTCCAAGCTGAATGGGGATGTCATTACCAACTGCCTGGACAATGGCCTTGATGGCACCTTCATTGACCGGCTTGCCGGCAAAAGCACCATTGAGATCCACCAGGTGCAAGCGCTTGCCTCCCTGGTCAACCCAGTGACGGGCCATGGCGCCGGGATCTTCGGAAAATACGGTAGCATCTTCCATCAGACCTTGTTTCAAACGAACACAGTGACCATCTTTCAGGTCGATAGCAGGTATTATCAGCATGTTATTTCAGAGTTTGACGATTAAAACACTCCGTCCCACTGGACGAAGTTAGAAAGAAGCTGAAGCCCGGAATGCTGGCTTTTTTCCGGGTGAAATTGCGCAGCAAATACATTGCCGCGCGCAATACAGCTGGTAAATTGTTGAGGATATTCGCTATAGCCAACGTCCAGGCCGCGATCATCCGGCACGACATAATAGCTATGCACATAATAGAAGCGCTCACCATTCTCGATACCATGCCAGAGAGGATGTGCCTGGCGTTGATACACCTGGTTCCAGCCCATATGCGGCACCTTGAGCTTGCCGCCCTCTGCATCATGCATCTGAGCCGCGGCAAAACGCCTGACCTGGCCTTTCAGGATACCCAGCCCCGCTGCATTTCCCTCTTCACTGTGTTCAAACAGGAGCTGCAACCCGATGCATATCCCCAGGAATGGTTTTTCGGCTGCCGCCGTAATGACCGCATCGCGCAGTCCTCTGGCATCCAGTTCGCGCATACAATCAGGCATCGCGCCCTGGCCTGGAAATACCACGCGCGCTGCTGCTGCAATCTGCTTGGGATCACTGGTCACTACGACATTTTGGTGGGGTGCAACATGCTCCAATGCCTTGGACACGGAGCGCAAATTACCCATGCCATAATCAACAACGGCTATATCTATCATGATAAAAGAAGGGGGCAAACCCCGAAAAAAGACTTATAAACTACCCTTGGTTGAAGGCATTATACCCGCCATACGCGGATCAAGCTCAACCGCTGCACGTAAAGCACGGCCAAACGCTTTGTAAATCGTTTCTGCCTGATGGTGCGCATTTGTGCCACGCAAATTATCTATATGCAATGTAATTGCCGCATGATTCACAAAACCCTGGAAAAATTCGCGCACCAAATCCACGTCAAATTCACCAATACGTGCACGAGTGAATTCCACGTTGAATTCAAGCCCCGGACGGCCAGAAATGTCCAGCACTACACGTGACAATGCTTCATCCAGCGGTACATAGGCATGTGCGTATCGGCGTATACCTTTTTTGTCGCCCAATGCTTGCTTGAATGCCTGTCCCAAGGCAATACCCACATCTTCGACAGTATGATGGGCATCAATATGCAAATCACCCTGACAGGCAACACTGATATCCATCATGCCATGACGGGCAATCTGGTCCAGCATGTGGTCAAAAAAACCGACCCCACTCTGCAGTTTGGACACACCTGTGCCATCCAGATTGATGGAAACGGCAATCTTGGTTTCTAGAGTATCGCGACTTACTTCAGCTTTACGCATGGTCACCATTCAAATCATGAAAAACAAAATCAAAACCGCTGCAAAACAGTAGACACAGTCATGCAGCGGTTTTCAGACGGACTCAGGCAACACCCTTGTAGATGCTGCAGAATTTCAATTAGCTGAACAAGTTCTTCAACCAACCGAACAGTCCACCGCTGCTTTGTGAACCCTTTGCAGCAGCACTGATTTCAGCTGCAGCTGCAGCTGGATCAGCAGCGCCGTAAATAGCTGCGCCCGCTACCACGATAGTCGCTCCAGCATCAACCACCTGCTTGGCAGTTGTCGCCTTCACGCCACCAGCAACAGAAATATCCACACCCAGATTCAAGCCTGAAACCAGGCCCAAGTCGGCAAATGGAGTCTGACCAGCAGCTTGTTGATCCAGACCTGTGTGCACACCAATGATGTGTGCGCCCAGTTTGGCAACTTCGCGAGTACGCGCAGCCTTGTCAGCAACGTTGATCAGGTCGATCTGTGCCTTTTTGCCATATTTGTTGGCAACGTCAATCACGCCTTTGATAGTACCGATATCGGCTGTACCCAATACAGTCACAATATCAGCACCTGCCTTATAGAATGGCTCAGCTTCGTAGAAGCCAGCATCCATGGTCTTCAAGTCAACCAGGATTTTATTGTTAGGGAACTTCGCACGCAGGGTTTCCAGCAACTTGATACCATTGTACTTGATACAAGGAGTACCGATTTCCAGAATATCAACGTGTGGTGCAACAGTCGTAGCTAACGCTACAGTCTGATCGAAATCTAGTGAATCTAATGCCATTTGAACTAATGGTTTTGCCACGATGCTTCCTCCGCTTAATTACAGAATTATGATGTACTGACCGCGCTATGATACATTTTTTCCACAGATTAAGGGAAGTAATGGCGCACTATTCTCTTAATTTATTGAAAAATCAATGTCGTGTGGTGTCGGAAACGCCACAATCAGGCAGACAATATTTCCCTCAGCGCATGTATCAGCGCTTGAGACTGCGCATCCGTACCGATGGTAATCCGCAGGAATTCGTTGATCCGTTCCGGCTTGCTGAAATGACGTACGATAATGTTGCGTTCACGCAAACTGGCTGCCAGACTGGCGCCATCATGTTCTGCATGACGCGCAAAAATAAAGTTGGCCGCAGATGGCAACACGGTAAATCCTAGTACCTGCATTTCTGTAATCAGCTGCTCCCGCGTGCGTATGACTTTGCGGCAAGTGTCTTCGAAATAATCCTTGTCTTCTATTGCGGCAACTGCACCACTAATGGCGAATCTATCCAAGGGATAAGAATTGAAACTGTCCTTGACCCGATTCAAGGCCTCGATCAAAGGGGCCTGACCGATCGCATAGCCGACACGCAACCCTGCCAGAGAACGTGCTTTTGACAAAGTATGTGTTACCAGCAAATTAGGATAATCCTGAATCAATCCAACTGCCGACTCTGCCCCAAAATCCACATACGCTTCATCAATGACAACCACTGATTCCGTATTGGCCTGAAGCAGGCGCTTGATTTCACCCAATGGCAAGGCGCGGCCAGTAGGCGCATTGGGATTAGGGAAAATGATGCCGCCATTGGGGCGGAAATAATCATCCACCTTGATCTCAAATTCGCTGCCCAATGCAATGGTCTGGTAAGCGATGTCATACAAACCGCAATAAACGGGATAGAAACTATACGTGATATCCGGGAACAGGATAGGCGCTTCATGTTTGAGCAAAGCATTGAATGTATGGGCTAGCACCTCATCAGAACCATTGCCGACAAATACATTGGCAGGAGTCACTCCGTAGAAATCCGCAACCGCCATGCACACACGATCTGAAGCAGGGTCAGGGTACAGGCGCAGTCCATCACCCACCTCAGCCTCAAGCGCAGCCAATACTTTAGGGCTGGGGCCATAAGGGTTTTCATTGGTATTGAGTTTGACCAGGTTGGCTACCTTGGGCTGCTCTCCCGGGACATAGGGAGTCAGCTCATGCACAACAGCACTCCAGAATTTGCTCAAGATCAATCCTTCAACCTGAATTCCGCGGACCGTGCATGTGCCTGCAAGCCTTCACCATAAGCCAGCCGCGACGCAATACGCCCCAGTGTCTGCGCACCCTCACTGGACACCATGATGAGGCTGGAGCGTTTCTGGAAATCATACACGCCCAAGGGTGAAGAAAAACGTGCGGTACGTGATGTAGGCAACACATGGTTTGGGCCGGCGCAATAATCGCCCAATGCTTCGCAAGTATCGCGCCCCATGAAGATGGCACCGGCATGACGGATTTTCTTGCTGTATGCCAGCGGCTCTTCCACTGACAATTCCAGATGTTCCGGCGCAATATAATTGGCAATTTCAGCTGCTTGGTCCAGGTCATTCACCTTGATCAAGGCACCGCGGTTCTGCAATGAAGTACGAATAATTTCCTTGCGTGGCATTTCCTCGATCAGGCGCTCAATACTTTTCTGTACTTCATCAAGAAAAGCAGCATCTGGCGAAAGCAGAATCGCCTGCGCAAGCTCGTCATGCTCTGCCTGTGAGAATAAATCCATCGCCACCCAGTCTGGATTGCTCTTACCGTCGCAAATCACGAGAATCTCGGAAGGGCCGGCTACCATATCGATACCCACCACGCCAAATACGCGACGTTTGGCAGCAGCAACATAGGCATTGCCCGGACCTACGATTTTATCCACCTGGGGCACAGTTTCGGTGCCATAAGCCAGTGCGCCCACTGCCTGGGCACCACCAATACAGAATACGCGATCAACACCACAGACAGCAGCGGCAGCCAACACCAGCTGGTTTCTTTCACCGCCGGGAGTCGGCACTACCATGATCAACTCTTGCACGCCAGCCACTTTCGCCGGAATAGCATTCATCAACACGGAGGAAGGATATGCCGCTTTGCCGCCTGGCACATAGAGTCCAACCCGGTCCAGTGCTGTCACTTGCTGACCCAGCAATGTGCCATCCGCCTCGGTATAACTCCAGGAGGACATCAGTTGTTTTTCATGATAGTCACGCACCCGCTGTGCTGCCTGTTGCAACGCCTCGCGCTCTGCAGCAGGCAAGCCATCCAGTGCGGCCTGCAACTCAGCCTTGCTGATTTCCAGCTGGGTCATGGATTGCGCATCCAGGCGGTCAAAGCGCTGCGTATACTCCAGGACTGCGGCATCACCACGCCCTTTTACATTACGCAGAATGTCCGCAACGACCTGATCAATACTGTCATCCTGCGCTGTCTCGAACGCAAGCAGCGCTTTCAAATCCTGATCAAAACTGGCATTACTCGTAGAAAAACGTCTGATATTCATGATTCCAACCCGATTATTGTTTAGCTGCCACAGCCTGGGAAAATGCGTCCATGATAGGCTGAAGCGTATCACGCTTGAGCTTGAGTGAAGCCTGATTCACCACAAGGCGTGAACTGATGTCAGTAATGGCTTCCACTGCCTTGAGGTTATTGGCGCGCAGGGTGCCTCCCGTGCTGACAAGGTCGACAATGGCATCTGCCAGGCCTACCAGCGGTCCCAGCTCCATAGAGCCATAAAGCTTGATCAAATCCACATGCATCCCTTTGGCGGCAAAATGCTCGCGTGCGGTCTTGACGTATTTGGTCACCACTTTCAAGCGCGCACCACGGCGCAGGGAGCCAAAGTAATCAAAATCCTCGCGCACCGCGACCATCATCCGGCATTTTGCAATCTGTAAATCCAATGGCTGGTACAGCCCTTCCCCGCCATGTTCATCCAGTACATCCTTGCCGGCGATACCCAGATCGGCAGCGCCATACTGCACATAAGTCGGCACATCTGTAGCACGCACGATAATCAGTCGGACATCAGGACGATTCGTGGACAGGATCAGCTTGCGCGAAGCTTCCGGGTCTTCAAGCGCAGTAATCCCTGCCGCCGCCAATAATGGCGTGGTTTCCTCGAAAATACGACCCTTGGATAGGGCGATAGTAATCATTGCTATCTTTCTTGGTTATCAATACAGAGCTTGCAATTACGATACAGGCTCTCAATTCATTTATTTAATTCGCTGCACTCGCGCACCAAGCTGTCCGAGCTTGGCTTCCAGCTGCTCATAGCCACGATCCAGGTGGTAAATTCGCTCAATCACGGTTTCACCTCGTGCAACCAGGGCAGCCAGCACCAGGCTGGCTGAAGCCCGTAAATCGGTGGCCATGACGGTGGCCCCTTCAAGAAACTCGCTGCCACGCACAATCGCTGTGTTTCCTTCCACCTCGATATTGGCACCCAGCCGCTGCATTTCCTGCACATGCATGAAGCGATTCTCGAATATCGTTTCCGTCACGGTGGCCACCGCGTCAGCCACTGTATTCAATGCCATGAACTGCGCCTGCATATCTGTCGGGAAAGCCGGATGCGGAGCAGTGCGAATACTCACTGACTTCAAAGTACCGGGCTGCTGCAACACACCCTGGCTACGCACCATAATGCTATGACTATCATGTTCAACCGTTGCGCCACTTTCGCGCAACTTATCAATGACTACATCCAACAGATCAGCCCGGACATTATTCAATCGCACTTCACCGCCTGTCATGGCAGCTGCCACCATGTAAGTACCAGCCTCAATACGATCACACACCACATCATGATCAGCAGCATGCAATTTTGCAACACCGGTAATGGTGATAACGTCAGTGCCAGCGCCTTCGATGCTGGCACCCATCTTTATCAGGCATTCCGCCAGGTCGACCACTTCAGGCTCTTTAGCTGCATTTTCAAGTATGGTGGTTCCTTCGGCCAGCGCTGCCGCCATCATGAGGTTTTCCGTACCGGTCACCGTCACCATATCCATGAAAATGCGCGCACCCTGCAGCTTGTCCACCTTGGCCTCGATATAGCCATGTTCAATATGGATCTCGGCGCCCATTTCCTGCAGTCCCTTGATGTGCAGATCGACTGGCCGCGACCCTATGGCACAGCCACCCGGCAACGACACGCGTGCATGACCAAAACGTGCCAGCAATGGTCCCAGAACAAGAATGGAAGCCCGCATGGTCTTGACCATATCATACGGTGCTTCCCAGGTATGAATGCCGGAGGCATCCAGGCTCAATTGATTGTCGCCTTGCTGCTCAATCCTGACACCAAGATGCTCAAGTAATTTGCGCATCGTGGTAATGTCATGCAATTGTGGCACATTACCCAGGTTCAGCTTTTCAGCCGTCAGCAGGCCCGCGCACAAAATCGGCAATGCCGCATTTTTTGCTCCAGAAATTGATATCTCACCGTTCAGAGGGACGCCGCCCTGGATGACTAACTTATCCACGTTCTAGGCCTGGGCTTCCTGCAACAGTTTCTGTAATTCGCCTTGCTGGTACAGATCGCGCATGATGTCAGCGCCACCTACAAACTCACCCTTGATATAAAGTTGAGGAATGGTCGGCCAGTTGGCGTATGTCTTGATGCCTTCGCGGATCGCCGGCTCAGCCAGCACATCAATGGCAACAAAGTCCTTCAAGCCGCATGCATGCAGAATCTGTACTGCAAGCCCGGAAAATCCGCATTGCGGGAATTTCGGGCTACCCTTCATGTACAGCACTACCGGGTTACTGGTGACCTGAGTCTTGATTAATTCCTGTGTATCCATGTCTTTCCTTAATTTTCCTGATAACGATCAAAGCGCAGCATTGAGCTTTGCCCAGGTTGCAGGTGTGAATGTACGCATGGACAAGGCATGAATTTCCTCATGCATGCGGTCACCCAGCGCCTGATAAACCAACTGGTGCTGCTGCACCATATTTTTTCCTTCAAACAGGGGACTCACGATCAATGCTTCAAAATGTTGACCGTCATCCCCCACTACCTGCACATGCTCACATGGCAGTCCATGGGCAATATAGCCTTTCAATGTTTCAGCACTCAACATGGATCAACCTCGTAATCTATAGCCAGATTTCAGCATCTGTAAAGTTATCAATGATAGGGCAAAAAAGCACCCTGCCACAACGCCGAGACTGATGAAAGGTGAGATATCACCAGTCCCGAAAAATCCGTAACGGAAACCATCTATCATGTAGAAAAACGGGTTCAGGTGCGACACCTGTTGCCAGAATGGCGGCAATGAATGGATGGAGTAAAACACGCCCGATAAGAACGAAAGCGGCATGATGACAAAATTCTGGAAAGCCGCCATCTGATCAAATTTCTCAGCCCAGATCCCCGCAATAATGCCAAAGGTACCCAGCAACCCGCTGCCTAGTAATGCAAAAGCCAGTATCCACCAGGGATGTTCCAGCGGCAGGTCAACGAATATGATGGCAACCAGGTAGATTCCCAGCCCGACCACCAGCCCACGAATAATGGCAGCAGCAAGAAATGCCAGGTAAAACCCCAGATAGGAAATCGGGGTCAGCAGCACAAAAATCAGGTTGCCCATCACCTTGGACTGAATCAGGCTGGATGAGCTATTGGCAAATGCATTCTGCAACAGCGACATCATGATCAAGCCAGGAATGAGGAATGAAGTATAGCCAACACCAGGGTATACCTGTACCCGTCCTTCCAGTACATGGGAGAAAACCAGCAGGTAAAGCACGGCTGTCATGACAGGAGCAGCCACAGTCTGGAAACTGACTCTCCAGAACCGCAACAGCTCTTTCCGGAACAATGTCCATGCACCCCGCCAGTTCTGACTCAGCAAACCAGCCATCAACTTACAAGCTCCACAAATACATCCTCCAGATCTGCCTCTATCAACTGCATATCCTCCACGGCCACGTTAGCAGCACGCAAAGTTGCGAGAATGGACTCTAGCTGCGCAATATCAGCAAGCGCCAGCACCTGTTGCCCATCCTGCTCTTCACGCAATAAAGGCCGCAATACATCAGGCAACATACCGGCAAGTTTAAGTCGCAGGCGTTTACCCGGGACACGATTCAGCAAATTCTGCGTGCTATCCAGTGCCACAATCTGTCCCTGCTTCATCATGGCAATACGGCTGCACAGGGTTTCCGCCTCTTCCAGATAATGCGTAGTCAGGATTATGGTATGGCCTTCCTGATTGAGGCGACGTATGAATTCCCACATGGTCTGGCGCAATTCAACATCAACGCCCGCAGTCGGCTCGTCCAGCACAATAACCGGAGGCTTATGCGCCAATGCCTGGCCGATCAATGCCCGGCGCTTCATACCACCGGACAGGCGTCGCATATTGGTATGCGCCTTGTCCGCAAGGCCAAGTGACTCTATGATTTCGTCCACCCACGCATCATTACTCCGCCCATGGCCAAAGTAACCCGCCTGGAACCGCAGCATCTCACGCACATTGAAGAATGGGTCGAATACCAGCTCCTGCGGCACAACGCCCAGCGCCCTCCGTGCTTCGGCATATTGCGCGTTGACGTCAAACCCCATAACTTGCAGGCGCCCGCTTGTTGGCCGGGACAAACCCGCCAACAGGTTAATCAAAGTAGACTTGCCTGCACCATTGGGTCCCAGCAAGGCAAAGAATTCTCCCTGTTCAATGGTCAGGTCTATACCTTTCAGCGCATGTAACTCGCCGAAACGCTTATGAATCTGTTGGATATTGATTGCGGGGATCATGAATGAAAATTGGGGCCGAAGCCCCGTATATCAATGGCTGGATTGGGGAATCAAGTCCAGTACGCCATACAGCGTCGCCAGACTGGTAAGCGTGTCAGGCACATGCACAATGCTAATAGCAGCTTTGGCTGCCTGAGCTTGGCGCACCCATTCGAAGATCAGGCTCAACGCCACACTATCGACTTCCTGCACTTGCCCGAGATCGATTTCAAGCGCCGCAGGCAGCGACAGTGCCCGGCTTTCAGCCAGCAAGCCGTCTACCTGGTTCACTGTCACATCGCCGCTCACCAGCCAGCGATTTCCTTGTTGTTGGATTTGTGCCAAAGGGATGCTCTTTTTACTTAGTAGATTCCTGATTTTTGGCCGCCAATTTCTGGATCAGGCCATCCAAACCATTCTGGCGGATTTCATTGCTGAACTGGCCACGGTAATTCGTCACAAGGCTGACGCCCTCAATCGTAATATCGTACACTTTCCAGCTATCACTACCTTTTTCCAGGCTGTAATCCACTGCCACAGGCTGGCCACCTGGCTGCAGAATCTGGGTCTTGACCTTGACATCGGTTTCACCCGGCTGTGCACGGAAAGGTTTGTACTCGATAGTCTGGTTGCTGTACTTGGAAAGAGCCGTTGCATAAGTACGCAGCAACAGACTACGGAACTCGTCCTGGAAAGCGGACTTCTGCTCAGGTGTGGCTTTAGTCCAGGCTTTGCCCAATACCAAGCGCGAAACACGGTCAAAATTAAAGTTAGGCAGAATTTTTTCCTCTGCCAGCGCAAAAATCTTGCTCTGGTTACCAGCCTTGATATCTTTGTCCTGCTTAACAACAGACAAGACATCTTCCGCAGTTTTCTTCACCAGCTCATCCGGTGCTGTTTCCGCCATCGCAAGGTTCATAAAACCCACGCAGGCCAGTGCGGCCATCCATTTCACCATTCTCTGCATACTTAATCCGCCTCTTTCGTATCATTGCTTTCAGATGCTTTGCTGTACAGGAACTGACTGATCATCTTCTCCAGCACCACGGCATCTTGAGTCTTGCTGAATTTATCACCATTCTGCAGCATTTTTTCATCGCCGCCGGCCTCTAGGCCAATATACTGCTCACCCAACAATCCTGCTGTATAGATGTTGGCAAAAGTATCCTTGGGGAAAGGATACCGCTTGTCCACCTTGACTGTCACCAACGCCTCATAGGTTTCCGGGTCAAACCGGATATTATCCACACGGCCCACAACCACACCAGCACTTTTAACCGGGGCACGCGGTTTGAGACTGCCAATATTCTCGAAAGCCCCGGTAACACTGTAAGTTTCGCCCATGGTGGCACTATTGAAATTACCGACCTTTAATGCGAGACCAAACAAAGCAGCAGCGCCAGCTGCAGCAAAAATACCAACCCACAGGTCAATTGTTGTACGTTCCATCTTTTCTCCAGTGTGTTGCGTTTACGCAACAATCATGAACGAAGTCATTACAAAATCCAGCCCCAATACCGCCAGTGAAGAGTTCACCACTGTACGTGTCGTGGCACGGCTTACACCTTCAGCAGTCGGGGGAGCATCAAAACCTTCAAATAAGGCAATGAAAGTGCAGGCAATGCCAAATACCACACTCTTGATGACGCCATTAACAATATCCTCGCGGAAATCCACGCTGGCCTGCATCTGCGACCAGAATGCACCTGCATCCACTCCAATCAGCGGCACCGCAACCAGATACCCACCGAGTACCCCCACCATGGAGAACAATGCAGCCAGCAATGGCATAGAAAACACACCAGCCCAGAATCGTGGTGCCACAACACGTGCCACAGGGCTAACTGCCATCATTTCCATCGCAGAGAGCTGTTCCGTTGCTTTCATCAAACCAATTTCTGCAGTAATTGCAGTCCCAGCACGCCCAGCAAACAGCAAGGCAGTGACAACCGGCCCCAGCTCACGCACCAGGGATAACGCGACCAGTACACCAATGGCTTCCGAAGAGCCATAACGCTGCAAAGTGTTATATCCCTGCAATGCCAACACCATGCCGACAAAGAATGCAGAGACCAGGATAATGATCAGCGACAATACACCGGTGAAATATATTTCACGGATAGTCAGGTGCAACCGGCGAAAACTTTCACCCGAATAAATCAGTACATACAGAAAAAAGCGCATACTGGCGCCAAAGCGCCAAAGATTATCTACAACGCGATGGCCAATTCCGCGCAGCACGTTTGCCACAGCACTAAACATTCGGACTCCTCAAAATATCCTGCCGATAATCAGGTGCAGCGTAGTGGAACGGCACAGGTCCATCGACCTCTCCATGCACAAACTGGTGCACAAAGGGCAACACCGACTTGCGAAGCTCTTCCGGAGCACCTTCGGCAGCCACTACGCCATCTGCGACGAAGTAGACATAATCGGCAAAGGCAAAAACCTCCTGCACGTCGTGCGTCACGATGATGGAAGTCGCACCCAATGCATCATTGAGCCTGCGGATCAGGTTACAGGTCACTGCCATCGAAATCGGGTCCAGCCCGGCAAAAGGCTCGTCATACATCACAATGGAAGGATCCAAGGCCACTGCTCGCGCCAACGCTACCCGCCGCGCCATACCACCAGACAATTCCGTCGCCTGGAGATCCCGCGCACCACGCAGACCCACTGCGTTGAGTTTCATCATCACCAGATCACGTATCATGGATTCAGGAAGATCAGTATGTTCACGAATCGGAAACGCCACATTCTCATAGACAGACAGATCAGTGAATAACGCACCCTGCTGAAACAGCATGCCCATCTTGCGCCGTAATGCCTGCAATCCCTTGCGATTCTGCTTGTGCACGACTTGCCCTGTTACACGCACTTCGCCACCGACAGGCCTCAACTGGCCGCCGATCAACCGCAGCAACGTCGTTTTGCCGCTACCACTGCCGCCCATAATGGCCACTACTTTGCCACGCGGGAATTTCATGTTGATTCCCTTGTGCAGCAGTCGATTTTTGTAGCCAAAAGATAGATTGTCGATTTCGACGATATTGTCGTTCATGATCACTACTTTTCTGATTAGCCAGTCATTTTAATGCAAAAGCGCCCGACGTCATAACAGGAAAAATAAAAGCCCGCGATTGCGGGCTGTCACGCGAAGTCAGCGACATCAAAACGACATGCATACGTTATACGCTGCAGCATTGGAAATACCGCTCTCACCAGCGCTGGCCACCCACGCAACACCTTCCGACGCCACCATATATGCGCGAACGGATCCGGTACTGGTTTCACCATCATCCAGCGCGACATCGATCTGCCTGGCAAACTTGCCCGATATATTGGCAGAACAAACAGCATAACTACCACTCATTGCAGGAGTGGGCAGGTTAGTTGCACCAGCTATGCTCTGTATGCCTATTCGCCCACCTTCAGCATTTCTGGGTACAAACGCCGCAACATCTGCCCCCACGATCGTTATGCCTGGAGCAAATCCAGCCAGCCGCACATGCTGCCAGAACAAGATGGACTCTGCTCCCGCATCGCTGGCATCCCAATTACCATTGATGATGCCATTACCCGCTCCCGTTGTTGCCTTGGTAGCACCGGCAAGATGCACATCTGCCGCCGCATCATCTCCCGGCAAAGCACGAAATTTATCCTGATAGCCATAGAGATACACCTGCACATTCTTGAAATCAGCTGCCAGGTTCTTGACCTTGGCACTGTTAATCAGCTCCTGCCCTTTCAGTACACCACCCAGTAGCAATCCTATAATAACCAGCACAATGGCCAGCTCAATTAATGTAAACCCAGATGATTTGTTCATTGTTTTTCCTTGCTCAAGAGTTATACATGGCACCATGCATCTACGATGCACCAGCGAAAAACACGCAACTCTCATGCCAATGAACAAGACATCACACACCCCTTCAGAACGCCTGCCCTACCGTTATATTGCCTGAAACACCACTTGTCACCTTCAACGCAATTGATGTCGAAATTCTGTCAACACTGTCAGAATTTCGACATACCCCATAGTCCAGACACCAGCTTTCCAAAAAGACAGAGGCCAGCATAACGCTGGCCTCTGTTGTACTTTTACTCTAGCAGCACTCTATAGCTCACCGTAGGAATGCAGCCCGGACAAAAACATGTTGACACCCAGAAAAGCAAAGGTAGTCACCAGCAAGCCGACCAGCGCCCACCATGCCAACACCGGACCACGCAGCCCCTTGACCAATCTCAGGTGCAGCCAAGCTGCATAATTGAGCCAGACAATCAATGCCCAGGTTTCCTTGGGATCCCACGACCAATAACCTCCCCAGGCTTCTGCCGCCCACATGGCTCCCAGAATGGTCGCAATTGTGAAAAATGCAAAACCAACAGAAATAGCCTTGTACATCACATCATCCAGCACAGTCAGGCTGGGCAGGCGCGATGCCAGGATGCCCTTGTTGGCAAGCAGGTATGCCGCAGCGACCATGGCTGCCAACGCAAATGTACCGTATCCAATGAAATTGGCAGGGACGTGTATCTTCATCCAATAAGATTGCAGAGCAGGAACCAAGGGCTGGATCTCGTATGCCTGACGATCAAAGGTATACCAGAGAATAAAACCAACTGCCGCATTAATGACTATCAGGACAAAACCACCCAGCTGACGCATCGCATATTGTCCCTCGTAATACAAATAGGCAAGTGCAGTAATCAGGCAGAACAGGATAAATACTTCATACAGGTTGCTGATAGGAATATGCCCCACATCAGGCGCAATCAAATAGGATTCATACCAGCGAACCATCAGCCCGACAAACCCCATGACGACAGCAGACCATACTAAGCTGGAACCAACTTTCTCCGCAAATGCGGAGCGTGCGAAAAACCCCAGCCAATACGCAAGCATCGCCAGAACGAACAGCACGTTCATCCACATAATGGCCGACTGGCTGGAGATCAGATACTTGAGCAGGAACACCTGTTCGGTACTTGCCTGACTTCCATCATAGAGCTGTATGGCAAGCAGACTAATGCCTGCAACCACCAGCAACAGAAGGCGCATGGGCTTCCAGAGCCAGCCCAGCATACTGAACACCACCACAGCCCCGAACAGGATACCCACTTCATAGGCATCCATGAATTCAGCGTATTGACTGAACGCGAATATTCCGCCTAGCAACAATAGTAGGGAATATCCCCAATCCAGCCAGCCCAGCCGTTTGAACAATGGTTCCGGCATATCTTCCATATAGGTAATCTTCATCATCAACCTCAATGCTTGTCAGTGATGTGACACATGTCACTCTTGTTGGTTTTCCAGCAATCGCGCAAGCTTGCCGCGCATTCTCTCAAACTCGATATCAAAATCACGGTTCTTGCGACTTGACGACATGGCAAACAGCACACGGCTGTTCTCCGGCTTGACCAATAACCATATACGACGCTCGCGAATATAGATCATGGCAAAAATACCCAATACCAACAGCACAGAGCCAGAATAGACCAGCACCTTGCCAGGAGAGCGTGTCAGCTGCAACCCGCTGGATTGCCGATGATCAAATCCCGTCAATTGCAAATACAGGGGCGCTCCATAGTAAAAACTGTCGCTCATGGCATGCAGACTGTCTTCAATAAACAGTTGCAAAGCCTCGTTATTCTCCGCAGGCGGCAACCCGGCCCGTTCACGATTCATAGCATATGCCTGGAACGCTGCGGTAGTCACCACTTTAAGGTAGGCCTGAGCCGCGCCGGCACGCTGCTCTTGTGGTACAGCCGCATCAATCATCTCAGCCACTTTCCCAAAGCCGCCCTGGGAAAACGCCTGCAACAGCTGCATCACACTGGCTTCAAACTTCTGCTGCGTCTCGTCCTTGACTTCCTGATGGCTGGACAAGGCCAGGTGGGAAACACGCTGCACAAGCTCCGGATACAGTGATCGGTCAAACATTGCTGCCCGCAGCTGCATATATCCTTCAATTTCACCATTTTCGTCTGCGGGAATGCGCAGATAACGATAGCTATCCTGCTGCATGGAGCGCATGCCGGACAGGAAATACTGGCGCCCGTCCAACTGCAATGGATGCATATAGTTCACATACTCACGCGCCTGCCCCTCAGCATCACGCACCTTGAAGGTCACATTTGGACCCACATTACGCGGCTTTCCCTTGCCATCAGTAGAGAGGTTGAGAATATTGAACAAGCGGAAATCTGACAGTTCCACGCTCAATGGCGTATTGCCACCACTGACATCATATTTGTTGAACACACTGCCAGTGAACGGCATCGTATCGGCATGGCTGCCAAGAATATTCCATACCTTGAAATCCAGCCTGGAGCCACCGTCACCGAAATCAGACTGATAGATGGCGATGCCTTTATAAATCAGCGGATGATTGACCTTGATGGTAGCAGTAACCGGGTCTTCCCGCTCCGGGTCAATAATCATGATGTCGCTCTCGAACGACTTCGGCTGACCCGTTTCATAATGCTCAATACGGAATGCTTTCAGCGCAATGCTGAATGGCAGGTCCTGCACCAGGTATCCATCACGAATCCGCATGAAAGCCGCATTGGCACCCGCGCCTTCCGGCAAGGTCATATTGGCACGGAATGAAAGATTGGCGGGTGACATCCGGCTTTCCGGCGGCACCGAACGCTCAGGAATATCACGGGTTTCAATTTTCTTGTAACCCAGCAGTTCCTGTGCCTTGAAGATCAGGTTCCCATCCATCAATCCGCCGATACAGATCACCACGATGGCGGCATGCGTCAGGATGTATCCCAGGCGCTGGTAACTGCCTGCCTTGGCCGCGAACAAACTGCCACCATCGGCCTGATCGACTGTTTTGAAGCGGAACCCATGGGCAGTCAGGAACTGGGCCAACCTGGATCCTGTTTCCTCAACAGAATACGGGGTGTGGTACTCATATTTGTGACTGAAACTGCGCAGGGAAACTTCCTTGGCATTTTCGCGGAAAGCCCGCAGCTCCCGCAACATGAGCGGAGTATTACGGTAGATACAGAGTGAGGTGGAAAGTACCAGGAAGACCAGGATAATCAGGAACCAGCCGCTATGATAAACATCATAAAGCCCGATAAACTCGAAAAACTCGAACCAGAACTGACCAAACTGGACAATATAGTTGGTATAAGGCTCATTCTGCTTGAGTACGGTCCCAATAACAGATGCAATACCCAATACGACCAACACGCTGACCGCAAAGCGCATGGAACTCAGCAATTCATACAGTCTACGGCGGGTGGATGATTCAGATTTCAAAACAAGAGACCATTCACAAATTTGAAGTGTGGCAATCACACTCGCCATTAGTTGCAAGTGTGATGCATAAAAAATTAAGGGCGGCTAATGCCACCCTTAACGCTTTTACCTGGCTTTCGGTTGTCAGATCGTCTAAATTTCAGAGAGATTACTTGAGTCCCTGAATATAATCAGCCACCGCAGCAATGTCCGCATCGGTCATCTTGGCTGCGACCATACGCATCATCTTGGCTGCATCATTCTTGCGCTGATCGTCGCGGAAAGCCTGTACTTGTGTCGTAACATAATTGGCATGCTGCCCAGCCAAACGCGGAAATCCAGGTGCAATACCCTGACCATTCGCACCATGACATGATGCACAGGCAGGAACACCGGCCCCAGGAATACCCGTCTGGAAAATCTTCTCGCCGATTGATCCCGGTCCATTGCTGACTGATGGCGTAGGTCGTGCTGGTTGTTCGGCGAAATGTGTCGCCAGAATCGTCATATCCTCATCGTTCAAGGTCGCCACAATCCCGGCCATGACAGGACTAACCCGTACATTTTCCTTAATATTCTTTAACTGTTTCTCCAGATATTCAGGATGCTGACCGGCGATTTTCGGGAACATCGGCACTAGGCTATTGCCATCCGGACCGTGACATCCGGCACAGATTTGCGCTTGGGCAGGCACATTGCTTACGACATCATCTTCTTCGTCATCATCAGTTTCCGCATGTGAAACTGCCACCCCCGCCACCATCATGACACCCATGATCAGTGCCGCATATTTACGCAAGTCCATAGCAACTCCTAAATTTCGTACATACCAATACTGCAATTAGGGTCGCATTTTATATAAAAATGCCTACTTCGTGCTAATATTTTTCCCTTTTCAGATTATGGTCGGCCTTGCCCATGCCTTTGTTTCAGAACGCCACTTTCCACATCTCGGCGCACAATCTCAGCGATCTACCCCCTCCAGCCGGAGTTGAGGTTGCCTTTGCCGGACGTTCCAATGCGGGCAAATCCAGCGCCCTCAACACACTGGCAAACCACAACCGGCTGGCCTTTGTCAGCAAACAACCCGGCCGCACCCAACTCATTAATTTCTTCAGCCTGGGCCAGGATCGTTTCCTTGTGGATCTACCAGGTTATGGTTATGCCAAGGTGCCGGAGGCCATGCGTAAACATTGGCAGTTGACGCTGGCAACCTACCTCAGCCAGCGCCCATGTATCGGCGGCCTGGTGCTGGTAATGGACTGTCGTCACCCACTCACGCCACTTGATCGTCAGATGCTGGATTGGTATAGCCCAAGCGGCAAACCCATCCATGCACTACTGACCAAGTCGGACAAACTCTCCCGTCAGGCTGCCAATCAAACGTTGCAGCAAGTAAAAAAAGAGCTGAATGCCAATTGGGGCAACTGCACTGTCCAGCTGTTCTCCAGCCTGAAAAAGCAGGGTGTAGAAGAAGCCGAGTCCATTATCGGGCGTTGGCTATTTACGCCGGAAAATGATATCCCAGACACCGTGGCCTAACTTGATGCCACGATTCTCAAACTTGGTTAACGGACGATAATCAGGTTTGGGAGCATAATCCTGCGCGGTATTTACCAGCAAGGGCTCCTGCTGCAACACCTCCAGAACCCATTCCGCGTACTCTTGCCAGTCCGTCGCCACATGCAAGTAAGCACCCGCTTTCAGCTTGCTGCATAGCAGCTTGACGAACTCAGCCTGAATCAGGCGGCGCTTATGATGACGTTTCTTGTGCCATGGATCTGGGAAAAATATATGCACACCATCCAGACTGGCATCAGGAATCATGTGCTTCAACACTTCCACTGCATCATGCTGGATAATCCGCAGATTCCTGAGCTGCATTTCACCGATCTGTTTCAGCAGGCTACCCACCCCTGGCGTATGCACTTCCACACCCAGAAAATCGCGCTCAGGCTGAAGCTGGGCAATTTTTGCCGTACTGTCGCCCATGCCAAAACCTATTTCGAGTATCCTGGGGTGATCCGTACGAGCAAATACTGCATCCATATCCAGCAATTCTGGAGTATATGGCACCCCAAATACTGGCATCAGCTCATCCAGCGCGCGTTGCTGACCATGTGTCAGACGCCCTTGCCTCAATACAAAGCTACGAATTGGACGTTTTGCAAGCTCTTCCTTGCTGAGAGTTTCCTGCCCTGACGCTTCCTGATCCATACTCGACTCTATCACTGAAAAACCGCGATTATAGAATATGGGAGCGATCACCGCGAACAAAGCCCGAAAGCGGCATGACTTCCCTGCCAAGCGCAATCACCTTGAATAACTCCCCCATCTCGGCTGGAGATAATAATTTCTGCGCCTGGCTTGCCAAGGGCGCATACTGACTAACATCCCTTGCCGGCACGCGCAGCAATAAATCTGTAATGCCACAGTTGATGAGAAATTGCGCCTGCCCGCAATAGCCCAGCAACTGCATACCATGCGCCATTCCAGTTTCTGCCACCGCAGAGAAATCCACATGCGCCGTCAGGTCTTGCAGGCCGGGATAGAGGAATGCATCGGTATGGGCATAATGCCGATAGTGGCACATCAACGTGCCCATATCCCGCTGCGGGTGATAATACTCTGCCCGTGAGAAACCGTAATCGATCAATAACATCACGCCTTGCCGCAGGCAGGCAGACAATGCTGCCACCAATGCCTGCATGGCAGGACTCACCTCGGCCTGGTAACCATCCGGCAGGTCCAGGCCGGCAAGCGCGCGTTCCAAGTCACTCCCGGCAGCAAGCGGATGTGCCTGCAATACAAGGTCACCATACTCATCCAGGCCCACTCCCAGCTCGTGGAATTTGTTCTCCTGCTTGCGCACCAAATGTACAGGTATAGCATCCAGTACTTCATTGGCTACGATCACGCCGGTGAAATCTGCAGGCAAGGCATCCAGCCATACCACTTTTGCGTACAGGTGAGGCGGCAGTACGGACTCCAAATACTGCTGCTGAACATGCCGCAAGTCTGCACTCACTTCAAGAATCAGGTATTGTCCAGGCAGGCCGCCGGCCCGCTGCATTTCTTCCAGCATGCTGACTGCCAACCTGCCCCGCCCCGCGCCCAGCTCCAGCACATCGCCTGATGTTTGTGCCAATACCTCCATGACCTGCTGTGCCACTGCCTGGCCAAACAAGGGCGTCATCTCCGGCGCTGTCACAAAGTCCCCGGCCTCACCGAATTTCTGTGCACCAGCACTGTAATAACCCAGTCCCGGCTCATATAACGCCAATTCCATATAACGGGCAAAACTGATCCAGTGTTCCACAGCAATCTGGTCGTGTATCACCTGAAGCAGCTTTGCGCTATGAGCAAGTGCATCAGCATCAGGGATAGGCAAGGCAGAGGTATTCATATGATTTGGATTATAATGTCATGTTATTTCTAAAATTTTGATGCGATCTGGAACATTTGTGGATACCCCACTGGAAAACAAGGTTGTCTTAATCACCGGCGGCGCAAAACGTGTCGGGGCAGCAATCTGTCGTCTATTGCATACCCACGGTGCCAGCTTAATGATCCATTATCGCAGCTCCGATGACGAAGCGCGGGCATTGCAGGCTGAACTCAACCTACAACGCCCCGGTTCTGTTGCCATTATCCAGGGAGACCTGCTCAACCTCAGCATCCTGCCCAAGCTGGTTCAGGAAACTGTACACCACTTTGGCCACCTGGATGCATTGATCAATAATGCATCCAGCTATTATCCCAGTGAACTGGGCAGTATCAACGAACATCAGTGGGAAGACCTGATCGGCCCCAACCTCAAGGCACCATTGTTTCTTGCGCAAGCAGCTGCAGCCGAGCTCAAAAAAACCCGTGGCAGTATCATCAACATCACGGATATGCATGTGGAGCGCCCGAAGAAGGGCTACATTATTTACAGCGTTGCCAAGGCTGGCCTGGTGACACTGACCAAGTCACTCGCCCATGAACTCGCACCTGCAGTACGCGTCAATGCGGTGGCTCCCGGACCAGTATTATGGCCAGAAGACAATCCGCAATTCGATGAAGTCTATCGGCAACGCGTGATTTCCCAAACACTGCTCAAGCGTATTGGCGAAAGCGATGATGTGGCCAAGGCCGTACATTTCCTTCTGCAAGATGCACCCTTCATTACCGGGCATGTGCTTGCCGTTGATGGTGGACGCTCACTCAACTTTTAAATGACTCTTGAATCATGATCAAACATTATCCGGAAGATGCTTCCAATAGTTTCCTGAAACTACGCAACAGCCTGATCAGCGCGACAGGCAAGGCCATAGGCGATTACAACATGATCGAGGATGGCGACACTGTCCTGGTCTGCATGAGTGGCGGCAAGGACTCCTACACCATGCTCATGGTGCTGCTTGCGTTGCAAGAGCGCGCACCGGTGGATTTCAAGCTGATTGCCATGAATCTGGATCAGAAACAGCCGGGTTTCCCTGAGCATATCCTGCCAGCTTACCTGCAGCAATTGGGAGTGGAGCACCGCATTGTCGAAGCCGACACCTATTCCATCGTCAAGGAAAAGATTCCTGAAGGCAAAACCACTTGTTCGCTATGCTCACGCCTGCGTCGTGGCATTATCTATCGTACAGCTCAGGAGTTGGGAGCAAACAAGATTGCACTCGGCCATCACCGCGACGACATTGTGGAAACCCTGTTCCTTAATATGTTCTTCGGTGCCAAAATGAAAGCCATGCCACCTAAGCTGGCTACCAACAAAGGGGAATTCCATGTCATCAGGCCTCTCGCTTACTGTGCCGAAAAAGATATTGCCAGCTATGCGCGCGGCATGAACTTCCCCATCATTCCTTGTGATCTCTGCGGCTCCCAGGAAAATCTGCAGCGCCAGAAGGTCAAGGATATGCTGCAAGCCTGGGAACGCGAGCAGCCAGGACGGGTGAACAATATTTTCCGCGCCATTTGCAATGTGGAACCTTCACACCTGGGTGATACTGATCTTTATGATTTCAGGAACATGTCACAAACCAGGCTGGAAGACGAAGACCCATTGTTTGGCGATATCGACAAGGAAAACAACCCGGCCCTGAGCCTGGTTTCCAGCGAAGGTTCGCGTATCGAGTTCAAACGCAACCTTGCCTGATACCCAACCCCAAATTCAGGAAAAGATTACCGGCAAGCACCTAAATTTACAGTGCTTTCTTGTGCAGCGGACGATTTACTCTTATCATCTGCCGCTCTGCATCCCACAAACCGTGCGTCCATGTCAAAACTGCTGATTGTTGAATCACCATCCAAAGCCAAAACCCTGAAGAAATATCTGGGTAAGGATTTTGAGGTTCTCGCCTCATATGGGCATGTGCGCGACCTGGTTCCCAAAACAGGCGCGGTTGATCCCGAACAAGATTTCGCTATGAAATACGAAGTGATCGACCGTAACGCACGGCATGTGGATGCCATTGCCAAAGCCGTCAAGCAGGCTGACGCCATCTACCTCGCCACCGACCCGGATCGCGAAGGGGAGGCTATCTCCTGGCATATCGCCGAAATTCTCAAGAGCAAGCGCCTGCTCAAGGACAAACTGCTGAAAAGAGTGGTATTCCACGAAATCACCAAGTCTGCCGTGCAACATGCCATTGATGAACCACGCGACATCTCCATGCCGCTGGTCAATGCGCAACAGGCGCGGCGCGCACTGGATTATCTCGTCGGCTTCAACCTTTCGCCGCTATTGTGGAAAAAAATCCGTCGCGGCCTTTCCGCCGGGCGCGTGCAAAGCCCGGCCCTGCGCCTGATCGTCGAGCGCGAGCTGGAAATCGAGGCATTCACGAGCCAGGAATACTGGACCATCCATCTGGAATCCGCCAAGCACCAGCATGTGTTTGATGCCAAGCTGGTGCAGCTTGACGGGAAAAAGGTGGAGCAATTCACTGTCACCAATCAGGAACAGCAACAAGACATCGTCGGCAAATTGATTGCGGCAAGCGCAGGCAAAACAACGGTGACCCGCGTTGAAAAGAAACAACGCAGCCGCAGCCCTGCTGCACCGTTTACAACCTCCACATTGCAACAGGAAGCCGTGCGCAAGCTGGGGTTTACCACCAGCCGCGCCATGCGCGTCGCCCAGCAGCTGTATGAGGGTATTGATGTCGGCACGGGCACCGTCGGCCTGATTACCTATATGCGTACCGATAGCTTCAGCCTCGCAGCCGAAGCTGTCATGCAGATCCGTGACTATATCAAGCAGAGTTTTGCTGCCGAATACCTGCCTAGGTCGCCCATTATGTACAAGACCAAGGCCAAGAACGCACAGGAAGCGCACGAGGCCATCCGACCAACCGACATTACGCGCACGCCGGCCAGCTTGCGCGCTTTCCTGACGGATGAGCAGTTCAAGTTGTATGAAATGATCTGGAAACGCGCTCTGGCATGCCAGATGACCCAGGCCAAATTTGATGCCGTCAGCGTTGATCTGGCCATTGGCACAGAAGCCAACCTATTCCGTGCTACAGGACAGACTTTGGTCTTTCCCGGCTTTATTGCCGTTTACAGGGAAGACGTTGACGATGAAGAAGAGGAAGGGGAAAGCAAGCTGCCCCATCTGGAAACCGGTGAAATACTGGCCGTCCAGAAAATTTTCGGCGACCAGCACTTCACCGAACCTCCACCACGTTATTCAGAAGCCAGCCTGGTCAAAGCACTGGAAGAATTCGGCATTGGTCGTCCTTCCACTTATGCCAGCATCATTTCCACCCTGCAGGACCGCGAATATGTTCTGCTGGACAAAAAGCGTTTCACCCCGACCGATGTCGGTCGCGTGGTGAACAAGTTCCTTACCGAGCATTTCACTCGTTATGTGGACTATGGCTTTACCGCCAACCTGGAAAATGAACTGGATGATATCGCCGAAGGCGAGCGTGAGTGGATTCCCGTGCTGAATGAATTCTGGCAAGGATTCAATCAGCAGATTAATGAGAAAAGCAATGTAGAACGCCCTGGTGTGGAAGTACTGGACGAAGCCTGCCCGAAATGCGGCAAACCCCTACAATCCCGCCTGGGACGTTTTGGAAAATTCATCGGCTGCTCAGGCTACCCGGAGTGCGATTACATCCGCAACCCGAGTGCCAACACCAGTAGCAATGAACCTACAGTCATCGGACAGGAACCTGAAAGCGGCAAGGACATCCTGTTACTGAACGGCCCATATGGTCCTTACCTGCAGATCGGCCTGCCAGAAGCAGACAGCAAGAAGAAACCCAAGCGTGTCAGTATTCCCAAGGAAATTTCTGCCACCAGCATGGATATGGAAACTGCACTCAAGCTGATTGCATTACCGCGCGACCTGGGTCAGCACCCAGATACCGGCAAAAAGATCGTCGCCAACATCGGGCGTTTCGGGCCCTATGTCAACCATGATGGCAAGTTCAAATCCATCCCCAAGAGTGATAGCGTCTTTGACATTGATATGTCCCGTGCCGTTGAATTACTCGCGCAGGCAAACTCCGGTCCGGCTCCGATCAAGGAATTGGGTGCCCATCCAGATGGTACCGGCAATATCGCAGTTTATTCTGGCCGTTATGGTCCTTACGTACAGCATGGCAAGCTACGTGCGACCCTGCCCAAGAGCCAGGAGCCAGAAAGTCTGACCGTGGAACAGGCATTGGAGCTACTTGCCGCCAAGGCAGCCAAGGATGCGCCTGCAAAGAAAACCCGTGCATCAACAAAAAAGGCGGCAAGCCCCAAGAAAGCCACCACGACCCGCAAGAAAAAAGTAGCTGGCGACGCATAGTGACATAGAAATGCAGATAATAAAAAAGCGGCTTATAGCCGCTTTTTTATTATCCATTTCCCAGTCATCCTGTGTGATGATTGCTATTACTGCTTTCTATCCACTTACGGATCCGGCGCGCATCACCCAGCCGGGCATTTTTGCTGAACGAATCCAACAGCACAATGATCAATGGCTGCCCAGCAACCTCAGCCTGCATCACCAGGCAACGTCCTGCCTCATTGATATAGCCAGTTTTTGATAATCCGATGACCCAATCTCCATTCCTCACCAGGACATTACTGTTCACATAATGCAATGGTGCAGCTCGCGCACCCCTGACAGGAACAGAATATGAAGCACTGGTTGAAACATGGCGAATCTCAGGATACTGGTAAGCAGCGCGTACCATCTTTACCAGATCTTCGGCCGTAGAAACATTGGCACTATTCAGCCCGGTAGGATCGGCAAAACGGGAGTGCAGCATGCCCAATTGCAATGCTTTTGCATTCATCGCCGCAACGAACGCATTCAGACCCCCAGGATAATGACGGCCCAATGTAGACGCGGCACGATTCTCAGAAGCCATCAATGCCAACTGCAGCATTTCTGCACGCGGCAGCGAAGCGCCAATCGGCATGCGGGAACTTGTACCCTTGAGCGTATCGATATCATCACGGGTAATCTGCAGTTTTTCATCCATATCCAGCCGGGCATCCAATACCACCATTGCGGTCATCAGCTTGGTGAGTGAGGCAATCGGCGTGGTCAGGTCAGTGCCTTTGGCATACAGCACCTCACCTGAGCTCTGGTTGACAATCATGGCCTTGCTGGAGGCCAGCTGCAGATTTCCTTCCTCATCCCGGAATACACCATGATTAGCAGGCACTACCGCACTATTGGAACGTATCGTACTGATAATGCGGCCGCTGCTCACATTCTTCTTGGCAACAGTTGTAGTTTTTTTGGTTTGTTTCTTGGCGACAACCTTTTTCTTTGTAGTAACTTTCTTGCTGGATTTTGCCTTGTTTACCGTCGTTTTCTGCGGCTTCTTCTCCGCAGCATAAGCCGATACTGGCGGCATGCATAATGCCAGTATGGTGAGAAATAATGTAATTATCCGTCTCATGATGCCCATCCCCGCTCAATGGTCAGGGTCAATATTATCCAAAAAAGTGCTATTTGTCATCAACATAGCACATAAAGTTGATAAATATTCTTAAGATAAGCCATAAAAATCCTAGCTCATGCACGGATTAGTCTACTTTCATGCGAGAATAAGCTAACAATCACTGTTAGAGCATTGCCCATGAACATCCCTGATAACTTGCAATATACCGCAGAACACGTATGGATACGTCCAGCCGAAAACGGCAACTGGTTAGTCGGCATTACCGACTATGCCCAGGACTTGCTGGGAGATATCGTATATGTTGAGACTCCCGCACCAGGCACCTCCATCGAAGCCGGACAGCCTTGCGGGCTGATAGAATCAGTCAAGACCGGCTCTGACCTGCACGCTCCGCTCAGCGGCACAGTGACTGCCATCAACGATGCGTTACAAAGCACCCCGGAATTAATCAATGACAAGCCTTACGATGCCTGGATATTTTCCTTCAAACCCGCCAGCGAATCCGCAAACTTGCTGACTGCGGCAGAATATACCGGTTTACTGGGCTAATGCCTGTTTAATGCCTGCTCGATATGTTCCCGTAACCGTTCGGCAATCACCCGCTCCACTTCCTGGCCAAGCTGTGGCAGCAATGATTCCACTTCCCGCTCCAGAGTTCCCTGAACCACCTGGGCAATCAAGGGCTGTATACTTTTCACCATATTGGTAGCAAGCTCACGCGGTACAGGCTGCATGTCTGTACCGTCATTGGGCGACATATTGTCCTGAGCCAGCCCGGCTTCTGTTTCCATAGGCAGGAACTTGATACTGGAAGCAGGCCTGGCAACCGGCATCATGGGGGCGGGCCGCACATCAGGCGCGCTATTCTGTGGAGTAGCGGACAATAACTGTTCCATCGCTACTGCCTTGAAAACGCCGCCCCCTTCATATATTTCCGTCAGCACCGGGATATCATCAGCAGGGCCAGAAACAATATGCGGATCACGCAGGGCATTGATCCGGTTCAATACCACTGTCAATGCATCCTTGGTCATCTGCTCATCCATACGTATGCCCTTTTATCTCAACGCGGCGCCATTGGCGTCAAATGTCTTGATCTCATACCCTCGATCCCGATAAAAACGGAACCGATCCCGCGCTGCTGCGCGATCCGCCTCATCCAGCCCCACGACTTCGATCAACCGTTTGAACCTGCTGAAAAACGGGGGATATTGGCTATCCAGATTAATCAGGATGTCGTCATGTGGCAGGGTTTCATGCCGCCAATCGATGATCACCGGTGTTTCTGTCGCACGCGGATGCGTGGCATGACAATGGGGCAGGAACCCAATCGGGGGATGACTCCAGAAAAAGATGCCAAGCTGTTCTGCTGCTTCCTGAGTAGGTGTCAGCACCATCAGCCGTCGCCCGCGCTGTACTGCACGACCGCTGAGGTCGGCTACATGCGCAGGCTTATTGGGCACATTGAAAAAGAAATCCACCCTCGTCATAGAACTTTACTTCCCAGCACGCTGCCGGAGAAACTCGGCCAACAATGGCACCGGACGTCCTGTCGCGCCCTTTTCCTTACCGGATTTCCAGGCTGTCCCAGCAACATCAAGGTGTGCCCAGTCATATTTCTTGGCGAAGCGTGAAAGGAAACATGCCGCCGTGATACTGCCTCCAGCTCGCCCACCGATATTCGCCATGTCTGCAAAATTGCTGTCCAGCTGCCCCTGATAATCATCCCAGAGAGGCAGCTGCCAGGCTCTGTCCTGTGCTTCCTGCCCAGCTGCCAGCAGCTCTGCTGCCAGGCTGTCCTGATTACTGAACAATCCGCTGGCATGATGCCCCAATGCGATCACGCAGGCGCCTGTCAGTGTCGCCACATCGACCACAGCCTGCGGCTCGAAACGCTCAGCATAGGTCAGGGCATCACATAAAATCAGACGCCCCTCGGCATCCGTATTCAACACTTCAATCGTCTGGCCGGACATGCTAGTCAATACATCTCCCGGACGCGTCGCATTGCCATCCGGCATATTTTCACATGTTGGAATGATACCAACCACATTCAGCGGCAGATCCAACTCGGCAATCGTCTTGAATGTGCCCAGCACACTGGCTGCGCCACACATGTCATATTTCATCTCATCCATGTCGGCACCCGGCTTGAGGGAGATACCTCCAGTATCAAATGTAATCCCCTTACCTACCAAGACCACGGGTTTCTGGCTTTTCTTACCCTTCTTGTGCTGCAGGACAATCAGCTTGGGCGGCTGCACACTGCCCTTGGTCACAGCCAGAAATGATCCCATGCCGAGCTTTTCCAGTTCAGCCTGTTCCAGCACCTGGACCTGTAAACCGTGCGTATCCTTTAATGCCAGCGCCTGTTCAGCCAGGTAGCTCGGCGTACAGTAATTCGGGGCCAGGTTGCCCAGATCCTTGGCGAAACTCACCCCGGAGGCCAGTGCCTGTCCCTGGTGCAGACCTTTTTTCGCAGCAGCTTCCTCACCTTGGGCTACATGAGCCTGCAACTTGCCTATACCTTTTTGTCCCTCTGCTGCCTTGGTCTTGAATCGGTCAAAACGATAGCTACTGTCCTCTGCAATCTCAACCAGCTGGGCAACACGCCAGGCTGCATCGCGCTTATTGACTGCAACTTCTGTCAGAAAAACAGCCACATCATTCACCGCCAGACTACACAATGCCCTGATGGACGCACGCAATGCCTGACGATAGGTACGCTCATTCAGATCACGTTCTTTACCCAACCCAACCAGCAGCACTCTGCTGGCCACCACCCCTGGAACCGCATGCAAAAGCAGGGTAGCACCTGGCTTACCATCCAGATCACCCGCACGCAGAATCTTGCCGATATACCCATCGGATACCTTGTCCAGCGCCGCTGCGGCAACCGAAAGCTTGCCAGCTTCGAATACACCAACGACAACACAATCTTTGCGCTGTTTTTCCGGATTGCCACTTTTTATGCTAAATTCCATCCCTAGTCCCTTAAAGATTAAGCTTTCTGAATTATCCCGCGTTTTTGCGGCAAATCAAACTCAATTGCGGAATTTGGATCCCCAGTTTTTCTAACCATGCTCTTCAAACGCTCATTACTGCAAGAGCTAGTCAGCACAGCCATCGCTGGTTTCATTGTGCTGTTTGGCATTGTCATCGCCCAGCGCGTAGCATACTACATCGGGATTGCCGCCAAAGGCAGTCTTGCAAGTGATGCCATCAATACACTGCTAGGTTTCAGCATGCTGAAATTCCTGCCGATGATGCTCTCCCTGACTTTATTCCTGGCAGTGCTCCTGACACTGTCCCGCTGGCACCGGGATAGCGAAATGGTAGTCTGGTTCAGTGCCGGGCAAGGCCTATCAAGCTGGATCCGTCCTGTGTTGATGTTTGGTTTGCCCATTATTGTGGTCATTGCATTTCTCAGCCTGTTTGTCACACCCTGGGCCACGCTCAAAAGTACGGAATTCCGTGACCAGTTGAAGAGTCGCGACGAACTCGCTTCCATTACTCCCGGTATTTTCAAAGAATCACGTCAGGCTGATCGGGTGTTTTTTGTTGAAAGCTTTGATGAGCTGGGCAACATCGTCAAGAACATCTTTGTCCAATCCATGCAGCACCAGAAGCTCGGTATTGTCGTGGCAGCACGTGGACATCGTGAAACAGCAGAAAACAACGATAATTTCCTGGTCATGCAGAATGGCCGCCGCTATGAAGGCACTCCCAATACTGCAGAGTATTCCATTACCGAATTCGAGCGCTACGCTATCCGCATTGAACCTGCTGAAGTCCAACAACAGCCCCCCAACACCCAGTCCAGAAGCAGCATGGAACTTTTCCAGGAGCACAGCAAGGATAGTAATGCTGAGTTACAAGGGCGCCTTGCCGTTCCTATCTCAGCTTTTGTACTGATCTTGCTGGCAATCCCCTTGAGTTTCGTTGACCCGCGTTCTGGACGCTCGGCCAATCTGATGCTGGCCTTGCTGATTTACATTGTCTATAACAACCTGCTCAGCATCATGCAGGCCTGGCTGGCTCAAGGCAAGCTTTCGCTTGTGATAGGCCTATGGCCGATACATGCCATATTCCTGCTACTGACATTCTGGATGTTCTATCGCCGATTATTCCAGTTGCCTTTCCTGCCCCGCTTTTGGCGCTAATCACCCGCAATGAAACTGCTTAATCGATACCTCGCTCAGGAAATCATCTCCAGCATCATGTTGATCATGCTGGCTCTGCTGGCCATGTTTTCCTTTTTTGACCTGATCCAGGAACTGGAAAATCTTGGCAAGGGCAATTACGGCATCAGTAAAGTATTACTGTATGTCCTGTTAAGTGCACCTGGTCATGTTTATGAGGTCGTACCTGTTGCAGTGCTTGTCGGCACCATGTATGCCCTGGGTCAGTTTTCCCGCTATTCCGAACTGATCATTTTACGCGTCAGTGGTGTTTCCATCCGCAAGATTGCTTTTTCCTTGCTGCGCGTGGGCTTGCTGTTTGCTATCGTGACATTCCTGGTCGGGGAGCTGGTCGCCCCCCTGAGCGAAAAATCCGCGCAACGTATTCGCGTCCAGGCCACAGACTCCGTAGTTGCCCAGGATTTTCGTTCAGGCCTGTGGGTCAAGGATGGCAACAGCTTTGTCAATGTGCAGACCGTCATGCCCGATGCGTCACTCATGAATATCAATATCTATGAGTTTGATAATGAATTCCGCCTGAGGACTATCAGTAATGCCAAGGACGGAAGTTTTGACGGCAAAAACTGGAATCTGCATCAAGTCACACAGACGCATTTTGAAGAGCAGAAGATACGTACCAGTATTTTCCAGGAGGCAACCTGGCAGTCATTGATCCGTCCGGAATTACTGAATGTATTGCTGGTCGTGCCGGAGAAAATGTCAGCCTGGAACCTCTATTTTTACATCAACCACCTATCCAGCAACAAACAAAAAACCTCGCGGCACCAGATTGCACTCTGGTCCAAGATGATCTATCCACTCGCCTGCCTGGTCATGGTGATTCTGGCCTTGCCGTTTGGTTTCCTGCAGCAGCGCTCAGGCTCAGCAAGCACCAAGATTTTTGCCGGCATCATGCTGGGGATTGTCTATCAAGTACTGAACCGGGTGTTTGTGCATCTGGGGCTGCTGAACGACTGGTCTCCGCTATTCAGCGCGGTAGTACCTACTTTGCTATTCATGGCGGCGGGTATTTTCATGCTGCATTGGGTCGAACGCAGGTAAAGGCTCTCGCGTACCTTATCGCGAGATGTGCGACAACAGCTTAATCCAAGCCATCCAGGCCATCAATGTCCGGATTTTCACGGCGCAATGCTTCACGCCGTGCTTCTGGCAGACGTTGATATTCCTGCCATTTCTTACGCAACTCTGCCTTTTTTTCCGGAGGCAGGTTGCTGTACTCCTGATATTTCTTGCGGGCATTCTCGCGCTCATATGGCGTCATACGACTCCAGTGCGTCAAACGCTTCTGCACACGCTGCTGCTGTTCCGGCGACATTTTGGGATAATCTCGCACGATATCCAGCATCTTCTCACGCTGCCAGGGCCGCAATACATCCCATTCTTCTGCCAATGGAGCCAGAACCTGGCGTTGACTGTCAGTCAGCTGTGCCCAGCCTGGTTCCTTGGGTGTTGTTTCTGCAGCAGACGTCAAAGCAAGTAATAACAGGGCTGCTGCTACTGCTGCTCTAACCATGAATAAAAACCTTGATCAAGATACGCCTCTGGAGGAAGTTCGGATGCCAGCAAGAAAGCGTCGCCATGTTCACCTTGTACGTAGCCTGTCAATTGCTGGGTTACTATAAATGTAAGTAAGACAGCGCCTAACAGGATCGCCGCTGACCGTGTACGCTGACGCAAAGCAATGGATGTCCATCCGACCGGTACATGTGCGTGCGACTCGATTGCGGCAGCGACGGCCTGACGGCGCGCGGCAGCCAGGCGGTCTTTCACTTCCGGCGCCAAATTTTCTTTATTGTCGTCCAGTATCCGAACGACCATTTTTGCAATCTGTTGTTCCTGATTCATCGCCCGTCCCCGATTTTTTCGAGCATTTCCTTGCCAAATCCATACTTTTCCAGCGCTGCAGCCAAAGCATGAACTGCCCGAGAACAATGGGTTTTGACACTACCCTCAGAACACCCCATTGCCGCTGCTGTTTCAGCGACATCCATTTCCTCCCAATAACGCATGATAAATGCTTCTCGTTGACGGGTCGGGAGATTTTTTATTTCAGCCTCAATAATCGCAATCGTTTCCTGCTGCTCATACAAACCTTCTGGGTTATCCTGACTATTTTGTGACGGCATGGTCTCCAGAGGATCATGCTCCTCTTCGTCCTGACTGATGCCGAAAGAAGAAAGTAATGTCGTCCAGGCAGTTCGTATTTTCTGTCTGCGCCAATAATCCTTCATGGTGTTCTGCAAAATGCGTTGAAACAGCATGGGATACTCTTCCACGGGCCGGCTTACATATTTTTCCGCAAGCTTGAGCATGGCGTCCTGAACGATGTCCATAGCGACATGCTCATCGCGCACAGCATACACCGTCTGCTTGAACGCGCGACGCTCCACCTGTGCCAGAAAATTTGAGAGTTCCTGTGTACTTGCCATGAAAATGATTGGATATTTGTGATCGGATTTAGTGCCATACCACACTGTCATCGAGTATAGCAGGTTTGATTTTGTTACCTTGGGCGCTTTTAGCTACAATTCCATCCTTCTGTCACTTATTCACTGGGCATCATGATAAAACTGCTATTACTGGCTATCGTATTCTGGCTGATTCATATGATCCTCAAACGATATCGTGCCAATATGAACCACAAAGCTACCGCTACTGCACAACCTGAAACCATGGTGCAATGTGCGCACTGCAGGATACATCTCCCTAGCAGCGAAAGCATTCAGGATGGAGAGCGGCACTATTGCTCAGAAGCGCACCGCCAAGCACACCATTCCTAGCATATAGTAGATATGGATATTGCACTTTCCATTAATGCGCAAGGTCTGGTGGCAGAGGCTGAATTCATTGCCTCCCCCAATTGTGATGAAAGACCGGTCAACACGGAAATCTGCCTGTTGGTCATCCATAACATCAGCCTCCCTCCATCCCAGTACGGTGGCCCTGGTATTACTGAACTGTTCACCAACTCCCTCAACCCGAGACAGCATCCGTATTACGCAGAAATTCATCACCTGCGTGTTTCTTCGCATTTCCTGATCCGTCGAGATGGCAGCCTGCAACAATTTGTTCCCTGCGCGGCACGTGCCTGGCATGCAGGGGTATCCAGCTGGCGAGGCCATGAACGCTGTAACGATTTTTCTATTGGTATTGAACTGGAGGGCAGTGATTTTGAAGCCTTTACCCCAGAGCAGTACGACATGCTGGTCACGCTGAGCAGGTTATTGATTGCGCACTATCCCATCCGCGATATTGCAGGACATTCTCATATTGCCCCAGGACGCAAGACTGACCCCGGTCCTTATTTCAACTGGGATTTGCTGACAGGAATCCGCAATGAAATGGAAAAACCCGGCAATTCCGGTATAGACTCCTGAATTCTCTGAATAAAAACAAACCAATCACAACCTCAATGGTCGTGACAGAGGATGCCAAGCTGTACTTAATCATGAATCAGGAAAACCATAATAAATGTCAGTTTATCGTTTAGGGGCCAGCATATGCTTTGCTTTGCTGGTGGCATTTTCCAGTGCATGCAGTAAAAAAGAAGAGCCAGCGAAAAGCGCGCCTGCACCGCTTGTCAGCGTCGCTACTGTGAGTACGGCAAACCTGGAAATCCGTGAGCAATCTATAGGTACCCTCGAAGGCATCATGGACCCGACCGTTGCTGCTGAAGTGCCAGCCCGCGTGCTCCGCATATTGGCCAGACCTGGGCAGATAGTGAAAAAAGGCGAAGTCATTGCCTTGCTTGACCCCAAGGACTATACATTGCAGCAACAAGAGGCAGAAAGCGAAGTGTCCCGGCTGGAAGCGCTGCTACTCAACCAGCAACGCAATGTGGAACGCAACCGGAAACTGGTCGAGAAGAATTTTATTTCCCAGAATGCACTGGATGACCTGGAAACCCAGAAAATAGCATTGAAACGCCAACTGGAGGGAGCACGTTCCCGCCTTGCGAGCATCCAGCATAACCAGAACAAGACGCGCCTGCTGGCACCTATTGATGGCAAGATTGAGAAGCAGATTGTTTCCCCGGGCGACTACGTCAAGGTAGGCGATCCACTATTGCAGATTATCAGCAACCAGCGCTTGCGCGCCCACCTGCCATTTCCAGAACACCTAGGCAACAAACTCCGGCCTGGACTAAAAGTCAGGCTTACCACACCGACTTCCGATCAGGAAGCAGAAGGTGTTTTGCGGGAATTCAAACCCGTGATCGGCAGTACCAATCGCGCGATTGATGTCCTGGTGGATATTACAGACCAGCCTGGCTGGCAATCAGGTGCCAGTGTGACCGGGAATATCATCCTGGGCACTTATGACGCGGCCATGGTGGTTCCAGAGCAAAGCGTGGTATTGCGCCCCGCCGGACAGGTAGTGTATGTCATTACCGATAACACGGCGCAGCAGCGCATCGTCAAGACTGGCATATATCAAGATGGTGCCATCCAGATACTGGAAGGGTTGCAGCCCGGCGAAACCATTGCGGTAGATGGCGCCGCCTTCCTCACAGACCAGGCCCGTGTCCAGATACTGGATCACTCATCACAGGCACAGCCATGACCTTACCGGAACTATCGATCAAGCGCCATGTGCTGGCATGGATGGTCTCGGGTTTGCTGGTGCTGCTTGGCATTATCAGCTACCAGCGCATTGGCGTTGACCGTCTGCCCTATATTGAATTCCCTGTCATTTCAATTACCACCACGCTGGACGGCGCCAACCCTGATATTGTGGATGCCAGCATTACCAGCATTATTGAAACCTCGGTCAATACGACCCCGGGGATAGAACATATCCAGTCATCCTCGTCTCCAGGTGTGTCCGTCATTACACTCACGTTCGACCTGGAAAAGAATATCGATATCGCCTATAACGAGGTGCAATCCAAGGTCAACCAGGTACTGCGCCGTTTGCCAGATGACGCAGAGCCACCGCAGGTACGCAAAGTCGAAACCAATGCCCAGCCTATCATGTGGCTGGCGTTACGCGGTGACCGCACAGCACAGCAACTCAACCTTTACGGGTTCAATGTGCTCAAGAAAAAGCTCGAGACCATCAATGGCATTGGCGAAGTTCGGCTGGGTGGACGACAGGACCGTACCATCCGCGTCAATGTACTGCCAGATCGCATGGCCTCTTACAACCTGACTGCCACTGACCTGATTGATGCATTCAAACGCGAGCATATCCAGTTACCTGGTGGTTTTCTGGTGGGTCACAATTCCGAATACCTCATGAAGCTGGACCTGGAATTCCATCACCTACGCGATATGCGTGAAATGGTCGTGGCTTACCGGGATGATGCGCCGATCAAGCTCAAGGATGTTGCTGAACTGGAAGATGACATTGCGGATTATCGCCAACTGGCACGTTATATGGGAAAACCGTCTGTCGGCCTGGGTATTGTCAAGGTATCCAATGCCAATACCGTTGCCATCATCGATGAAGTGCTGCATAAACTGGACACGGAAATCCGTCCCAATCTCCCTCCTGGCATGACCCTGGACATTTCCACCAATGACGCGCTTTTCATTGAGGAAATTGTCGGCGCCTTACAGGAACACCTGTTTGAAGGCACTTTGCTGGCGGCCTTGATCGTCTGGCTATTCCTGCGCTCAATCCGTTCCACCCTGATCATTGCCACCGCCATCCCGGTATCATTATTGGGTTCTGTCGCCGTCATGTATTTCTCCGGTTTCACCTTCAATACCATGACATTGCTGGCGTTACTGCTGCTGATTGGCGTAGTGGTGGATGATGCCATTGTCGTGCTGGAAAATATCTACCGCCACCTCAGCATGCAAAAGCGTACGGATATTCCATCCCAGACTATCGCGCGCAATGCAGCCATCAATGGCAGCCGTGAAGTGGCATTTGCCGTAATCGCCGCAACATTCTCGCTGGTATGTATTTTCGCACCGGTCATCTTCATGGATGGCATCATCGGCAAATTCTTCAAGTCATTTGCAGTTGTCGTGACATTCGGGGTTCTGGTATCACTATTGGTGTCCCTCACACTGACTCCCATGCTGTGCTCGCGCTACCTGAAAGCACATGAGCCTGCCGGACACTTCTATCACTGGCTCGACCGCATCTTTCATGCCATGGACCATCTCTATGCCCGCATACTGGCATGGACACTGAACCACCGCTGGAAGGTCATGCTGCTTACCGTGCTGGTAGTGGTTACCAGTATTTTCTTCTTCGGCAAAGTGCAGAAAGAGTTCATTCCCGATTCGGATGAAGGACGTTTCATGATTTCATTCCGGACCCCACTGGGATCAAACATTGAATATACCAATAGCCGGATGGAACGCATTGAAAGCATCCTGCAGCGTCATGATGACCAGATCGCCAGCTATTTCGGTGTCATCGGGGTTGGCGCACAAGGTCAGGTCAACAAAGGCACAGTCAGCATACGCCTTCATGACAGACGCAATCGCAGCATGAGCCAGCAAGCATTGATCCGTGTCATACGCAGCGAGCTTGACCAGATCCCAGGCGTACGCGCGTTTCCTGTGCCGGTAGCCATTGTGGGCGGCCAACGCTCGGAAAAACTGCAGTTCAACATCACCGGTCCGAACCTGGAGCAAGTCAGCCAGCTGGGCAAGAACATGCAGCAGAAATTGGCAGAGATACCCGGTATCGGTAAAGTGGACCTGGATCTGGATCTGGACTTGCCCCAGCTCACCATGCAGATTGATCGAGTACGCGCAGCCAGCCTGGGACTGTCCGCGCTGGAAATCGCCTCCGCATTGAACTTGTATACTGGCGGCATCGATATTGCCGATTTCAATGATGAGCCTGGCGATGGGCAGCGCTATGAAATCCGCCTCAAGGCCAAGGAGGGTAGCCTACAGCATCCGGAAGACCTGAAAAAAATCTACCTGCGCAGTGGCACTGGCGAACTAGTGCGCCTTGATAGTGTTGCCAGCTTCAAACAGACACTGGGAGCCGCGGTCATAGGCCGCTTTGATCTGCAATATGCAGCAAGCCTGTATGCCAACCCTACCATATCACTTGGCGATGCTGTACAGCAGGTAAACCAGCTTTCCTCAGAAATGCTGCCACCAGGCTACCAGTTCAACCTGACCGGCCAGGCAGAAGAGCTAGAGAAAACCGTATCCAACATGATATTCGCGTTCAGCCTGGCGATGATATTGCTTTATATGGTGCTTGCCAGCCAGTTCAATTCTTTCCTGCAGCCCTTCATCATCATGTTGGCACAACCATTGGCCATCATAGGCGGCGTTTTTGCACTCTGGGTCACCGGCAACTCCCTCAACATCTTTTCCATGATTGGGCTGGTATTGCTGATCGGGTTGGTGGCAAAAAACTCCATTCTGCTGATTGACCTCACCAACCAACTACGTGATGAAGGCAAAGACATCCATCACGCCCTGCTTGAAGCATGCCCGGTGCGCCTGCGCCCTGTATTGATGACATCCCTCACCATTATCCTGGCGCTTCTGCCTGCCGCATTTGGCTTGGGAGCGGGCGCAGAAACCAATGGGCCACTATCGATTGCCGTCATCGGCGGTATGATCTCTTCCACGCTATTGACATTAGTCGTCGTACCAGCGGCCTATTCATTGTTGATGCATGCGGTGCGGCAGCAGCAGTCATAAGCATCTTTTTGCAGTGGAAAAGCGCCAGTTATGACTGGCGCTTTTTTATTGCCCATGTGCATCATTCCGTCACCTGTTTTTAATTTATTACAAGATTGGAGTTTTTGTAAATCACTGTAAAAAAAGACATTTTTCACCTTTTGTCTTAATTCGTACATGGAATTGTCATATTCGAAACCAATAATGCCGCCTCATTACACCGCAATCTCAACACCCAAAGTTAATAAAGAGGAAAGCATGAAACCGTTTCGTATATTACCTATCGCGGCATTAATGGCGACCAGCATGTCTGCCATGGCAGACTCCACGATTGACATTGTCAACACCCTGGTTACCAAAGGTGTTCTGACTGAAGAAGAAGGCCGTCTTCTGACCAAAGGCCGAGAAGGGGAAAAGGCCAGCCAGGACCAGGCGTTGGAAAAAGCCACGAAATCTGGCGGTAAAATCACGATCTCTGATGTCATCGACAATGCCACTTTTTATGGCGATATCCGCGCCCGTTATGAATTCCGCAACGGCGAAGATTCTGCGAACAACTCTGAAGACCGCGAACGCGGACGCTACAAATTGGTACTTGGTTTAAAAACCACTGCAGGTGACTTCTACTCTGATATCGCCTTGTCGATGGGTGCCAATGGCCGTTCTGACAACGCTACATTCGGCAACGGCACCAACGGTGCGAACAGCAAAGAAAACGTCTACGTCAAGCGCGCAATGCTGGGATGGAAAGTGACAGACTGGCTGAAAGTAGAAGCTGGTCGTGTCGCCAACCCTCTGTATACCACTTCCATGGTATGGGATGGTGACTTGACCTTTGAAGGCCTGGTTGAAAAGATCGAATACAAGTGGGGCAATGTAAATCTGTTCGGTAACTTCGCACAATCCCAGTATCTGGGTGACCGCCAGGACTTTAATATCAGCACCAATGACAGAGATAGCAACGGTATTCTGGCATTTCAGGGCGGTGCAAAATTTGATATCACTGATACAGTTTCTGCCAAAGCAGCTGTGACATTTACCAAATTCACCAATGACCACGCCGCAGGAGCATCAGTATTCATCCCTGGATTGGGGACAAATGTTGGCAAGGGAGCCAGCCTGGGCACCACGCTGACAGCAACTAACGATATCCGCACCATTGAGATTCCGGCAGAAATCGTGTTCAAGCTGGCTGATGGCATGAAACTGACTGCGTTCGGTGATTATGTATATAACCTGGACGGTGATGACCGCTTCAAGGCAGCAGTGAATGCAGCAACTGCCACCTCTGCCATTACTGGTGCGGCCATTCGCGATGCTGGCAATGATGACAAAGCCTGGCTGCTGGGGCTGGGACTGGCCATGAAACAGGATAAACAACCAAAGAAAGGTGATTGGTCAGCCAAGCTCTGGTACCAGGATGTCGGCATCTACGCACTTGACCCAAATACTGTCGACTCCGACTTCATGGATTCGCGCGTCAACATGAAGGGTATCGTGTTCAAGGGAGAATATCTGCTGCGCGACAATGTAGTCTTGAACTTTGCCGCCGGTCACGCCACCCGCAAGAACGACAAACTTGCTGCTGCTGCCTCAGCAAGTGATATTGCCCTGAATATCGACAGCTATAACCTGTACCAGATGGATATTACCTACAAGTTCTGATTCCAGGTATCAGTACCACAGATCAAAGCAGCCACTGGCTGCTTTTTCTTTTTCGCCATCACGGCAGACAACAAAAAAGGCAGCTAAAGCTGCCTTTTTTACACACGAGACTGTTAATTATTTAACAGTAACGGTACCGCGCATCATGGTAGCGTGGCCAGGGAAAGAACAGAAGAATGTGTACTTTTCGCCGGCAGCCAGTTTGCTTACGTCAACCTTGACACTATCCTTTTCACCGCCGCCAATCAACTTGGTATGGGCAATCACACGAGCATCATCAGCCTTGACGAAATTACCTGCTTCACCAGCAGCAACACCATCATTCATCACAGCCTTGAAGTCAGGAGTCTTGGTGATCACCAGGTTGTGACCCATAACGTTCTTGGGCAGTGAACCTGTGTGCTTCAGGTTAACTGTAAATTCTTTACAGCTCTTTTCAATATCAATGTTCTTGGTGCTGTACTGCATAGCGTCGTTAGCTTCGACATCTACAGAGCAGCCAGCTGCCAGAACGGAACCAGAGAACAATGAAGCGAACAACAGAGCGACGATTTTGCTGGATTTCATAATTACTTCCCTCATCTAAAATTAGGCAATATTGCCTGTGTTATAGAACTTTTCGTTGATTACTACCAAACAAACTACAGCTTTTGGTTTCTTATGCGTCCATGTGCTGTTGCTGCATCAGGGCACATTGTCTGTTTCCCCGTTATAGTAATTGATAAACATTATCAATTAAACCCGCCATTTTTTCCAGTATCAGTAATACGCTTCTAATAACGCATCAGTTCAGTATGGGATGACAGGACAGGCAATTCTATACAAAATCATCCACTAGCAACAGGCTTGTGGCTGGAAGTAGAGACAATTTCCTGCACAATCAAACTACCTACCATGTCACCTTCCACATTCACAGTAGTGCGTATGGTATCCAGCAAGCGGTCTATAGGCAGCAGAATGGCTATCGCCTCTGCCGGCAGGCCAACTGACTGTAATACCATCACCATGGTCACCATCCCTGCACTGGGAATACCCGGTGCACCCAACGACGCCAGCATTGCCATGAAAAACACTATGAGCTGCTGAACCAGATTAAGTTCCACACCAACCAGGTTGGCAATAAACAAGGCGGCAGAAGCCTCGTACAAGGCCGTACCATCCATATTGATCGTGGCGCCAAGCGGGACAACAAACCCGGCAATATCCCGTTTCACACCCAGTTGCTGTTCGGTACAGCGCATGGTGACAGGCATTGTGGCAGAGCTGGAGCTGGTCGCAAATGCTGTTACCAGCGCATCACGTGCTCCTTTCCAGAATCGCCAGGGCGTCACCCGGGTCACTGCATACAGAATCCCGGGTAGGATAATGACACCATGCACCAACGTAATCCCGACCACCAGCAACATGAATTTTCCCATGCTGGAAAAAAGGTGGGCATCCTGCGTTGCAACCAGCTTGGTCAGTAGTGCCATGATACCCAACGGGGCAAGGCGCATGACCCACCCGACAATCATCATGACCAGGTCGAATGCTTCCTGCATCAAATCAAGCAAATGGCGATAACGCTGGCCGCCGACCACAATGGCAATGCCCACAATCAGGGAGAAAATCACCACTGCCAATACATTGTTTTGCGCCAGTGCCGTAAAAGGATTCTGGAAAAGGCTCAACAGGAAGGTACTGAAAAACTCGCTCAGCGTAAGTTTCTCGCTGTGGAAGTCCTGCATGGCATCAGCAAACATGCCGAGATGCAATCCGGCTCCCGGCTTGAAGATATTGGTTGCCACAAGTGCCAGCAGCACCGCAATGGCCATGGAAATACTAAAAAACACCAAGGTGGATACCCACACACGGTGCATTTGCTTGTGGGCCTGCAAGTTGGCGACGCCAACCACAATAGATGTAAACAGCAACGGCACCAGCACCATTTTGAGCAGGGCAACGAATACACCGCCCATCACGGTGCTGGCATACAAGCCAGCCGCCTGCACGGTTGAGTCCGGTGCCAGGCGCCCCAATATCACTCCCAGCAATATACCCAGAACTGCACCAAGCAATATCTGTGTATTCAGGCTGGGAAACTTCATGCGCTCTCCTTAGGTAGTCAGCTCAAACACAGCAGCAAAAAAACCATCGGTTTCATGCTTGTTTGGCAACAATTTTAGATAATGTCCGGTATCGAGCTTCACTTGTTGCTGTGCCAAAATCTCGCCGGCATTCAACAACTTGAACTGGGGATGGGCGGCCAGGAAAGCCTCAACCAGTTGCTCATTCTCTTCAGCCAGCAGACTGCATGTAGCATATACCAGTTTGCCTCCCGCCTTGACCAATCTGGCCGCACGCGCCAGGATGGCACCCTGCTTGGCAGTCAGCTCGGCAACATCTTCAGCGGTCTGCTTCCATTTGAGATCGGGGTTGCGGCGCAATGTTCCAAGCCCGCTACATGGTGCATCCACCAGCACACGGTCAAACTTGCCGTTCAGACGTTTGAGCTTGGAGTCATTTTCACTGCTGATCACCTGGCTATGCAGATTGGATAAGCCTGAGCGTTTGAGGCGTTGCCCCAGGTTATGCAATCGCTTTTCCGACACATCGAAAGCGTAGAGCCTGCCAGTATTACGCATCAACGCACCCAGTGCCAATGACTTGCCACCTGCACCGGCACAGAAATCTGCAATCATCTCACCCCGACGAGGCGCTACCAGCAAGGCAAGCAACTGACTGCCTTCATCCTGCACCTCAATCTTGCCGTCGGTAAAAAATGGATGACGATTGATAGACATACGCTGCGGCAACCTGATTCCTGTTGGCGCATAAGGTGTCGCTTCAGCAGCGGCCTTTTCGCTGGCAAAGCGTGCCAGCACTTCGTCGCGATTGCTCTTGATCAGGTTCACACGCAAATCAAGGCTGGCCGCTTTGTGCATGCTACGCGCAATTGCCAGCGCATCTTCTTCACCATATTGCGCTGAGAGGCGCTGCCACAACCATTCCGGCAGGTCAGCCTGCACAGCCAGGCTCAAGTCTTCCGTCGGTTTTGCCTTGATGGCCTGCGCCCACTCTTTCTGTTGCTTATTCAGCAACTCGTCCAGTTCACGCAGACTGCTTCCCTGTATCCTGACCAGCCATGCCACCAGCAGGCGGCGTGGGTCTTCACTCGCCGCCACATAAGTAAGAAAAGATTTGCGTCGCAGCACGCCATACACGGATTCCGCGATCCAGCCACGCTCCTTGTTCCCCAGCTCCCGGTGCTGGCGGAAGAAACTGCCCAGCTTGGCATCTGCCGGGCCAGTGTTACTCAATACATCCGCCAATACCATCCCGGCAAGTCTCAATACACTCTGATTCATATACTCATTTCATTCAATATTCAGGCAGGAATCTGCGCCATCATGCAGGCACCGTTTATTCCACCTTGATGCCAGTCAGCACTTGTTCTATTTTGCTGCCCTTGTCATCCTTCATCATCAGCTTCACTGGCAGATAATGCTGCTCCACGCCCAACCATAGCTCCTTGCCATCGTCATCAGCCTCTGCAGCCGCTTCATGCAGATGCACCACTTTGAACTTGCCTGCCACTGTTTCCAGTGTTTCACCTGATGTATCAACATTGTAGTGATAGGTGCGCAACTTCTTGCCGGTCGTCACAGGCAACCTGAACTCGCTGCCGCTCGGTGGTGCAAACATGAATTGATAGATAAAGCTACTGAGATCCTGTGCCCCTGACTCCAGTGGCACACTGTTGAGCTTGCCCTTGATTTTCATCTTGAGCTGTCCGCTATCCCAGTCAAAATCGGTATACAGCGCACGTTTCTCATTATCTCCCTGGTGCAACTCAAAGTGCGAGGGTTTCAGGCCCTGTGCAGTCACTTCGCCCTCGCTCGTAAGTTTGCGCTCACCAAACAAGGCATAGACACCAACGCCCTTGGTGACACTCTCGATGCGGTAACGATTGCCTTCCTGCTGGTAGGTTTCATTTACGGTCGCAAACAGCTGGCCGTTACGGCTGGCTTCATAGGTAAGCTGGACCTGCTTGGGCGCAGCCATTGCCAGACTGCTGACACAAAGCAATATCAGGCTGAGTATTCGGATACGGTATATGGACATTTAGCCTCCCGGAACATGAAGGGCGATGCACTGCACCGCCCTGAACAAACACTTCAAGAAGTGCTGATGGACATTCTGTTGGCAACTGAATGTCCGTTTAGTTCTTTATACGACAACAGTAGGTGCCTCACCTGCCGCCTGGGTACGGATACGCCCGATCTGCCAAACTTTCTCGCCTTCGGCCGCCAGCAACGCCTGGGCAGCGGCAGCATCCTGCTCAGCCACAATGACCACCATGCCGACGCCACAGTTGAAAGTACGGTACATTTCCTGATCCGTAACATTGCCCTGCTCCTGCAACCAGGAGAATAATGGCGGCATATCCCAGCTTCCCTGGCGCACTTCGGCAGTCAGGCCGGCCGGCAGTACACGCGGCACATTTTCTGTAATCCCGCCACCTGTGATATGCGCCATGCCCTTGACCTTGACGCTTTCCAGCAACTTGAGGATGGGCTTCACGTAAATACGGGTTGGCGCCATGACTACATCACGGAAAGAGCGGCCATAGAAATCGCTGTCCATATCCACTCCAGACATATCGATCAGTTTCCGCACCAATGAATAGCCATTGGAATGCGCGCCATTGGAGGCCATGCCCAGCACCACATCGCCTTCTGCGATACTGGAGCCATCAATCAGAGCGTCCTTGTCAGCAGCGCCTACCACAAACCCGGCCAGATCATATTCGCCATCCGGATACATACCGGGCATTTCCGCAGTTTCGCCGCCCACCAGCGCGCAGCCGGACTGTTCGCAACCAGCGGCAATACCTTGCACTACTTGCGCGGCCACATCGACATCCAGCTTGCCACAAGCAAAATAATCCAGGAAAAACAATGGCTCGGCACCTTGCACCAGAATATCGTTGACACTCATGGCGACCAGGTCGATCCCCACCGTGTCATGCTTGTTCAACTGGAATGCCAGTTTCAGCTTGGTTCCCACACCATCCGTGCCAGAGACCAATACCGGATTCTTGAATTTTTTAGGTACTTCAAACAGGGAGCCGAAACCACCTATTCCACCCAGAACTTCCGGACGCATGGTGCGCTTTGCGAATGGCTTGATTCTCTCAACCAGGGCATCCCCGGCCTCAATATCCACACCGGCATCGCGATAGCTAATCGAGGTTTTTTCAGAATTCAAGTTGAGTTCTCGCTTTCCACAGGATAAATTTAGACAATTAGAATGTAATTTTACCTGATAATAGTCAGCAAACGATACTAAAGACCGCGGCAGGACAATGCCTTGTATTTCATTGCCTGCCAAAACCTGCTTGCAAGTGAACCACTTTGAAACAATTACTCCTTGATATCCAGCCTCCTGCGGCTCCCAGCCTGGATAATTTTGTCACGGGCCGTAACGCCGAGGCGCTGTTCCAGTTAAAACGCACCCTGCTTGAACACGATGATGCACGCTTCATTTATCTCTGGGGGGAAAGTGGCTGTGGGAAAACCCATCTTGTGCAAGCCTGTAACGCACTTGCCAGCATGTCAGGTCTCAATATGATCTGCGTGGATGACGTTCATCTGCTGTCAGGGGATGAGCAGATTGCCCTGTTTGACCTCTATAACCAGTTACGCGAATCCAATGGATATTTACTGGCAAGCGGCATTGCTGCTCCAGGACAGATGGGTTTACGTGATGACCTAGCCACACGATTGGCCTGGGGCCTGAGTTATCAGTTGCATCCGCTGAGTGACGAGGAAAAGATCCAGGCATTGCAGAATCATGCCAACGCCCGGGGAATGAAGCTGCCGGACGAAGTGCTGGAGTATTGCCTGCGCCACTTGCGCCGTGACATGCCCAACCTGATTGCCACCATCGATGCACTTGATGAGTGGTCGCTGACTGGCAAGCGCGCCGTGACCCTGCCCCTGCTGAAGCAGTTATTGCAGGAGTCTGCTGTACATCCAGGATAATTTTCAGCTACCGCTCATGTCACGGTAATTGCATGGTGACCGCTCTGGCCTTTATTGTCATGCCATTCCACACTGATGGTATCTCCCGGGACCACGCCTGCCACATAAAACACAAGGCGGGGATCACGCGCAACGCTGGTACTCCATTGCGCTTCCATGACCTGCCTGCCATTGTGGCGTGCCTGCACCAGCTGTATGAAATGAACCGTCGCTCCTGTACCAGAATCCTGCTGGACATGCCCAGCCAGCATGGGATGTAACATCCTCAGCTCAACTGCCGCAATCCCATTATCCAGATCGACCTGCATACTGATAGTGCCCATTCTGCTTACGTTCACCTAACTTCACGTCACCGTGACATAACAGCGCGCCTGATAATACTTTCCTGCAGCCTGGACAACCACTTCAACATCCTGGCTTGCAGCCAGCATGATATCCGTCCTGATACAGGGACACGCTCCCTGCGCGAAAGAAAAATTCGCTATCAGTGGTACAAAGTTCTTTTCAGCGAAAATTGCAATCGCTTCCGTCCCTGCGATATGGCTCATGACCGACATGGTGACAGCACTCCCCTCCTCGGCAAACGCGGGCAGCACAATGTCAATCATGCCATCCTGGACAGTATCCACTCGCGCGGCGGCCTTATCTTCCCCATCGCTGCCCACCGACTTTCCCGACTCGCGCCAGACAGCCGCTATGCCTTGCCATGGCATCAGCAAAGAAACAGCACACCATTGCAAGATCCTGCGCCGCTTGATTCCAGCCGTGGCCATCAATCGCGCTTCTTGTCATCCAGTTGCTGGCGCAACTGCTTCAACCGTGCCTCAACGATGGATCGCTCATAGAAATCACCACCTTTTACCTTGGTGGCAAGATCCATCTGCTCCACAGCGCCACGTAAATTGTAGCGCCGTGCATATGCTTCTCCCTGTGCCTGGTGCATAAGCAAAGTGTTACCCTGCATGCTGTAAAGACGCGCTTTCAACTCATAAAAATAAGGATCATCGGGAAACCGCGATTGCTTGTCTGCAATCAGTTGCAATAATTTGCCCCCCTGCCTCGAGGCTAGGAGATGGTCAGCATATGCATAAATCAATGCCCGGTACTCAGGATAATGCCGCAATGCGTCCAGATATTGCTGTTCCGCTACCGCAGGGCTTTTTCCGGTAACAGCCACCCTGGTGGCCAGGGTTTCTATCATGGCATTGGCTACCGCATTCTTGCGTAACCAGGCCACCTCTTCTGCCGCGCCGGGCAGGTCATTCTTGCGCAGCATCGCCAACGCAATACCATAATGCTGGGCAGCTTCATTGGTGCGGTTGTTTTCTTCCAGATTGATGCGGAACAAGTTGATCGCACTATCTGCCGTGCCTATATTGGAAAGCAGTTTTGCCTTCACAAACTGGAATTCCGGGTTTTCCTGCACCATACGGAAACTGCTGCCCTGCTCGACCCGGTTCCGCACATCTGCAATCCGCTCAACCGTCAGCGGATGGGTACGCAGGAAAGCCGGCGCACTGCCTTCAGAGAACCGCGTGCCCTTTTGCAGGGTTTCAAAAAAGGCCGGCATGGCATGCGCATCAAATCCTGCATCCGCCATAATCTGCAAACCTACGCGATCCGCCTCGCGCTCATGCTCACGCGTATAATCAATCTGCTTCTGAATGGCGCTGGCACCTGAAGTTACCAGCGCGCCTGAGGTCAATTGTGGATTGCTGCGCGCTGCAAGCAAAGCCAATGCCATGGTGGCCATGCTGATGACAGAGTCATTTTTCTGTTTTGCCAGCATACGCGCAAGATGGCGCTGCACCACGTGTCCGATTTCATGTCCCAGCACCCCGGCCACTTCTGATTCATTTTTTGCCGCCAGCAATAACCCGGTATGCACGCCAATCACGCCTCCGGGCATGGCAAATGCGTTGATGCTGTTATCCTTGACGACAAAAAAATTGAACTGCTGGTATTTATCCGAGCTGTTCTCGGCCAGTTTATGTCCAAGGCCGTCAATATAGTCATTGATTTCCGGGTCTTCCAGCACCTGGTTGCTGGCATAGACATCCCGCATGATTTCATCTGCAATCCGTTGTTCATCCAGCGGAGACATGACTGTTGCAGAGTAATCACCCAGTTCAGGCAAGCCATCTGCGAGTGCAAACGGCACGGAACATAACAAGAATATGATTGGATAAAGCGCTTTCATCGTTGCTATGATAGCAACCTATAACACCAAGTTCACTAGCCGCGGAACATTACCGGCAATATCACGGACACTCACATGAATAATCTCACCCATTTTGATGCCAGCGGACAGGCCCATATGGTCGATGTTGGGGAAAAAGCAGAAACCAGGCGCGTGGCTGTTGCCTGCGGCAGTATCCACATGCAGGCCGAAACACTCGCCACCATAGAGTCAGGTGACGCCAAAAAAGGGGATGTGCTGGGAATTGCACGAATAGCTGCCATACAAGGCGCCAAGCGCACTTCTGAGCTCATTCCACTCTGCCACCCCATCCCACTGACCAAGGTGAGCGTAGAATTTCATATAGAGCGACCTGCACACACCGTACATTGCCGGGTGACCGCTGAAACTGTTGGCCGCACTGGCGTTGAAATGGAAGCATTGACTGCCGCCAGCGTCGCCCTGCTGACTATTTATGATATGTGTAAAGCCATTGACCGAGGCATGACCATACGCGAGATACGTTTATTGGAAAAACTGGGTGGCAAGTCAGGCCACTGGCAAGCCGGGTAAAGTCACCACTTACTTCTTACGCGCACGAGGATGTGCCGCATCATACACTTTGGACAAATGCTGAAAATCCAGGTGCGTATATACCTGGGTAGTACTGATATTGGCATGCCCCAGCATTTCCTGCACAGCGCGCAAATCCCCGCTGGATTGCAATACATGGCTGGCAAAACTATGTCGTAACATATGCGGATGCACGTCACTACTGATATCCTGCCTGAGCGCCCATTGCTTGATGCGATACTGAATGGCGCGACCACTGATACGATTACCGTAGCGGTTCAGGAAGACTGCCTGCTGACCCTGAGAGGCTACAGGTTGACGCATCTCCAACCAATGCTGCATGGCCTTGATCGCCTGGCTTCCTATAGGAACAATACGGGTTTTGTTGCCCTTGCCTGTCACGGTCACTATCCCTTCAGCCAAGTTCAGGTTATCAAGGTCAAGCCCAGTCACTTCGGAAAGACGCAGACCTGAAGAGTAGAATAACTCCAGCATTGCCCTGTCCCGCGCCGAAAGTATGTCCTCACATTCAATATCCACCAACTGTACAGCCTGATCGACTGCCAATGCTTGCGGAAGGGATCTGGGAGACTTGGGAGCACGCATGTCATGACATGGATTAGCAGTAGCACCATGCCGCTTGACAAGAAAATCAAAAAAACCACGCCACCCTGAAAGCTGGCGGGCAATGGTCTTACCACTCAAGCCGCGCCCATGCAGCATGGCAATAAAGCGGCGGATATGGACAGGCTGCAGCTCTGCAACCGCAAACTGCCCCTTGAGTTCAAACAGCACGTCCAGGTCACGGCGGTAATTCTGTATGGTCAGCGGGCGCAAACCCCGCTCAAATTGCAGGTATTCAAGATATTGCTGCAATTGATCCATGGCTGTTACACCGCAATATGTCTCAGCAGCGCGGCACTGACCAGCTCGCCAATCCGCTTCAGGTATACCGTATCCATCTCCGGCCTGAAACGTTTTTCATCATCACTGGCAAGCACTAACAACCCAAGCACCTTCTCCCCCTTCAATGGGATCGCAGCATAAGATACAGGGCGTGCATCAGTGCCAAACCAGCCTTGCAATGGCATGCCTGGCTGGTGACCACAATAAGGGGCACTCAGGCTGCTCGCCCAACGCTGCATTTCCTGGTCCACAGTAGCAAATACTGAGAGTTTGCTGTTTTCAGCCGTACGCGGCGCTGACCACAGGCGTACACTGACATATGGCACATGAAAATCCTCACGCAGGCTATGCTCCAGCAATGCCAGCATAACTACCAGCTCTTCAGTCGCCAGCAATCCCAGGCTCAGCCTGTGCACTTTGTCGCTGATGGCATCATTTTCCTCACCCAGCTTGATCCATTGCGCCAGCCTGGCGTCCAGTACACGGATACGGTCACGCTGTGCCAGTTGCTGGCGTTCTGCCAGGGAAATCGTACCCTGGCCATGCGGGCTGGGCAGATACAACTCGGTCAGCAAATGCGCATGCTGTTCGAAAAACTGCGGATGCGCCCGCAGGTAAGTGGTCACTTCATATTCAGTGGTCTGTGGTTCGTTCTGATGTTCTTGTTCTTCCATACCCATTCCTTGCCATTGCCATTCCGGCGGTTAAATATCAATACTGCCTTCAAATACTGTTTCAGCAGGCCCTGTCATCAACACGGGTTGATGCTCGCCATGCCAGCTAATGGACAGCTCTCCTCCACGCGTCGTCACCCGCACAGGCGATTGCAATATCCCTCTCCGGATACCGCTGACCACGGCCGCACAAGCGCCTGTCCCGCAGGCCAGCGTTTCGCCACTGCCACGCTCGAACACGCGCAGTTGTATATGATGTGGGCTTACCACCTGCATGAAACCAGCATTCACCCGTTGTGGAAAACGCTCATGTTTTTCAATCAGGGGACCAAGACTCGCCACCGGCGCAGTTTGCACATCCTCGACCAGCATCACGGCATGTGGATTCCCCATCGAAACCGCTGATATTTCCAGGGTCTGTTCACCTACAACCAATGCATACGTCACTGCCGCTGCATCTGCCACAAAAGGAATCTCATCAGGTTGCAAACGCGGTTCACCCATATTGACCGTCACCAACCCATCATCTTCCAGCCTGGGCTGGATAATACCCCGTGCAGTCTCCACCCTGATCTCGGATTGGTCCGTCAAGGCCTTGTCATGCACAAAGCGCACGAAACAACGGGCACCGTTACCGCACTGCTCCACCTCACCACCATCCGCATTGAAGATGCGATAGCGGAAATCCACACCCGGCACTGTAGGTTGTTCCACTAATAGCAACTGGTCAAAGCCAATGCCAAAATGCCGGTCTGCCAAGCGCTGGATAGTGGCTGCATCAAGGTTTACGGGGGCACTATAGCCATCAATCACAACGAAATCGTTGCCTATGCCCTGCATTTTGGTAAAAGTAAGTTTCATCTTTTTAATCTTTGTCAGTTGCGCATCACGCGGAGACGCCATTTATTCCAATGCGTCAAAAAACTGCTTATGCATCGCGTCCCTTGCCATAGGGCTTGGGCCGCTTGAACCTGCGATAGCTCCACAGATATTGCTCCGGGCATTGTCGCACCAGCGCTGCAATTTCCTGGTTGATATTCTCAGGTGTAGGTTCCAGTTCCAGAGGACGGATATGTACCACATAGCCGCGCCCATATGGAAGTCTCTCCCCGAAAGCCAGCAACACCCTGGCCCCTGAAGTTTGAGCCAGCTTACCGACCAACGTCATGGTATAAGCCGGTGTGCCGAAAAAATCCGCCCAGACCCCTTCACCAAACTCCGGTACCTGATCTGGCAATATGCCGACGGCTTCACCCTGTTTCAACGCCTTGAGCAGGCTACGCACCCCGCTCATATTGGTAGGCACCTGCCTGACCTGGCTGCGGTTACGTCCCTCATCAATCAACGGTGCAAGCCATTTCTGGCGTGCCGGGCGGTATAACACTGTAATCGGGTAGCGCGCCGCATAATAAAGTGCGGTGATTTCATAACATCCAAGATGCGGCGTGAGGAAAATAATCCCCTGGCCTTTCGCCCTTGCCGCTTCCACATGCTCCCAGCCATGACACGCTTTTACCCAGTCGAGGATACGCGGTTGCGGCCGGAACCAGATCGCGAATGTCTCGACCAGGCCCTTCCCGGTTTCTATGATACTGCGTCGCACCAGGCGCTTATATTCATCCGCAGTCCGGCAGATGCCTGCTATCGTCAGACTCTTGCGAGTCCGGCGCAACATTTTCTGGGAGAGGAAATAAAAGCCCCAGCCCGCCAGCACACCAACCCCATTAATCAAGCGCAGCGGCAACAGCGCAAATAATCGCAATAATGCTTTAAGCATGAACTTCTTTTTGAAACATCATGATTTTGCTATTCTATCAACCTTTTGCACGATTGATTTGGCAGAAGCTCATGAGCGAATATCTATTTACATCCGAATCTGTCTCCGAAGGCCATCCCGACAAGGTCGCCGACCAGATCTCGGACAGCATTCTGGATGCCATCCTTGAGCAGGACCCCACTGCGCGCGTGGCAGCGGAAACCCTGACCAATACTGGCCTGGTGGTATTGGCAGGCGAAATCACCACCACTGCCAATGTCGACTACATCAAGGTAGCCCGCGATACCATCAAGCGTATCGGCTATGACAATGCCGATTACGGCATTGACCATAAAAGTTGTGCAGTGCTGGTGGCCTATGACAAGCAATCTCCCGATATCGCCCAAGGCGTGGACAATGCCAATGACGACCCGTTGGACCAGGGAGCAGGCGACCAGGGCCTGATGTTCGGCTATGCCTGCGATGAAACACCACAATTGATGCCGTTGCCGATCTGGCTTTCTCATCGTCTGGTGGAACGCCAGTCACAATTACGTAAGGATGGCCGCCTGCCATGGCTGCGCCCGGATGCGAAAAGCCAGGTTACCATCCAGTACGTGGACGGCAAACCGCACAAGATCGACACCGTGCTGCTATCCACTCAGCATGCGCCAGACATCACACTGGAACAGGTGCGCGAAGCCGTCATCGAGGAAATCATCAAGCCCACACTGCCTGCAGAGCTGGTCAAAGGCGATATCAAGTTCCTGGTCAACCCGACCGGACGTTTCGTCATCGGCGGCCCGCAAGGCGATTGCGGCCTGACCGGGCGCAAAATCATTGTCGATACCTATGGCGGTTCTGCCCCTCATGGCGGTGGCGCCTTCTCCGGCAAGGATCCTTCCAAGGTTGATCGTTCTGCCGCCTACGCCGGACGCTATGTTGCCAAGAATATCATTGCCGCAGGACTAGCCTCCCGCTGTCTGGTACAGGTTTCCTATGCCATCGGGGTCGCCCAGCCCACCAGCGTCATGGTGGAAACCTATGGCACAGGCAAGGTTTCCAACGAAGTTCTGACACAGCTGGTGCGCGAACATTTTGACCTGCGCCCCAAAGGCATTGTGCAGATGCTGGACCTGCTGCGCCCGGTTTACTCCAAGACTGCCGCTTACGGCCACTTTGGACGCGACGAGCCCGAGTTCACCTGGGAAGCTGCAGACAAAGCTGCCTTGCTACGCACGGCAGCAGGTCTCTGACCTGCATCATGACCAGCACGGAGAGCCTTCCGGCTTTCCGTGCTCCACATCCTCAGTTACAAATCCTCCCAAACACACTATAATGCCGCTTCTACCGAGGAACGTTGCAAGGACGGATTTCCCCAGGCTCGGTTGACGCAGCACACTGCGTAAACGACGTTCACCAGATTGACATGTACCGGTCATGGAATGGTGAAGCGTCATACTCACAGACTTTCCCCTTTTCATCACTGACCCTAATATTCCGTGCGTATACTGCACCGCGACGTTTAATGTTTTAAAGGATGAATTACTGTGGCGAATACCCAAGACTATGTCATTGCCGACATAAACCTGGCTGAATGGGGCCGTAAGGAAATCAAGATTGCCGAGACCGAAATGCCGGGGCTCATGGCAATCCGTGAAGAATACTCTGCAACCAAGCCACTGCGTGGTGCACGCATTACCGGCTCTCTGCATATGACCATCCAGACCGCCGTGCTGATCGAAACACTACGCGACCTGGGAGCGGAAGTTCGCTGGGCTTCCTGCAATATCTTCTCCACCCAGGATCACGCAGCCGCAGCCATTGCAGCACAAGGGATTCCGGTATTTGCCGTCAAGGGTGAGTCTCTGGATGAATACTGGGACTACACCCACCGTATTTTTGAATGGACTGATGGCGGCTACAGCAACATGATCCTGGATGATGGCGGCGATGCCACCCTGCTGCTGCACCTGGGCACCCGCGCCGAAGCGGATGCCACCATCCTCAATCACCCCGCCAGCGAAGAGGAAACCAGCCTGTTCCAGGCTATCAAGGCCAAGCTCGCGCAGGATGCCAAATGGTACTCCACCCGCCTGTCCAAGATTATCGGCGTGACCGAGGAAACCACCACCGGCGTACACCGCCTGTACCAGATGCACAAGGAAGGCAAGCTGGCATTCCCCGCCATCAACGTCAATGATTCCGTCACCAAATCCAAGTTCGACAACCTCTATGGTTGCCGCGAATCCCTGGTGGATGGCATCAAGCGTGCTACCGACGTCATGGTCGCAGGCAAAATTGCCGTGGTGGCAGGTTACGGTGACGTAGGCAAGGGCTCAGCACAAGCCTTGCGCGCGCTCTCTGCCCAGGTGTGGGTGACCGAGATAGACCCAATCTGCGCACTACAGGCCGCGATGGAAGGTTACCGCGTAGTCACCATGGATTATGCCGCCGAGCATGGGGATATTTTTGTCACCGCCACCGGCAACTATCATGTGATCACCCATGAACACATGAAAAAGATGAAAGACCAGGCCATCGTCTGCAACATCGGTCACTTTGACAACGAAATCGAGGTTGCTGCGATCGAGCAATACCAATGGGAAGAAATCAAGCCGCAAGTGGATCACGTGATCTTCCCTGATGGCAAGCGCATTATCCTGCTGGCCAAGGGCCGCCTGGTCAACCTGGGTTGTGCCACCGGCCACCCCAGCTATGTCATGAGCTCCTCTTTTGCCAACCAGACCATTGCGCAAATCGAGCTGTTCACCAATACTGGCAAGTATCCAGTCGGCGTATACACCCTACCCAAGCACCTGGATGAAAAAGTAGCCCTGCTGCAATTGAAGAAACTCAATGCGCAATTGACCACGCTGTCCGATGAACAGGCCGCTTATATCGGCGTCAACAAACACGGCCCGTTCAAGCCAGATCATTACCGCTACTAAACCCATGCCCGGCATTTGCCGGGCGCACTCAAGGAGAATGGCAAAATGAAACTATTGATCGTCTGGTTGTTGAATGCACTGGCACTGCTGGCAGTGGCCTATCTGGTGCCTTCCATTCACGTGGCGGGCCTGACCAGTGCCCTGGTGGCGGCAGCCATCATCGGCTTAGTTAACATGCTGATCCGTCCTGTACTGGTGATCCTAACCCTGCCGGTCACCGTGCTCACCCTGGGATTGTTCCTGCTTGTCATCAATGGTTTGCTGTTCTTCTTGGTCGGTCATATCCTGAATGGCTTCGAAGTGCAGACCCTGCTTGCGGGCATTATCGGCGCTGTGCTCTACAGCCTGATTTCCTGGGCGTTGATTGCCCTGATTCTGGGCACCAAAGATTAATACTTTTTCGTAATAGGTTTTAAATGAACGCTGTTCCTGTGATTAGCTTTGAGTTCTTCCCGCCCAAGACAGCGGATGGCATGGAAAAACTGCGCAATGCCCGTACCCAACTTGCCGCATTTGCTCCCCAGTTTTTCTCTGTCACCTTTGGCGCAGGCGGCTCCACCCGTGACCGCACTTTCGAAACTGTTGTCGACATCCAGCAGGCCGGTTTCGAAGGAGCACCCCACCTTTCCTGCATTTCTGCCGACAAGGCGGAAATCCGCGATCTGCTGGCGCAATACCAGGCGCAAGGTATCAAGCGCCTGGTAGCGTTGCGCGGTGATATTCCCTCCGGAGAAGTCAGCAGCGGGGATTTCCGCTATGCCAATGAACTGGTGGAGTTCATTCGCGCCGAAACCGGCGACTGGTTCAAGATTGAGGTAGCGGCCTATCCGGAATTCCATCCGGAATCATCGTCCCCGGGTGCTGACATACAGCACTTTAAGCACAAGGTGGAAGCAGGGGCAGATGCTGCCATTACGCAGTACTTCTATAATGCGGATGCATATTTCCGTTTCATGGACCAATCGCGCAAACTCGGTATCGACATTCCCATCGTTCCCGGCATCATGCCCATTTACAATTTCACCCAGCTTGCGCGTTTTTCCAGTGTATGCGGCGCAGAGATTCCACGCTGGCTGAGATTGAGATTACAGGATTACGGTGATGATCTTGCTTCCTTGCGCGCCTTCGGTGCGGAAGTAGTCCGGACACTATGTGAGCAATTGTTGGCAGGTGGCGCGCCCGGCCTGCATTTTTACACACTGAACCAGGCCGGCACGATCACCTCTATCCTGGAACAGCTTGACCTCCAACAGCGATAGTCATCATTCCGGCAGATCAGAGAGTAATCTGCCGGAATGATCTACACAATGACAACAGCGCTTAATGCAGGGTAGAGCGGTTATCGTTGAACATTGCATCTTCAACAAACAGGTAATCGCTAGCCCGATCCTGGTTCCATAACACCATCAGCGTAATCCAGCGAACCTCGTCCAGGCCAATCTCGGTTTGCGACAAAGCCATGGCACGATCAATCACCAACTCGCGCTGTGCAGAAGTCAGCACCTTGGCCTGCTCCAGGAACATCATAAAACTCAGACTGTCGGTATTGATCTTATTGATTTCAGCCTCGCTGTATATGCGGAAGCCGCAATGACCAGCGTGAGACACACCTGCATCAGCCATCGCTTCAAGCACGTTATACCAATCCACCGCTCCGTTGATATCGTCTTGATCAAAACCAGCAGCAAACAGCTCTTTAGAAAGTGTATCGTGGTCGGGATGGATATCTGACTCAAAGTAATTTTCAAACATATACACCAAGACTTCGAACATACATTCCCCAATCAGAATGACCCGGGTGACCCCGCGCTATACCTGGACAAACGGCAATGTCGAATCGCCAGTTGTCGTGTTGATATGCTGCACAGAGTTAGGCGACACGCTGGAAACGCCCTCCCGGTAAAGAAGTGACTTTACCTTCCAACTCCAGCACTAGCAGCATGGCCGAAAGGATTTCCGGCGTCAAGCTGCATCTTGCTGCCAGCACATCAATACCCACAGGGTCATAACCCATCTCATCAAGTAAAGGGTGGCATTCGGACGGGTGCTCAGACAACGGCACATCAATGCGGGGTGCAATCTTCATTTCATCCAGGATGTCCTGCGTACCCTCCACCAGTTTTGCCCCCTGCTTGATCAATTGATGACATCCTTTAGCCAGCGGCGAATGGATGGATCCCGGAATGGCAAAAACCTCGCGCCCCTGTTCCGCCGCCAGCCGCGCCGTAATGAGTGATCCGCTCTGCACATTGGCTTCAATCACTAGGCATCCCTGGCTCAGACCACTGATAATACGATTCCTGCGTGGAAAATTCTGGGCACGTGATGGTGTCCCCAGGGCAAACTCGGAGACTATCAACCCATGCTCTGCAATTTGATGAGCAAGGTTGCGGTGCCGGGCCGGGTAGACAATATCCAGCCCAGTCCCGACCACCGCAATTGTTTTTCCGCCCACTTTCAGCGCCCCGCGGTGCGCAGCGCCATCAATGCCTAGTGCCATCCCACTGACAATACATAAACCATGCTGGCTCAAGGCTGCCGAGAACTCTTCGGCATTTTTCTCTCCTTGCGGGCTGGCATGACGACTCCCGACCACAGCAATGGAGGGCATATTGAGCAGTTTCAGGTCACCTTTGGTGTATAGCAGTGGAGGAGGGTTGGGAATATCCAGTAACGCTTGCGGGTAACTGGCATCTGCCAACGTCACCAGATGGTTGCCAGCCTGTTGCAGCCAGGCTGCAATCATCAATTGCAACTCTTCTGCAGGTCCTGCCGTAATGGCATTGGCAACGGTATCCGGCACGATGTCACGCAAACGCTGACGACTGGCACTATATATCTGCTCTGGTGAACCGAAAGCGGCCAATAACTGGCACAACATCTGGCTACCCAGGCCCGGAACCAGACTGAGGCTGACCCAGAGCCCTGCTTCTTCTTGATGAGTACTGGCAAGCGTCATTTCATCACAACCTGGCAGTGAGTTAATACGGTTTTCTGTAAGATGACAGGTATCCTTTCCCAATACTTACGCAGCGGCGCAATATCACGGGAAAAATTTATCGGAGACGTGATAATCGGCAAAATAGGGCAACAAGAAGCAAGCGGCGTTATAATGCGTCCATACATGGCGTGTATGTCCTCCATCATTCAGTGAATACACACATTAATTGATACGTTGCAACCAGCAACGAATTCTGCTTTCAATATTTTAAACAAGCAAGCATTTATGGCACTTTTGAATATCCTGACATATCCTGATCCGCGCCTGCATCAGGTAGCGGCACCTGTCGAAACCGTCGATGATGACATCCGGCGGCTGGTGCGTGACATGGCAGAAACCATGTATGCAGCGCCTGGCATAGGCCTGGCTGCCACCCAGGTTGATGTGCACAAACAAGTGATTGTCATGGATCTGTCCGAAGATAAAAGCGAGTTGCGCGTATTCATCAATCCTCGCATTGTGCAGGCTTCCGGTACCCAGCAATATGAAGAAGGCTGCCTGTCCGTACCCAATATCTATGATACGGTCACACGTGCCGAAAAAGTGACCGTAGAAGCGCTGGATGAACATGGCAAACCCTTCTCGCTTGAAGCAGAAGGGCTGCTTGCCGTCTGCATCCAGCATGAAATAGATCATCTGTTGGGCAAGGTGTTTGTGGAATATCTCTCTGGCCTCAAGCAGACCCGCATCAAGAACAAGCTCAAAAAGCGCCAGCGTGAACGCGCCTGATACCCCGATATGAAAATCATCTATGCCGGCACTCCGGAATTTGCCGTCCCTGCATTGGCAGCCCTGATCCAGTCCTCCCATGAAGTCAGCCTGGTGCTGACCCAGCCAGACCGGCCTGCCGGGCGCGGCATGAAACTGAAGCCCAGCCCGGTCAAAACCCTGGCACTGCAGCACAACATCCCAGTCTTGCAGCCGGAGACACTGAAGGACGAAGCGGTCCAGGCCCGTATAGCCGCAGAAGAGGCAGATGCGCTGGTGGTCGCGGCCTATGGCCTGATTATCCCTACCGCTGTCCTCAATATGCCGCGCCATGGTTGCTTCAATATCCATGCGTCCCTGCTGCCACGCTGGCGTGGCGCAGCGCCGATACAACGATCCCTGCTTGCAGGTGACCAGGAAACCGGCGTTACCATCATGGAGGTTGTACCGGCGCTGGACGCTGGCGCCATGATCATACGTGGTGTCTTGCCCATCACTGACCAGGATACTGCCCAGTCCCTGCATGATGGGCTTGCAGATATCGGGGCCAGACTCATGCTGCAGGCCATGAACCAGCTGGAACAGGATGGCATGCTGACCGCTGAACCCCAGGATGAATCCCTGGTCACTTATGCGGAAAAGCTGCAGAAAGCTGAAGCTGCCATCAATTGGAATCAAAGTGCCGAAGCAATATCCCGCCAGGTACGAGCTTTCAACCCGTTCCCGGTAGCGCAAAGCACTCTCAAGGGTGAAACCTGCCGCATCTGGATGTGCCGTGCATTGCCTGGTAGTGCAGCGGCTGGGGTCATTCATTCTGTTGATGACGGTATCATTGTCGGCTGCGGTACAGGACTGCTGAAAATCGAGGAGTTACAGTTACCGGGCGGCAAGCGCCTCAAGGCACGGGACTTTCTGGCAGGCAATCCCTTATTGCCGGGCGAGAGGTTTGGCCACTAGATCATGGATACACCTCCTGCGAAAAATTCACGCCTTCACTTGAATTTTCTTCCCTGACCGCTATCTAAATGTGGCAATCTTTCTCAGGCAAGCTCATTTGCCTCACACAGCGAATTTATTGGAGTAAGTCAGAATGGTAGGTAATTGGCTCAAGACGTCCATCCTCATGGCAGGGATTGTCGTATTGTTTGGCACAGTGGGTGCTGCTCTAGGCGGAGCAGGTGGCATGCTGATCGCATTATTGATCGCAGCTGCCATGAATGTCTATGCGTACTGGTTTTCCGACAAGGCCGTGCTCAAGATGTACAACGCACGGGAAGTCGATGCCACCAGCGCCCCGGAATTCTACAATATGGTGAGTGAGTTGGCCCGCAACGCAGAACTCCCCATGCCCAAGGTCTATATCATAGATGAAGCGCAACCCAATGCCTTTGCCACAGGCCGTAATCCGGAAAATGCTGCAGTGGCGGCAACCACCGGCATCATGCAGTTACTCACGACCCGTGAACTGCGTGGGGTCATGGCGCATGAGCTGGCACATGTCAAACATCGGGATACGCTGATTTCCACTATTTCGGCCACCATTGCCGGTGCCATCTCATCCATCGCCCAGTTTGGCATGCTGTTTGCCCATGGCAGAGATCGCGGCGTACACCCCGCGGTCGCCATCCTGATCATGATCCTGGCACCGATTGCCGCCATGCTGATACAAATGGCCATTTCCCGCGCACGTGAGTTCGAGGCAGATCGCGCTGGAGCAGAAATCTCTAACGATCCGACAGCACTCGCTGCCGCATTACAGAAAATACACAGTTATGCCCATAAGATTCCTCTGGAAACAGCAGAACAACATCCTGAAACTGCGCAAATGATGATTATCAACCCACTCTCCGCCGACGGCATCAAGGGTTTGTTCAGCACTCATCCCCAGACTGAGGAACGCATCGCAAGACTCATGGCCATGGCAGCCTAAGTATGCAGATATCGCAACAGCTGGCCGCGCAAGCAGTAGGACAGGTATTGGGAGGGCGTAACTTATCCGTCGCACTTGAGGAGTTGTTCCAGCACCATCGCAACATCACGCCACAACAACGCGCTACAAGCCAGGACCTCGCGTATGGCACGATACGCTTCCACACCAGACTGGAGGCATTTCTGCAACAGCTATTGCAGAAACCATTGACTAACGCCTTCATTCACCACTTGCTATTGGTCAGCCTGTATCAGCTTGTCTACGACAAGGCTGGCGCACATACTGTGGTCAACCAGGCTGTGCTTGCTGCAGAAAAATCACGCAAAACCTGGGCCAAAGGCTTGGTCAATGCAGTCCTGCGCAACTTTCTGCGCCAGCGCGAAGCATTGGAGCAGCGCCTGCCAGACAACGAAGCCATACACTATTCCTATCCCCAATGGTGGATCAATAAACTCCGGCAGCAATATCCCGATCACTGGCAAGCCATGCTGGAAGCAGGCAACCAGCACCCTCCCATGACCTTGCGCATCAACCAGCGGCATATGGCAACGCCGGATTACCTGCATCTCCTGCAGGCTGAAGGCTGGGACGCCAGACAGGTGGGCGAGCAGGCCATCATGCTGGGCAAGGCCGTGCCCGTGCATCAATTGCCTGGGTTTGGGCAAGGGCATGTTTCTGTCCAGGATTGGGGTGCCCAGTTTGCGGCACAAGAACTGGATGTAAGTGCAGGCATGCGTGTGCTGGATGCCTGCTGCGCACCTGGTGGCAAGACCGGTCATATCTTGGAGCTGGCCGATGTCGACATGTCAGCGATGGATAATGATGCCAGCCGCCTGGAAAGGGTCCGGCAGAACATGGAGCGCCTGCAGCTGAACGCAACCCTTGTACAAGGCGATGCCGGCTTGCCGCAAGCATGGTGGGATGGTGTACCCTATGATCGCATTCTCGCGGATGTTCCCTGTACAGCTTCCGGCATCGTACGCCGCCACGTGGATATCAAATGGTTGCGCCGGGCACAGGATATCGAGACATTCTCCAAGCAACAGAAGGGGATATTGCAGGGTTTGTGGCGACTATTGGCAAAGGGTGGTAAATTGCTTTACGTGACATGCTCTGTGTTTCATGAAGAAAACCGGCAGCAGATCGAGCAATTCCTGCAGTCTCATGACGATGCACGCTTATTGCCTTTCAAGCATGTCGAATTAACAAACAATCACGGACAATTACTTCCCGGTACAGACCATGACGGCTTCTTTTACGCTTTGCTGCAAAAAGTTTAGGCTGTTCCTATTATTACTTACCTTTCTCAGTTGGCCCATCATGGCCAACCAGAGCAGCCTTGTCATCAACTCTGCTGAACTCACCGCTTCAGAAGACGGTACAGCTTATCTGCTTGATGCCGATTTCACTCTTGCCCTAAGCACTGCACTGGAAGATGCCATCAATAAAGGCATGCCATTGAATTTCCTGGTGGAATTCCAGCTGGTATCTCCACGCCGCTATTGGTTCGACGATGAAATCGTCAGCCTGACCAGCAAAGTCTCCCTGAATTATCACGCACTCTCCCGACAATACCTCGTCAACCGCGATGGACATCAGCTTTCCTTTACCACGCTGCAGGAAGCCAAGGACGAGCTTGCCCATATCCGCAACTGGCAAGTGCTGGATCAAAGCCTGTTGAAAGCAGACGAACACTACCAGGCCGGCCTGCGCATGCGCATTGACCAATCCAAGCTGCCCAAGGCATTACAAGTAGACTCCATGAATTCAGAAGACTGGAACATGGCTTCCGAACGTTTCCGCTGGACTCCGGTACTCCTGCAGTAATTCAGCCATGAAGTATATTGTCTTTATCAGTGCAGCCCTGGGAGCGATCCTGCTCTACCTGCTCTCCCATGCCAGCACCCGCACTGCTGCCAGCGGCCACTACTACAGCCTGCTGCTGACGCTCAACATGGCGCTGGCAGTCTCTCTCATCATCCTCATCGGCATCCAGCTATGGCGTTTATATCGCCAGATGCGCAGCAGCGTCATGGGCAGCCGCCTGACATTGCGGCTGCTTGGCAGTTTTGCTCTCATGGCCATCATTCCCGGTGTCATGGTATATGCCGTTTCAGTCAATTTTCTTACCCGCTCGATTGAATCATGGTTCAACGTCAAGGTGGAAGCAGCCTTGGAGGGCGGCCTGCGACTAGGGCAAAGTGCACTGGATATCATGCTGTCCGACCTTGAGGATAAAGCAGAGACCATGGCGCTATCGCTGGCATTCCAGCCTGGCAACCTGCATTTGAGTGCCATCAATGACCTGCGGGAGAAAAGCGGGGTGCGCGATGCAGTGCTGCTGACGCTGCAGGGCCGCATCCTGGCGTTTTCCAGCAGTGACCCTTCAAGCTTCCTGCCAGACTTGCCCAGCGTACCTCAGCTCCGGCAAGGACGCCAGCATGTGTATGGCGTCATTGAGCCCATTCTTGGTAAAGGCCTTTACCTGAGGGTGCTGTCCCCGGTCATTATGAACGATATGGCGGGAGAAACACGTGTACTGCAATTATTGCAACCTGTGCCCAAATCCCTGTCAGAAACTGCTGAAGCCGTACAAGGGGTTTACGAAGATTATCAGGAGCTTTCCTTCAGCCGGGAATCGCTGAAAGAAGTATTTTCCCTGACGCTGACGCTGGTGCTTATGCTCGCCATGTTGTCATCGATTGCCTTTGCCTTCGTGCTCAGTCGCCGCCTATCTGCGCCCTTGGGTATTCTGGCCGAAGGAACGCGTGCAATTGCTCGCGGAGACTATGACACCGTACTGCCGGCCCATGGCAAGGATGAATTGGGTATCCTGGTACAGTCCTTCAACAGCATGACGCGCCAGCTCAATGATGCCACGCAGGCAGCAGAACGTAATCGGTCACGTGTAGAGGCCGCACGCGGCTTTCTGGAGACCATCCTCGCCCACTTGTCTTCCGGCGTCCTGGTGCTTGGAGAAAAAGGACAACTGCGTACTTTCAACTATGCCGCCTCCCACATTCTTGACGTAAAACTCAGTGAAGCCTCAGTCAACCAGCCGTTGGACATGCTTGTCCACCAACAGGAAACTCTGGCGGGTTTCGTCAACCGCATCCAGGTATATTTCAAGGCTGATGCTGCCACCGAGTGGCAGGAACAGATGGAAATCCAGACCAGCCAGGGCAAACAAGTTCTGCTGGTGCGTGGCACTCGCCTGCCTGCAGGAGTCGATGGAGGCTTTGTTGTCGTATTCGATGATATTACGCAGATGGCACAGGCCCAGCGTGATGCAGCATGGGCAGAAGTAGCGCGCAGGCTGGCGCATGAAATCAAGAACCCGCTGACCCCGATCCAACTTTCTGCTGAACGCCTGGAGCACAAGCTGGCAGCCAAACTGGACAACAATGATGCAGAAATGCTGGGCAGGGCAACAGCCACCATCATTGCCCAGGTCAACGCCATGAAAACCATGGTCAACGAGTTCAGTGAATATGCACGCTTACCGGTATTGAACCCCAGTACTGTAGACCTTAAACAGCTCATCCAGGATGTACTGGCATTATACGAGGCCGGAAATGTCAGTATCATGGTAGATATTCCTGCAGACCTGCCCAAGGTCTACGGTGATGCCACCATGTTACGGCAGGTATTGCACAACCTGCTGCAGAATGCCCAGGATGCATTGGATGACCATGAACAACCGGAGATCAAGATTGACTGCAAACTGGTAGAGGATAAAGTCAAACTATGCGTGCAGGACAATGGTACCGGCTTCCCGCTCGAAATCCTGTCGCATGCATTTGAGCCCTATATGACGACAAAGCATCATGGAACAGGGTTGGGTCTGGCTATCGTCAAGAAAATCATTGAAGAACATAAAGGCAATATCAAGGTAGAAAACCTTGAACATCACGGTGCCATCGTCACCGTGACCATACCAATAGCGGAGCGCAAGCAATGACAGCAAGGCAAGTGCTAGTCGTGGATGACGAAATTGGCATTCGCGAATTATTGAGAGACATTTTGCAGGATGAAGGCTACCAAGTACGCCTCGCGGAAAATGCTGCGGAAGCACGTACATGGCGCCAGCAGGCACGCCCTGACCTGGTATTGCTGGACATCTGGATGCCGGATTGCGATGGGATCAGCCTGCTCAAGGAATGGGGCAATGGCGGCCTGCTGACCATGCCGGTGGTCATGATGTCAGGCCATGGCACGATTGATACGGCTGTGGAAGCTACCCGGATTGGAGCTTTTGATTTCCTGGAAAAACCTATTGCGCTGCAGAAGCTGCTCAAGACTGTCAATGCTGCGCTCAAGCATGGAGAACAACTGCCTCGCTCGGACATGTGCCTGGTCAATCTGGGTAAAAGTGCAGTCATCAGTGAGCTACGCCAGCGGCTGGAACAAGTTGCCAGCCTCACATCCGCATTATTACTGATCGGCGCCAAGGGCAGCGGACTGGAATTGTGTGCACGTTTCCTGCATCAATCCGACACTCCCTGGCTGGTACTGAGTGAGAGTGAGCGTCTGGCCTCAGCTCCATTAGAGTTGCTGGAACAAACAGCTGGCGGGCTGATTTTTATTCCCGAAGTTGCTGATCTCAGCAAGACAGAACAAAAAGGGTTAATGCTTCTACTGACGAAAGCAGAGAAATATGAAGTACGTATCGTCTGTGGCACTTCATGTGCGCTGCCGCAGATGGTAGGAGAGGGTGCATTTGACAACAATCTGCTGCAGACCCTGTCTATTACCACGATCAGTGTCCCTGCACTTGAAGATCATCGTGAGGATATTCCTGACCTGGCCAACTCCATGGTAACCCTGATGGTTGAATCCGGTGAAGCGGCCTATCGCGAGTTTGATATTGCCGCCCTGAATGCCTTACGCAACGCAGACTGGCCTGGCAATCTTGCACAACTGGACAGTGTCATCCGTAATCTGGTGCAAACCTCGCTAGGCGAGAAAATCACGCTGATTGATGTCAATCGTGTCATAGGGCAGTTTGCTCAGATGCATCAGGAACAAGGTGGCAATAGCTCGTCTTCCGCAACAGCCATTGATCTGGAACAACCATTGAGAGAAGCACGTGATGATTTTGAACGCCTGTATTTTGAATATCATATTACCAAGGCAGGCGGCAATATGAGTAAAGTAGCAGAGAATGTGCAACTGGAACGCACCCATCTGTATCGCAAACTCAAACAGCTGGGCGTAAAACCCAAATAATTCCCCGCATCTGCCAGCCAGCTGGACTGGCAGATACAACATCTCAAATTTTCTTGGTAAACGTCACTACCAGTACATCACGATAGGCGACCTGGCTAGTATCAATCTGCTCTACAGGCGTGACTCCATGCATGCATCGCCTGTCATCCACCAATGCCCAGTCCATGGGGTTAGTCAGGGTAAAACTATCCAGCATGACCCTATCCAGATTGTGCAAAGTCGTAGTGCCACTGGAGATATTGACACGCTTGACCATCATCACCAGCACATAGTCCACCCCATCCCGGTGTATGCCTTCGGGTGCAGGCTGCCCCCGTTCCTGCTGATTGGCTTCAATCCGGAATTGATGGACTTCGATATGCCAACGTGCTCCCGGACGCAAACTATTGAACAAATCACGGCATACTGACAGTACGCTCTGCATGGTGGACCCACGCATCAGGCTGGCCGGAATCGGCTCATAAACCCGTGCCACTCCGCCATTCAATGAGTTGTACTCCCGGCTTTGGTAGTGCGGTTGCGGAGGTTCCAGTGTCACTGGCCCGTCGGGGCCTGCACTCAGGGTGGCAAAACGGCGGCGGCGATATCGTCCCCCATCTGCCATATACTCATCCAGCGGCATTCCATCCCAACTGGCATCAAAACTTTCCCAGTCGGCGAGAGCATCAGGGTCCCGCTGCTGCAGCAAGGCCTTCACCTGCTGCCCGGAAACAAAACTGAATCCTTCACTGGCGATGTTCTCGCTCAGACTTACCGTATCATCTAGCTGCATCAAATGCTTTTCATTCAATTAAAACTGCCTGTTTGATCTTTCCGCTGATGGCCATCCGGCCAGAATATGGACAGACATCTGGAAACCTTCTGTCGTCCCATAACCAGCATATTAGCGAATCGTCAGCTATCTTTGAAAAAAATTGTTGACACAATAAACTAAATAACTAATTATTTAGTTATGAAATCATGTATTCAGATCCCACCCGAGTGGCAGAACATCTCCCATTTATTCGTTGCGCTTGGCGATGCTCACCGTCAGCGCATTCTGCTTTCGTTCGAATCCGGTGAGCAATTGAATATCAGCCAGATCGTGGCAGGTTCCGAGCTGAGCCGCTCAGCCATCACACATCATCTCAAGGTACTGGAGCAGGGTGGGGCACTGAAAAGCGTCAAGGCAGGCAAGGAAGTACTGTTTTCCATTGATAAAACTTATATGCAGACAGCATTGGAAAGCGTACTGCATTATATTCAGCAAGAGATCTGACGAGGGAAGCATCCAATGTTGTTGTCATTGACCAGAACCATCAGCCGACTGCTGTTCCGCATCCAGGTATCGGGACATGAACATATCCCATCCCCTGAGAAACTGCTCATTATCAGCAATCATGTGTCCTTCCTTGACGGTTTCCTGCTTGGTCTGTTCCTGCCCATCCGCACGACGTTTCTTGTCCATACTACGGTACTCGACAACTGGTTCTTCCGCTGGATACTCAAGCATGTACCTTACCTGGCGGTAGACACCAACAGCCCACTGGCAATGAAACATGTGATCCGGCTGCTGGAGGCAGGTGAATCCGTCATGATTTTTCCGGAAGGGCGCATCACGCTCACAGGCAGCCTGATGAAAGCCTATGATGGCCCGGCATTTGTCGCAGCGAAAACTGGTGCCACTATCCTGCCTGTCTGCATCCGTGGTGCGGAAAAAAGCTGGTTCAGCCGCCTTGGGCATGATTTCCCGCGCCGATTTTCCCCCAGAATATCCCTGACCATCCTGCCTCCCACCACAATTCCCATGCCAGATGCTCCCAGCGCCAAGCAAAGACGTAAACTGGCTGGAGAACAATTACAGAGCATCATGCAACACATGATGTTTGCTTCAGAGCCAGCCAATACCTTGTATGGCTCGCTACTGGATGCCATTGGCACCTATGGCCGCCAATACAAACTGATAGAAGATATGCAGCAGGTCGAGGAAAACTATGGCGCACTGCTCAAGAAAAGCCTGGCACTAGGTCGTATTGCCGCAAAAGTAAGTACTGTAGACGAAACCGTGGGGGTTTTGATGCCCAATGTCACCAACACGATCGCGCTGGTTTTTGGCATGAGCGCATTCGGCAGGGTGCCAGCCATGCTGAACTACACGGCAGGAGCCAGCGGTATCCAGAACGCCTGCATCGCGGCTAACATCAAGACCGTCATTACCTCACGCAGCTTCCTTGAAACTGCCAAACTGACAGAGCTGGTCGCCAGCCTGGCCGACATCAATATCGTATACCTGGAGGATATGCGCAGTGCATTCCGCCTGTGGGATAAGTTATGGCTGCTCTATACATTATGCTGCCCCAGGCATATTGCCCAGCCACAGCATCCTGACTCCACTGCCGTTGTGTTGTTTACCTCAGGTTCAGAAGGAAAACCCAAGGGCGTAGCACACAGCCACCGTGGCATTCTGGCCAATATTGCCCAAATCCGTGCCGTGATCGACTTTTCACATCAGGACAAATTCATGATGGCATTGCCTTTGTTCCATGCCTTCGGCTTTACCTGTGGCGGCATCATGCCGCTGCTATGTGGCAGCAAAGTATTCATTTACCCTTCCCCCTTGCATTACCGCATCATCCCTGAGTTGATCTATGACCGAGGCTGCACTGCATTGTTTGGCACCAGCACTTTTCTCGGCAATTACGCCAAATTCGCTCATCCGTATGACTTCTACAAAATACGCTATGTCGTCGCCGGGGCAGAAAAACTCAACGCTGAAGTGCGCCAGCTATGGATGGATAAATTCGGCATCCGCATCCTGGAAGGCTATGGCGCGACAGAATGTGCGCCTGTACTGGCAGTTAACACGCCCATGGCATATCAGGCAGGCAGTGTTGGCAAGCTGTTGCCCGGCCTGGATCACAAGCTGCACCCAGTGCCTGGTATTGAGAATGGCGGACTTCTCAAAGTCAAAGGAGCCAATGTCATGCAGGGCTATTACCTCTATCAGGAGCCAGGCAAGCTACAGCCTCCAGAGGATGGCTGGTATGACACGGGGGATATTGTCAGCATTGATACACGCGGCTTCGTCACCATTCAGGGCCGGGCAAAACGCTTTGCCAAGATTGCCGGGGAAATGGTATCGCTGGAAACAGCAGAACTGCTTGCCAATACTGCCTCCCCGTCACACCAGCATGCTGCAACAACGCAACATGACGCGCAACGTGGCGAGAACATTGTGCTTTACACCACGGATACAGCACTTGAACGCGACTCCCTGATACAGGCCGCCCGCAAAACCGGCAATAGCGAACTGGCCATTGCCCGCAGGATTGTGAAAGTCAAGGCACTGCCCTTGCTGGGAACAGGCAAGACAGATTACGTCGCTCTCAAGCATATGGCGGACAACGGAACCTCTGCATGAACCCACAACACTCACTCCTCAGCCGCGGCATGCTGGCTGTCATGCTGGCGCAGTTCACTTCCGCACTGGCAGACAATGCCTTGCTGTTCACTGCCATCGCCCTCCTGAAAACAGGCAGCGCCCCGGAATGGCAAATTCCCCTGCTGCAGGAATTTTTCGTGATTGCCTACATCATACTGGCACCGTTTGCCGGCCCGTTTGCCGATACCCTGCCCAAGGGTAGGGTCATGCTGATCGCCAATGGTATGAAATTCCTCGGGGCATCTGCCATGCTGGCTGGTCTTGATCCGTTGCTGGCCTATGGCATGGTCGGCCTGGGCGCGGCAGCCTATTCCCCGGCCAAATATGGCATTCTCAGTGAGTTGGTATCCACAGACAAACTGGTCAAGGCCAACAGCCTGATGGAAGGCTCCACCATCGTGGCCATCCTGCTGGGTGCCGTGCTTGGAGGCCTGCTCGCGGACTATTGGCTAATGGGAGCCTTATATGCTGTCGCAACAGCTTATTTGCTGGCGGCCATATTCAATCTGCTCATCCCGCGCCTGCCTCCGTCACACCCACTCACCAGCTTTGTGCCATTGGCAATGTGCCGGGACTTTATTCAGGCAAGCCGCAGACTGATGCAGGATCCCGATGCGAGATTCTCCATCATCGGCACCAGCCTCTTCTGGGGTGCAGGCAGCACTCTGCGCTTCCTGCTGGTAGCATGGGTGCCTGTTGCGCTGCATATTGACGATTTGAGCACACCCGCCAACCTCAGCGGTGCTGTCGCTATTGGCATCGCCCTCGGTGCATTTGCTGCAGCACGCTGGATCAACCTGCGCACAATCAACCGCGCATTACCGGCAGGCATACTAGTCGGTGCCGCCATCATCGCATTTGCTTATAGTAGCCACCTCTATATGGCCATTGCCTGGCTTTTGGTGATCGGTTTTCTCGGTGGATTTTATGCCGTGCCGCTGAATGCCCTGCTGCAGGAAAGAGGCCATGCGTCGATCGACTCAGGCCATGCCATTGCCATCCAGAATCTGTTCGAAAACATCAGCATGCTCTTGATGATGGCAATCTATATCCTGCTCAGCAAGCAACAGGTCCCAGTGATCCCCACCACCATTACCATAGGGGCATTGGTACTGGTTGCCATTGGCGGGCTCGCCTGGTGGCGCATCCGCCAGCAGGGATGAGTAGGAAATTTCCTACCCATCATTCAGCCAATCCCCGAATCTGCTGTTGCGCTAGAGTCTCTATATTAGATGGACACTATCAACTCAAGGAGCAAGGCCATGAAGAAACTGACTGCATTCCTGATGCTGTGTGGACTGATCGCACTGGCTGGCTGCAACACCATGAAAGGTGCAGGGCAGGATATCCAGAAGGGCGGCGAGAAACTGGAAAATGCAGCTAATAAACATAGCTGACACCTCTGCATCTAATGAAAATCATGAGTGGGTTTTAATGGCTAACACTCATGTCAGCTTCCTTCGGTAAGCGTAAAGTCTGTCTCACGTTCTGCAGTTTGCAAAACGGTTGCTATCCCGACTCATATACTTACTACCGAAGGAGTTTATTATGTGGACCAAGCCAGAAGTTACCGAAATGCGTTTCGGCTTTGAAGTTACTATGTACGTTTGCAATCGCTAATTGATTGTTGCAGTACACACCGCAAAAGGGAGCGTCAACGCTCCCTTTTGCTTTTGATATATCAGCATCACTCCGTCTTGAACCACTCCTGCAGGAAATCAGCAAAACTGCGTACCATCAGGGATGCCTGCCTGTGTTGCGGATAAAGCGCATAGACCGCCCCGATATCCGGCGTATAGTCCTGCAATACCTGCACCAGCTCGCCGCGCCGAATGGCCTGCTCTACGTAGAATCCAGGCAAGCCAACAATACCCAGCCCGGCGATTGCTGCCTCACACATCACCTCCCCGTGGTTTGAGCGCAACACCGGGTGTACCTGCAACTTCAGCAACTCACCGGCATCCTTGAACAACCATTCCGCAGCCTTTGATGCGAGACATCGATGCTGCCCAAGCTGCGCAGGGGATTGCGGGCTGCCATACCGTGCCAGATAATCCGGACTACAGCAGTAGACCAGTGAAGAATCGGTGAGCTTGCGGGCCACAAAACCTTCATCCGGCTGTTTGGTAATACGGATGACCATGTCATAGCCTTCGCCGATCACATCCACCATGCGATTATCGACATCCAGCATCACTTCCAATCTGGGATGCAGCTGCATGAATTGGTTCAGGGCTGGTGCCAGCACCAAGCTGGCAAAAGAAACCGGCGCAGATACCCGTAGCAAGCCTCTCAGCTCACCCGTGCTGCTGGATATTTCCTGCTCAGCTTCATTGACCGCCTGCAAGATACTCAGGCAGCGCGCAAAAAATACCCGCCCCAGTTCTGTGGGTGACAGTTTACGCGTGGTCCGGTGCAGCAAGCGGGCGCCCAAACGCTCTTCCAGCTCCATGACACGCTTGCTGACCAGTTGTTTGCTGATACCCAATTGCACGGCAGCGGCTGTGAAATTCCCGCTCTTGACCACTGCGGCGTAAATCCGCATTTGTTCCAGTTGATTCATATTGTCAATTATATATTGACAGTCATACCATTAGAAACCAGATTATCAATATATAAATTACAAAATACAATGTATCCATGTTTCGACAACATGTCATTCTCAATCAAACAGGGAGCATATTCATGAAGATCACCGACCTCACATTACTGACCGGCCGCGCCTTACTGGCTGCCATCTTTCTGATCAGCGGCTTTGGCAAGCTAGCTGATCCGACAGGCACCATTGCCTATATCACCAGTGTGGGCGCGCCATTCCCTGAGCTTGGATACGCCATTGCGCTACTGGTAGAGATTCCCCTGGCTGCTGCGCTGTTACTTGGCTATCGCACCCAGATAACGGCCACCTTGATTGCCCTGTTCACGCTGGCAACCGCTTTTATGTTCCACTTTGATTTCAGTAACCAGCTACAAACCATCATGTTCCTGAAAAACCTGGCCATTACTGGCGGCCTATTACAAGTTGCAGTATTCGGCGCTGGAAGATTGAGTATTGATACCTGCCGCCGTTAACTGTTTCCGCACACACCGCAGCTCCCGGTTTTATTCTGGTAGCTGCATTATCCGGAGCGATCACATGACTACATTATTCATTTCACATGGCGCCCCTAACCTGGTGCTTGAGCCTGGTAAAACCGGGGACATGCTGGCACATCTGGGCAAGACTTTGCCACGCCCGGATGCCATTCTGGCAGTGTCAGCACACTGGGATACTCGTCATCCCCGCATTACCACTTCCAGCAAGCCGGATACCATTCATGATTTCGCCGGCTTTCCTGCTGCCATGTATGAAATGCAGTATCCAGCACCTGGGGCTACAGGTTTGGCAGACAAAATCGCGGCAACTCTGGCGTCTCATCACATTGTGGTGGAACCTGATGCCACGCGCGGACTGGATCATGGTGTATGGGTACCGTTGATGCTGATGTACCCGGAAGCTGATATCCCTGTCGCGCAGCTGTCCATCCAGAGTCACTTGGGACCGCAGGCACATTACCAGCTCGGGCAGGCCCTGGCCGCAGTACAACAACAAAATGTGTTGCTACTCTGTTCAGGTGCCATCACGCACAATCTGCATGACTTTTTCACTGCTGACCGTAATGCCGATGTACTCGACTATGTACCGGCATTCAGCGACTGGATGGCAGGCAGGATTGCGGCAAATGATACTGCTGCGTTACTGGATTACAGGCGCCAGGCACCCGGTGGAGTACGCGCTCACCCTCACGAGGACCACCTGATGCCGTTGTTTGTGGCAATCGGGGCTGCCCAGGGAAAAGCAATCCGCCATCAGCCGGAAAATACCTACGGCATTCTTGCCATGGATACTTACGTCTGGCATTGAGGAAGTGTGGGTAGTTGTTTACTTCGCAGCAGGCAGGGGAAAACCTTTAGGTAGCAGTACCCACATCCTGCCATCCTGTTTCATGCTGCCTGCCTGCTTGCCAGCAGCATCTCCTGCTCCCCAGAAGAAGTCCGCCCGGACTCCTCCCTTGATGGCCCCACCAGTATCCTGCGCCATCATCACCCGGTTGAGCGGTTTACTGCTGTTCGGGTAGGTAGTTGTCAGGAAGACCGGTGCCCCCAACGGGATAAATTTGGGATCCACCGCCAGCACACGCTCGGACAAGATGGGAACGCCCAAAGCACCCAGTGGCCCCGGCAGATTGGCAGGCAATTCACGGAAAAACACATAACTGGGATTGGTATTCAGCAATTCCTGTAATTTGGCAGGGTTCTTTCTCGCCCATTGCTTGATTCCCTGCATGGATGCCTTGTCCAGAGTCAGCTCGCCACGCTCGACCAATACCTTGCCTATGGACTGGTAACTCATGCCATTCTGGTCCGCATAGCCAATATGCACGGATTCACCATTATCCAGCTTGATCAGCCCGGAACCCTGTACCTGCAGGAAGAACAGCTCTACCGGGTCATCGACCCAGAGCAGCTCATGCCCCGCTACTGGCGCCGTTCCTGCCTCGATTTCGGCACGGTCATAATAAGGAATCAACTTGTTGCCTTCCAGGCGTCCGCGCACCCGCTTACCAGCCAGCTCAGGGAACAAACTGGCCAGCTCAACAGTGATGAGGTCATCGGGACGTCCGTAAAGCGGATACTGATATTTGGCACTCTTGACGCGGCTGCCTTTCAGCATGGGTTCGTAATAACCGGTGATCATGCCGGTATCACTGCCATCCTGGTTACTGGCCTGGTAGACAGAAAAATACTGCTTGAAATAGGCCAACACAGCAGCGTCACCAGGGTTGGGGGGAAGCTGCACTGCTGCGTCACACGCTTCACGCCAGGGCTGGCGATTTCTCAATGTGCTGCAACCTTGCAACCATGCCGCCCATGCCTGACCAGGCTGTGACTGCGGCAGTCCTGCCAGGTCTTCCCAGCGCGCAGGCTTGAGCAGGCCATAATCCGGAACCTTGCTGACGGGCTGTTTCTCTGGCGGTGGAGGCACCGACGGCGCAGGAGCAGGCTCTACTGGTACGGGAGGACACTGGCAGGGAGGCGAGGAGGGCGTTTCTTCCATTTTGATATGCTGGTGTCCACAGGACATCAACCACAATACCAAAAGGCAAGCCAGATACTGCCAACTACCGAGTCTCCAAGTCATTTAGTGCAATACCCGCGGCATATTGAGAGAAAATGGGGCAATATCGGCCTCAAACTGCGTGCCGTCTTCTGCCGTAATCTGATAACTACCCTTCATGGTTCCCACTGGCGTGGCAATCACTGTTCCGCTGGTATATTGGAAACGCTCTCCCGGCTGCAACAGCGGTTGCGCGCCGACCACGCCCAGGCCGCGCACTTCCTGCACGCCTCCCGCTGCGTCAGTGATAACCCAATGGCGGCTGATCAATTGCGCCGTGACAGTACCGCTGTTGGTGATATGTATCGTGTAGGAAAATACGTAACGATTCTGCTCGATATCAGACTGGTCAGGCACAAACACCGTTTCCACCCTGACAGAAAACTCATAGCGTTTTTCCTCGGCCATATCTATTCCTCAGCCGATCAATCCGTTGGTAGGGGAACTGGGGGATGCGGAATAAAGTTTCCTGGGCATACGGCCAGCCAGGAATGCTTCACGACCTGCCTCGACCGCCTTTTTCATTGCCCCAGCCATCAGCACAGGGTCTTTGGCAGCGGCAATTGCCGTGTTCATAAGCACTCCCTGGCAACCCAGCTCCATGGCAATGGCCGCATCAGAAGCGGTACCAACGCCAGCATCCACCAGCACCGGTATCTTGGCATTCTCGATAATGATCTGCAGGTTCCAGGGATTGAGAATACCCATGCCGGAGCCAATCAGCGATGCAAGCGGCATCACTGCTGCACAGCCCATTTCTTCCAGCTGTTTGGCGATGATGGGATCATCAGAACAATACACCATGACATCAAACCCATCCTTGATCAGGATTTCCGCCGCCTTGATGGTTTCCAGCATATTGGGGTAGAGCGTATCGGGATCGCCCAGCACCTCCAGCTTGACCAGCTTGTGCCCATCCAGCAATTCCCGCGCTAAGCGCAATGTACGCACTGCATCATCAGCGGAATAACAGCCGGCGGTGTTAGGCAGGTAAGTAAACTCCTCTGGCGGCAGGTAATCCAGCAGTGAAGGCTCACCGGCATTCTGGCCGATATTGGTACGGCGGATTGCCACCGTGATGATTTCTGCGCCGCTAGCATCAATCGCCGCGCGCGTCTGTGCAAAATCCTTGTATTTGCCTGTACCTACCAGCAGGCGGGAGTTATAACTCTTGCCCGCAATATTCAATGTATCCATCAACCGCCTCCTACTGCGCCCACAATTTCGAGTTTATCGTCGCTATTCAATACCGCATCGGCAAAGTGACCGCGCGGCACAATCTCTCCGTTACGCTCTATCGCCAGACGCTTGCCGGTCAACCCAAGTGTTTCCACCAGCTCGCCTACTGTCAGGCGCTCGACATCAAACTGCCGTGGATTTCCATTGATGGTCAAATGAATCAATTGACTTACTACCCAAATGAAATTTAAGAAAATGAAAGAATGACTTGGACTCAGCGAATTCCATCGCCAATCCTGTATATTTTACGTAGGTTACGGGGGAATTAGCAAACTCCGCCATGGAATATCCTGGCAGTGGCTCAAGATTATCCCGGCTTGACGAAGATCAACCACACAATTAGGCTTGAGTTCCTGCCACGGCAGTTATTCTGAAACCCTCTGACAAGGCAGGGAATTTGTCACACCAGCCCCCTACACATACCGGTTCCCTCTTTCACGCAGGCCAGGAAGCGGAAGCCAGGCACGATGATACCGCAGCCCTGGAGCACTATACTGCGTCACTCGCCACTGAAGGCCACCCGCTGCTAACTTGGCTCAGGATTGGTCATATTTTCCTGCGCATGAGGCAATACCAGCAGGCCGCAGAGACCATGGAACTTGCATTGGGCATGGCGCCACAGGAGGCAGCAGCCATGCACGGCCTGGCCATGGCCTATTTTCACCTGGGCCGGCATGAGGAAGCCCGTGCATTGATTGACCACGTGGTGGAAGTACAGCCTGGCCATGCAGCTTATGCGCTGGATCGCGCCAATATCCATGCCATCTCCACAGATAATCCCATACATCAACGCGCCCTGTATGAACAATGGGCGCAATACTTGCCCAGTGAAATGGGGCATGGGCCGCAAGTGTTTGCGAACAGTCCTGATCCTGATCGCGTATTGCGCATCGCTTATATCATCGACGACCTGGATACCCTGTCGCACCTGCTGCTACCTGTGCTTGAGCATCACGATGCCAGTCATGTACGAGCATGTGTTTTATGCGCCAGTCATATTCAGGCACAGGCTTCGTCCCTGCACGACATTTCCAGACTCAGCGCTGATGCACTCCATACCTTGATTCGCACTCTGGAAATTGATCTATTGGTCAATCTTGCTGATTTTTCCCGGCATGCAATACCGTCTGTGCTGGCCCGCCGCGCCGCACCCATCCAGTTGAACTGGCTGGGGATGCGTAGCAGCACGGGATTGCAAACCATGGACTATTGCTTGACTGACGCTGAGACAGACCCAGCCGGTCATGAACATTTCTACCTAGAGAAACTGCTGCGATTGCATCACCTATGCAGCTACAACCCACCACAACATGACACCCTGGCACCTGTGCCCCCCATGTTGCAAGCCAATCCACCCACACTGGGCTCATTCAATCGCGCTTACAGAGTCACTGATCAGGCATTACTGCTCTGGAAGCGCATCATGGAGGCTAGGCCTGATGTGCAGTTACTGCTGCATGTAGAGGAAACAGACATCGACGATGCCGTCAATGCCATGGAACCACGGCTGGTCCAGCTTGGCATGCCGATGGAACGCATCATCATCTCGCCAGCGGTCTCCACAGAAGAGCTCATGACACGCGGCAGCATTGTGGACATCGCGCTCGATAGCTTTCCCACATCTGATATCGCAACCACCCTGCATACCTTGTGGATGGGTCTGCCCATTATTGCCATGGACTCCACTCTGGCGCCGCACTCGGTAGCCATCCTGAAACATCTGGGGCTGACGCAATGGATTGCCAGTAGTGCAGAGGAATATATTGCCAAGGTACTGCAATTGCTCGACGCCCCGGAACAGTTGCAAACATACCGTTCACAACTGCAGCAACAGTTGCAACAATCACCGCTCATGGATCATGCAGGATATTGCCGGAAGCTGGAAAGCTGCTACCGCCAGATCTGGCATACCTATCTGCAGCAAACAGAATAATGCCGGGCTGTCAGCACTTGACTGACAGCCACATCATCCTTTCCCCGACTGTCAGGAACTGAGGCAGGCACTATCATGGCCTTCAGATGCATCACATTGCAATTTATTGACTGAATCATCTCAAAAGGAGCACACCATGAACTGGGATCAAGTTGAAGGCAACTGGAAACAACTCAAGGGTAAGGTTCATCAGCAGTGGGGCAAACTCACTGACGACCAGTTTGAACAAATCAAGGGCAACCGCGAAATGCTGTCTGGAAAACTGCAAGAGCTATATGGTATTTCCAAGGAAGAAGCCGAAAAGCAGATTCAGGCTTTCAACCGGGATTGCACCAAGCATTAATCTCCGAAGTTTCATTTGATTCTCCTCCAGAGAAACTCCCCTGCGCCGGCCTTCATGGCCGGTTTTTTTTGCATAGCGAAAATTGCTGCATCATCCAGCGATGAAACCGATAAAATCCCGGCATGTCCATTCCCAGTTTCAGTTACGTCACTTGCCATTTTTCCGGCCTGGATTTCATTGTGCGTATCGAATCCAGCCTGTTGGCAGCAGATATCCTGACCAGCAAACGTATCGTCTGCACCACACCAGTGCCGGCATTCTGCCGCAATATTCCGACAGACTGTTTCAACGCCATAGAGGGCAATAAACTATATAAACTGGCTTACTATCTGGAGAACCTGACCTCGCTCCCAACGGTCAGGCGCATCTGGAGCCACGGTTCAGCCCAGTCCAATGCCATGCTGGCATTGAGTGCGCTCGCACAACTCATGTCTACGGAATTCCACTACGTGGTGCCTTATCTGCCGCCTGCGCTCAAGCAGCACCCCAACGGCAACCTGGCACGCGCATTGACACATGGCATGCAACTGCATATTGACGGCCCCTTGTACCGCCGCATGGCAGCGCAAGAGTTTGTGCCAGAGACAGACGAATGGATATTTGGGGAAGGGGCCAGCCATGCCCAGGTGCAACACGGATTTTCCCACATGGGCAAGGAGCTGACCGAAGTATGCAGGGAGCTGGAATTAAGGCAGGTATTCCTGCCGTCCGGGACCGGTGTCAGCGCCCGCCATCTTGCAGCTTCATTACCCGGTTTAGCCACCATGACAATGCCGGTGTATGGGGATGCTGCGTATCTGCAAAATGTGTTTGCATCACAACATTCCAACGAACCACACCCCGTCATATTGAGCCCGGCACAGCCCTACCGCTTTGGCACATTACACCGTGAGTTATGGGAACTACACACCAGGCTCTTGGCAGACACAGGGATCAGCTTCGATCTGCTGTACGATCTGCCGGCCTGGGCCTGCATCCTGCAGCACCGCGAGAAATTCACACAACCCTGGCTATACCTGCATCAAGGCGGCATGCATGGCAGCAGCACCATGCATGACCGCTATCAACGCATGCTAGCCGCCGGCTAGAAATCCACCGTCAGGCCGACATTCACAGATCGCCCCACTCCTGCCAGTGGGCCCATGGCACCGACAGAACCCTCAGCCTTCCAATTTGCATAATTCACGCCACCAGTCGGTAATGCATAGTAGCGATCAAACAGGTTGGTCACGCTGAAATCCAGCCTGGCCTTGGTCCACTGATAACTGCTGCGCAGATCAACCAGGGTATATCCACCGGTTTCAGGTTCCAGTCGCGCATCATCGACACGGGTCTTGCTGTCGACGAACTGCACATCGACACCATTCGACCAGGCTCCTTTTTTCTGTTCCAGGCTGATGCGGGCATTGAGCGGCATGATCTGGTAGAGCGAATCACCATTGATGCGCTCGCCGCGCATCCAGGCCAGGCTGGCCTTGACCCGGCCTTCGCCCCACGGCGTGTCGTGCCAGAGCTGTTTCGCGCCGTTCATATTGATGCCGTAGAAGCGGGCATCCTGATTGTCGAAACGCAGGTTGGCGCGATTGCCCGCCAGCCCGGCATTGAGCTGCTCCACCCCGATATAGTCCTGCACGTAGGTGAAATAAGGCGTGACCTTGGCCTGCCAGGCTTTGCTCTCGGCATCGTGCCAATCCAGCGTGGCGCTGATGGTGTTGGCTTTTTCCGGCTTGAGGTTGGGGTTGCCGAGATAGCCGTTGGCATCGCCGAACCAGCCTATCATATTGCGCGCCATCTGGCCGACACCCCAGGAGTAACGCTCATAGAGGCTGGGAGAGCGCGTCTTGCGCGCATATCCAAACTCGATGCTGGTAGTCTCGGAAAACGCATATTTCCCGGTTGCAGTCAGGTCAACATGGTTATCACTGGCGGCACGGCTGCCCGCGTTGAAATTGGCCGCAGCCAATGTATCGGCAGCACTCATCATGCCGCCATAGGATTGCACCCTACCGGTGCTGCTGCGCACATGGTCAACCCGCGCGCCCAGCAGGGAGCTCCAGCGGCTATCCCACTGCGATTCCACTTCCGCGAATATCCCGATGCGGTCGCGACGGCCATCATTGATATTCACGAATGTGTTTGGCCCCATCATCATGCTGCCAGCTACGGCCGGCCATTCATCATCCAGCGTCTGACGGTGGAATTCATTGCCGACCCGCAGGGTATGCGCCTCATCCAATGGAATCGTCGCCTTGATGTTGTAGCCCATATCCTTGCCATGTGTTTTCATTGGCATCGTGCCGGGTTTTTCCGACGTAAAGAAACCCATTTCATGGTGGACTTCCTGCCAGTACACTCGGGTATCGAGATTCCCCCAGGCAAACTCGCGACTGTAACTCGCATTGATTGAATCTGCCTTGTTGCCCACCAGATCCATATACTGATTCGGGAAACCCTGGTGAGGCACCTCCTGATGACTCAGGCGCAGCACAAAATCCTCGTCCTCTCCCTTGGCACCCAAGGTCAGGGTCTGGATATGACGTTCAAACTGGGTAGCACGTATCTTATCGCCGTTACCATCCCGGTAACTCTGCCCCCTATCCATGGTACTGGTGAAATTCAGGCTCAGATTGTCACTCGCAGCCGTAGCATTCAATGCCGTACTCAAGCCATTATTATTGCTGCGATACACTGTGGAAAAACTACCCTGGTATAACCACTCATCAGCACTGTTTGCATATACCGGCCTGGCAGAATCCACAGTAATCGTGCCGGCAATGCTGTCACCTCCCATACTGACTGGCGTGATACCCGCCAGCACATTGACACTTGCAACCGCAGCCGGAGAAATATAGGTCAACGGGGCATTCATACTATTGGCACATGCTGCCGTGAGCTCCGCCCCATCCACCAGCACACGAATGCGGTTGTCATTCATGCCACGGATATTCGGCAGGGCAGCAATCCCACCCGCCTGATATGAATACGCTCCCGTGTAGTCCTGCAGCAACGCAGCAGCATCTGGACTATTGACCATACGCTTATGCAAATGGCCTTCACTGTCATGCGCATGCACCGTCACCTCAACCGCTGGCAACTCCTGCAAATGATCATGATCCGCCAGTGCTATCCCACTGAACCACGGTGCCAGCGCCAGTACTGCCCACTTCAATTGCATACCATCACCTGTCACACCAGAATATCCTATTGTCGCTACCATCCATTGGCTCCTGTCTCCCAGTCCACGTATCCGCACCATGGATACCACTTGGCAAAGAGCTGGATTCTAATGGCAATTTCCCCGGGTCAAAATGCGGCATAATGCCGCATCCAGAGCATGGTGAGTGCAGAAGAAACAGGTATAATCCCCACCTGCGCGGGCGTAGTTCAATGGTAGAACGCCAGCTTCCCAAGCTTGATACGCGGGTTCGATTCCCGTCGCCCGCTCCATTTGCTACTGATTGCGCATCTGCGCCATGTCCCACTGTTACATTTACTCAACTTAAGCTCGTCCTGCATGCATATCGCTTTCCGGCGCCGGCGCGCCTTGTTTATGTTTTTCCTGCTGACGGGGTTGGCTGTGGCCTCGTGGGTCACGCGTACACCGGCGATCCGCGATCAGTTGGGTGTCTCGTTGGCAGAAATGGGCTTGATTTTGTTCAGCATTTCCATCGGCGCCATGAGCGGTATCCTGAGCTCAGGCAAACTGGTCCAGCGCTGGGGCACCAGGTCTGTGATTCGCAGTGGCATGCTGTTGTTATTGGCAGGGCTTGGCATCCTGGCGATTGGTTTGAGCAGCGCGGTGGCACTGATTGCGGCGTTTGGGCTGATGTTGTTCGGCCTGGGGATTGGCGTAGGGGAGATTGCGCTAAATGTTGAAGGCGCGGAAGTGGAACGAATTACGCAACGGCCTGCATTGGCGATGCTGCACGCAGGTTTCAGCTTGGGCACCTTTCTGGGCGGCCTGGTAGGTATCGGCCTGGCAAGTATTGCGTTCCCCGTGTCCTGGCATATTGCGCTTACTGCACTATTGGGCCTGCCGGTGACGCTGTGGGCATTACAGGCAATTCCACAGGGAGTTGGCGTGGAAACACGCAAAGCGCCTGATGAGAGGGAGACAAATAGTACGTCCTTCCGCCCATGGCAGGATTACCAGCTGTTGTGTATCGGGCTGATCGTCCTGGGCATGGCTTTGGCGGAAGGCGCTGCCACGGACTGGATTCCCATCCTGATGGTGGATGAGCACCAGTTCAGCCAGGCCACAGGCTCCATGGTATACACCGGTTTTGCCGGCATGATGGCACTGGGACGTTTCAGCGGCCATTATTTTCTCACTCGATTCAGCCGTACTGCAGTGGTGCGTGCCAGCGCCTTGCTGGGTGTAATCGGGATAAGTACTGTCATTTTCGCCGCCGACCCTTATCTGGCAGCAGCTGCCGTGCTGTTCTGGGGATTGGGCACAGCCTTGGGTTTCCCCTTGGCCATTTCCGCGGCTGGCGATACCGGGCCACATCCAACGGCGCGCGTCAGTGTAGTGGCAACAGCAGGCTATATCGCCTTTCTGGCCGGGCCGCCCCTGCTGGGATTTATAGGAGAGCATTTTTCCCTGCGCCAGGCTTTGCTGGTAGTACTGTTGTTCATGGGGCTGGCTGTTTTTCTCGCACGCGCAGTATCGCCACGCCCTGATCGCCTGTCCTATTGATTTGTAACTGAATTTGTAACTGATTTGTACAGGTAATGCCGATTTTTACCATCCTGCGACAAATGCCGCACCTAAAATGAAAATACTGCGACGGTTGTCGCATCAAGATTAAATTTTGATTATTTTTATTTTTAGACTGGATGTTTAAATTATGCGTTCCTATGTTCTGTTCTCCCTGCTGATGGCTCCTGCCCTGGCGTTTGCAAACAACTGTGAAGTCAATGTCAGCGCTGGCGATTCCATGTCATTCAACGTACGTTCCATTGATGTTCCCAAGAGCTGTAAGGAATTCACTGTCAACTTCGCCCACACTGGTACCGCATCCAAAGCCGGCATGGGTCACAACTGGGTCCTGGCCAAGACTTCTGATGTCACAGATGTAGCCAAGGCTGGCATGGAAGCTGGTATCGACAAGAATTACCTGCCAGAAAACGATGCTCGCGTACTGGCGTTCACTCCACTGCTGGGTGGCGGTGAAAAGGCATCTGTTAAATTCAACCCAAGCATCATGAAAGATGGCGAAGCCTATTCCTTCTTCTGTTCCTTCGCATTCCACTCATTCATGATGCGCGGCACAGTAAAGCTGGTTGACTAAGTACTTTTTCCAGTCAGCAGATTATCTCTCCTTGTAAGTCTTACTACTTACTCCCTTTGTCCGGTGGGTTGCGCCACCGGACTTTTTTTGCACTTTTTCAGGGAAAGTTCACAGAAGTGATTACTTGCTTACGATAGGGATGCCGTGGAAAGATTTGCCAAGATCGAACTTCATGGCAATGGCACCAGATGAACATTGGTCCAGGCATGCGCCACAGCGGGTACAATCGCCATGTGTGACAGCATTAGCCTTGAGTGAAACCACAGGAGCCAGGACGTGAGGTTCTGGACAGACCTTGATACACGCGCCACAACCTGCGCAGGAACCAGATTGCTTGGCAGTGACCCGTACGCGCCCATAGCGCCCCAATACAGAGTAAAAAGCTCCGACCGGGCATAAGTGTCCACACCAGCCACGGCGAGTGATCAACAGATCAAAAAGGAACAGGCTGAGTAAAACCAGCCCTCCCGCGAGGGAACTCCACATGAGCTCACGCTGGAACAGGGTAATGGGATTGAAGTTTTCCCATGCCAGCGTGCCGCTGAGCACAGTCAATACCAGCGACATGCCCAGCACTGCCATGCGCAGCTCGCGCGGCATGGTCATATTGCCTTTCACATTGAGCTTCTGGCGCAACCAGTAGGCCAAATCCGTTACCATATTGATTGGGCAGACCCAGCTGCAATAGATACGCCCGCCGAATATAAAATAAAAGGCGGCAATCAACACCGTGCCAATCAACGCAGTTTTTGCCAGCATGGTACCGGACAACAAGGATTGCAGTGCGATGAAGGGATCCGTCAACGGCAGGACGCCCAACCAGAGACTGGAAGAAAGGTTGCCGTTGGCGATACGTCCAATTTCGGGCCAGTCCACCAGAAACGCCAATACGATAAAAATCTGCACCATCCGGCGGCTGAGTAGCCAGCGGCGACGATACAATGCAGCAAGGGACGCACTCATCCTTTCATCCCCCATACTGGGGTACGGCCTGCCGGGTTTGCACCAGACAATCCCTGACCCAGCTCGCGCGGCAATACGCGAATCGCCGCTTCCGCCAGCACGCAGTGTTTCTCACAGGTGCCGCATCCAGTGCATTTGGTGCTGTCCACTGTTGGGATCTGCAATACGCCCAGCTCATTCTGGATAGGCTTGAGGGAGATCGCCTCACCGCGGATAGGGCATACACGAACGCAAATACTGCAGGTCATGCCTTTATAGTTGAGGCAGGTTTCGTGATCGACCAGCACTGCAAGGCCCATATCGGCCTTGCGTATATCCGTCAGCAGGGGATCAAGAGCGCCGGTAGGGCAGGCAGCAACACAGGGAATGTCGTAACACATGCGGCACGGCTCTTCCCGTGCAGTAAAGAAGGGAGTGCCCATGGGAGCAGGATCTGCCCAGCTGGCCAGCTTGAGGATATCGAACGGGCAATCCTCCACGCACAGACCGCAACGTACGCAGGCAGACTGGAAATCCTTTTCCGGCAGTGCGCCGGGCGGTCGCAAAACAGAGGCGGCTGGCGCAGGACGCGACCTGAGCAATGCACTACCTATGATAGAACCCACAACAGCCGCACCCAGACGACGCGACACTTTCTTGAACATGCGCCTGCGTTCAGGCTCTTCTATCGTTGACGCAGGTTTGTTGTTTCTATCTTCGGCCATGATTGACCTCCATTTGCTTGATTACTGCGATGCTGGCACTTGCACTTTCATATCCGCCCGGATAACAGTGTGAATCCAGCACCTGAACACATACTCATCACCATCCTCGGCATCCGCCGGAACAGTCCATGACACCGTCGTGTTAGGCAATTGCGCAGCAGTCTCGGTAAGATTGACGATGGTGCCATCAGGGTAAGTCACATATACGGCATGCACGATATCCGAATGATTGTGGATGTCGATGCGGTCGCCAGGCTTAGGCACAAAATCCCACGGTTCAAAATCGTGATGCGTCAATTCCATACGATGCACTTCCGCGCTCCATGCCATGGAAGAAGCGCTAAAAATGAATCCGGCCACCAGCACCAACAACCATGTCTGCCAGCGCATCATCCAACCTGTACCAGGCTGTGCGCTTACTTGCCTTTCATCATTAACCGGTATTCGAAAATGTACCGATTCAGAACCTGTTTTGATCATTCACTTTACTCCGGTAGATTGGGGAATTCCATATCCAGCGGCCCGCCATCCAGGGTATGGATAAAGTCAATCAGGTACGCTCTTTCGACATCGGAAAGCTCGAACGGCTTCATTTCCTGTGACAGACTTTCGCGCTGGACTCCCCCTTGCTCATAATGCTTGATAACCTCTTCCAGGCTATGCATGGAGCCATCGTGCATGAAAGGGCCATTTTTCGGTAAATCCCTCAGCGAGGGTGTCTTGAAGGCATGCTGCATCAATACAAGCTGCGATGGCACTTTAGCGCCACGTCCAGGATCCAGGCTTTCCAACCCGATATCGTGGAAAGCATCTTCTGTGAAACGCCAGGACTTATGGCAGGACACGCAATTGGCCTTGCCTTCAAACAAGGCGAAACCGCGCTTGGCGTTTTCGCTGATCGCATTTTCATCACCTGCCACCCACCGATCAAAGGGTGCGGTCTTGGAAACCAGCGTACGCTGAAAACTGGCTAGTGCCTGCGTCACCCGCTTGGGAGTGATCTCAGCATCGCCAAAAGCCTGGGTAAACAGTGGCTGGTATCCGGCAACCTCTTTCAGCCGATCCAGCAACAAAGGCATTTCAAAATTCATTTCATGTGCCGTGGTAATCGGCAGGACTGCCTGGGCTTCCAGAGAAGCAGCGCGGCCATCCCACATCAAGGCATTGAGCCAGGCACTATTGAGTACTGTCGGCGTACGTCGCGCATTAGGGACGCCATCCGCCTTCAGTGGTAACACCCGCCCATCACTCCAACGCATGTTGGGACTATGGCAAGTGGCACAAGACATGGCCCCGTCCCGGGAGAGACGGGGATCAAAAAACAGGGTCTTGCCCAGTGTGACTTTTTCTATGGTCAACGGATTGGACGGTGGCGACGGAATGTCAGCCGGGCGCTGATAGGATTCCCGCGGAGGAAGATCAGCGGCGCGGCTGATACCCATCGCCGCCACCAGACCCAAAACCAGAAACAAACCACAGTAACGCATACTTGAAACAGACCCTGTCACTGCCCTACTTAGCTAGCCTTACCAACGATTGGTGAGACTGTGCAGTGGTAGGTCATCGCATCGTTATCAGCACCGAAGCACCATACGATGTCGTTATTGAACTCAGGACGATAAACAGGCAACTCACCTTGTACGTTCATGCAGTTGCAACGACCGCAAGTCTGCTTACCGCAACAATCGCGGTATGCAATCAGGTAAGTCTGGCCATCACCTGGGTTGAAACAGCTGGCAACCCATGAGCTTGGTGACAACTCTGATCCTGGAGGGCAGGAAGTCAGGGTACCACCGCAGCAATCACACAAATTGCCGTCGATGGAACAATGACGCCAGTAGTCACAAGACTTGGGATCCTTGTCCTGTGGCTTCCAGCCTTCACGGCCCAATGTGCCCTTGGTTTCAGCGTGCGCTTCGTTCATGCGGCCACGGCGGTCCACTGGTAGCAATGGCAGCAACGCAGAACCTGCCAGGAATGCACCCAGTTTACCGATAAAGCCACGACGACCGGTTTTGCTGGCGGTAGTACGTGCCAACTTCTCGATACTTGAATCAAAACCCTTGTTTTTTTTCATTTGATTTCCTTCTCCGTAAATTTTCCGACTCTGGAGTCAGTAATTAATGCACATGTTTCGACGCATCTTCTGCGCCGTGCTTAAGGAAGTTCTGCAAAGTTGCATGACCCATGCGAGTTGTCTCAAACAAGCTTTCGACATGCTCGCGGGTATTGCAGAGACCTTTGGCCTGAATAACACCGTCTGAATCAAGAAGAACGCCATACGGAACCTTGGAAACTTGGTAACGCATACCGATCTCGGCGGAGACAACGTAACGCTCGCCATCCAGAGGATGATTACGCAGGAATTCACGATGCTCAGCCTGCGTGCCATCACTGATAAGGATTACATCAGTATTTTCAGTAGCAGCTACTGAACGGATGATAGGCAGCAGTTTCTGACAGATTGGGCAGGAAGGACCAGTAAACATCAGCAGGCTTGCACGGCCTGGAGTCACGGCACGACCAACAGTCACAGGAGCGCCGTCGATGGTGGTCAGGCTGAATACAGGTGATTTCTCACCAATATCAGGTCCGTGATCAATCATCATGGCACCCAGCGGTGCTGAACGTTCATGCAGTAAACCAATCTGACGAATAACACCCAGCATCAGTGCAGCGAGGGCCAGGAATGCTCCCCACAGCAACACATTTGACGCAATTAGAAGTCCGGTATTCATTATCAATTTCCTTTATTCAAAGTCTAATTTCTTGGATGCACGGTCTGGCAGTCCTACCATCAGATCCGCAGCCAAATAAAGCAACGCAAGCATTGTTGCTGCTGCCACACCCATCAATGCTGAACCCCATGAAATGTTGGCCACTTCCACAGGAACCGCAGCGGCGTAAAGACTGACGCCAGCCAGAGCGATTGCCCGTAATACATGGAACATTCCGATGCGGCTCATACTGGTGGGGCGGCGTACGCAACCACAATCAATATGAGTGCGACCACGCCCGACGTTAATTGCCAGTGCCAGCCCAAACATCACGAACAAAGCAGCAGCTACCCATGCTGCTATTTCGCGCGCTGGCGGCACCAGCAATGCTGCGGCACAAACCAGCTCGATCCATGGCAGCAGTCTTGCAAATGGGACTACCATGAAAGAAGGAAGCAGCCGGTAATTTGCAACCACGCCCTGAAACTCTTCCGGTTGGCGCAGCTTGGGTATCGCTGCAGCTGCCAGAATCATTGCCAGGAATAACGAAGCGAGTACTGCTGTAGTTGGATCATCAATAAGCCAGTTCATGATGGTGACCTCTTATTTATCCAGCGTCAGGGAGATTGTAGGAGCGCGACCCAACTCATCGACCTTGCCGGTTTGCTTGCCGGAAAGCGCGTTGAATGTGTACATCGTCTTGTCTTCAGCAGAAACCGCATACAGATTTGGATCTGCATCCTGAGTGACACTGATACCGTCGATCTCATGCTTCAGGTCAATGCGACGCAGACGCTTGCCGGTAGTGCCATCAATCACGAAAACATAACGACTTGCAGTCACGTGAGTCCACTTGGCGCGCTGATCAGCCAGCACATAGATTTCGTTACGTGCCTTATGGTACGCAACAACTTGCCAGCCACCTGGACGCCAGTTCGCAGCTTTTTCCTTGTCAGAGAAAATTTCGATAGGCTTCAGGAACTCAGCACCCTTGTCAGACAACTTAGCCTGGAATACACGACCTTCATAAGTAGGCCATACCAGACGACCAGTGCTGTTAGAGTAGTAAGGATTCACAAACAGGTAGTCATCCTCGGCGTGGAACACCTTGGTTGGTTTCTGCTTGGTATTGCCCTTGTCATCATAGGTGATGTGCATCATGGAACCATCACGACAGTGCATATAGAAACCCTGGTTAGGCACAGGGAAAATATGGTAACAGTCGGGAATATCCATCATCTTCACGAAGGACTTTTTCTCCAGATCCACCAAACCAACCGCAGGAGACGGTGCAAACTGTTGGAACAGCATATGCTTGTTGTCGGTGGAAATGGATGCCAGGCGCTCCATCACACCTGTCAGGAAGCGGCCTTCAGGAATATCGATATCAGCCAGCACCTTGAGGGATTGAGCATCAATCACTTGCACATAGTCATCACGCTTGCCACTGGCAATACGGGAATAGGTAGTATTGGAAGTCACGAAGAACTTGCCATCGCTGCTCAGCATCAGGTTAGCCAACTTGCCGCTATCGGTCATGCCGAGCAGGTTGTTGTTCTTACCATCAATGCTGTAAACAGTCGTTGTCACGTTAAAGTGACCAGGATCCTGCACGTAAACACGCTTGGAATCAGCTGGTACACCTGGTTCGATCGTGATGTCTTCCTGCGTTTTGGCAGTACCGATCGCGCCCAGCGAACTTGGCACGGCATCAGCAGCAAATGCCGAATACGTTGTTGCCAATAAGGCAGCTAGAGCTAGCTTCCCTATCAGGCGACTAGATTGGAATGTTGTCATACTTCCTCCAGACATTGTTAAGGTTATATCCACATACTTCTACTTCAATCACATCCGTCATTACAGCGCCAACAGCACCAGAGATGCAGTGGCGACAGACAACAGAAGGAAACCATCGACTTCAACAGCACGCTCTTGCCAGCGGGCGAGCCATGCCTGCACAGTCACATTCTTGATAGGCAGGAAGTTCACAGCCACAGGCAGGCAACGACCGATATTGAAAATGCCGATAATGATGATGGCGGTCTTGACGTCTCCGCAGAACAGCGCAACACCCGTCACGATGTACAGGATCGGTGTTTGCACATAGGTGAGGTAATTCATACCCAGTGCATAGCCATACAACAATCCGATGACAGATGAGCGAAAGCGGAAACGGGCATCATGTGGCACCTGGGCGCGACGTTGTGGATAAGGCATCTTCATAAAGCCCATCTGGTGTGCGCCATAACCCAGTGCCAACACCGCCATGCCTGCCACCATGTAGCTGAAAGGCAGTGACGAGAACAGCAACCAGCTCACCATTCCCAACATGCCGCCCAGCACCACAGCACCGATGGCATAACCTACAGCATGAGTGAAAAAGGTAGGCGCCCAACGCACAACTGAGCCCAAGGAATAATGACCGGACGGACGTAACAAGCTAAGGCTGGAATACCCGCATGGAGACCATGTGGATAAGAAACCACCAGCCAAAGCCAGTACGATAAACAACCCGGTCAAGGCATTGCTTGTCGACATCTCGGAATGCAAGACAGCACCACCGGCGATACCCACTACAATGGCTGACACCATCAACACAAATCGTGCTCTGGGTGATTGCGCTTCAGAAAAACTGAATGCATCAGGCACGCACGCAACACTCGCTTCGCCACGGGACGACTGACGAGAGGCTTTTGCATCCATACTCACGTTCTCCTCCTCTGGCCATTTGGCCTCTAAAAATTGTTAATAATTTGTAAATGACACGATGCGTACTCTAATCGACACCTCATTGGAGGCTGTAGCAATAATCGGCATGTGCTGTCGATACACCATTGATACATGCGAGGTATTGCCGATTTTTACTATTGGCAGTGATCCCGGTGTCTTGGGTGCGCCATACCGCAAAAGAGAGAAATTCAAGATGCTTTGTAAGCGGCAGTTTCTGCCCACTTGCACAGAAACTGCCGGGCAGCAGGCAAGGTCTTGAATAAGACACTCCCGCCATGAAACTCAAGCGTTATTGATAGGTTCAGAATGTGCGTTTGATATAGCCGAAGAACTTGTTGTCCCCGGTCTTGTAGCCACTGCTGGTCACATACCAGTCATCATTCGCATCAGTCATGATGTAACTCAGTCCGGCATTCCAGCCTTGGCTGTCTGCAATGGAGAAATCCTTGCTCAACCCGATGGCGATATCGGTGTAATCCGCCACGGCATAGTTCTCCACAGTCTGATGCCCCACATGCAACATCAGGTTGAGGTCATAGAAAGGCAGCGTATTGTTGTAATTCAATTCAACATAATTGCTGCCCTTGGAATCCCCGCGGCCAGTGGTGTGGTGACCCACCTGAGTATTGCCATATGATTTGGTATTGACACCAAACCAGTCGGTCAGGGAATGTGAATATCTCAGCGTGAAGTGTTGGTAATCCAGGGCAAGATTGACTTCAGTGACATTGGCGGATTGCCCGGCAATTTTCTCATTGTCCGGATAGTAGTACTGCATGAATCCAACCGTACCGATTAAATCCTCGGTCAGCGCATGGCTGTAACCACCGTAGATATCCACCTCCAGCGTGTTGCCGTAAATGGCGTCCTTGTGCACATTAGTTCCACCTATGCCAAAGAACAGGCCGCTTTCATGGGAATAATCTATGAACAACTGCAAAGCCCCACGCCCACGCGCATACGATATGCCGCGGAACAGATAATCACTATACAACCCAAGGTTGGTAGTGAGGTGATGAGGGGAACTATCCGCCCCGGCATCACCATCAATGGCCGGCAGCTCCTCATTCGCCATGGCAGTGCCCGCTATCAGCACCGAAATACCGCAAGCCAGGATAAATTTAGATTTATATTGCATCTCGACTCCCTTGTTGATTCCAATAAAACTGTGAGAATTTCCGCTCCTCTTAACTAAGGAGCACTGCAGTTTCATCCGCTGAAAATCGAGCATGCCTCCGCCACAATGCCGACCACGACAGTGGAAATCATCAATAAGAACCGCACCCTGACTCCAGACAAACGTCAGTGATACAAAGCCACCCTGACCGTATTCGACCTATCCAGGCGCCGTTGATATTGACATTGAAACGGTGCAACAATAACGACATGAATATGATGGTTATAGTAATAACTGGCATATCCCCCCTTACCCACCAACCAGCCAGTTAGGTCTTGCCAGTTTTTGCTATCCAAACTTTTCATTCACCTCTACAGTTATATTGACAAGTCTGTATAGTGGCTCTCAGTCGCCTTGAAAAAAGCAATATTAATCAATGCGAAAGCGCACTGACCGACATAAAATCAATAGAATGATGAGCTTGACGCTCACATCAGGGGAAGGTGGACATCGACGGGAAGTCGATTCCAATATGGAGGAGTGATTATCATGAGTTTTCGCGAAGATTTTCTGGCAGGGACCCCGTCCTGCGATCAAGAAGTACATATAGTCGAACTATCGACACAAGACGTGCTGGAACAGGCTGATGCCTTGCCATTCTGGTCGCAGGATTACACCCAATTGGGCAAGGGTACTTTTTCCGGCGGCATCTCAAGCACGTCATACCAAGGCATGCAGATATTCCGCGAAACCATGAACCGTGCTGTCGATGAATTTGCCAGTGCTCCAGCAGACAGTTATGTCATCGGCCTGCCCACCATTGCGGATAGTGACTCGTCGTGGGGTCTGCTGCCAGTCCGGGAAAATTCCCTGATCACACTGGACAAGAATGCCGAGCTGCTTTTCCGTACCGCCAACCTGTCAGAAATTACCGTCGCGGTCATCCCCGCAGAGCGCCTGGAGGCATATGCATCTCAAGTTGAATATATAGACCTGCGTAAACTGCTGGAAACAATCAAGCCCGTGGAGTCATTATCAACATCTGCCACCAACCGCTTATTGGCCTCCCTGACAGGGGGTATGCGTTACCTGGCTGATGTTCGCAGCACCGAGCACGATCTGCATATGTGGCAGCATTTTGAAGATGACCTGCTTTCCACTTGCCTGCAAGCGCTGCTGCTGACCCGGGAGAACCCGCGCCAGCATTACGATCACCGTATTCATCGCTATATTGTCAACCGAGTACGGGATTTAACACTGTCCAACTTTGGCTGTCCGCTGACCATCAGCGAGCTCTGTATTGAACTACGCGTGAGCCGTCGTACACTGAACCATGCCTTCGCCCGGGTACTGGGCATCACGCCTGTCACTTACATGCGCAATGTCAGGCTGCACCGTGTCCGGGCTGAACTGCAATTCTCGCCGCAACAGATCACCAGCATTGCCAATGTCGCTGCAAAATGGGGCTTCTGGCACATGAGCCTTTTCTCACGCTATTACCGCGAATTGTTTGGAGAATGTCCAAACGAAACGTTGCTACGCTCACGCGTCAGGTAACCATACCCGCACCATATCCCCTCCCAGCTATCTGACTAACGGTCAGGCACTATTCCGCACAATCAGCACGTCACTGGCAACACTATCCAGAATCCGGGTCGCTATGCTTCCCAACAGCACGCCCAGTAAACCACTACGTCCATGCGTTGATACGACCACCAGATCCACTTTGTGATCCTGCACATATTTCTCCAGTAGCAGATCCGGCTCGCCGTATTCCACAACGACTCCGATCTTGTCTACAGCCTCAGCACCTGCCACCTCGCTGATGAAGTCCCTGCAATTCTGAATGGCATCACTGCGCAACTCGCCCTCATAGGCCAGCCTGTCATCCATGCGGCTGGCGAAATGGGCAAAAGCCGCATGAAACACTACAAGGTTATCCAGCCCAAACAAATCCACGGCACGCGCCAACGCCACTTTTGACGGCTCCGAAAGATCCGTGGCCACCACAATCTTCTGGTAGGGTCGCCGCAACCGCTTTTTCACCACAAGCACCGGGATGCTGGCATGACGTACCAGCCCGGTTACTGTATCGCCAAGCAAAGCCTTGTCAAAAGCACTATCCCGCTTGACCCCGGTCAGTATCAAACCGGCTTCCACCTCTTCTGCCACTTTAAGCACTACGTCCTCCGGCCTACCGCGCACCACGCGAACGCTGATATTGCGCGTATCTTCTGCCATGGCACTCACTTCAGCTTCCAGCTCCTCCTGTATAGCCAGTGCAACATCTTGTGGCTGGCGCCAGCTGGGCTCCTCCAGCACCGGCTGCACGGATTCCAGCGCATGCACCAGGGTGAGGGAAGACTGCCATGCTCGTGACAGCTGCAAGGCACGATCAAGCGCACGATCACATCGGGCACTCAGATCAGTCGCCAGAACCAGGTGATGTGGTGGTGTAGTCTTGAAATTCATGGTCGCCGGGGTTCCTTTCTCATAAGGTCAGATGCAACAGACAATCTCCTATCTGGACAAAGCATAGGTGAAAGCCGTCAATACGACAATTACCTGAACACATTTATCCGCTCCAGTCATGCACGCAACCCACATTAGCCTTACCAGAACCGCCAGGAATAGACCCGGTTCTCTCCTTTCAGGAGTGATTAGGCTAAAATAGGCAGCTTTATAACATTGGCCTGCCCCTCCCGACACAGGACCTGCGATGGAAACTATCAACCTCATGCCTCCTTGCGTACTCACTTTTGCAGCCACCGATCCCAGTGGCGGCGCCGGATTACAGGCAGACCTGCTCGCACTGGCCAGCATTGGCTGCCATCCATTGTCTGTCGTGACAGCAGTCACAGCACAGGATACTGTCGGCGTGGAAAATGTCGTCCCTATGGATGCAGACCTCATCAACGACCAGGCCCGCGTCATTCTTGAAGATATGCAGGTTGCCGCGTTCAAGCTGGGCATGCTGGGCAGCGTGGAAAATATTGCCGTGATCGCGGAAATCGTGGCGGACTATCCCGATGTGCCATTATTGATTGATCCAATCCTTTCTTCAGGCCGTGGCGATGAACTGGCCAACGAGGCCATGCAGGAAGCCATGATAGACCTGCTGTTTCCGCAGGCCACCTTGATTACACCCAATAGCCTGGAAGCCCGCCGCCTGGCGTTTTCCGGAGATGACACGGATGCTGTCGAACATGCCTCCATGGATGATGTCGTACAGCGCCTGCTGAGCATGGGGCCTGAATTTGTACTGGTCACAGGGACACATGAACGCTCGCAGCAGGTCGTCAATAATCTTTACGGTTCGCAGAAACTGCTGCGCTCCTACCCATGCGAGCGCCTGCCGGGCAGTTACCATGGCTCCGGTTGCACCCTAGCCTCTGCCATTGCCGCCTGCCTGGCCCATGGCCTGGGAATGGAGGAGGCCATCGCCGAGGCGCAGGAATATACCTGGCACTCATTGCGGCACGCGTTCCGGCCCGGAATGGGACAATACATTCCTGACCGCCTGTTCTGGGCGCGCGAAGAAGCTGATGACGAAGAGTAGGTCCATGCCCATTTCCGGACTGTATGCCATTACGCCGGACATCACCGATACACACAAGCTGCTGGCAGACAGTGAAGCAGCACTTGCTGGCGGTGCGCGCATATTGCAGTATCGCAACAAGCGCGCATCTGCCGAACAGGCCAGCGAACAGGCAGCGGCACTCATGACGCTGTGCCGCCGTTATGCGGTGCCGCTCATCATCAATGACGATGTGCAACTAGCCATACAACTGGATGCAGATGGTGTGCATCTTGGCATTGATGATGGCGATATTGCAGCCGCACGAGCGCAGCTAGGCAGCCACAAGATCATAGGCGCATCCTGCTACAACAACTTGGCTCTCGCACAGCAGGCAGCAAAGCTGGGGGCTGACTACATTGCATTCGGTGCCTGTTTTCCCTCATCGACCAAACCAGATGCCCCACGCGCAGAAGCTGCACTATTCACGGCCGCGCGCGAACTCAAGCTGCCTGTGGTTGCCATAGGTGGTATCAATCTTGAAAATGCGCACAAGATCATCCATGCCGGCGCAGACGCCATTGCAGTGATCGGGGCATTATGGAATGCGCCAGACATTGCGACACAGGCCAGACACTTCAATCAACTTTTCAGCTAAAACACAACCATGAGCAGAAACCAGCAATTATTTGAACAATCACAGTCCCTGATTCCAGGCGGCGTCAATTCACCCGTGCGGGCTTTTGGTTCAGTGGGAGGCACGCCGGTATTCTTCAAGCGTGGGCTGGGGTCCAGGCTCTGGGATGAAGATGGCAAGGAATATATCGACTATGTCGGCTCCTGGGGGCCCATGATCCTCGGCCATGCACAGCCGGATGTCATTGCAGCTGTGCAATCCACGGCTGCCAACAGCTTGTCATTCGGCGCGCCGACTGCGCTGGAACTGGAAATGGCACAATTGATTACCGAGCTGGTACCCAGCATGGAACAAGTGCGGCTGGTCAGCTCCGGCACCGAGGCCACCATGAGCGCCATCCGCCTTGCGCGCGGTTTCACCAGCCGCAGCAAGATTCTCAAGTTTGAAGGCTGCTACCACGGCCATGCCGATTCCCTGCTGGTCAAGGCTGGCTCCGGCGCCCTGACATTCGGCCAGCCCAGTTCAGCAGGTGTCCCGCCTGAACTGGCAGCGCACACCTTGACACTGCCTTACAACGACGTGCCGGCGCTGGAGCAATTATTCTCGCAAGTTGGCAACGAAATCGCCTGCGTGATCCTGGAACCGGTGGCGGGCAATATGAACCTGGTCAAGCCCACGCCTGAATTCCTCGCCGCCTTGCGGACGCTCTGTACCCAATCCGGTACTTTGCTGATCTTCGATGAAGTCATGACCGGGTTCCGTGTGGCACTGGGCGGCGCACAACAACTATTCAATATCAGGCCTGACCTGACCACCCTGGGCAAGGTCATCGGTGGTGGCCTGCCGGTAGGCGCGTTCGGGGGGCGGGCTGATGTCATGTCGTCCCTCGCACCATTGGGGCCGGTCTACCAGGCGGGCACATTATCCGGCAACCCGGTTGCCGTAGCTGCCGGCCTGGCCACACTCAGGCAATTGCAACGTCCCGGCTTCCATACCGAGCTTGCAGCCCGTACCCAACAACTCACGGATGGACTGACACAGGCCGCCAGTGAGGCCGGGATTGCTTTCAGCGCCCAGCATGTAGGCGGCATGTTTGGCATTTATTTCAGCCAGGCATGCCCGGCCAGCTTCGCAGAAGTCATGCAGGCGGACAAGCAGGCATTCAACCGATTCTTCCATGCCATGTTGGAAGAGGGTGTGTATCTGGCACCGTCGGCTTTTGAAGCCGGCTTTGTCTCGATCGCCCATAGTGACACAGACATTGCCCAGACAATTGCCGCGACCCGCAAGGCATTCAGCCGGTTACATGCGTAATGGCTGCCATCTGGAATATTGCGCCGCCGGTAACATTGACCGACACTGGCTCATGCATTGGGCAATAGCATAAGTACTTACTGACAGGATAGCTGTAATGACCTCATTGAAGAACGACGTTTTTCTCCGTGCGCTGCAACGCCAGCCCACTCCTTATACTCCAGTATGGATGATGCGCCAGGCCGGGCGCTATCTGCCGGAATATCGTGCCAGCCGCCAACATGCAGGCAGCTTCATGAGCCTGTGCCAGAGTCCGGACTTTGCCACCGAGGTCACGCTGCAACCGCTGGATCGCTATCCTCTGGATGCCGCCATCCTGTTCTCGGATATTCTCACTATCCCTGATGCAATGGGCCTGGGCCTGTATTTCGAGGAGGGAGAAGGCCCGAAGTTTGAACGCACCCTGCGCGAAGAAAGCGATATCCGCAAGCTGGCGGTGCCTGATGTCGGTACCGAGCTCAAGTATGTCACGGATGCCGTCAGCCAGATTCGTCGCGCGCTGGATGGCCGCGTGCCGCTGATCGGCTTCTCAGGCAGCCCCTGGACCCTGGCTACGTATATGGTAGAAGGCCGCGGAGGCACAGATTTCCTCACCATCAAGCAGATGGCCTATGCGCGACCTGAGTTACTGCATCATATTCTTAATATCACCACGCAAACCGTCATTGCCTACCTCAATGCGCAGATTGCTGCCGGCGCCCAGGCAGTGATGATTTTTGACTCCTGGGGAGGCGCGCTGTCTCACCATGCCTACCAGGAATTCTCGCTGCAATATATGAAGCAGATCGTCAGTGGACTGACCAAGGAAAATGAAGGCCGTACCGTGCCCAGCATCGTCTTCACCAAGGGCGGCGGGCTATGGTTGGAAGCGCAGGCAGAAACCGGCGCGGATGCATTAGGGTTGGACTGGACAGTATCCCTGGGTGAAGCCCGCAGACGTGTAGGCAGCAAAGTCGCCCTGCAAGGCAATATGGACCCTGCCATCCTGCTCTCAACCCCGGAAGCAGTGGAAAAAGAAGTGGCGCGCATTCTTGCAGACTATGGCATAGGCAATGGCCATGTTTTCAATCTCGGTCATGGCATTACTCAGTTCACGCCTCCTGAAAATGCGGAGGCCATGATCAAGGCCGTGCATGCGATCAGCAGCAAATATCATCTGCAAGGTTGATGAAAAATAACAATCGCAACCGCCACCATTAGCAGGATCGGAGTAAGATAACTCAGTCAAGCGTTTCGTTTGTCAACGACTTTATAACAACAAGGAGATAAGCAGATGAGTTTGATTTCATTCATCAAAGAAGCTGGTGAAAAACTGTTTGGCACAAACCAGGCCGTTGCCGCCGAGTCACAAGGAGCAGATCCGGTAGCCACTGCCAATGCCGAGGCCAGCAAGGCTGTACTCAACTACATCCACAAAATGGAGTTGAACGCAGATGACCTGCAAGTGGACTTTGACGGCGCCACCGGCAAAGTAACGGTCAGCGGTACTGCAGCGACCCAGGAGATCAAGGAGAAGATCCTGCTTTGTTGCGGTAATATCAATGGTGTCAGCGATGTCGTCGATAACCTCAAGGTCAAGGAAGAAGGCGAAGCACCCGTGTTCTACACTGTGGTACGTGGTGATACCCTGTCCAAGATTGCCAAGGAGCATTACGGCAACGCGAACAGCTATATGAAGATATTCGAGGCAAACAAACCCATGCTGAGCCATCCGGATAAAATCTATCCAGGCCAGACTTTACGTATCCCTAAATAACAGTAACAGGAGACCCTGAATGAAATTATTATCGACGTCCGTTCTCGCCATTTTTCTTGCCAGCCTGATGCTGGGAGGCTGCAGCAGCAAGGATCAGGAAAACGCGGAAGCAACCGCGAAAGAAGCCGTGGAATACACTAAGGAGCATGCCGAACACGCTGCCCAGCAGGTTGAAGAAGCCGCAGAGGATGCAAAAGAGGCTGCTGAAGACGCTATCAGCAAAGCTCGCGCTGCTGCTGCCGAGCAACAGTAATATCCATCGATCTGGATAGCGTACCGCTATCCCGTTCACAAAATACCCGGGGCCTTCCGGGTATTTTTTTAGCACTTAACAAGCCTCTATCTTGCTGGCCCCGCTATATCTCTGGCTGCAGCAGTCATGACAGTCATAGGTACCTCCGCCGTTTCAGGGTAAGTCCTACACCAGCATCAGCCTGATACCGATCATATCCGCACAGAACGCCATATAGCATAGATACATATTGATAACGGAGATCTATTATGAACATCCCTGGCTTGTTCCAACTATGTGTCTCGATTGCAGCAATCAGCCTGCTGGCAAGCAACGCAGTCTGGGCAGATGAAGAATTTATCGGCCGGATTGAAGCCCGGCCTGCCGCCAACCCCGGCATCTGGACGATCAGCGGACAACAAATAGAAGTCACGGAGAAAACCGATATTGACCCCGATCAAGGGCCACTGGTTGTCGGCGCCTGTGTAGAAGTGGAGCATGATGAAGGTGTGGCTTCAGAGATTGAGACCATCGCCCCTAAAAAATGTGACGATCATGGATGACTGCCATACATGACGACTTAGACCGCAACGGGTTCCTGCCCATCTTCAGAACTCCTGCGGATCCACATCAACATTCCAGCGCACCCGGTTGCTGAGCGGGTGCGCCCGCATTTGCGGAGTCAGTTGCCGCAACAGTTGCTGCAACACCTGTCTGCTTGAGGCCTGCATCAGCAACTGTCCCCGCTCCATGCCTTTCAAACGCTCCATCTGTGGTCGCACAGGGTCATACACCAAGGCAGCGCTTCCCATCTCCCGTGCAGCTTCAGCGGCAAACTGCAGGAAACCCTGCACCGGAGCATAATCATTCGCCTCAGCCCTGACCAGCGCCAGGAATTCATAAGGAGGGAACTGGGCAATCTCGCGCTCCTGCAATATGCCACTGGCATAGGCGGCATAATCCTGGCCACGCAGGGCATTGAACAAATGATGTTCCGGCAGGGTTGTCTGGATCAGGACCTCACCTGCTTTGTCTGCACGGCCCGCGCGCCCAGCCACTTGCATCAACTGCGCAAACAGGCGCTCTGTGGCCCGAAAATCCGGACTGAACAAGGCACTATCCGTGTCCAGCACCCCCACCAGCGTCAGGTTGGGAAAGTCATGGCCTTTGGCCAGCATTTGCGTACCGATCAGGATATCAACCTCTCCAGCATGCACTGCGGCTAACATGTGATCCAGAGCATTCTTCCGCCGCGTACTATCCCTATCTACACGTAATATGCGGGCTTCTGGCAGCAATTTTACGAGAACTTCCTCCAAACGCTGCGTACCATGTCCGGTAGGATGTAAGTCCGGATTACCGCAGCTCGGGCACTGGCGCACAATCTTCTGCTCATGTCCGCAGTGGTGACAACGCAAACATCCCTGCCGCAGGTGCACCACCAGACGGCTACTGCATCGCATGCAAGGCGCAATCCAGTGGCAGGCATTGCATAAGAGCACAGGTGCATAGCCACGCCTGTTAATAAACAACAAGCTTTGCTCACCTCGCTCCAGCCGGGTTTTCAGCGCCTTGACCAAGGGCAGGGACAAGCCATCCTGCATCTGCACCTTACTCACATCCACGCATTTCACTTGCGGCAGTTGTGATTGGCTCACCGCCCGCTGCTGCAGGCTTAACAGGCCATAACGGCCAACCTGTGCGTTATGCCAGGTTTCCAGCGCCGGTGTGGCAGACCCCAGCACAATAGGAATATTGCGACGCTGGGCCCGCACCAACGCCACATCGCGCGCGTGATAACGCATGCTGTCCTGCTGTTTATAAGAAGTGTCATGCTCTTCATCCACAATGATGCACTTGAGCCGAGGCATGGGAGCAAATACTGACAAACGGGTGCCGATGACAATACGGGCAGCACCAGTCTGGGCCAATCGCCAGTTTTGCAAGCGCTCACTCTCGCTCAGGTTACTGTGCAGCGTCACTAGAGAATACTCCGGCAAACGGCTGCGAAAACGCGCCTCCAGCTGTGGTGTCAGATTGATTTCCGGCACCAGTACCAGCGCCTGGTCTTCATTGCCCGCCAATATTGCTTGTAACAGGCACATGTACACCTCAGTCTTGCCACTTCCGGTAATACCATGCAGCAGCCACGGCCTGAACTCATTCCGCTGCTGCAGCACACTCTGCACCGCATATGACTGCTCGGCATTCAACTCAGGTTGCACACTGGAGGCATGCAGTATGGAGCGCAAGCCTGCATATACTTGCTCCTGCTCAATCCAGCCCAACTCGCTCAGCGCAGCCAGGCCTTTGCGCCAGCCTGGGCTGAGTTCAGCCAAGTCAGCCTCCCTCAGCCGGCCATGCTCAAGCAGTGCAGAAAAAATGCGGCGTTGTACCACTTGTCGCGCAGGAAGCATATCCAGCCCTGCGGCCAGCCCGACTGCATTGAGCCAGTAACAGAATTGTTGTCGTGCCTGTGCTGGCTCGGTCTGGCGCAAACGCGCAGGTAGCGCTGCAAGCAACGCCTGGCCATAAGGATATTGGTAATAATCCGCGCAGAATTTCAGCAGCGAGAAGAACTCGGCATCCAGCGCCGGCTCCTGGTCAAAATGTCGGATGATAGACTTGAGCCTGGCAGGGGCAATATCACTTTCACTTGCCGTACCGACCACGATACCAACCTGCTTACGTGGGCCAAAAGGCACCAATACCCGCTGCCCGGCCTGGAGTGGGGTATCGCTGCGATAATCGAACACGCCATCCAGGGGAACATCCAGCGCCACTTTCAGGATATAGGGGTGTTGAATTGTGGTCTGCTCCGTCATATCGGCACCATAATATGCGATCTATATGACGAAGTTCGACAATTGCATATCAGTGCAAGCTTGCAGTAGGTTAAAATAATGCTTTTATTCACGTTTCGTAGCTCGCCTTGAAAGCACATCTTACCGAATTACTACAGGTCGCCGCAAACAGCCTGAACGCCGAGACTGGCGCTGCCTCCATCCAGCTTGAGCGCCCGAAGAATGCGCAACATGGGGACTTTTCCACCAATCTGGCCATGACGCTGGCGAAGCCCTTGCGTCAGAACCCGCGTACCATTGCTGAATCCCTGATCAAGGCATTGCCTGCATCCACCTATGTGGACAAAGTAGAAATTGCCGGTGCCGGCTTCATCAATTTCTACCTCAGCCCAGTTGCCCGACAAGCTGTCGTGCGTGAAATTCAGAAGCTGGGCGCGCATTATGGCCATAACCAGCATGGTCAATCCCGCAAGATACAAGTGGAATTTGTGTCGGCCAACCCGACTGGCCCCTTGCATGTTGGCCATGGGCGTGGAGCCGCCGTGGGGGATTGCCTTGCCAGGCTGCTCGCAGCCAATGGCTGGGCCGTAACCCGTGAATTCTATTACAACGATGCTGGCGCGCAGATCGACAACCTGACCATTTCCGTGCAATCCCACTGCAAGGGCATTACACCAGACCATGCGGAATGGCCGGAAGATGGCTACCGTGGCGACTATATTGCCGATGTGGCAGCCGCCTACATGGCAAAGGAAACTGTCACTGCAGACGACCAGGCCGTCACGGGTGCTGGCGATGCGGACAATGCCGAAGCGATCCGCCAGTTTGCTGTCGCCTATCTACGCCACGAGCAGGATCTGGACCTCAAGGCATTCCAGATCGGTTTTGACGTGTTTTCGCTGGAGTCCGCCCTCTACCGCGACGGTAAAGTGGAAGATACGGTCAGCAACCTGGTCAAGAGCGGTCATACCTATGAGCAGGATAACGCCCTCTGGCTGCGCACCACCGATTTCGGGGATGACAAGGACAGGGTCATGCGCAAGCGCGAAGGAGGGTATACCTATTTCGTGCCGGATGTGGCCTATCACCTGGATAAGTGGCAACGTGGTTTCGAACGCGTCATCAATGAACAGGGCGCAGACCACCATAGCACAATCACACGTGTGCGCGCCGGGCTGCAGGCCTTGAATGTCGGCATTCCCAAAGGCTGGCCGGAATATGTGCTGCACCAGATGGTCACGGTGATGCGTGGCGGTGAAGAGGTGAAAATCTCCAAGCGCGCAGGCAGCTATGTCACACTGCGCGATCTGATTGAGGAGGTAGGCTGCGATGCCACGCGCTATTTCCTTGCCGCACGACGCGCCGATTCACAGTTGGTATTCGACATTGACCTTGCCCGCGCGCAAAGCAATGACAACCCGGTGTACTACATCCAATACGCCCATGCACGCATCTGCAGTGTATTGAACGAATGGAGTGGCGATATCGCCGGCCTGGAAAAAGCCGACCTGAGCGTATTATCCACCGAGCATGAAACTGTCCTCATGCAGCGCCTGAGCGAGTTCCCGGAATTGGTTGCCAATGCAGCCGAGGAGCTGGCACCTCACATGGTGGCTACTTACCTCAAGGACCTGGCGGGCGACCTGCATAGCTATTATAACGCCCATAAATTTCTGGTTGACGATGTAACCGTCACGTCAGCACGCATGGCATTGGTGTCTGCCACCCGTCAGGTGCTGCGCAATGGCCTGTCATTGCTTGGAGTCAGCGCTCCAGAAAAGATGTAAAGTGAATTAATCCGGGGGGAACTATCTCAACCTGAACAAGTCACCAGACAACATCTCAATATAGAGACATGTCGGGACTGAATTGAAGAAAAAAGAGGAACTATCGTGAGTCGAGATTACAAGCCTGCACAACGCAAATCGAACTCTAGCAGCAATAATAAAGGCAGCTCGCTTTTTACCGGCCTGTTGATAGGCGTTCTGTTGGGGGTCGGCATTTCAGTCGCTGTCGCCATTCTGGTCATGAAAAGCGACAGCCCGTTTGCCGACAAGCACAATAAACCCAAGTTGGAACCGGGTGAAATCGCCATGCCGAAAGAGGCTCCGAAACCCAGCCAGCAGGCCAACAACAATGAAGCAGGCAGTGAACGTCCGCGCTTTGATTTCTATACTATCCTGCCTGGCAGCGAGTCACAGGTAACCGAACAGGAAATCAAGCAGAAGGAATCCACACCAGCACAATCCCAGGAAAGCTATTTCCTGCAGGTCGGCGCATTCCAGACCGAGAAAGAGGCTGACAACATGAAAGCCAGCCTCGCCCTGCTTGGGCTTGAAGCCATTGTCCAGACTGCCACCATCCCCGGCAAAGGAGTATGGCACCGAGTCCGCGTCGGTCCGCTGACTGACCTGAACCAAATCAACAGTGCAAAGTCTGACCTTGCACAAAATGGCTTCAAGGCAGACCTGATCAAGGTAAACTCCACTGGGCAGTAAACCAGTGTCATCCTGAACACATAGCAAGACGTTAACTACTCAACCTCACTAAGGACACAACAATATGAAAAAGCTATTTGCTGCCCTGATGTTGCTGGCATCTGCAACTGCCATGGCAGCCCCGCAACTGGGCAATGAATTCCTGCAGACTGCCAAGACCATCAAGACCGACACACCGGCCAAGATCGAAGTCATGGAAATCTTCTGGTATGGCTGTCCACACTGCTACCACCTGGAGCCAACACTGGCAGCCTGGGTGAAGAAACTGCCGCAGGATGTTTATTTCAAGCGTGTGCCTGGTGTTCCACGCCCGGACTGGGCACCAGCAGGCAAGGCGTTCTATGCACTGGAAGCCCTGAATCTCACAGAAAAACTGCACACCCAATTGTTTGAGGCCATCCAGAAAGAACGCAGTGTCAACCCAACCGTCGAAGCCCAGTTGATCGACTGGATTACCAAGAAGGGCGGGCTGGACCGCAAAAAGGTAGAAGAGGCATTCAATTCATTCTCTACCAATAACAATATGGTACGCGCCATGAACACGTTTCGTGATTCAGGCGCCACAGGCGTACCCGCTATCGTGATTGATGGTCGCTACATTACCTCCAGCACCATGGCGGGTGGTAACCAGGCTGTTCTGCAGACTGCAGACTACATTATTGAAAATGTCCGCAAGGAAAAAAGCGGCGGCGCGAAGTAACTCCTGACATGCTGTCAGCCCCAACACCCGCTGCAAGCCAGCGGGTTTTTATTACCGGTGCCTCCAGCGGCATCGGGCTGGCACTGGCCCGGCATTATTTGCGGCAAGGCGCCATTGTCGGCGTTACCGCGCGCAGGCTGGCACCGTTGCAGGCGTTGGCTGCGGAATTCCCTGTCGGGCAATGCCTGATTTTCCAGGTGGATGTGCGTGACGCCTCCGCCATGCGGGTTTGCGCTGAACATTTCATCACGGCCACAGGCGTCCCCGACATCATTATCGCCAATGCTGGCGTCAGCCGTGGCACCCTGACTGCTGAAGCAGAAGATACTGCTGCATTCCATACCGTCTTCGAGATCAACGTATTCGGCATGGTGCATACCTTCCAGCCATTCATTCATGCCATGCGCACCGCCCACAAGCCAGGGCAACTGGTCGGCATCGCCAGCGTGGCCGGCATACGTGGCCTGCCGGGCGCAGGCGCTTACAGTGCTTCCAAATCCGCAGCCATCACCTATCTCGAAAGTCTGCGCACGGAAATGCAAAATGACAACATTGCCGTCACCACCATCGCGCCTGGCTACATCCGCACCCCGATGACAGATGTAAACAGCTACCGCATGCCTTTCCTCATGGACGTTGATATCGCTGCCAGCAAATTTGCCACTGCCATCGCCAAGCGCAAGCGTTTTGTCATCGTCCCCTGGCAAATGGCCTGGGTCGCATGCATCCTGCGTATCATCCCGCGCTGGCTATGGGACAGACTGACCAAAAATGCACCGCATAAGCCAAGAATAGAGATTTAAAACTACCCTGTCAGCCAAGCTGATCGACCTGGCCTTGGACCATGACGCCGAGGAACCTGTATTGACTGATGTAGTATGTACTCACACAGGGCGTAACGCGCTGTTCAGCTGGTCTATCATTTCCGCCCAGTCTGCGTCCTTGAGCAGCTCCTCCCGCAGGAAAGCAGCCTGTGCTGGTGTCCAGAATGGTGCATCGGGCAGGTCAAGCGCATGTGGCAGCGGGGAATGGCTACTGAGGAAATGGCGAATGCCATCCTCATCGGACGGCAATCCCAGTTGTGCGAATAACTCGGAGAAGCGGTGAAAGGTCTGGCTCATGAATGACATCTCCTCTGGAATCATCTGGGTTGAGTACCCTTTGATTTAAACACAGCCTCACGCGCCATGCCAATATCAGATCCCCTTGATATCTTTCCAGTCGATTTCAATGACTTGCCCTGGCCCGGCATCAATCAAGATATAGAACTCGCATTGAGGGCGCTTGAAGCTGATGCGGGAATGGTCATCCAGCTTGCCGGACAGGAACGTCTTTTCGTCATAACCGATTACCTCAACCAAGGCATCAGGCAGCGGATGACCATCAGATTCGCCGCCTTCGCAGATGATATCCCTGGCCTCCACCCAGCATTTGCCAATCGGGATATGCACCTCATGCGCCCATGTTGCAGTGCTGTCAAGCAACAGCAGCAGGATGACCATCAATCGCATTATTTCTTCTCCTGAATGAACCTGGCGGTCGCAGGCGACAACCGCGCAATATCGAACGCCTGGTGATACACCTCGCCGCTCTTGCTCTCCACGGTCAACCATATCTGGTCTTCCAGCAACGCTGCCGGGGGAATATAAATGGCGACCTCGCGTGTCCACCTTGCACCCTGGAAAGACAGCCCGGCTGCGCGCAGGGAGCGTGGCTGGCGAATCTTCAGGTAGGCAGCACGGATATCCCGGTCACACTCCTCGCAAAAGCGCAGGTGGAATTCCTTGATCGGCGTATTGCCTGCCACATATTCCGGCGGATCCAGGTTTTCTTCGGCGATCACAAACTCCCAGGGGCCGATCTTGCCCCGCATCGCATCTTCCCGCAGCACTGCCTGCTCGGACATTTTCCAGGCATTGATGGCTATCCATGCTGGCAACAGCACAAGACCTACTGTCAGCAATGCCCGTACCGGCAAGGTCAGCTCGCGCTCCCGCAATTGAGGTAGCGCCTTTTCCTTTTTCCGCGCCGGCTGCGGCCGCAATGGCCACCATGGCATCAGGAATGCAATGGCCACACCGACGATACTGAGCCAGCCCAGCCAGATCACCGGGCCGATATTCCAGTGCCATCCGGCCACGCCAATCGCCAGCGCCACTGCCAACAACCCCCAACCGAGCCAGTACATGCCCTTGCGTAGCCCGACAGACAAGTCACGACCGGTCAGTTCCCGCCCGTGCTTTTCCATGCTGAGCGCAAAAGCAGCAAAGCTGGCCAATGCAAACAGCAGAACTGTCACGTGGTATGCCGTCATGCTCCACCTCCCGGCATCAACCACCAGCAAAGCAGGCCAACCACTGCCAGCGGAACCAGCAGGCCGACCCAGGCACGGGCTGCGCTCCTGGTGGCAAATACCCAGATGACCACGGCGGCGTATATGACAAAACTCAGCATGGTGGATGCCAGCACGGCTTCAGCCTTGGGGATGGGCCAGACCAGCGCCAGCAGAATGGCGATCGCGGCAGTCAGCGCATAACCGCCAACCACAGCAGCCAGTATGCGCGATGCCACTGCCAGGCGATCACGTGTGATGGATGTCATGCCCTGGTCTCCTGTTTCAGCCAACGTTTTTTCAGTTTGTACGCCATGTAGGCAAATGCCGCAGCGAACCCCAGCATGGTCAGGTCAAAACCTGCCAATACCCAATCGCCATGAGGCAGGGTGACGCCCAGATGCCTGTCGGTAGTGAAGAAGTTCAGCAGCGGGATCAGGCCAAATGCCGCAACCGCGATATACAGGCTTTCCAGCCATGAGCGTTTGAGCGGACGCAGAGCTGCATAGATGAACATCCAGCCCCAGGTCGCGAACAGGCAATGAATTTCCCAGTCAGCCCGGTCTGCCATTTCCACCGGCAGCAGGCGATTGGCCCAGAAATAAGCCGCCACGGCCACAGGCAGGCCGACAATGGTGCCTACATTCAACACTTCCACCAGCCGGTGGCCGAATCCCGGCTGACTTCCTTTGGCAAGGTAGTTGTTGCGGCGCTTTACTGTCCACAGTACCAGGCCAGTGCCTATCATGGCGCAACCAAGCACGCCGGAAAGGAAATACAGCCAACGCAGCCACCAGCCGGCAAAATGTCCTTCATGCAAGGCCAGCATCACGTTACGCGTCTGCAGGGAAGCATTGTTCTTGTCCTCGGTCGCCATGGGCTCGCCAGTTTCCGCCCTGAATCTCATCCTGGGTGGGAAACCGCGATTCAGGGTATTGGAAGTATCACCCGTGATTTCCACATAAGACCCTTCATTCTCAGGATGGCGCACCATGACGGTCGCCACAGGCAACTCCCCCCAGGCAGACTGGGCCGTGGCCACCATGTCAGGCACGGATGCAGCAGGGCGTGCCACAGGAATAAACACCTTATCGACCGGATCACGCTGGAACAATTCGTCGTACAACTGCTTGAGATGCTTCTGCGACGTGCCATAAAGCGCATCTTTCACGCTCGGCATATACTGGAAGGTGAAGAACACCAGGCCGCTATAGGTAATCATGACAAAAAAGGGCAGGGCCATGACACCCACGAGGTTATGAGCATCCAGCCAGCTGCGTTGCCCTTTGCCGGGGCGGAAGGTAAAAAAGTCCTTGAAGATTTTCTTGTGCGTGATTACACCAGTGATGATGGCAAGGAACATGAACATGGTGCAGACACCGACGATGCGGAACGCCACGTCATAATCGATGTAATGCAGCGCGTAGTGCATTTCATACAATTCCCAGCCAGCTCCGGTTTCCCGGGCCTCCACAGGTTGGTCAGGCGCCCCTGTCTCAGGGTCAAACCCTTCCTTGCCGCGCCGCCCCCGCTCCTGTCCCGCGCGTGGCATGTCCTCCCAGGCAATGCCAGCTTCGCGGTCAGTACGCTGCGCCACGGCACGGTGCGGCAGCGTCACACTCCACATGCGCGCATTGGGTGCCACCTGCTCCAGCCGGTCAAAGGCAAACCCCAGAACCTGGGCCGGCGCCACCTCTACTGGTGTCTTTGCCAACGGCAATTCCGGCTGCATCCAGCGCGTAATCTCATAATTCATGTAACCAGTGGTACCGGTCACAAAAACAAAGAACAGCACCCAGCCGACCAGCAGGCCAACCCAAGTGTGCAGCCAGGCCATGCTCTGGCGGAAACCTTCTTTCACGGTACATCCTCGTGTCATACAACCAAAAGGCGGACAACACATCCGCCTTTATATGTTCTTGAAGCCCAGCGCTATACAGACGCCACACTTCCCAAAAATTACCCTCTTACTAGTAATGACACTTGAGAATGAAAAAAGGACACCCTGGAATGAAAAAAATCTAAAAATTCACAACAATTATTGCAAATCTTCTGCCTTTGTCATCCCGGCCCGGAGCCGGAGCCTCGCTCCCAGGCAAGGGTTATCACAAAATACCAGGCAATACGGGTTGTCTCCAAAACCATTGATACAGTAAGGGATACTGTATCGAGAATAACCATCCAGATATAAACCAAGCAAACCGGCTGGCATCATTGATATGAAGTATTGGATGAACACCGTGCCACAATTCAGAAATGATATTTCACGGTAACCAGAATTCAGCGTGGCGCTCCATAGTAGTAATAACCCGTACCTTGACCAAGGCTTGAATAGTATCGTTTATCAAACAAATGATTGATGGCCAAATTAATATCCGCATGGAAATTGATCAGGTATTGAGCGATCAGCCCAAAGATAGTCAAACCACCTTGGTGGATAGTGTATCCGCTACCGGTGTAGTCATAGTCAACACTGCTCTGGAAACGAGCACCCCCACAGAAAAGTCGTGCTCGGGAAAGATATACCTGCTCCAGCTCACGCCGCCGCCAGAGCTGGATGCGTAAGACCTGCTCAAAAAGAGGAAGGGCCTGCAACATGGCAATAAAACTCATTAATTAATAATGATTATTATCACATTGGATATCCAGCAAGCAGAAGCCGACAGCGCACCACAAGAACGTAAACAGAAATAAAAAAGGCTGGCAGAAATTCTGCCAGCCAAAAGGAAACACATTATTGGCGGAGAAAGTTAGATGCCAAGAATGCATGGCATCCATAATGATCTAAATGAAAATCATTGTCAACAATGATGCAAGTAGGGTGATTCAGATAAGCTCCGTTTGCTCCCGAAAATCTTCATGTTTTGCCAGTATGGCATGCTGTGGCATGTCACAAGCCGCTTGAAATCCTGTGCTCATCGTTTAGGCCGCAACCAGTAGTGCCAGATCACGATCAGCGGCACTGCAAGGCTGGCCCAGGCAAGCCAATGCCAGATACCAATGCCAAGCAAGGCTGACAAGAGACCCAGTGTCGTGAGGATTGCCAGCAGGATAGGCCAGCCCCATATGTCGATAAACCGCTTGTTCATATCTTTGTTCCCTTATCCCCAATCCACATGTCAGGCCCTGGCCGCATGGTGCTGCTCCAGCTCCGCCAGGCGCTTTTCTGTATGTTTGCGGCGCTTGATCCAGAGATACAGGCCGCTGCCAAGCACTACGATGGTGATCAGGTCGAGCAGGGTCCAGATGATTTTCAGCGGCAAGCCGCCATAATCACCGAAGTGCAAGGGTTGGGACAGCAGCAGGGTTTTTACGTACCAGGGCATGTCGCGTGCGTCCGTCAGTTCAGTGGTCTGGGCATCCACCAGTGCCGGTTTGAGCAGGCGGGAAGTCACGGGCGTATTGCCTTTCATGAAGACGGTGTAATGGTGTGGACTGGAAAACATGCTGCCCGGGAAAGCAACAAAACTCACATGCATATCAGGAATCGCCTGTTTGGCGGTATCAATCGACGCTTGCAAGGAACCCAGTGTGGTAGGAACTGGCAAGTCCTTGTAAGGCGCGGTCATTTCCGCCATCTGGTCACTCTGCCAGACGAAGATCACGATCTGGCTCAGGGTATTGATGGTACCGGTCAATCCGACCACCAATGCCCAGACCAGAGTGGCAACGCCCAGCAGATTATGGATATCCAGCCATTTCAGGCGCGCCTGTTTTTCACGCCTGATGGTGCCGAAATTCAGCCGCCGCATGAAAGGGTGGTACAAGACGATGCCGGAAATAATCGCTACCGCGAACAGCAAGCCCATAAAGCCGAGAAACAACATGCCGGGCAGTCCGGCAAACATGTCGACATGCAGTTTGAACATCACGTACATGAAGCCGCGGTCAGGTGGCGGCTCGTCCAGTACCTTGGCAGTACGACTGTCGATCAGTACGACCTTGGCGTCATCCGGGGGAGCATCCATGGTTTCAGCCATTGAGACCAGAGTCACATGAGGGTGTTCATCCTGCTCCCAGAACATGAAGCGGATGACATCCCCAGGCCGCTGCTTATGCGCAGCCTCGGCCACCTTGTCCAGGCTGGCATAGGGTGTATCTTCCGGCATGGGCGGTGCTTCCACTACACCGGAAAGGTGCTCGATCTCTTCATGGAAGATCAAGGGCAGACCGGTAATGCACAGCATCAGTAAAAATGCCGTGCAGACCAGGCTGGTCCATTTATGTACGAAATACCACTTCCTGATACTCATCCTGTTCCTTTGAAGCAGATTATCCTGTTAGAAATCAACAGTGGCCGACAATAGCACAGTACGTGGTGTGCCAAGATAAATGTAACCCTCGTTGGAGGTGTTCCAGAAATCCCGGTCAAACAGGTTCTCGACATTGGCCCGTAATGTCACCGGCGTGTCATTGAGGGTGGTCTTGTATCGCGCGCCGATATCAAAACGGGTCACACTGGGGATAGACAGCGTGTTTGCCTCGTTCACGTACTGCTTGCTGGTATGGATGACCCGGGCCGTCAACGTCAGTCCCTGGGCAAACACAGGGTCCCACTCGCTACCCAGGCTAACCTGCCAGTCCGGCACCCCAATCGCGGTATTGCCATTGAAATTACCACCTTCTGTCTTGACCAGTTTGCCCTGGCTATAGGCACCGCCACCCAATATCCGCACGCGGGAGTTCAATTCGCCAAAGACATTGAGTTCGATACCACGATTACGCTGTTCGCCGCTCACACGATATTCGTTACCAGTGGTAATCGCACTGGGTCGCTCAATTTCAAATAGGCTCAGTGTAGTGGCAACCCTGCCCCAATCCACCTTTACGCCTGCTTCCTTCTGCTTGGTTTTGTAGGGAGAGAACATTTGTCCGGCATTGGTAGCTGGCGGCTGCGCGACTTGCCCCTGGCTCAACCCTTCAATGTAATTGGCATATAACGCCACATTTTCTACCGGTTTGAACACAATGCCAGCAACCGGCGTCACAGCGCTCTTGTCGTATCCCTCACCAGATTTCTGGCCTGTACCTATCACATAGTTCTGCTGTTCCACATTCTGGTGCCGCGCGCCCAGCGTCAGTTGCAAGCGGTCATCCATGAAGGATAAGGTATCAGCCAAGGCATAGCTGGTCAGTTCCATGGTGGTATATTTCAGTGTCTTGCCACGGAAACCACTGGTATCCGGCGTATCCCCATATACCGGGGAATAGAGGTTGTTGGTTTCAAACAGTCCCACTCCCACAAAATGTATATCAGCATTTTGCGTCACACGGGTCACGCCTGCGCTGACCTGGTGCTTGACAGCCCCTGTCGAGAACTGGAACCTGCCGCCGATCTCTGCCGACCTTGAGCTCACATCATACAACTGCAAGGCTGCCGCGGAACTGAAGGTGCCATCCGCGCTGTCCAATGTGGGATTGCCTGCCAACGCATCCATGCGGCTCTTGCGCGTGCCAAATCCCGCGTACACCGTTGCCTGGTCATTGATATCGTATTCGCCGCGCAGTACCACGGTACTGTCTTTCATCTTGGAGTATCCATACCCGGGATAATTCAGCTTGTTATCAGGCGCGCTCGGCATCTTGGTCAATGTATTTCCCACGGAAAATTGCCTGACCACCACGCCAAGATTTTCCTGCTGATACATGATATCGGCGGACAAACGCAGGCGCTCGCCACGGTAATCCAGCGCCAGGCTGCCTACCGTCTCTTCCACATCCTGACGATCTATGCGCATATCGCCCTTGCGGTAGGCGCCATTGAGGCGAATGCCGAACTCGTTGTTCTCACCAAACCGGCGGCCAAGGTCGGCATGACCGCCATAGATGGAATCCGACATATAGCTCGCAGTGAACCTCGTCAGGGGCTGGTCTGCCGCACGCTTAGGCACCACATTGATACTGCCGCCCACATTGCCGCTTGGCGGCATGCCATTGAGCAAGGCACTTGGACCTTTCAGCACTTCCACGCGCTCTGCCATTTCCACTGGCACACGATAAAAAGGCATCAATCCATACATGCCATTGAAGGCCAAATCCTGGCTGGAGACAGTAAAGCCACGGATGGAGAAATCTTCGTTGATATTAGTACGCGCACTGGCCTGCCTGACAGAAGGATCACTCTGCAACAGGTCGCCGATACTGCGCGCCTGCTGGTTTTCTATCATATCGGACGTATAGTTGGTGGCATTGAATGGCAGATCCATGAAGTCACGCTGCCCCAGCAAGCCCGCACGCCCGCCACGGGCAACCTGCATCCCGGGATACTCCGGGCTTAACTCGCCCTGCCTCTCAGCACTGGCTGATACTGCCACTTCCGGCAGGGTCGTCGTTGCATCACCCGTGGCACGAGGAAGTTGCAGGGCCTTCTGCAGTTTGTAACTGCCGTTATCCTGCACCACCGCCTGTAACCCGCTACCGGCAAGAATAGCATCCAGGCCCGGCCTCAGTTCATATGTGCCATTCAGCCCGCGGCTTTGCCTGCCTTCGGTCAACCTGCCATCAATCACCAGCAATATCCCGGTTTCCTTGGCATAGGTATTCAGCACCTGGTCCAGCGGGCCTGCCGCAATATTGAAATTCCTGCCGGCCTGGCTGATTTGCCCAGCTTCAGCCCTGGCCTGTGGTGCCAATGCCAGCGTGATCATTCCGGAGGCCAGCAATGCTGCTGCCAGTTGTCGAGTAGCTAATGGGCGGGCTAATGTCCGGCAATCGTTTTGGTCCAGCATCATGGTTCCTTTTTCGAGAAAGTAGGTGTTACTCCTATCCCGGACGAGAACGCAAAAGTGCTACACATACAGCAAAAATTTTCTGCATATACCCACGGCATACTCACAAGGCATGCACGGATACCCAGTAGCGCGAGAAATAACTGATGCGCAAAGGTAGTGCCTGCAAGAGGGATTCCAGTATCCTGTCCGTATCAGGCAACGGAAATACACCGGACACCACCATATTGGCAACGGCAGCATCACAACGGATGACACCTGCGCGATAACGGTTCAGTTCATCAAGAAAATCTCCCAGCCGCATGCGTTCCGCCACCAGCCTCCCTTCCAGCCAGGTTGCCTCGGCTCCATTCGGCATGGTTTCCGTTACAGCGTGACTTGAAAATCCGGCCTGCAGGCCACTGGCCAGCATATAATCCGCCGCCCCATGGGTCGGTATCAGTCTGGCGGCACCTTCCTGTGCCGACACCCATGTTTCATCCGCCCGCACACGCATATTGAGCCTGGAACCAAGTGCCTGGGCTGTTCCATGGCGGGTCTGGATAAAAAGGGGATGCGCCCCAGGAGCAACCGCAATATGAATTTCTCCGCGATGCAGCAATAATCGCCGTTCCATGGCATTGAACTCGATATCCACAGCGGTGGAAGTATTCAGACTGAGACGGCTGCCATCCGCCAGGAGCAGGTGCTGCTGCTCACCGGCATGGGTATGGTGGTCTGCCGACCAGTCCTGCCAGATATCCGTGTGACGCGCCAACGGCACCATGCCAGCGGCAAGCGTTCCGACAGCGAGCACCTGCAACAACCGCCTGCGCTTGGTTGCCTGCGGTTTATCGCGTAACAGTGCGGCTGCCGGCACCCGCAACTCCTGCAGGGTATGCTGCATGGTAGCCAATCCATCCCACGCCTGCTGATGTTGCTCATTGGCAGCAAGCCAGATTTCGAACGCTCGCTGCTCTGCCGCTGTCACTTCTCCCGACCACAGGACAACCTGCCATTCCAGCGCTTGTTGCTGCAAAGCGGTATCGTTCACGCCATCTCCATGCAAACCTGTGCCGCCTTGAGCATATATTTACGCACGGCAGCCACAGAAATACCGAGATGAACAGCAATTTCGCTATAGGTCAGGCCATCCAAGCGCGACAGCAGAAAAGTCTCCCGGACTTTATGCGGCAACTGATCCAGCAGCTGGTCCAATTGAATCAGGCTTTGCAGCACTATGGCCTGCTGTTCTGGGGAAGGAGCCTCTGGCAGTGGCAATTGCAACAACCACTCATGATAGGCCCGCTCCAGATGGCGGCGGCGATAGAGATCCGTTACCAGGCCCTTGGCGATCTGGGTCAGGTAAGCCCGCGATTGCTCGGGAAGCGGCATCCTGCCGGACACGATCAGACGTACAAAAGTGTCCTGCGTGACATCAGCCGCTGTATGCTGGCACCCAAGCTTCCTGCGCAACCAGGCGTACAACCATCCGTGATGATGGGTATACAACTGTCGCGCCAGATCGGAAATCAGGGAATGCTTGGTAGACATGGTAATGCCATGGGCGGCAGACCTCAGCTGAGCAATAGGGAATAATTCTCATTATTGTCCAATTGCTGCCGCTTGGCAATCCAGTCCGCCTGATCCTGGTCAACTAAGACGGAGATTCACAGCAAGCTCGCGCTGTGCCTGCGCATGCCCCTGCGCAGCGGCCTGCTGCAGCCACTGACGTCCCAGCGAGATACTGGCCATATCAGGCTGGGCCAGCATCGCCCGGGCATAAGTATACATATCGTTGACATCGCCCTGGCGCGCACACTTGAGCAGCGCTTCCCGCGCAACCTGACGCAGGCTGGCATGTGGGTGCTGCTGCAGGTTGATGGCCATGGTCCGCGAGAATGCCAGGTGTGCGCCGTCCAGCGCCTTGCGCATCCATTCGGCTGCCTGCGCCGGGTTCCCGCGTTCCTCCAGCATCAAGGCATAGTTGTACTGTCCACGAAAATCCCCTGCGTCAGCAGAACGTCGATAGAACTCGAACGCCTGTTCCTTATCCTGTGTTCCGAGCCAACCTTCTTCAAAAAAGCGTCCGACGACACCCAGGGACTTGGCGTGCCCGAGCGACGCCGCCTGTTGGTACCAGTCAAAAGCTACTGCTTCATCTTTTTCCACACCTTGGCCATGCAACAGCAGATTGGCATAGTTATACATACCCCAATCCAGCCCCTGATTGGCTGCCATGCGGAACCAGTATGCCGCACAAGCATGGTCTACCAGGCCACCCCAGCCCTGGTCATATGCACGCCCCAGCATATTCATGCCCATCAGGTCGCCGGCCTCTGCCGCCTTGCGGAACCATATCCTTGCCTGCTTCGGGTCTGGTGCCAGGCCGTGTCCATCGAGATATGCCTGCCCCAGCAGGACTTGAGCTTCTGCAACACCTTGTTCAGCCAGCGCCTGTATCCATTGCACTGCCTCTTCCGGCGCACCAGCAAGCCGCTGCTTCAACTCTTCTGTCGTAAGTTTCTTGAGATGTTCCGGGGTAGGGGCTAAGGAATGGCTGGCAGACATGCTAATTGAGAACAGGAATTAATCAGGTGATGACTATACACCAATTCCTGCAGTCATACCTGACTGACGCATCCCTGCGCACTATTCAGTGAATTTTCCGCTCCCATCCGCCTCCCAGTGCCCGGTACAAATCAACAGAGGCCTGCAGGCGTTGCTGCTGTACCTGCAGGCTAAGGTCCTGTGCTGAAAACAAGGTACGTTGCGTATCCAGCAGAGTCAGCATGGTTTCCGCGCCGGCCTGGTAGCGCGACTGGGCAGAGGCAAATGCACGTCCAGCATGTTCCAGTGCTGTTGCCTGGGCCAAGGCCTGCTGGTCCAGACCAGCAATGCGGTTGAGGGCCGCTTCCACATCCCCGAGTGCTGCCACGATAGCCTGCCGGTAGTTGGCCAGCAGCTCCTCCCGCCGGGCAATCGCATAATCACGCTGGGCAGCCAGGCGCCCGGCATTGAAGATAGGAGCGGTCAGCCCGGCTGCAAGGCTATACAAGGGTCTGTCAAGAAAGCTGCGCAAGTGCTCACTACTCCCATAAACTCCGCCACTCAAGGTAATACTGGGCAACATGACTGCCCGGGCAACCTCGATATCCGCATTGGCAGCCAGCAATGCTGCTTCAGCACTGGCAATGTCCGGCCGGCGCGTCAACAGAGTGACAGGCAAGCCGGCGCGCGCATCCGGAACCTGTACATCGAGCAGTCTGCTGCTGCCCACAAGCCTGTCCGTCAAAGGTTGAGACAATAGGGTAGCCAATATGGTCTCGGCATTACCCTGCTGTTGCTGCAACTGCGCCAGCTCACGATGCTGGGCCGCCACCAGCCCTTGCTGCTGGGAAAGTTCGACCTGGTTGGCCGCGCCAGCATAGTACCTGGACTCGACTAAGACCAGCACTTGCTCGGCATTTGCCAGGTTCTGGCGGGCAATTTCCGTACGACCACGCAGTCCCGCGACTTCCAGCCATGTATTGGCAACACTGGCAGTAATGGTGAGGCGCATACTGTCACGGTCAAATTCACTCTGCTGAAGACGTGCCAGCGCTCCCTGGTAAGCCACACGATTCTTACCCCAGAAGTCAATTTCATAGCTGGCCGCCAACCCTGTTGAATACGTACTGAGCGTTGCAGCGTTGCTACCTCCCAATGGTCGTTGGCGCCCAATACCGGCTGTCGCTGTCACTTCAGGCAACAGTGGTGCTCCTGCCATGATAGCCAGCTTTTGTGCCTGACTCACGCGGGCCACTGCAGCGACCAGGTCGTAATTCGCAGTCTGGGACTGCTGGATCAGTGCAAGCAGTTCCGCACTGCCAAATCCTCGCCACCAGGCTTCATCCAATGTGGCGCCACCTGCACTGACCTGGTTGTGCCATTGCTGCGGCATCTGTGCCAGCCCGTCATCAGGGTTCGGCTGCAAAGGTGCGACACTGCTGCAAGCAGCCAATAACAGCAGCAGACAAAATAAAGTGGGGGTTCTCATATCACTCATTCGCCAATGCCACCACAGGATCCAGCCGGGCGGCCTGGCGCGCAGGCATGAATCCAAACACGAGGCCAGTAACGACAGAACACAGGAAAGCACCAATAATCGCGCTCAGGGAAAAAATGACCGGCATGCCGAGAAAAACCAGGGTAGTACCGATTGCCAGGCCGCATATCACGCCAGTCACACCACCAACGGTTGTCACCAGCACGGCCTCAGTGAGGAATTGCTGAAGAATGTCACGCTGTCGCGCGCCAGTTGCCATACGGATACCGATTTCACGGGTACGCTCCCGAACTGTCATAAGCATGACATTCATGACCCCGATACCGCCGACCAGCAGGGAAATCACTGCGATCATGGCCAGCATCATACTCATGCTGCCCTGTGTCTTGGCCTGGGCAGCGATGGAAGCGGCGGCGTTCTCCACATTGAAATCGCGGACTCTATGACGCGATAACAGCAACTCTTCCACAGCCTTTCCTGCTGCATCTACTTGTGCCATATCACTCACTTCCAGCGTGACATATGTAGGATCACGTTCGCCAAAGACACGCATGGCAGCTGCGGTGTAGGGAATGATCACCAGATCATCCACACTTTCGTCCCCGGTCACGCTTCCCTTGGAGCCCAGCACGCCAATCACCTGAAATGGCACATTGCCTATCAGTATTGTTTCCCCCACCGGATTTTCCACATCTGGCATCAAGTTGCTGACCAGCCGCGGCCCCAGCACAGCCACAGTCGCCATGTGCTGGTCATCCTCCTCGCTGAAGAAGGCACCGGCCACCACAGGCCAGGACAACATGCGTGACATGGCGGCACGTGTGCCCTTGATTCTGGTCTGGGCATCCTGGTTGCCGTACCTCACGACTTTGCTGCCGGACAAATTGGGCAACACATAGGAAATCTGCGGCAGCTCCTCTAGCGCATCCAGGTCAGACAAATTGATGCCACGTCCAGGCACACGCGAGCTTTCGCGCTTGGGACTGACATAGATATGGTTGGTGCCAAACGCACCCAGCTCCGCCACCACCCGTTCCTTGGTGCCCATGCCTACTGCCAGCATGACGATCACCGATGCCACCCCAATGATGATGCCAAGCAATGTCAGGGCCGTGCGAAAACGATTGACCCACATCACACGCCAGGCTGCGCGACAGGCTTCCAGCATATCCCCTTGCCACTGCGCTGTAGATGCCTGCTCATCCAGCGTGAAGACCGGCATACTGCCGGCGCTTTCTGTGACACGATTGACGCCGGTATCACTAATGACATCACCGTCGCGTATTTCTATCACCCGGCGCGCATTTGCCGCCACATCACGGTCATGCGTAATGAGGATAATGGTATGACCGGCATCCGCAAGTTCATTGAGCAAACGCATGACTTCTTCACCACTGCGTGAATCCAGCGCACCTGTCGGTTCGTCTGCGAGAATGATGCGACCACCATTCATGAGCGCCCGCGCAATCGAGACACGCTGTTGTTGGCCGCCGGACAACTGCTTGGGACGATATTGCAAGCGTTCTTCCAGCCCCAGCCGCGCCAACAGGGATCGGGCCCGCTGGGCGCGTTCATGTTCCGGCATGCCGGCATAGAGCGCAGGAATCTCCACATTTTCCTGGGCGGTTTCAGTCGCAATCAGGTGGTATCCCTGGAAGACGAAGCCAAAGGCTTCCCGGCGCAACCAAGCCAGCTCATCCACATCCATGCCTGCAACATTGCGTCCTGCGAATAGGTAAGTACCAGCGCTGGGGCGGTCAAGACAACCCAGGATATTCATGAGCGTGGATTTGCCGGAACCTGACGTACCGACAATGGCTACAAACTCCCCGGCATGAATATCCAACGAAATACCATGCAATATCTCTACCTGTGGCTTATCACCACCGCCAAAGTGCTTGCGGATGTCGCGCAGGGAGATCAGCGGCATGCGTTCATTCAAAACTGGAATCTCCAGGGACTGGGTTGCGGAGCCTTGTCCGCAATAATGAGTTGCTCGCCCTCAGCCAGCCCGGATACAAGTTCTGTCCGCAAGCGAGTACGCACTCCGGTAGTCACCTTGCGCCAGCTGGCCTTGCCATCCTTGCCCAGCACTCGCACCTGATATTGGTTCGCAGCGGTTCCCACCTCCGCCAACGCCATTACCGGCACTGTCAGTACTTTCTGTGCCGAAGCCACGACAAACGCCACCTGGGCGGTCATTTGCGGCATCAATTCACCATCGCTGTTATCCACGTCAAACAATACGGTATACAGCACCACCTTGTTGCTGCTTGGTGTCTGCGTCGTGGACGTATTGTTGCCCTCTGGCTTTGGTGGTGCCGGCAACACCTGGCGCACAGTACCGTTCCAGCGCCTGGCATCTCCGCCCAGCGTCTTGAAGTAAACTGCCATGCCGGGTTTGACATGACGCACATCAGCTTCGGAAACCTCTGTCCACACAGTCATGGCGGACAGGTCTGCAATACGCAACAGGGTAGGAGTCTGGTAGGTAGCATTCAATGTCTGGCCAGTCTTGGCATCCACGGACACCACGGTACCTGACATGGGGGCATAGATGCGCGTGAACCCGAGCAGGGCTTCATTCCCCTGCAGGGTCGATTGGGTCTGCACAATCTGCGCCTCCAGGTTCTTGATTCTTGCCGCAGCAGTTTTCAGGGCAGCTTCAGCCTGCTGTACATCTTCAGTCCTGGTTGACCCTTCGGCATGCATGCGCTGCTGACGCTCCTGCTGCTGGTTGGCCAGTTGATATTGAGCCTGCTGCTCTTCCAGCTGGGCCTGCAACCCGGCCAGCGCAGCGCGTCCAGCATCGACTGTTGCCTGTGGCACACGCGGATCGATTTCTGCCAGCAGCTGGCCTTTTGCCACATAATCTCCGGGCTGCACATGCAGCTCCAGTATCTGGCCCGATACCTGCGCTCCCACGTCCACATAGCTGAGTGGCTGCAAAGTACCTATGGCAGTGACGTTGTACTCAATATCCCCGCGCTTTACCAGTTCGGTTTCAAACGCATTCTGTGGCCTGCCGCCCCACCACAGCCATGCCGCCATCGCACCAACAATCAGCAATAGCAGCCATGTCCACCTGCGCTGTCGCAATCTCATCTAGGGCTGGACCTCAAAACTCAGGGTAGCGGTATGACGCACATCCTCAAATTTCCTGCCCTGATACGTCATGCTGCCATTAACACGCGCCGTCACCTCCAGGATATACAGGCCTGGAAATGGGGTATCCAGGGTCACGCTGCCATCTTCAGCTGGCTTGAGGGTGCGTATCCAGCCATCACTGGTGCTTACATTCACCTGGGAAGCTGCTACCGGACTATCTTTCCAGATCAGCCTGAATGTCTTGCCGCCTGGCTCGGTAGGCACCAACTCCAGATCATTCACGGCCTTGGTTTCGTGACGCCCGAAGCGTGCCTGGTAAAAATGCAACACATTGTCCTGCTCCACGACCTGCGCCGTCACGCGCATATCTGCTGGCACGGCGGCCACCTGCAGGTATTCCTTGCCTGCCTTAAGCGCCAATTCCTTGCCATCCGTGAGGAATGCGCGCGGTGCGTTCAGGCTGGAAAGGTCAGCCTTGGTTGAAGTTTCATGCATGCCCAAATAGGCATGCATGCCATCCTGAGCTGGCTCCAACCACAGGTAATCCGCCTGGACTACTGTCATGCTGCCCAGCAGTAATGTCGCCATCATGGCCTGGATACCCAGTTTGATCTTGTTTGCTTTCACCATATTCATTCCTTGTTGTCTTGTTGTTGTCAGAAAATTTGACGTTCTTACTAGTAATGACACGCGAGAATGAAAAAAGGACACCTTGCAGGACAAAAAAATTGTAATTTCCGTCTCATCAGGGTGCCTGGCCAGGGCGACAGCGCAGACACAACAACAGTCAGGGCAAAAGAAACGGGGCCCGAAGGCCCCGTGATGATAATCAACTAATATCCGAGATATTAGTAAACATCGCGTAGATAACGCTTGTCGCGCTTGAGCTGGTTGACGTAAGCAATCGCGCCTTCTACATCCAGGCCACCATGTTCAGCCACCACATCATGCAGTGCCTGGTCCACATCCTTGGCCATGCGGCTGGCATCGCCGCAGACGTAGAAATGGCCACCATCCTGTAGCCAGGCATACAACTCCTTACCGTTCTCCCGCATGCGGGTCTGAACATAAATCTTGTCAGACTGATCGCGCGAGAAGGCAAGATCGAGACGGTTGAGCACACCATCCTTCATCATGGCAGTCAGTTCATCCTCATAGATGAAATCACTGGCTCGCGTCTGGTCACCGAAAAACAGCCAGTTGCGACCATCTGCATCAGACGCGCGACGTTCCTGCAGAAACGCCCGGAACGGTGCGATACCGGTACCCGGGCCAACCATGATGACCGGCGCACTCTTATCCACAGGCACGCGGAAGGACTTGTTGGTTGTCAGGAAAATCCCGGCAGTATCACCTTCCTGCACCCTGTCGGCCAGATAGGTGGAGCATACGCCGCCACGTTGCCGGCCAGCGGAAGCATACCGCACGCTGGCCACGGTCAGGTGGATGCGATCCGGATTGGCCAGAGAACTGGAGGAAATGGAATAAGCACGATGCTGCAGGGGCTTGAGCAGCGCCACAAACTCATCCGCGCTCAACGCCAGGGATGGATTCAGCTGCAACAGGTCCAGTACATCCTTGCCCCACAACCAGTGCTCCAGCGCCGCCTTGTCGCCACTCTGCACAATACGGCTCAGGTCTTCATTGCCTGCTCGCTGTTCAACAGCCGCAATCAACTCCCGTGAAGGCGTGGAAATCTCGAAATTGCGAGCCAGCAATTCCACCAGTGGCTGGTCATGTTTAGCCACTGCAGCATCTGCCTTGGCATCCAGACGCTCCAGGATCAGGCTCACGAGTTCTGGGTTGTTCTCCGGCACCACATTCAGCGCATCACCAGCCTCGTAATGAATGCCACTGTCACCGAGGTCAAACTCATAGTGGCGGATTTCCTTGCCGGAACCCTGGCCAGAAAGGCGGCGATTGACCGCCAATGCAGAGGCATAAGGATTCTTGCGGTTATAAGCAGATGCCACTGGTGCTGCCACTTCTGTTGCAGGAGTGGCAGCCACTTCATCCGGGCCACCTTCCACTTCCGCAAACAAGGGCAGAGCTGCCTCAATCCAGGTGTTCGCAGGCTCTTCAAAATCCACGTCACAGTCAACACGCGCTAGCAGGCGCTTGGCACCCAGCTGCTCCAGGCGGGTATCCAGATTCTTACCAGCTTCGCAGAAACCATCATAGCCAGTGTCACCTATCGCCAGCACACCAAAGCTCATTTCTTCAATGCGCTCGGCATGTCCGGCGGACAAGGCCTCCCAGAACAACTGGGCATTGTCCGGCATTTCACCTTCGCCGTAAGTCGAGGTGATGATCATCACCCGACGCATATTGCCAAACTCTTCCAGTTCCACCTCGTCCAGCGCCTTCACCACTGGCTCCAGCCCGTGCTGCTTGGCGTTGCCTGCGGCAGTACGTGCCAATCCTTCGGCATTGCCGGTTTGCGAGCCGTAGAGGATATAAATTGGCGGCTTGGCACGCGCGGCCGAATCGCCCATGTCTAACAGCCGGGTTTGCAGGCCCGCCATGAAACCAGCCAGCCAGGCTTTCTGGTCTTGGTTGAACGGGGAATCTTCAGGGATATAAGGAATTTTCATTATCTGGTCGTCAACAAATGCATGCCGTGCATCAAGCACGGCATGTGTTATGAATTACGTGATTATCAATGAGCTCTCAGGGTAGTGACAAGTTCATGCATGGATGCCTTGGCAAACAAGCCTTCCAGGCTAGGCAATTCCCCGATCTGCGCAACGTTCTTCGCACTCTGGTGAATAATCCAGCCATAGGTACCCGGGCTGTCCATGGAAAGAATATTACGCAGGTCCAATGCCGATTTGTAATCCCTCAGGCGTTTGTCCGCAATCAGCACTGCAAGCTCCAGGTCACTGTAGCCCTCGATGGCTTCACGCGCATAACGCTGCAATTTCTGCATCAGCAGGAAATCCTCGGTCAGCAACAGGTTACGCACGGCTTTCTGCACGGCAGGATCAGCCACATCACTGATATGGGGCAATTTGGCCAGTGCCACCTGTTGTGCCATGTTGAGCACAGTGTAATTGTTCAGCAGCTCGAACATTTCCTCTGAATCCGCCTCACCGTGACCTGGCACCTTGCCACCAGCCACGGGTTTGCCATCACGGTATGCCAGCTTGAACTTGCGTACCTGATAGGCCGCCAATGCTGTGGACAACTCTTCGAGCAAGTCCTTGCGCGGCTTGGCCTTGAGTATTTCCTCGCTGTCCTGGTAAAGCAGCAGGGCGCGTGGCATGACAAAAACAAAGTTCTGACGCTCGGTTTCCCAGTTTTCCAGCAACCATGCCGCACGCGCAGAGCCAGTGGCTTCCAGGTGCCATTGCAACAATTGCTGGATCGCCAGGCTGTGTACACGTGCCATTTCATTGTCATCAGTGATATTGCCAAGCAGCACGGAGTCTGTAGCAACCTTGCCAGCCAGCTCACCATACGGATCATATTGATAAGCAAAGCCACCGCTCATGCCGTTACCGAAACCCTTGCCGAATGCGCCAAGGTTGAGCACAGCGCCGTTGGTCATGTATTCACACGCGAAATCGCCCACTCCCTCGACCACGGCAGTAGCACCGGAGTTACGCACGGCAAACCGGTCACCAGCCTGACCTTCCACAAACAGGCGACCACCTGTTGCGCCAAACAGCGCAAAATTACCGACCAGCACATTGCCGCCGGCCTGCTCGGAACCGCCGCCAGGAGAGGAGACGATAATGGTGCCGCCGCATTGCCCCTTGCCCACGCCATCGTTACACGTGCCACTGTGATGCATGACCATGCCATCATTGCAGAATGCGCCATAGGACTGTCCTGCAGAACCAGTGGTGCTGACCTTGACACTATCAGGCTTAAGGAAGCGACGACCACGCTGATCCATGGCTACCGCAGGCAACTGCAATGCCTGCTCGGCTGTCAGTTCATGGTTGAGCAATCGCTCGATATCAATCGCCAGCTGACCACCTACAGTCTTGTTGCGGTTATTCAGCGCACGGCCTTCGCCAAGATGCACTTCCAGCTGACGATCAGCCACCAGTGCCTGGCGCAACACATCGACGAACGCGTCATCGAGCTCAAAATCCTTCTCCATATAGACCGGATTCTCAATCTTTACCTCAGGCACCATCGTCAACATGGCACGCAGGTCAAGCTGTCCAACGGCAGCCGGATGATCCAGCAACTGCAACAAGTCGGAGCGTCCGCGCGCCTCGCGCAAGGAGCGCAGGCCGATAACAGCAAGAATCTCTCGGGTTTCATGCGCGACATTGACCAGGTACTGCGCCAGTGCACGCGGGTCACCATCAAATACTTCAGCATTGGTTGTCAGGCCGGCAGGACACTTGACGTTGCAGTTCTTCGCCATCACGCACTTCAGCATCATGAGCGCTGTCGTGCCGAACTCGAAACTGTCCCCGCCGAGCATGGCGGATTTCACGACATCACTGGCAGTCTGGTGTGCGCCGGAGCAACGCAGGATCACCTTGTCACGCAAACCATTGGCAGACAATGCCTGGTGCACCTCGGCAATCCCGATTTCCGCAACACGGCCGGTGTACTTGAGGCTGGTCACGGATGCAGCACCAGTACCGCCGGTATTACCTGCCACGTTGATCACATCAGCACCAGCCTTGGCAACGCCCACGGCAATCGTCCCTATGCCTTCTGACGAGACCAGCTTGACGATCACGCGCACGCGCGCCGCCTTGCAGTCATGAATCAGTTGTGCCAGATCTTCGATTGAATAGGTATCGTGATGCGGAGGCGGGGAAACCAGCTCCACTCCCGGCGTGCCACCACGCGCAGCCGCAATCTCAACGGTTACCTTGGGAGATGGCAACTGACCACCTTCCCCGGGCTTCGCGCCCTGACCGATCTTGATCTCCAGCTCTTCCAGCATGGGGTCGGCCAGATACCCGGCCCAGACACCAAAACGGCCAGAAGCCAGCTGCTTGATGCGGGAAGCACGGATAGTGCCATAACGTGAGATATGCTCACCGCCTTCGCCGGAGTTGGACATGCCGCCGACCATATTGGTACCGTGCGCCACAGCCTCGTGCGCCGGAGCGACCAGAGCACCATGGCTCATGGCACCAGAAGCGAAGCTGCGGGTAATTTCGCTGGCTGGCTGCACTTCATTGAGCGGCACACTTTCAGGCGCCACATGCAGCAGCCCGAAATATTCTGCTGCCTTGCCAGTGGCTTCAACTGTAAGGACGCTGCCTTCCAGCCAGTGTCCGCTGATTGCCTTGCCGAAGTGCGCCACCAGTGCTTGCCCCAATTCAGACAAGCGGGAAATATCGCCAGCCTGGGTGCCAGTCAGCTGCAGGCTGAAACGGTCATTACCCAATATCTGGGCCTGCAGGCCACGCACGGCAATACTGTTATTGCCTGCAACCGCAAAACGTCCCAGCACGGCACGGAATTCATCTGCAGTCTTCAGGTTGGTCACATCCGCCGGGAACGCCAGCACATCCCGCAATGCAGAAGGGCGCTTGGCACGTTCTTCTGCCATCGAATGGGAGAAACTGCGATAGCTCTGCGTGACGCCGATCTGGTCGATCACTTCTGCACTCAGGCGATCAAAACTACCGTTGCTGAAAGCCTCGCCCTTCTTGAGGGCAAATGCATCTTCCAGGCGGGACAATGTCATGAGGCGCAGGAATTCATCTTCAGGCTGTTTGCCTTGCTTGTCGAAATGAATCTTCTCTTCCGTCATCTCAACAAAACCACGCACCGCAATAGTACCGAACGAATGGCCAGCGCCTTCAGAGCGTTCCTTGAACAAGCCAAGCAACGGCATGCTGCCTTCGTCAGTGATAGTAAGTGCTTCCTGATGCCAGTTCACGGTCATGTTGGCAATATCCACAAACCCGGCACCACCTACTGGCGTCTTCAGGTTGGGGAAGTATTTGCGCAAGACCGGGTCATTGGTATTGAGGAAATTGGGCTCAAAGAATTCACCGCCGATATAGCTTTCCACTGTGCACAGACCCACCTTGCCCATGGTCTTCATCAGCGCTTTTTCAGCCGCCTTGGCGTATTTCTTGAATGCCTTGTCAGCATCGGCGCCGTATTTTTCTTCCGCACGCAACTGCACGCCCAGCGGGTAAACGGCAGAGGCGCCAAAACCCAGTGTCGCCGCCACATGGTGCGAGGAAACGATCTGGCCACTTTCCGCGATCAATGACACATCCAGGCGCAGGCCTTCATCGATCAGGCGCTGGTTGGTTGCAGACACGACCAGCAGCAATGGCAAGGCTGCCTGGCTGGCAGAGACATGACGATCAGAAATCACGGCAATGCCACCTTGCTCACGGGCAAAATCCACTACCGCTTCCGCCAGGTTGTCTATGGCCTGTTCCAGCGCGCGCGCGTTTGCAGCCTCATCACCAGCCACCTGGGTGTACAGCGATTCGAAGTATCGATATGGCGTTTCTTTCTGCTCGCGCAACTTGAGCATGTCGAGATGGCTCAGGATAGGCGAATCAATCACGATCTGCCGCCCCTTACCCTTGTTCATGTTGGGCTTGGCACCAAGTGCCACGCGCAAGGTCATGCCATCCGCCTCACGGATGGAATCCAGTGGTGGGTTGGTCACCTGGGCAAAACGTTGCGAGAAATAATGGGCCACGCCACCTTCATGGTCACTCAATGCATTGATGGCATTGCCATAACCCATGGCAGAAATCTTTTCCGCGCCGGTTGCCAGCATCGGGTCCATCATGAACTTGAAACTTTCCTGATTGTAGTAATTCGCGACAAAGCGCTGATACAAGGTCAGGTCGCCATGATAGCGCTGTGGCGATCCAGCAACCTCTGCAGGTACCGCAGGCAATTGCTTCAGGGTGACGCGGGCTTGCTCCAGCAAAGCTGCGTAATCTCGCTTGCCTGCCAGCATTTCCAGGGTTTCCAGTGTTCCACGGGAACGCTTTTCACCATGGTCGTAATACAACATGCCACCCGCCTCGATACGGCCACGGCGCAAGACATCTTCTGGTGGGAAATTGATCTGGCCAGCCTCGGACATGACACACAGGTATTCCTCGGTCTCGACGCTACGCAAGGGGCGCAGGCCCAGGCGGTCCAGACGCGCACCAATCACGCTGCCATTACCGAAAATCAACGCTGCGGGGCCGTCGTTCTTTTCTTCATAGAGTGAGAAATATTCCAGCATCGCCTTGACGTTGTCCGGCAGAGTCGCATCATTTTCCCAGGCTGGCGGCATCATGGAAACCACGGCAGTCACCAGGTCCAGGCCATCATCCATAAGGCGGCTATTCAGTGTCTGGTCCAGGCGCGAGCTATCGGACTGGCCTTTGGGGCGAAAAATCTTGCCATTGCGCGCACGCGCCAGCGCAGCTTCCGCAATGCGGTTCTTGCGGTCAGTGTTCAATTCCCCATTGTGTGCCATCATACGGAATGGCTGCGCCATGCTTGGGTGTGGGTCAGTGTTGGTGGAGAACCGTGTATGGAAATACATGGTGTGCACGGCATGATCCTCTTCCATAAGGTCATGGAAATACGGGATCACTTCATTGGAGTTCAGGCGTCCCTTGAGCACTTGTGTATGCGCGGACATCGACAGGGGGTAGAGGCCGCTCAATACAGCTTCGGTATAGGCCTGTTCCTCGATTGCGAGCAGCGCCTGGTAGATACAGCGATCGAACTCCTGTGCATCTATCCCTTCAGGTGCAGTAAATATCCATTGCTGGATGGGAAGCTGATAACGCACTGCGGCAGGACGGATGGCACTGCTATCCACTGGCACATCCCGTACCAGCAGTATATCCAGACCTTTGTCCGCCAGGGCCTTGCGGATCACTTCTTCAGCATGTTCATACGCTGCAGCATCAGATGGCAGGAAGAAATTACCCACCCCGAAACGCCCGGCTTCCAGTGGCTGGCCCGTCAATCTGCGGAAAAATGACAGGGAAAGATCCAGGGAAACCCCGGCGCCATCGCCCACACCCTCAGCGGACATACCGCCGCGGTGAGGAATCGTACACAGCGCTTCATGCCCCTTGACCAGTACATCATGCGTCTGCACCCCGTCCTTGCGGGTAATGAAGCCAACGCCACAGTTATCCTTTTCCAGGGAACTGTCATACAAGCCAAAAGTATTCTCGCTCTGCGAACTGTTGATGGTGCTCATGTGCTTCTCCAGCAATTTCATTAATATCCGGTGGCGTTGCTATACCTCGCACCAAGGCGTGATATATTGTCAACTAATCGCCACAGCAAGCATCCCAGCTTGCGCCGGGCTTATTGATAAGCAATGAACGTGCCACAGCACAAAACCCTTTATTCCGCCTCCGACAATTCCCTAGTATCCATTTTAAAAACAAAGCCTTATATCGCCACCCATCATACAGTTGGCATCCTTTACCTTTAATGAGAAACATATCAAAAGCACCAAAAATGTGCATCCGCATTGTTTAAGCACAATTACCGTGCATTTCGGCTGCATCATCATGGCGGATATGCGGGCAAGCACCGGAGTACCAGACATGCAAGAGGAACGCCAATCCTGCGCCGGGACTGGCAGTAGCCTAAGACATAACGCGATGAGGAAGTGAAAAAGGAAGAAGAGAGAATGTTGCCGGTTGATTTCCTTCAGGCAGATTGAAGGAAATCAGGCACCAATAATGTGCATTCCCGGCATTGCCGATACAGTATTCTCACTGCATCGGCAGTTCATGCACTCAGAACTGGTATTTCAATGTGAGCATGGCATTGCGCGGCGTACCATAGAAACCCATGTTTGCGGCGGTATTGGTGTAATAGACCTTGTCGAACACATTGTTCACGTTCAGCGCCGCCGACAAATGCTCGTCGAACTGATAGCGCGCCATCAGATTGACTACCGCATAGCTGCCCTGCGTGAAGCGCTCCTGGTTGGGGCCGGTGTCATTGGTATAGATGCGACTCTGCCAGTTGGCGCCACCACCGACAGTGAGTTTATTCCAGGCACCGGGCAGGGTATAAGTAGTGAACAACTTGAACAGGTTCTGCGGCGTGACGGTCTGCACCTTGTCACCATCCGCGTTCTGGGAAATACGGAAGGTATAACCACCACTCACTTGCCAGCCTGGCGCCAGCTCTCCATTGGCCTCGGCCTCAAAGCCCTTGGTGACAGTGCCTTGCTCGGCACGATAGGCCACACCGCCGTCCGGGGCCAGGAAATTGCCATCCTGTACGGCGAGATTATCCTGCTCGACCCTGAACAAGCCCAGGCTGGTATTGAGGCGACCACCATAAAAAGCATGTTTCACGCCCACTTCATAACTGTTGCCTTCCTCAGGTTCTAGGTAGCTGCCATTGCGATCCCGGTAGCTTTGCGGATTGAAGATCCTGGTATAACTGGCATACAGCGAAGCTGTCTCCGTCACATCATAGGTTGCGGCGATATAAGGTGTTAGCACGCCGGTTTCAGAGCGACTGGTCGCACTGGAGGTCCCGGTATAGGGCACTGACTCGGTTGCCTGGTGCCAGTGGGTGACCCTGGCACCTGTCAGGATGGATAACTGGTCTGTCGGATGGAAGCGCGCAGTCAGGTAGCCACCGAACTGGCGGGTGAGATCAGAATAACGCCCGACTGGCGACATATCAGGCTGCGCCACACTTCCGTTCCAGCTGCCATAATTCGGCACTGCAATATAATGCCAGAGCGAATATGAGGGATCATTGTCCTGCTCGATATGGGAGTAGTTCATGCCAAACACCAGTTCGTGCTGGCGGCCACCCAAGGTGAATGGGCCAGTGGCATACACATCCAGCGCATTCTGCTCTATTGGGTCTGCCTTCCAGCGGCCACCCCACAATGAAATACCACTCCCGGTATCTTTGTCCAGACTGCCTGAGCCGCCCGAACCGATGATACTGTCGTAACTGTGGCGTATATGGTTGAACTGCACTTTCGCGCGCCAGTCATTAGCAAAAAAATGCTCCAGCGAAGTAAAGAAAGCAAGCTTTTCATTTTCACTGGCAGCCCAGCGTGCAGCCGGGTTCTTGGAGCGCTTCCAATTGGTATGGCTGCCATCGCTGTAAAACAGTGGCAAACCGGCTTCGGGAGAATCATGCGTTTCATGGTTCTGGTATTCCACGCCGACAGTCAGCAGAGTCTCAGGGCTCAGGTCGGCTTCCACAATGCCATACAGCATCTCACGTTCCAGGCCGTAGCGATCCAGGTGTGAACCACTGTCCTGCTTGACGGCCACAATACGCCCGCGTACGCCGCCATCAGCATTCAACGGGCCGGAAATATCCAGCATGCCGCGATAATTATCCCATGACCCCATTTGCGCAGTAACGGACGCCTGGAAATCGCGGGTAGGTTTTTTACGGATATAGTTGATACTGCCTCCAGGCGAGCCGATACCCACCATCAATCCCGAAGAACCGCGCAACACTTCCACCCGGTCATAAAAAGCCATGTCATTCGTCATCTGCTGGAAACCGCTTCCAAGCGGCAATCCATCCACCAGATAGTTATTGATAGTGAATCCCCGAGACTGGAACGTGTTCCAGTTGGCACCCACATAGCCGCTTTGCACCACACTGATACCGACTGTTTGCTCCAGCACATCCTGCAACTGGGTCAGGTTCTGGTCATCCATGCGCTGGCGGGTTATCACACTCACCGATTGTGGTGTATGGCGCAATGACATGGGCAACTTGGCAGAAGCGCCAGTCGCACTTGTCGTATAAGCGCCGGTGTTCTCCGTAGTAGGGTCCTTGGCAGCACTAACGCTGACCTCATCCAGCACACCCGCCGTGCTGCCAGAAGATGGATGGGCTGCCTTGCGTAATATATATCCGCCACTTTCCTGCATTACGGCTTCCAGGCCTGTCCCCGCCAGTAATTGCTCCAGGCCGTCCCGCACAGAGCTGGCACCCTGCACGCCATGACTGTGCAGCCCGGCAACAAGATCATTGCTGTACGACAGCATGATTTGCGCATCGCGGCCAAACTGGGCCAAGGCCTCCTTGAGCGAACCGGCAGGAATCTGGTATTGCCTGGCGGCGGTCTCCGCCCATGTCGTTGTTGCCAACAAGGGAGTACTGAACAAGAGGAATGTGGAAAGTGCCTGTGCCAGGAGCTTATGCCCCAGCCTCAGACGTAATGGTGCTTGATGTGGCTGCATTGATTTTCTCTTGAAATGTGAATGAAAACAGGTGCTCTATTTCCAATGCCACACAAGAATCAAAAACAGCTCAATAATGGGCAGAATTTATGCCAAGGCCGGCATCAACCGTACCCAGTAGCGCGTCAGCATGCGCACTTCCAGCTTCAGACTCTGCCGCAGCATATCAATCACCTTGTCGGTGTCCTCCAGCGGATAGGTACCACTGACCCGGAGATCCTTGATACTGTCATCACAAGCCAGACTACCCTTGCGGTAGCGTCCAAGTTCTGCCAGGAACTCGCCCAATGGCATATCATCAACCACCAGCATGCGTTGCAGCCATGCCGTATCATGCGGGACTGCTGTTTCAACCGGCGTGACCATGTGGCGGCTGAATGACAGTTGCTCGCCAGCCTGCAAGCGTACACGGGTCATCATATCAGTGGGCGACACTTCCACAGCACCTTCCAGCACAGCAATCCTGATAGGGCCATCCGTTTCATTGGTCAGCTGGCGCACCGTGAAACGGGTACCCAGTGCCTGCATGCTGCCCTGATCACTGGCAACAAGAAATGGCCGCATCTGCGTATCATGTGCCGTGACAATATGAATTTCCCCATGCAGCAACATGACAATACGCTGCTGCGGTGTATAAGCCACATTGATGGCACTGGCAGAATTGAGTTCCACGACTGTGCCATCATCCAGCACTACTTGCTGCTGCTCGCCCACACTGGTGCTGTAATCGGCACCCAGCTGCCACCACGGCAACTTGTCCTGTACAACCCAGCCACTGCCACCTGCAAACAGCAGCATGGCCAGTGTCTTGATGGCACGCCTGCGCTTGAACGATCCGCGCGGTGCCAGCGTCGCATGCGCCACCGAAGGCGACAACCCGCCCAGCTTGTCCCCCAGCATTTCAATATGCTGCCAGGCACGCTCATGATCCGGGTGCGCGGCTCTCCAAGCCTGCCATTGCTCACGAATATCCTGGCTCACCTGTCCGGACTGTAATTCCACTAGCCATTCAGCTGCTGCCCGGCTGACTTTGGAGGAAATGGCTGCTTCTGACTTGTTCCCCATTTAGTTCGTTCCTCCAAAACAACATTGCTGTACCGCCTGCACAATGTAGCGCTTGACCGTGGATATTGACACATCCAAGTCCCGGGCAATCTCTGCCTGGCTCATGCCGTCGAGTTGGGACAATAGAAACGCCCTACGTACTTTATATGGCAGTTGATCAAGCAGACCATCAATCTCAACCAAGGTTTCCAACATTATGATTTTTACCTCAGGAGAAGGGGATTCCGTCTCAGGCAAGTATTGCAGCGCCTCAAGATAGGCCTGCTCCAGCTTCTTGCGACGATGAAAATTGGATAACAATCCAGTTGCTACTGTAGTCAGGAAAGCACGTGGCTCATGCAGGCTATCCACGTGGCCACTCAGGAAAACCCGCATGAAGGTATCTTGCGCCAGGTCGGCAGCATCAGACTGGTTACCCATTTTCTTGCGTAGCCAGTTATTGAGCCAGCCATGGTGGTGAGTATATAAAGCCTTGAAAGTATCCAAGATAAAAAGGATGTGTCGTCATTGCAAATGAGAATAAATATCATTATATATCAAATTACGTACTATGCAACTCTTATTGAAACCCTGGAATATTTGGAAAAACAGCTGCAGGCTCCTTTATTTCAAGGATTTTCCTGACAATCATATGAGGCACGGACATAGTAAAGGCACGCGTAGCGTGCCTTTACTATTTGCTTGATAATGGAATTAAACCTTCTGGTAAACCTCACTGCCACGCTTGACGAATTCAATCGCCTTTTCCTGCATGCCCTTATTCAGGGCTGCCTGCTCATCCACCCCCAGCTTATCAGCATAATCCCGTACGTCCTGGGTAATTTTCATGGAGCAGAAATGCGGGCCGCACATGGAACAGAAGTGCGCCTGCTTGGCACCTTCCTGCGGCAAGGTTTCATCATGGAACTCCTTGGCTTTTTCCGGATCAAGGCCAAGATTGAACTGGTCATCCCAGCGGAACTCGAAACGTGCCTTGGACAAGGCATTGTCACGAATCTGCGCGCCGGGATGCCCCTTGGCAAGGTCAGCCGCATGCGCCGCAATCTTGTAGGTGACAATGCCAACACGCACATCCTCCTTGTCTGGCAGCCCCAGGTGCTCCTTGGGTGTCACATAGCAGAGCATGGCGCAGCCATACCAACCGATCATCGCCGCTCCGATCCCGGAAGTGATATGGTCGTAGCCAGGCGCGATATCCGTCGTCAATGGCCCCAGGGTATAAAAAGGCGCTTCGCCGCAATGTTCAAGCTGCAGGTCCATATTTTCCTTGATCATATGCATGGGCACATGACCCGGCCCTTCAATCATGCACTGGACATCATGTTTCCAGGCAATCTGGGTCAGCTCACCCAGTGTCCTCAATTCAGCAAACTGGGCTTCGTCGTTGGCGTCATAAATGGAACCTGGCCGCAATCCATCCCCCAGTGAGAAGCTGACATCGTATGCCTTCATGATCTCGCAGATATCCTCGAAATGTTCATAGAGGAAGCTTTCCTTGTGGTGGGCCAGACACCACTTCGCCATGATGGAGCCACCGCGTGACACAATGCCGGTCATGCGCTTGGCTGTCATCGGGATATAGGCCAGACGCACGCCAGCGTGGATGGTGAAGTAATCCACACCTTGTTCCGCCTGTTCGATCAAGGTATCGCGGAAGATTTCCCAGGTGAGGTCCTCGGCCTTGCCATTCACTTTCTCCAGTGCCTGGTAGATGGGCACGGTACCGATAGGTACGGGAGAATTACGGATGATCCATTCACGGGTTTCATGGATATTCTTGCCTGTGGACAGGTCCATCACAGTGTCACCACCCCAGCGTGTACCCCAGACCATCTTTTCCACCTCTTCGTTGATACTGGAGGAAATGGCGGAATTACCAATATTGGCATTGATCTTGACCAGGAAATTCCGGCCTATGATCATAGGCTCAATTTCAGGATGGTTGATATTGGCAGGAATAATTGCGCGGCCACGCGCTACCTCATCCCGCACGAATTCGGGAGTGATGACCTGAGGGATGCTGGCGCCAAAATGGTGGCCTGCATGCTGGGTTTGCAGCAGCTCGCTCATGCCTTCACGGCGCTGATTCTCGCGAATGGCAATGAACTCCATCTCCGGAGTGATAATGCCCTGGCGCGCATAGTGCATCTGCGACACATTCCTGCCCGCCTTTGCACGCAATGGCTTGCGCGTCAGGTTGAAGCGCATATCAGCCAATTTGGGGTCTGTCTGGCGTTCATGCCCATACGCTGAAGTCGGGCCGTCCAGTTGCTCGGTATCATGACGCTCGGCAATCCAGCCAGCTCGCAGCGCAGGCAGGCCATTACGGATATCAATCCGGACGTCAGGATCGGTATAAGGTCCGGAAGTATCGTACACCACCACAGGCGGGTTCTTTTCCGCACCAAATGCCGATGGCGTATCAGACAAGCTGATTTCACGGAACGGTACACGGATGTCAGGGCGTGAACCTGTGACATAAATCTTGCGGGAATTGGTGAATGGCTGCGTTGTGCCTGGGTCAACCTCTGCGGTTGCGTTGAGGAATTTCTCGTGCTGATTCTTGTCAATGGCGTTCATTACAATGCTCCAGAAAAAAGCAGGGAGCGCGCGAAGCTTCAAGGTTGCTGGAAGAACACCAGACAGGGAAACCCATTGAAACCTGCATCCGCTTCCCTACGGTGGGATAATCCACGTCAGGTTCAAAGGGTAACTCTCACTACCATCCTGTCTTCAACTCAGTCGAAGACAATGACAGTAGACCCCTAGCGATGGGTAAAATTTACGTTAAATCCATGATGGAATCAAGCACATTCGGCACCGATATCAAACAACTGGCTGAATATTCCCTGTCATACATGGGTGCCAGCGAAAGTGTGCGCCCACCATCAATATTACATTTCCTGCACTCTGCGAAGGGTTTATCTTGAATCTCTACCTGCGGGCGCTATAATCGGCAAACTGATACCCATGTGATGGATAATGTGATGCACCACGATGTAGAACAAGCCCGCTTCAACATGATCGAACAGCAGATCCGCCCCTGGGAGGTTCTGGATGGCACAGTACTGGACCTGTTGAGCCGGGTGCCCCGTGAGCAATTCGTCCCGGACCAGTATCGTGGTTTGGCATTTGCCGATATCGAGATCCCGATTGGCGCCGGGCAGACCATGCTTTCCCCGAAAATGGAAGGCCGCATCCTGCAGGCACTCGCCATCCAGCCCACAGACAAGGTACTGGAAATTGGTACGGGCAGCGGTTATTTCACGGCCTTGCTGGCATCCTTGGCACATGAAGTCCACAGTATCGAAATCAATGCCGAGTTAAGCCGCCAGGCCCATGAGAAACTGGTGCAGCAAGGTATACAGAATGTCACGCTGCATGTAGGGGATGGCGTCAACACCTGGCATGGCAATGACACGTATGATGTCATCGTCTTCACCGGCTCCCTGGCGCTGCCGCCAGAAGCGACACAGCACCTGCGCATGAATGGCCGGCTGTTTGCTGTCATCGGCCAGCCTCCCGTCATGGAAGCCACCTTGATCCGGCGCATCAATGAGGAAAGCTTCCGCCAGGATGTAATTTTCGAGACCTGCCTGCCACCACTGGAAAACGCTCCCCAGCCGCAACAGTTTGCCTTCTGACCATATGCGCGGATAACACTCGCGTTGTCTGCGCATACTGTTCCAACAGCTTGATCCTGTTGTCCTCTGTGCCCGGTATCGGGTTAGAATGCGTCTCGACCAATCCATTGTATTTAGCAGCCATGTCAGCTGATCCAGGATCGAGAACATGAAACTAGCCAGTTTTTTTATTCCATTGCTTGCACTCGCCATCAGCAATACGGCACATGCAGAAAAAGGGCAGAACCTGCTGGATATCTATGAAATAGCCATATCCAGTGATCCCACCCTGTCTGCAGCCAGGCATGGCAACCTGGCCATGCAGGAAAAAATTGAACAGGGCAAGGCGCTGTACCGTCCCACTGTCAATTTCACGACTGATGCCAGCCACTCCGAAACTGACATCCGCTATCTGGGACAGAATGCCGTGTTCCGTAATGCAGGACATGAATCCTTTGAAGTGTTCGGCATGGGGGTGAATTTTACGCAACCCATTCTACGCAAGGAGAACTGGGTGCAATACAAACAGGCGCAAACCCAGGTTTCCCAGGCGGACAAACAATTGATACTGGCGCAACAGGACCTGATGCTGCGCAGCGCACAGGCCTATTTCGATGTATTGATCGCGCAGGACCAGATTGATCTGCTCAATAGCCAGAAAGCCGCAATCTCACAACAGTTGGAACAGGCAAAAGCCAACTTCGAGGTAGGGACTGCCACCATTACGGATGTCAACGAGGCCCAGGCAAGGTATGACCTGCTCAAGGCACAGGAAATCACGCTACTCAACGACTACGAAGTGCGGAAGCGCAGCGTACAGGCCATTATTGGCCGCCTGCCCACACGATTGGCCACTGTGCGCCAGGACCTGCAGACACGTCCGCCACAGCCACTGGATATGGAACAATGGGTCACACTGGCCGAACAGAACAATCTGTCGCTCAGCATTCAGCAGGAGGCACTGCGCCTTGCCACACAGGAGGTGGATCGCATGAATGCAGGCCACTGGCCCACGCTTGATATGGTCGGCAGCTATACTGATACCCGTGCTGGCGGCAGCGCCAACGGCTTTGGCAGCGACCTGCAGAATGCCACGATCGGGCTCAAGCTCAATATCCCGCTGTATCAAGGGGGCGCCGTTTCCTCACGCATCAGGGAGGCGGTTGCCAATCAGCAGAAAGCGGCTGATGAAGTGGAAGCGGCTCGCAGGCAAGTGGAGCTCGATGCACGCCAGGCCTACCTGAATCTCACTGGCAGCGTAGCCCAGGTGCAGGCCTACGAACAGGCGCTCAATTCCAGCCAGAGCCAGCTTGATTCGACCAACCTGGGTTATGAAGTCGGTGTGCGCAACAGTGTGGATGTCCTCAACGCGCAACAACAACTTTTCACGGCCAAGCGGGACTTGCTGCAGTCACGCTATAACTATCTCCTGAACGTGTTGCGGCTCAAGTCTGCAGTCGGCCTGCTGAATGAAGGCGACCTTGCTGAAGTCAATGAGCGATTGGTGCTAGCCAACGATCCATCGCCATAACCGGAGTCCATGTCATGTCCTACGCCCACCTCGCCATACGCGCGCAAAGCCAGCTGCTTGTCATCGACGTCCAGGAGAAACTTGCAGCCGCAATGGAAGCCAATGCCATGCTCTCCCTGGTCCGCAATTGCAGCATCCTGCTCCAGGCTGCCCAGTTACTGGAGATTCCCGTCACTTATACTGAGCAATACCCGCAAGGATTGGGGAGTACCCTGCATAATCTCAGCAAATTGACACCAGATGCCGCCCATATCGAGAAAGTTGCCTTCTCTGCCCAGGCAGTGCCAGAATTCCGCCAGTCGCTGGACGTTGCACGCCAGCAGATTATCCTGACCGGCATGGAAGCACATATCTGCGTGTTGCAAACCGCACTGGATATGCAACAGCAGGGCTACCAGGTCATCCTTGCCGAGGATGCCGTGCTTTCCCGCAACCCGCTCAACAAGGACAATGCCATACACAGGCTGCGCCAAGCCGGCATTATGGTAAGCAATACGGAATCCATCGTATTTGAATGGCTGGGCGTTGCCGAAGGGGAGACGTTCAAAGCCATCTCCCGGCTCGTTCGATAAGAGGCTGTTACAAGTAACGCGACACCATCTCGACCACACGTTGCGTTGCCCCACCAGCGCTGGTACTGAACTCCAGCGCCTTCCAGCTCATGGTCTGCCGTAATTCCGGATCACCATACAAGCGTTGCAACGCAGCAGCCAGGCCAGCAATATCACGCACCTGCCAGGCAGCATGCGCAGCCACTGCCATTTCCGTGGCCGCCGCAAAATTGAAGGTATGTGGCCCGATCAATACTGGCTTGCTCATCGCAGCCGCCTCGATCAGGTTCTGCCCACCCAATGGCTGCAAACTGCCACCGATAAATGCCACATCGCAAGCAGCATAGTACGTAAACATCTCTCCCATGCTGTCTCCCAGCACCACCTGCACATTGGCAGGTACGCCGGTATCCAGCCGTGAACGCCTGACAAAATGGATGCCCCGGCGCGTCAACAGGTTGGCGACCTCGTCAAACCGCTGGGGATGGCGTGGCACAATCACGGTTAGCAAGCGGGGAACAGCAGCAGCGGCCACGGCATCCAGGATCATGGATTCTTCACCATCACGGGTACTGGCTGCCAGGAATACGGCACGATTTCTGCCGAAAAGGTGGCGCAACTCATCTCCCGATGCTGCTGCAGATGCAGGTGGTGTCACATCAAATTTCAGGTTACCCGCCACTTCGACCGCCAGTGCATTTTCCCCATCTTCTCCGCCAGCCAGTGCCTGCAAACGGCTGGCATCCTGTGCTGTCTGGGCGGCAATTGCGGTCAACTCGCGCAAGCCGTCACTGACGACCGCCCCCAGCCGAGCATAGCCACGGGCAGATTTTTCCGACAAGCGTGCATTCACCAGCAACAGGGGAATATTGCGCACCTTGCAGCCAGCAATCAGATTGAACCAGAGTTCGGTTTCCATCAGCAATCCCAGGCTGGGCTGGAAATGTTGCAGGAAACGCGCCACGGCACCCGGCGTATCGTAGGGCAAGTAGCAGCGCAGGACTTGATCGCCAAACAGCTGCTGCCCAGCATCGCGGCCTGTAGGCGTGGCGTGGGTGAACAGGATCTGGTGTTTGGGATAACGTTGCTGCAACTCCCTGATCAGCGGTGCAGCTCCTCTGGTTTCGCCGACGGACACACAATGCATCCAGATCACCGGCCCGGATACCGGCACCGAGAAGAAACCAAAACGCTCACCCCAGTGCTGCAGGTACTCACGCTGACGTAGGCCACGCCATAACAGGCGCAAGGGGGCAAATGGCAATAGCAGATAAATCAGCAGGGAATAGATGGTTCGTGACATGGTGCGATTTTCTCATGAATCTCATGCCAGGTGTATGCATCGCCCCAGCCACTATCACGCAGGTTTGAAAACTTTCGTTAAAAAGGTCAGTATGTCACCTTGATCGATGACGGGAGATTGAATCATGAGCACCACACTGCGCGATTTGCTGGGTCTGGGACACACACCCTCCAGGCTGGCCGATGCGACCCTGATCCTGATTGACTGCCAGAACACCTATCGTGAAGGCATCATGCAGCTCGAAGGCGTGGAAGACGCACTGGTACAGGCAAGGCGGCTGCTGGACCGGGCACGGGCGCTCTCGGTACCTGTCATTCATATCCAGCATGATGCAGGTGAGGGCAGCCCTTATGACATTCGTGCCCGCATTGGCCAGATTGCAGACATCGTGGCTCCAGTGGAAGGTGAAACCGTGATTACCAAGCACTATCCCAACTCGTTCTGCGCCACCACGCTGGATGAAGTACTGAAAGCACAGAACGTCAAGAATATTGTCCTGGCTGGGTTCATGACACATATGTGTATCAATTCCACCGCACACGGTGGTTTCAATCTAGGCTACGCCCCTACCGTTGTAGCCAACGCCACGGCAACCCGTGCCCTGCCTGGTGCAGATGGCAAACTAATTCCGGCATCCCAGGTACATGCTGCTGCACTGGCTGCCACGCGCGACCTGTATGCCGCCATTGCCACGGATGTGGACGAAGTCATCTGATCTGCATATCCAGTCATATTCTGCGTCTGTTCCAGCCGGGCATTTTTCACCATAATGCCCGGCATCACGACTGCACAACCCACCAGATACTGTACAAAGGACCCAGTGCCCATGCCCATCCTGAATATCCAGCCCCTGAACAAACGCGACCAGCGCATCACACTGGAAAACGGCAGCATCATCGACATCAGTGTCCGGCAGATATTCAATGTGAATTTCTATCAGGAGGATGCTGTCATCGGTCACGTGACATTTGAATCGCTGTCCTCCCTCAACAATCTGGAATTACAACCGGTTTATAAACTCAAGGAAGAGTCGCTGACACACCCCGCCCTGAGCACGGATGCCACTCAACTGCGCGAAGCCGCCATTACCCTGTACCGGACATATACCAACGGCAAGATACTGCCGAACAAGGACATGTTACAAAAATCCCATTAAGCGGATAGCGCTGCTTCGCCTGACATGAGCAGGCATGAAGCATGCGTGGAAATGTCCTGCTGATTTTGCAAAACCGGCACGTACAAACTTGCACGTGCCGGTTTCTCAACTTCACTTAGTGGTATGTGTGTCGTATGCCGTCATGAGATTGCGGTAATCGGGAATATGGTTGGAGAACAACGCACCCAGGCCTTCGATATCACGTCGCCAGTCGCGGTGCAGCTCACAGGCTGCGCCAAACCAGGTCAGCAGTTGTGCACCAGCTGCCGTCATGCGCTCCCAGGCAGCATCGCGGGTCATGGCATTGAAAGTGCCGGAAGCATCCGTAATCACGAACACTTCATAGCCTTCCTCAATGGCAGACAGGGCAGGGAAGGCCACACAGACTTCCGTCACCACCCCGGCAATGATCAATTGCTTTTTGCCAGTCGCCTTGATGGCCTTGACGAAGTCCTCGTTATCCCAGGCATTGATCTGTCCCGGCCGCGCGATATAAGGCGCATCCGGGAACAGCGCTTTCAGCTCAGGGACCAGCGGGCCATTGGGGCCGGTCTCGAAACTGGTGGTCAGGATGGTTGGCAGATTGAAATACCTGGCGGCATCCGCCAGCGCCAATACATTGTTCTTGAATTTGTCCGGTTCAATATCCCGCACCAGGGATAACAATCCCGCCTGGTGATCCACCAGCAATACTGCAGCATTATCACGATCGAGGCGTACATAAGGCTTATTCATGGGTTTCTCCTCTTTTCATCAAAAAATGTTGTCTATTCCAGGTCATCAAGCAGCAGAGACAAAACGACCATTGTTATAGTCACTGATTGCCTGGTCGATTTCCTCCCAGGAATTCATGACGAAGGGGCCATGGCCAACCACAGGTTCATTCAATGGCGCCCCGTTCAACAGTAACAAAGTCGTATCCTGCTGCGCTTCCAGCACCAGCTCGCTGCCTTCGCGCTGCATGACTGCCAGCTCTTCCGGACGGATGGTATGCACATCCCCCACGCCAACTGCACCATGCAGGACAAAGATGGCAGTGGTGTGACCTTCAGGCAATGTGAATGCCGTGGTACTACCGGCATTCAATCGCACATCCCAGACGTTCACCGGGCTGAAAGTACGGGCAGGACCCTGGTTGCCGGCATATTCCCCGGCGATTACGCGCACCGTGCCTGCATGGCCTGGCAGTGCGATTTCCGGGATTTGCTGCTGCGTAATACTCTGATAGCCCGGCTTGGTCATCTTGTCCCTGGCAGGCAGGTTGACCCAGAGCTGAATCATTTCGAACGCACCGCCGGTTTTGGCATAGTCATCGCCATGGTACTCTTCATGCACAATACCTGAGCCGGCTGTCATCCACTGCACATCGCCAGGACCTATAGTGCCGCCTGAATCAGTGGAGTCATGATGCGATACCTGCCCGTCATAGACGATGGTCACGGTCTCGAAGCCACGGTGTGGATGCTGCCCGACACCACGGCGTTTCTCGGTAGGCTCGAAATTGGCAGGACCGGCATAATCCATGAGCAGGAACGGTGACATTTCCTCGTGAATATCACGATAGGAGAAAATACTCTGCACAGGGAAACCATCTCCGACCCAATGACGACCATTGCTGCGTTTGATGAATGCAAGTTTTTTCATGATGTTGTCTCCTGCAATGAATGTTGATGTCTCCCACTATAAAGACAAGACTTTTACCGCACTAGATGGTTAAATATGAAATTACTTTTCATTTAATGGAATAATTGTGGACTTGAACGAAGCTGCGGTATTCGTGAAAGTAGTACAGGCAGGTGGTTTCAGCGCAGCAGCCAGGCAGCTGCAACTACCCGTTTCCACCATCAGCACCCGCGTTGCGCGGCTTGAGCGGCGCCTGGGCGTCACGCTACTGCAACGCACCACCCGGCGCCTGAACCTGACCGAAGCCGGCCAGGCTTATTTCGATCATGCTGCGTTGGGGCTGGGCTACATGCTGGAAGCCGAAGCGGCGATTGATGCCAGCAGGCAAGAGCCACAAGGCAGGCTCAGGATCACAGCACCTGCCGATCTTGGCGACAGTTTGCTGGCAGGGCTGATCCAGCAGGTACAGACACAATATCCAGCCATCGCCATGGAGCTGGTACTGACAGAGCGTTATGTGGACCTGGTCGCCGAAGGAATAGATGCAGCCATCAGGACAGGTGAGCTGCGTGATTCCAGCCTGGTTGCCAAGCCATTGGGCACAGCCTGCTGGGCGTTATTCGCCAGCCAGCATTATCTTGACCAGGCACCGCCTTTGCTCACGCCCCAGGACCTGAATCAGCATCACTGTCTGCAATTCAGCCCCATGGGCCGGGATACCTGGACTTTCAGGCAAGGTGACGACAGCATCACCATTCCCCTCAAGAACGTTACCATGGCCAACAGCATCGGAATCGTGCGCCATATGACCCTGAACGGGCAGGGTGTGGCATTGCTGCCGACTTATTTCTGCAAACCCGGCCTCATTACCGGTGAACTGAAGCGGATATTGCCTGCATGGCAGGCACAGCAGGACGCCGTACACCTGGTATATCCACGCCAGCGTTTCATGCCTCCCAAGTTGCGCGCGTTCATCGACATCGCACAGCGTGAACTGGGCGCATGGTTCAGCCATGAACAGGATGCATTCCCCATCAAGTAACTTATACTGTCTGCCATGTCGATACCTGCCACCTCGCCATCCAGGCCATCTGCGCTGACACTTTTCCTGATCCTGGTCCTGCCCCCGCTGTTCTGGGCCGGCAATTTTGTTGTCGGCAGGGCAGTGCATTCGGAAATCCCGCCGTTTACCCTGTCACTGGGCCGCTGGCTGATCGCCTTGTGCTGCCTTCTGCCATTTGCCTACCCGGCCATGCGGCGCGACTACCCACTTTATTGGCAGTATCGCTGGCGCCTGCTGGCAGTTTCACTGGCCGGAGTAGCAGCATTCAATACCCTGGTTTACAGCGGGCTGCATTTCACTACCGCCACCAATGGCACTCTGCTCAACTCCTGCATCCCGATGCTGATTCTGCTGTTCGGTGCCTTGTTCTATCGCCTGCGCCTGCATATTTGGCAAGTCATTGGCCTGGCTTTGTCATTGTGTGGCGTGCTCACCATCATCCTGCACGGAGAATGGGCGCGATTGCTCAGGCTGGAGTTCTCCAGCGGCGACCTCATTATTTTTCTGGCCATGGTGTGCTGGGCGTTCTATACACTCTGGTTGCGCGATATCCCGGCCAGCATCAACCGCCTGGGGCTCATGGGCATACAGATCATCCTGGCCATGATCCTGCTGGTGCCACTGTTTCTGTGGGAGCATGTGCATGGCATCACACCGCAATGGAACCACGAGGTCTGGCTGGCACTGGCATATGTCGGCATCTTCCCATCGGTGATTGCCTATACGCTGTATACACTGGGCGTGGCATATGCTGGCGTGGCACGTGCGGGACTGTTTATTCACCTGATGCCGGTATTTGGCAGCCTGTTATCAGTGGCATTGCTGGGGGAAAACCTGCACCTGTTCCATATTGTCGGTATCACGGCAATTCTGGGAGGCTTGTTCCTGTCAAACCGAGCCTAGCTCAACCCAGCGCGTCGTGCCAGATATTGCTGGCCCATGACCGTGCTTCACGCGCTTCACCTGCGGAATGCTGCTTTGAAACGCCGCCGCCGGGAGCGGGTTTCATTTCCCTGCTTTTCTCATCGTATCGATATACATTGGCTACATGCATGGCTTCATCTGCGCTGACATAGCTGTAGCAGGTATTGGCGAACACTGGTGCCGGGTCAGGCGCCTGTCCGGCCAGGATATCAATGATGGCGCTGGCGCACACCTTGGCTTCAGAGGTCGCAATATGTGCCGATTTGGGTAAGCCGGAATCCAGGGCATCTCCGAGGATATGGATATGCTGCGCCTGTTTTGATTCATAGCTGACATAGTCCACATCACACCAGCGCCCCTCTGCATTGGCCAGCCCATTATCCAGCGCAATCCTGCCCGCCGTCTGTGGCGGAATCAGGTTGAGCACATCAAACCTGAATGTATCAAAGGTGGTGCGCACCATACGCTGGGCCGGGTCTATCTGCTTCAGCTCACTGACTGGCTGGTATTCAATCATGCCGGGATAAAGCTCTGCCCAGGCTTTCTCGAACAAGGCGCGCTTGGACGTAATGGCCGGGTTGGCATCCAGCACCAGCACCTTGGAGCGTGGCTTGTGCTGTTTGAGGTAATAGGCCACCTGGCACGCGCGTTCATACGGCCCTGGTGGACAACGATAAGGCAGGGCAGGCACCGTCAGGGCAAACACACCACCATCGGGCATAGCCTGCAATTGCTGCTTCAAGGCGACAGTCTGTGCCCCGGCCTTCCATGCATGCAGGAAGTGCTGCTGTAAATCCAGCCCGGTCACGGCATTCAGATGGCTGTAGTCAAAGCTGATCCCGGGTGCCAGTACCAGCTTGTCATAACCCAGGTGAGTACCATCATCCAGCTTGAGCTGTCGCTTCCCGGCATCAATCTGCGTCACGCTCGCCTGCCGCATTTGAATACCATGCTGCCTGAGCACATCGTAGGAACGTGAAATATCCTGTATCTGCCTGCTGCCACCCAACACCAGATTACTGACCGGGCAGGAGACAAAACCACTGCCAGGTTCAATCACGGTGACTTCCACACGCCCCTGGCTCCAGAGCCGCAGGTACTTGGCGACTGTCGCCCCGGCAAAGCCGGCACCCACGACCACAACCCGTGGCGCGCCGCCAGCACTGGCTATATTGCGCCACATCCCGGGCAGTATTAAGCCGGCTAGCATTAATTGATTGAAACTGCGACGCTTCATTGTCCGTCTGCTTTCTGGCGATATGTATTACAGGCCGTACCATCCGGCACTACACAGGCAAAGTAACCAGCCAGTAAGGAGATTTCTTCCCGGGTCAGGCCTTTGGCATGCTGGTTCATCACGCTGCCATCATCGTCCATATCGCGATAATGCCGCATACGGTCAAGAAACTGGTCAGGCGGCATGCCAGCCAAGCTGGGTGTCTCGCCCTGGCTTTTTCCTTCATATCCATGACAGGCTGCACAGGACGCAGCCAACGAGCGTATATGACTATCCGCCTGGCCCGCCATAGTCAGTGGAGTCACCCCCACCAGGCTGAGCAGCACTGTCAGGATGATGCGCATCAGGATTCTGCTGTCGTCGGGTCTATCATGCGCTTGATCTGCGAAATGCGATTGGCAGGGAAACCGCCTTCGCTGGCATGCTGACGTATCAGCTCTTCGGAAGGGGCAATATACACGCAATAGATCTTGTCATCTGTCACATAGCTTTCCACCCACTGGATTTCCGGCCCAAGTGCTTTCAGCACACTGCAGGATTTGGCTGATACACCTTGCAAGTCCGCATTGCCCAGGCTGCCAGCACCGGGTAGTTCGCGTTCAATGATAAATTTCGGCATCGTATTGATCTCCTGTCATGAATAATGGGTAATTAACGTTTTACTGCCAGATTCTGGCTGAATTCGTTATCTTCATTGTCATGAATCGTGACGGTAAGCATACCATCCCGCTCGACAATCAAGGGAAAACGAATATTGGGGTCTTCGCTGATACCGATATAAGTATCAGCCTGCAACACAGGTTCACCGTTGTATTGCACATCGATCTTGCTGATATAGAACGCAGGACGGAAACCTTGTGAAACCAGGTCGCGTTGCAGACCCGTGAACATGGGGTGCTTGATCTGCAACTTGACATGACGCAGATCCTGCTCAGTATCCTCACTATCCAGCGCCAGCCGCATTTTGCCAGCATTGCGCTTGGCCTCTTCCTCATCACCATCCACCGCGCCACCACAACCGCCACTGGCCCGGACTGCCGCTGCATTGACGTACAACTTCCCGTCACTGGTTTCTGCCACCACATGTACCAGTGAATCTGTCTCCAGCCGGATACGTGTTGCGATCTCAGCCTTGCCACTCTTCGGATTGAAGTGGAAAACCGCTGCCAGGGGCACCGGATTGGCATCCACAACAACAGTGACGGCCTTGACATACTGCTGCTCCGTCATTGGGTAATCGACAGAGAAAGAGAAGGGCACCTGAGCGCCACTCTCGGCACGCTTGGGTGCTGTAATCCTGATAAAGTCTCCCTGTTCGAGAGTTTTCCCCTGGAACATGTCATGCTGCATGCTCTGCCATTTCTGGTCATTGACCTCGGCATGCCCCGCTGCGGACAACATCAGACCCACAGCCATCAAACATCCCAGGAATACGCGTGTCATCATTTGCTTTATCCTGCCTATTCTATAAAATACCGACCAGTTGGTATGTTATGCCAGTATACAGATTTGTCAATAGCCTCATCCATTCCTTACACAGTAGAATAGATACCTCACGGAAAACGACCATGTCCAAGCAGACAACATCCTCCACACGCGAACGCATCCTGTATGTCGCCAGAGACCTGATTCTGTCGCGCGGCTTTTCTGCCATGAGCGTGGACATGGTCTGCGCACAGGCCGATATCACCAAGGGTGGCTTTTTTCACCACTTCCCCAATAAAGAGGCATTGGGCGAAGCTGTGCTGCGACAGTTCTGGCAAGATGCTGCTAACCGGCAGGAAGACATCCTTCACCGGCATTATCCGGCCCAGCTGGACAAAATCTGTGCCTACCTGGACCACGCCATGACCACTTACCAGGACCCGCAACTTAGCCAGGGTTGTATGCTGGCAATCTTCACCATGGGGCTGGCAGACACCAATCCGGACCTGTATGCCGTTTCCCGCAGTTATTTTTCACAATGGCGGCATGATCTCATCAGCATGTTCGAACAGCTCAAAACCGAGCAAGCACTCACATCACTGGATGCCACTGCCTGGTCGGAACTCTACATTGCCATGCTGGAAGGTGCTCTGATACTGGCAAAATCCAGCCATGATCCGCATGTCATTGCCCGCACCCTGACACTTTACAAACAACAACTCCAATTGCTCGTATCGCAGCCGGATACCAGCGCGAAACCTTAGAAATTAATGGAAAATATCGATCAGGCCATTGACATAATATAAGGTTCCTAACTATTATTCTTGGATCATGCTATTGATCAAAGAACTGCCGACTTCCGAGTCGCTGAAAAAATTTTCTGGCTATTACCCTGGTGCCGATATCGTGGCCATCTGGGAGTTCGTCAATATCTTGCGCGCCGCCTCCAACCTGTCTGAGGCCTTGGATAAGATGCTCGCCCAGCACGGCCTGTTACAGGGACGCTGGTGGGTATTGGTATTATTGCTGCGCGAAGACAACCTCAGTTCATCTCCTTCTGAACTGGCGGAAAAAGCAGGTGTCACCAAGGCAACCATGACTGGCTTTATCGATGGCCTGGAACATGAAGGCCTGGTCAGCCGCCTGACTGACCGCAAGGACAGGCGCAAACTCAAAATCAAGCTGACAGCCGCCGGGCGCCAGAAACTAGATGAAGTCATGCCCATCTATTACACCAACGTCACGACCCTCATGTCCCAGCTCTCCCTGCAACATCGCCAGGATGTTGTACGCCATATGCAGTCACTGGGTGCCAATGCAGACATCATGAAAAATCTCTAGCCTGAAGAAACTAGCTGTGTCCTTTTTCCGCAAGCTTGTCCATTCCGCATATGGCTTGATTCCATATGTGACCAGCTTGCTTGGGCCTGCCATGCTTTCCGGCTGTATCAGCATGGATGGCATTGATCCCAAGTCCACAACCACTTCCGTCGATGAACTTGCCACAGGGCAAGCAATCACCCAGGCACGACATGACCTGCCATGGCCACAACAGGAATGGTGGCAGGTTTTCCAGGATATTCAACTCAATGAGCTGGTGGCTCACAGCCTGCAACAACATCCGGACATCCGGGCTGCGCGCGCCAGAATCACCATGGCTGAGGCACAGGCGCAGATGGTGGGCGCATTACGCGCGCCACAGGCAAGCATCAACAGCACCCTGGTACGCGAACGCTTCACCAGCCTGCAATTCATTCCGTCACCCTGGGGCGGACACCTGGAATGGAATAACAAGGCCACAACAAATCTCAGCTATGACCTTGATCTCTGGGGCCAGCGCGAACAGCAATGGAAAAGCACCCTGAGCCAGGTACAAGTGGCAACAGCCGAGGCACAACAGGTCAAACTGAGCATGAGCAGCGCGATGGTGATGCAATATATAGCGCTGTCGCGGGAATATGCATTACACGAAATCGCCAAGGAGAGGCTGGAAATTGCCCAACACCGCCTGGACATCCTGCAACGTGCACTGGCCGCAGGGTTGGGTACGGAAATCGAAGTCAACCAGGCCGCAACCCTGATACCTGTCCTCAGGGCACAGCTGGAGGCCAGTGCCGAACATGTAACCCTGATGCAGCAACAACTGGCGGCACTTGCAGGTGAAGGACCAGGATTTACCGAACACCTGCATCATCCGGCTCTTTCCCTCAACGCCGTCATTGGGCTTCCCGACTCTCTGCCTGCCAACCTGATTGGTCGCCGCCCTGATATCGTCGCAGCAAAATGGCGCATCGAGGCAAGCAGTGCGGGGATTGCCAGTGCCAAAGCCGCGTTCTACCCCAATATCAACCTGATGAGCTTTATCGGCTTCCAGGCCATCGGCTTCAATAAACTGATTTCCGATAGCGGCCTGGCCGCAGGGGCCGGGCCTGCCATATCATTGCCATTGTTCGATGGTGGGCAGCGTCGTGGCAATCTTGCAGCAAGAACCGCAGCCTACGACCTGGCCGTTGAACAATACAACAGTATCATGCTGCACGCACTACAGGACATCAGCAGCCAGCTGGTAGCACTGGAATCCGACACAATCCAGCATGCTGAATTGCTGGAGGCACTGCATATCGCGGAAAGAACCCACAAGCTGGCCCAAACCCGCAATCATGCGGGGCTTGCCAACTACGTGCAGGTACTGGATGCCGAGAGCCAGGTCCTTGATCAGCGCGCAGTCCTGATTGACCTGGAAGCCAGCCGTCTCAGCACCTATGCCAGCCTGATGCAGGCATTGGGTGGCGGTCTTGAACCAGCTCCTGCCGAAACACACTGATGCACCACTTCCGTATCCGCTCTCTTATGCCACGCTGGCGCTATGCGCTGCTGGGTGCCGTACGTGACTGGATGCGTGAAGATGCCCAGACCCTGGTCTACATTGGCAAGGTATTGCTTGCCTGCATGCTGGCCCTATGGGTGTCTCTCAAGTTTGATCTGGAGCAGCCACGCACCGCCCTGCTGACAGTGGCCATCGTCATGCAGGCCCGTACCAGTATGGTACTTGCCAAGAGTTATTATCGACTGATCGGGACATTGGTAGGCATCATCATTTCCGTGCTGCTCATTGCCCTGTTTGCGCAGGAGCGTATTCTGTTCCTGCTATCCATGGCCTTGTGGATCAGTTTCTGCACCGCGGGTTCCATCGTATTCAGGCACCACCAATCTTATGCTTTTGTATTGGCCGGCTATACACTCTGCATTGTCGGGCTTCCTGCCACGCTCAATCCCGACCAGACTTTCAATATCGCCATGACCCGGCTGTCGGAAATCATGGTCGGGCTTGCATCCGCCAGCCTGGTCAGCGCCCTGGTGTTCCCGCAAGGTGTCAGCGAACTGTTACGTCACTCCGTACGCAACCGCTTCCGCGACTTCTCGCGTTTGCTTACCAGCCTCGATCGCAGGAAACTTGCTGCCCCGGCCACCCGGGCTGAAACATTGCGCATGGTAGGCAATGTTTTTGAGCTGGAAATCTTTCATGCCTCATCCTCCATGGAAAGCGATCATTCACGCACTTACCGGCAGCGGCTCAACCTGTTGAATTCAGAATTCATGGCAGTGACCACCAGTCTCCATTCTTTCGAGCAGCTCATGCGGCGCCTGCACCGAAGCGGACACCCACAGGTGGTGGAAAACTTGCTTGCCCTGTTTACCCCTGTCCAGGCAGCAGTACTGACTCACCAGCGTGAAGTACGCGATGAACACGAAGCAAGACAGGTAGTACTCACTAGCAGCACATTACTTGACCACTGGGAAACTCACCTGCAGGAGGTAAAATCCCGCCTCCCGGCAGATCTCTCCAGCAGCGACACACTGGACTTTGCCACAGGAACTGCACTCATCCTGCGCATCCTCAATGAATTGCACGCCTATACCAGCACCTATGCCGGATTGGATACGTCCCAGAAAGCCGCGGCTGTAAAAATCTGGAAAATGCCGGGGATGGGCATGCATTTTGATCCATTGACCGCATTGCTTGCTGGTCTACGGGGTGCCTTGGTGTTTGCTGCCATGTCCTTTCTCTGGATCACTTGCGACCTGCATTCTGGAGTTGAAGCCATCACTTTTGCCACAATATGCAGCACCCTGTTTGCCTCTTCGCCCACTCCCAGAAGGACGGTACGCCAGTTCATCACCGGGGTGCTGATAGGTACCATCCTGCTCTATATAGTCAACTTCCATTTATTGACCCATGCCCAGGGCTTTGCCATGCTTGCACTGGCGCTGAGCCCCGTCATCATCGTGGCGGCCTGGCTGACGACCAAGCCTTCCATCGCCGTCATTGGCGCAGGCATTTTCATTGTGTTTTTCCTGCATATCGGTTTCAACAATACTTTTGCGGCAGACCCAGTCAACTTTATCAATGCCGCCATTGCCGACCTGCTGGCCATCATGCTGGCTGGTGTGTTCTATAGCCTGATTGACCTGAGCAACAACCAGTGGTCACGCACCCGTATTGCCCAGGCATTGCGTGAGCTGATCCAGGAGATATGTGTGCATCCGGCGCAACCCCTGCGCAGCAGGCTGGAAACCAATGTCCGCGAACTGCTGCTGCGCATGGGTACCGTGCATCGCGTCGCAGATGCCAGGGACAAGGAAGTGGTTGACTGGTTATTATCCACGCTGGAAATCGGCCAGGCCGTCATTGCGCTGCGTTCAGAAGCACACAGCACTCCCGTCCCCTCGATCCGCAGATCCATCAAGCACAGCCTGCATCAACTGGCCCAGCTGTTCGCGCAGCCCAGCACAGCATGGCGCAACACCACCATCCGTTCGATTACCGACAGTATTGAGCATCTGCAGCAGCAGGAAATCAGGATGCAGCTGACTAGCGCCAACCACCAGCAATTGCTCGCCATGCTGCATTTCATCCGCGGTGCCTTGCTCGACACTGACTCGGTACTCACACTGAGTGCCTCGCTGGATATCGCAGAAAAACAAGGAGTACTCAACAATGCCTAGGGAAATTGCCTTGCTCGATGCATTGATGCCTACGCTGATACTCGCATTTATCGCTGCATTGCTGCTGTACTGGCTGCTGGACAAAGTACTGGTATGGCTGGGTGTGTACCAGTTCATCTGGTATCGCGCATTATTCCGCCTGAGCCTGTTCAGCTGCCTGTTCTGTGCCTTGGGCCTCCTGATCTATTAAAAGGTGATACTTATGAAAGACCTGTATAAGCACATCCTGCGCATTTCACTCACACTGATGATTGTGGCAGTCGCCATCATTCTCGGCCATATGCTCTGGGTACGCTACATGGACTCCCCGTGGACACGTGATGGCAGGGTGCGGGCGGATGTCGTCAATATTGCCAGCGATGTCTCCGGACTTGTAACCGAGGTCGTCGTGCGCGATAACCAGTTTGTGAAAAAAGGTGACCTGCTGTTCCGCATTGATGCCGAGCGTTATCACCACTCACTGGAAGAAGCAGAAGCAAGACTGCAGCAACGCAAGATCACACTGGCCCTCAAGCGTGGGCAATCCACACGCCGCGCCATGCTGGATGACCAGGTCATCTCCCGCGAGGATCGCGAAGATTCCGACCTGGTGACGCTAGCTGCAAAGGCAGACCTCGACCAGGCATTGGCAGAGCGCGATCATGCCAAACTCAACCTGCAACGTACAGAGGTACGTGCTCCCGTGGATGGCTGGGTATCCAACCTGCTGGTCCGCCCGGGAGATTACGCCCAGGCCGGAGCAGCCAAACTGGCACTGATTGACCAGAAATCTTACTGGGTTTACGGCTATTTCGAGGAGCACAAACTCCACCTGATCCATCTAAATGACCCGGTGGAAATCCGCCTGCTGGGCACCGATATTGTCCTGAAGGGCCACGTGGAAAGTATCGCCCGCGGCATTACCGACCGCGACAACCCGACAGATGTCAGGCTACTTGCCAACGTCAACCCGAGTTTCAACTGGGTACGCCTGGCCCAGCGCGTTCCAGTCCGCGTGCATATCGACGAAATCCCGGCAGGTGTCGAGCTGGTTGCCGGCATGACATGCTCCGTGATCGTGCACCCAGCCTCGTGAGTCATGCGCCGGTTATACCGGCGCTATCTGATCACTGGCTAGCCAGACATGATGCCAGGTACTGGTAGCGCGTATTGCCCTCAAGATTCATCGCCGCAGCATTGATCTGGCACTGCTTTCGCATCTCGTTCGCTGGCTGGTCACCATAGGCGTTCGATACTATGCAATTATTCAGGTAATACTCACGCACCTGATCTGTCAGGTTCATGGCCGTCGCATTGATATGGCAGGTCTTGGTAAGTTGCCACTCACCATCGCCCTCAGTATTGGCAAATGCAGACCCTGCGAACAATAGTGAAACAGGTAGTATGATCAAGATTTTCATCACGTTTTCTCCATAGTGTTGAGTAACATCTGACAAGTCTGGCGCTTGTCTCGATTGCATTATGTTCCCACATGGATATTACGCCTTTTGCACTTGCCCAACATCAATGAATTTAGTACCTTAAGCAGCCCGTTCCTGCATTGACCTGCCACCATGTCCGACCCCGCCATCCAATTGCATCAAGAATCCTTGCCCGCTGCCTGGGCAGCAGCAATTCCTGAACTGCAAACACAATACGACAGCATCAAGACCAAGCTGGACATGGAAACCGATATACGTCCGCGCCGTGGATTATGGTTCGAAGCATTGCGTCAGGTTGATCCTGCGGCAGTCCGGGTCGTATTGCTCGGACAGGATCCATATCATGGTGAAGATCATGGCATCCAGCAGGCACATGGATTGTCTTTCTCGGTACCGGAAGGAGTCAGGCCACCTCCATCGCTGCGCAATATGCTGAAAGAGATGCAAGCGGATATAGGTCAGTCACGGTCCAGCGGCAACCTGATGCCATGGGCCAGGCAAGGGGTTCTGCTGCTCAATGCTTCCCTCACGACGCGTGGAGGCATTGCCGGGGCGCACAGCAAAATCTGGCCGGCATTCACCCATGCACTGTTGCACGACCTGGGGCAACGCGAGCTACCGCTAGTATTTATTCTCTGGGGTGCGCATGCGCAACAATTCCGCTCCCTGATTGCACCACACCACATCGTGATCAGCGCTGCCCATCCTTCGCCGCTTTCAGCGTATCGTGGATTCTTTGGCAGCAAGCCATACAGTAAAACCAATGCTGCGTTGCACAGCATTGGCTTGCCAGAAATAGACTGGAGCGCGGCTCAGTAACCCGCCCCAGCCTGATGAAGTTATCTGACCAGCAAATCTATTGCTGACAGTACAACATACGTTACCGGATCATAGACCACGTTATAGCCCTGGTAATAACCAATGACATAGCCAGGTGGCGGTGGTGGCAATGTACGCAGTACATAGGCAGGAACTGGTGTGATATAAGGCCGGTAAGCCGGCAGCATGGCATAGCCCATCTGGAAATGTGGGCGGTGATCGTATCTCACTGTACGTAAGCTGCGCGCATAGTTACGCTGCAGATAGGCACGGTCATGATCACGGAATTGATATTGATGATGCACATTATGCTGCACAATCACAGGGCGTTGCGGACCTCTATTATTCCACTGCCGGTTATCATGGTGGTGCTGCTGTTTCCAATTACCGCCGCGCTCATGCTTGTTGTGACCCGCACGATGCTCCTGCCGCGGACCACGATCACGCCTGTCATCACGATCAGCATAAGCCGCAGTTTGTCCCAGCACAGTGGCCAGCAATACAACACCCATGGTTGACCACAGTGTTCTCTTCGTTACTTGTTTCATGATGTCCTCCTGATTACAGCATCACACTTATTAATCCCCGATCTATTCACGATGGCTATATCCAGTCTTTTATTATTCTCGATAGTCCGGTGGTACAGCAGAGGACAATGGCACACCCTGGTAACCGGGTGGCGGTGGCGGCGGTGGCGCTACATTGCGCTGCGCCGGCCTTGCCTGTTGTGCCTGTGCAAGACGCGCAGACACTGCCACTTTGTGGCCCTTGGCATACATGCATTGCGTGTACGCATTATCAAACCGCTCCTGCGCACTGTAGTAGGAGTCGGATGCCATGCCGGCTCCTGCCATTGTGCCTATCATCAATCCAGACCCGGCACCAACGGCAGCCCCATGATGACCACCAGCAGCGGCACCCAGCAGGCCACCAACCACAGTCCCGACTGCGGCACTCGCCACAGCACTATCCTGGGCCGCCACCTTGGCAGAGCCGCTCTGCTCAAGGCCAAACTGGCGGCAGATGCTATCATCGTAGCGGAATTGATCAAAGGATTTTCCCGTACCAGGCAAAGCCATATGGCTTGGGCCATCCGGTGGTAACGAGGCGCAGGCGCTCAACAACACGACCGGTGCCAACAAGATCGCAATTTTCATGATGTTTCCTCGCAATTACTGGGCAGGTTGCGGCGCAACTTTCTGCCATCCGGAAGGACACTCCTTCACATAAGGGTAATACCCTTCAGATGGTGCGCAATAATACCAATATCCACTATTCGCAGATTGCGGCGCTGCACTCTGCTGAGGTGCCTGCTCGATATACACCGGGGGCGCAGCAGGCGCAGGCGTCACCACCACAGGTGGGTAATAAGGATATGGAGGCGGCACATAATAAGGCCGAGGATAGTAAGGTCCCCAGCCTGGACCGTAAAAACCAGGTCCGACATAGACCCCGATATGGGGGCCGCCATGACGAAAGCCACGGTGGCCTGGATCTGCCATGGCTGCACTGCTGAATAAAATGCCGGCAATCAACCCTGCCGTGAGGATTCTGCTTGTTGTTGTCTGCAGCATAACCTTGACCTCCATCATCAATATCTTGCTTGGGTATGAACTAAGACCCGCACTTGTACGGCTGAGTTTTGAAGGGTTTGGTAAATCTGCGTAATACTTCGTAAGCAAAACAGTCTGTTCCGGGACAGTTCAACCACAGTCGCTGACAATAGTTTTGCAACAATGTTGCTTACCAAGTTGCAATTGGTCTAGAATACCTGCCTGAACTGCTTTGAAGCTTTTATCATTCGTTTCTCCACGCAAAAATTGATCAATTGGGACAGGATGGGCAATCTTGTTTCCTGGCTGTGCCTTATCCATTGCACAGTATTGCCCTGGCTGGCCTTCATATTGCCGTTGTCATTCCTGCTTGATGACAGCGTCCATCTCTGGCTGTTCGTTGCCTTGTTCCCGGCAGCAGTCTTTGGTGCGTGGTCAGGATGGCTCCATCACGGCAATGGCAGACCCAGTTTGCTGCTTGCGATCGGCCTGGCTCTGGTGGGCTGTGCCACCTTTATCCCCATGAGCGCTGCTGCTGAGATTGCCCTGACAATACCAGGCAGTTTGTTCCTGATTACCGGCCACACCCTCAACCGCCGGTTACAGCGGATTGCACATATTGCCGGTGCACGCGCAACAAGCGCTTAATACACTGCAATAAATTCCAGAATTCCCGCCACTTTGCCTTTTAGGTTTTTCCATAAAGGTCTATAGTCTGCCTTGGGAGCTGTTTTACCGAGTTGTATATGCTTGTGCGTCAGTTTGGCTCTCGTTTCCATTCACCTTACATTAACAAGAAGCAATCATTATGAGTACAAATACCGCAGATATTGGCCTCATTGGTTTAGCAGTAATGGGGCAGAACCTGGCATTAAACATCGCAGATCATGGTTACACGATCTCCGTCTATAACCGTGATCCTGAAAAAACCCGCAAATTCATTGCACATGCCAAGGAGCACGAACCTTCCGCCGGCAACCTGAAAGGCTTTGAAGACCTTGCCACTTTCGTGTTAAGCATCAAGCGGCCGCGCAAAATCGTGCTGCTGGTCAAGGCAGGCAGTGCCACGGATGTCACCATCAACGCGCTTATCCCGTTCCTGGAAGAAGGCGACATCATCATTGATGGCGGAAATGCTCTCTGGACTGACACTATTCGCCGCGAGAAGGAATTACGTGCCAAGGGACTCGAATTCATCGGCTCTGGCGTATCCGGTGGCGAAACTGGCGCCCGTTTCGGTCCGTCCCTCATGCCTAGTGGCACGCAAAAGGCATGGTCTTCCCTGGAACCTATCTGGCGCGATATTGCCGCCAAAGTGGATCCGCGTACTGGCAACCCCATTGAGGGTGCCACGCCTGGCAATCCTGTCCAGGGTGGTTTTGCCTGCACTGAATATATCGGCCCGGATGGGGCAGGCCATTATGTCAAGATGGTGCACAACGGTATCGAATACATCGACATGCAGCTGATCTGCGAAGCCTACTGGCTCATGAAAAACCTGCTCGGCATGCAATCAGACGAGATTGGCAAGGTATTTGAAGAATGGAATAAGGGCGAGCTGTCCAGCTTCCTGATTGAAATCACCGGCGATATCCTGCAACAGAAAGATCCGGCAGGAGATGGTTTCCTCGTGGACAAGATCATGGATGCCGCAGGCCAGAAAGGCACCGGTCAATGGACTGCTGCCAACGCACTGGAGCTGGGCTCTCCCGCCAATGCCATCGCGGCAGCCGTTTTTGCCCGTGCACTGTCAACGGTCAAGGATGAGCGTGTGGAAGCCAGCACCATCCTCAAGGGCCCCAAGATCCAGCAGGAGGCGGATCGTGAGAAATTGATCGAATCCATCCGCAACGCATTGTATTGCTCCAAGATCTGCGCCTACGCCCAAGGATTCCAATTGATTGACAAGGCACAGGTGGCCTACAACTGGAAACTCAACTTCGGTGAAATTGCCCAGATCTGGCGTGGCGGCTGCATTATCCGTGCCCGCTTCCTTCAAAAAATTACCGATGCCTACGCACTGGATGCACACCTCACCAACCTGATGCTGGATCCATACTTCACCGAAGCACTGGATGAAGGCCAATCCAGCTGGCGTGAAGTCGTCTCCCTGGCAGTACGCAACGGCATTCCAGCCCAGGCGTTCTGTGCGGCACTGTCTTATTACGACGGTTACCGCAGTGCTACGTTGCCTGCCAACCTGCTGCAGGCACAACGCGACTACTTCGGCGCACACACTTATGAACGTGTAGATCAGCCTCGCGGCCAGTTCTTCCACGTCGACTGGCCGGAACCCGGCCGTCCGCAACTGAAAGTGTAAAGTAACAGGGCAGGCTGATCAGCCTGCCCTTTTTCAACTATTCAATACTGCTGCAATTGCCCGTAGCTCAGTCTCCGGGTCAGGATATTCCTCATACTCGTGGGAAGTACGTCGGTACCAGTAACGGCTATTCCACTCATCCCCCTCGATCTTATGCAAGACCGCATGAATCCAGTGCGCCATTGCCATATCTGAGTCCTGCGCAATCTCGTGAGCACCATTCCAATCGCCGCCCAGCGCAAGCTCTACTGCATGTAACAAGCTCTTTTCCATCATGCTCCTTTCCTCAATACGCACATACCCGTCATATTGCCGTCATCTCTTTTTCATTGTCCTGCCATGCATCCAGGGCAACATGCACATATCCGACAATGACAAGGATGAAGGAAATGACCACAATCACCCAATATGTCCTGCGCAGCGCAAACAGTATCGCCCTCTTGCTGGTATACCTGCAACATCTGGCTGCACGCTGCAGGTAATAGACCGAGCATCAGAAGGTTTACCGCAATTGACATAAAAGAACATCCCGCTGGCGAGCAGCATGGTATCGTGACGACACAATATCACTATTCCCGGAGACTATCGCAATGCGATCCTTACTCACTGTTCTGCTGTTTTCCGCCTTCTGTTTCGGCCATGCCTATGCCAATCCACAGCAAGAAAAAATGAAGTCCTGCAATGCCTCCGCGGGAGAAAAAAACCTCAAGGGAGACGACCGGAAGTCCTTCATGAAGACCTGCCTATCCGGCACACCTGAAGCCAGTGGCAACCCGCAACAACTGAAAATGAAATCCTGCAATGCCGAAGCTGGTAAGCAAGCACTGAGCGGTGATGCCCGCAAGGCTTTCATGAAAACCTGCTTATCCGGTCATTGATTCATCTCTCCCGTCAGCCCAGCACAGGCTGACGGCCATTGATTTTCCTGCCCCAATCCTCCATGGCGCGATAGAATATAGGTAATGATTAATGACCCTATTGTGGGAGGAGCCACGCAATGCTGATTCAAAGCCATATCGTCGATCTGGAAACCCCAACCGGCATCATGCGCACCTATGTGCATCGCCCTGCCGGCGCAGGCCGTTTCCCGGCGATCCTGTTCTACTCGGAAATATTCCAGCAAACCGGTCCGATCGAACGTGCCGCACGCTTCCTGGCAGGGCATGGCTACGCCGTGCTGGTGCCGGAAGTATTCCACGAACTCAACCCGATCAGCACCGTGCTTGCCTATGACGATGCAGGCCGCGACAAAGGCAATGCCGACAAGTCAGCCAAGGACGTGCAAGGCTACGACAGCGACAACCGCGCCATGATTGAATGGGTGCAGACGCAAGACTGGTTCAACGGCAACATCGGCGCCGCAGGCTTCTGTATCGGCGGCCACCTGGCGTTCCGCGCAGCGCTGCAACCGGAAATCAAGGCGACTGCCTGCTTCTACGCGACCGACCTGCACACCCAGGTTATCCCCAATAAACCAGGCCAGCACAGCATGGAACGCTTGGCTGACATCAAGGGCGAACTGCTCATGATCTGGGGCAAACAGGACAACCACATCCCGACCGCAGGCCGTGTGCAGGTTTACCAGCAATTGACGGATGCAGGCCTCAGTTTCACCTGGCACGAATTCAACGGCCAGCACGCCTTCATGCGCGACGAAGGCGAGCGTTACGACCCGCAGCTCGCTGCCACAGGCTACCAGCTGGCCTTGCAGCTGTTCAGCAATACGCTTTAAGTACTTTAAAAACCACAGGCAACTGTGGTTTTTTTATTTCCCTGTCATTCATCATGCCCGGCAATGCCAGTTAGCCGGACAAATCAGACTAATTTTTGAACCTCACCTCAAGAATGCCATCCAACCTGATACGCATGAAGTCATCCTGTGCATACAACAGGCATCAATCCGGCCTGCAAAGAACAACAGTCCGTCATAGTCGAGCCATACGCGGACATGACAACAATTAAACCGTGGCAAGCCCTCGTTTTTACTTAAGTAGCAGTCACTGAGCACTGTGTATATTGATCAGTTGCTTGCTGCATTACATGATGCCTCGTAATTCCATCGAATAAATAGATAAGGAGCAACAGTGGCATTACCTCAACGCGACTCCAAGCAACACAACGGCCATTCGATTGCCATTTTCGGCGAGGTACTTGCCGATATCTTCCCTGATGGCAGCGTACTGGGCGGCGCACCATTCAATGTAGCACGCCATTTGCAGGCTTTTGGCCTGCATCCCGTGATGATTACACGTATCGGCCAGGATGATCTGGGCCGTCAGTTAATGGACGAAATGCAGCGCCAGGACATGAATACCACAGGTGTCCAGATCGACCCATTGCATCCGACCGGACAAGTCAAAGTGCATATGTCCGACCACGGCCATCAATTCGAGATTCTGCCTTCCCAGGCATATGACTACATCAACGCCGGTATCACTCATATGGTCACCATGGCAACCAAGCCGGCACTGGTTTATTTTGGTACGCTGGCCCAGCGTAATATGGAATCACGCCTGGCTGTGGACAATTTTCTCAACTATGGCACCAGCCCCCGTTTTCTGGACATCAATCTGCGCGAGCCCTGGTTTGACAAACATACCGTGCGCCGGTCCCTGTTGCGCGCCGATATCGTCAAGCTCAATGCTGAGGAACTGGCCACACTCGGCACTATGCTGCGTCTGCCTGGACGTAATGCCATTGAGCATGCCTCGGCATTGCTCAAGCGTTTCAACCTGGACATGCTGCTGGTGACAGAAGGGGATCAGGGAGCATGGGCCATAGACCGCGAACATCAGGTACAGCGTATTGAAGGCACGACACCACCCCAACGTTTTGTCGATACCGTCGGCGCCGGTGATGGTTTTGCCTCGGTGTGCATTATGGGCATACTCAATGAGTGGCCCACTGCCACCATGATCGCACGTGCCAATCAATTCGCAGCTGCACTTTGCGGCATTCGTGGCGCAGCACCGGATTCCAGTGATTTCTACCTGCCGTTTCTCAGGGAATGGCAACAATGAGTAGCACAGGGGACAGACCTATTTATATCCTCATGATCAGCATGCATGGATTGATCCGCTCCGAAAATCTTGAGCTGGGACGTGACGCCGATACAGGGGGGCAGATCACCTATGTCGTGGAATTGGCGCGCGCCCTGGGCAAGCATCCATCAGTGGAAAAAGTGGATTTGCTTACGCGGCGTATTGAAGATAACAACCTGGCCCCGGATTACCGTATCGCGGAAGAGCCTCTGGGCCATCATGCCCGCATCATCCGCCTGCCTTGCGGCCCCAGACGTTATCTGCGCAAGGAACTGCTATGGCCTCATCTTGACCAGATGGTGGACCAATGCCTGAATTTCCTGCGCAGCCAGGGAGGGCGCCTGCCTGACCTGCTACACACGCATTATGCCGATGCAGGCTATGTTGGACAGCAATTATCCTTGCTGCTGGGCATTCCCCAGATACATACCGGCCATTCCCTGGGTCATCCAAAACGTGAGCGCTTACTTTCTTCAGGACGTAAGGCTTCTGCAATAGAGCGGCAATTCAATTTTGAGCGCCGCATTGCGGCGGAAGAGTCTGTGCTGGAACATGCCTCCATGATCGTCACCAGTACCCAGCAGGAAATCGATGAGCAATACAGTCTTTATCATCATTTCGACCACCAGCGCTTCTGCGTCATCCCGCCGGGCACGGATACGACACGTTTTTCTCCGCCTGACCGCAGGAAAATATCTTCCAGCCTGCAACAGAATATCGACCGTTTCTTTGCCGATCCAGCCAAACCCCTTATCCTCACCATCTGCCGCCCCGAGGTCCGCAAGAACCTGAAAGGCCTGGTGACGGCGTTTGGCAGGAATCCCGGACTGCAACAACAGGCCAATCTATTGATCGTAGCAGGCACGCGCGATGATATCCGCGAGCTGGAAGAAGCGCAGCAGGAGGTGATGCAGGATTTGCTGCTGGATATTGATCGCTATGACCTCTGGGGCAAGGTAGCCATTCCCAAGCATATTTCACAGGATGATATTCCCGAGTTATATCGCCTGGCGGCCCGCAGGCATGGTGTCTTTGTCAATGCGGCACTCACCGAGCCATTCGGTCTGACCCTGATTGAAGCCGCCGCCAGTGGGCTGCCTTTTGTTGCACCTGATGATGGTGGCCCTCGGGATATCGTGCGCAACTGCCGCAGCGGTTTACTGTCGAACACACTGGAAAGTGAGGCTATTGCACAATCCCTGAAGGAGGTTCTGGCTGACAGGAAACGCTGGCGCCACTGGGCAAGAAATGGCTTGAATGGCATTAAGCGGCATTACAATTGGCCTGCCCATGTCAACACCTACATGAAGCAGGTACGCCAGGTTCTGCGCCGTGATCGTAAACGCTGGCGCAGGCAAATGGTCATCAAGCTGGATTCCGGGAAATCCTACATGCCGCTGGTTAACTCCGCGCTTATCAGCGACATCGACAATACACTGCTGGGTGACAAGCGTGCCTTGCGCCAGCTGGCAAACTGGCTCCAACACCACAAGGGCAGGCTGGCTTTCGGCATTGCCACTGGTCGCGTCATCACAAGTGCGGTTGATATTCTCAAACAATGGCAGGCCCCTCCGCCTGCTGTATGGATTACCTCGGTAGGCAGCGAGATTCATTATGGCGCACACCTGATACCTGACACAGGATGGGCCAACCATATCCGTCACAAATGGCGTCGTGATGCGCTGGAGCAAGCCATGCAATCACTGCCAGGGCTGACACTGCAGGCAGCCGAAAATCAGCGTGAGTTCAAGCTCAGCTACATTGTTGATCCTGACCGCATGCCATCGCTTGAGGAGATCAACCATTATCTGCGTGATCAGCAGCTCTGCGCGCAATTGATCTATTCCCATCATGAGTTTCTTGACCTGCTGCCCATCCGCGCCTCGAAAGGGCATGCCATCCGTTACCTGTCCTATAAATGGGGCGTGCCATTGCATCACTTCCTGGTGGCGGGGGATTCCGGCAATGACCAGGAAATGCTGGTCGGCGACACTCTGGGCGTAGTGGTCGGCAATTACAGTGAAGAACTGGAGCCGTTACGTGGCATGGAGCAAGTCCATTTTGCCGCAGGGCATTACGCCGCAGGCATCATGGAAGGTATTGCCCATTACGGTTTCGGTGCGGACGAACCTGTGCCAGTGACACAAGGGAAAGAGGAAAGTACTCACAATCAAAAACAAAGAAAGTGAATCGGCATGTATGAACAAGTTTCCCACTCATTACTGAACGATATCCTCATTGGCCTGGACCCCAAAGTAGGCTGCGAGGACTTGAAACATTTCTATATCCGTCTCGGGGCCAATTTCTATGCCATACATTCCTTATTCCACCAGCTGTATGGCGACCGCCACGATTTCCGCCCGCAACTGCAGAAGCTGGTGGAAGTCATGGCCAGGCAATATGTCAATCGCCGCCCGGAGCTCCGCAGAAGCGATCTTGCGCGCGAGAAAGATCACAACTGGTTCCTAAGCCAGGAACTCGCTGGCTATACCTTGTATTGCCAGGAATACGCCCAGGATCTCAAAGGAATGCACGCAAAGCTGGATTACCTGCAGGAACTAGGTATCAACCTGGTGCATATCATGCCTGTACTTGATGGTCCCAAAGGACGCAACGACGGTGGCTATGCCGTACGTGACTTCCGCAAGATCGATGAAAAATACGGTACGCTGGATGACATGGACGCCTTGAGTGCCGATATGCGTAGCCGGGGTATGTTGCTGGTGCTGGATGTGGTTGTGAACCACACTTCGGATGAACACGAATGGGCTCAACAGGCCAAACAGGGCAACGAACAACACCTGGACTATTACTACACCTACCCGGATCGCAAGATCCCGGATATCTTCGAACAGTCCATGCCCGAGGTTTTCCCGGAAACAGCTCCCGGCAACTTCACCTGGAACGAGGAAATGGGGCGCTGGGTGATGACAGTATTCAATCATTTCCAGTGGGACCTCAATTACAAAAACCCGGCTGTTTTCATCGAAATGATCGATATCATCTTGTTCTGGGCCAACCATGGGGCAGATGTCGTGCGGCTGGATGCCGTAGCTTTTCTTTGGAAAAAAATCGGCAGCACCTGCCAGAATGAACGTGAGGCCCACCTGATCCTGCAACTGATGAAAGACTGTTGCCAGGTCACAGCCCCAGGCACGCTGTTCATTGCCGAAGCCATTGTAGCTCCATTGGAAATCATCAAATATTTCGGTGAGGACGCCGTCAACGCCAAAGAATGTGAAGTGGCCTACAACGCCACGTTCATGGCCTTGCTATGGGATGCTGTGGCAACCAAGAAAACCTTGTTGCTCAACCATGGCCTGCGTAACCTGCCCACCAAGCTGGACCGAGCCACCTGGCTCAATTATGCCCGCTGCCATGATGATATCGGGCTGGGTTTCGATGATAACGACATCCGCGCCGCAGGCTATGACCCGCAAGCACACCGTCGCTTCCTGGTGGATTACTATACTGGAGTCTATCCCGACTCTACGGCCACTGGCGTTGCCTTTGGCCGCAATGAAAAAACCGGTGATGCCCGTATCTCCGGCTCCCTGGCGTCCCTGGCCGGGTTGGAAGCCGCACTTTCCAGCCATGACGATGCCGCCATAGATAACAGTGTCCAGATCATTATCCTGCTGCATGGCATGATTGCCTCGTTTGGCGGTATCCCGCTGCTTTATTACGGAGATGCCATCGGTACCCTCAACGACAATACTTACCTGACTGACGAGAACAAACATCACGACAGCCGCTGGGTGCATCGTCCCACCCTGGATTGGCGCAAAGCAGAGCGCCGCCATGAACCCGGAACCGTAGAACACCGTATTTTCCATGCCATCAGGAAAATACTCGCGGTACGCAAGCAGATTCCAGCATTTGCCGACCTCAATAATCGCGAGATATTCGAGACCAGCAATCCACACCTGTTTGTCTTTATGCGCTTCACGGCACACGGGATTTATTCGCGCGTGCTGGTCATCGCCAATTTTGATACTGCGCCACATATCCTGAACCTGACCGAGTTGAATACCGTCAATCTCTCAGAGCGCTATGAAACCAGGGATATCTATAGCAACCAATGCATTGCCACTCAAACAGGAACAGTTGAAATCCCGGCATTGAGCTTTTACTGGCTGCAACTCTAAATCTGCAACCCACCAGACCAGGTACATGGTGATACAAAATGGCATGCATCCATGCACACCATTCGGCATGACCGCGTACCCGGTTTCTGCATCTGGTACTTTCAGTAGTAGAATCGCAGTTTTTATCTTTCCAGATACCACAATGGGCTTTGAACAACTCGCAGAACTTAAAAAACAACTGGCAGCCAAGGCCAAGGCGGAACGACCTGCCAAACCTCAAACAAAACCCAAGGCCGCTACGCCGCGCAGGCAGGACCCAGTTGATCCTGTAATACTCAGTATTGGCAGGCTGCAAAAGCATTTTCCCAAGGCGTTCCCCAAGAACCCAGCTCCCAAGCTGCCACTCAAGGTCGGCATCCATGAAGAGCTACTGGCCAAGGCCAAGGAAATCGGGCTGGAAACTGCTGCAATTACAGAAGCAGTGAAAACCTGGTGCCGAGGCACACGTTACTGGGCCAGTATTGTTGAAGGTGCGCCACGCGTTGACCTGGAAGGCAACACGGCAGGCGAGGTGACAGCCCGTGATGCGGCACAGGCACGTTCCCTGGAGGCACGCCGCAAACAGCCACGCAAACCCAAGGCAGCTGCAGCGGAAAATGCCAGTGCCCAGGAGCCTGCGTCTCAACCACCTGCACCCGGTGACGTCACTCCTCCTGTGGAATGAACATTACCGGTATCCTGCTGGCAGCTGGCCACTCCCGCCGCTTCACACCCGGCAACAAGCTGCTGTACCCCCTGCAGGATAACCAGCCCGCTGCCCTGATCGCAGCACAACATCTCGTGGCTGCGCTTCCACACAGCCTGGCAGTGGTCAGGCCGGAAACTCCCGCACTGGCTGACTGCTTGTCAGGTGCGGGACTGGAAGTGCTGGCCTGCCAGCCAGACCAGCAGGAAATGGCAGACAGCCTGGCCGCGGCAGTACGTCACCTGGTATTTCAACCACGTCCACCGGATGCCATTGTCGTCGCATTGGCCGACATGCCGTTTATTCTGCCGCACACTATCACCATGATCGTCGATCAGCTGTCAGTACATACCCACAACATCGTAGCACCCACTTATCATGGCTTGCGCGGACACCCCGTGGCTTTCAGCAAGCGTTTCTATGCCGAACTTGCCACTCTGACTGGAGACGAAGGCGCACGCTCTGTCCTGCGTCGCCATGCGGAGGACATTGTCATGCTGGAGTGCGATGATCCGGGTATTCTGCAGGATTTTGATACCTGGGAGGAGTTACAACGTCTCCTGCCCGATACCTAACTGGTACAGACACTGCCAGCAGATAGTGCACTGGCAATGGATTGACTCTTCAAGGCTGCTGCACGTTGCTGCGAACGTATCTGGATGATTTCCGCCAGGATGGCCACCGCAATCTCTGCCGGCGTTCTGCTGCCGATCTGCAACCCGACGGGACCATGCAAGCGGCTGATTTCCTCATCGCCGAGCTCAAACATGCGTAAGCGTTCGCGCCGCTTCTCCTGATTCAGCCTGGAGCCCAGCGCCCCGACGTAAAAAGCTTCTGAGCGCAAGGCTTCCAGCAATGCCATATCATCCAGCCTGGGGTCATGCGTCACAGCTACAATTGCGGTGTATCCGTCTGCGGCAATGTCCAGCACCACATCATCCGGCATGCCTGCACACCACTGCACACCCTCCACCTGCCATTGTGCACGTATTTCCTCACGCGGATCACACAACAGCACATTGAATTCCAATGCCTGCGCCATGCTGGCCAGCATGGCGCCCAATTGATTGGCGCCAATAATCAACAAACGCCATTGTGGGCCGAAATAATGATGAAACCAGCCATTCTCCAGGCAGGCAATTGCACCCGGCATGGCATCACCCCAGATCACTTCATTGCTACCGATCCGCACAGAGCGCCGCAATAGCCTGCGTTGCTGCAGACTATCCAGCACGGGCTGCAGCACATGTACGCTGCTGACATGCTCGACAAAAATCTGCAACTGTCCACCACAGGGAATACCATAATGCTGCGCCTCATCCCGGCTTACCCCATACTCAAGCAGGCCATTGACTGGCGGCAGGCGATGGCTTCGTGCGCGCGCGATCAGCTCGTCTTCAATACACCCGCCAGAAACAGAGCCCAGCAGCTGACCATCATCCCTCACCGCCAGCATGGCACCAGGCAAACGCGGCGATGATCCCCAGGTTTTCACCACAGTGCAAAGATGCACTTGATGTCCAGCCTGCAACCAGCCAATCGCATGTTCCAGCACTTCCTGCTCAGGCATATACATGATGCGTTACGCCTTCAACTGGTCACGTATGGGCAGGGTACGGATGCGTTTGCCCGTGGCGGCAAAAATGGCATTACAGATGGCCGGGGCGATAGTGGGGGTTACAGGCTCACCTACGCCGCCCAACGGCACATCCAGCGCGTGCTCCACCATATGCACATGAATCTCGCGCGGTGCCTCGTCGATGCGCAGTACCTGATACTCGTGGAAGTTGCTCTGTTGCGCTGCCCCATTCTTGAAACTGATTTCACCAGTGAGAGTGAGACTTGCACCCATGATGCATGCGCCCTCTGCCTGTGAGCGGATGCGATCCGGGTTCACTTGCGGGCCACAATCCACGGCAATATCCACACGGGGAATACTGATCTCACCATCTTCGCCGACCACCACTTCAACAACTGCCGCGATATACGTGACAAAGCTGTAACAGAATGCCAGCCCCAAGCCATGCCCTTTGGGCAATTTTCTCCCCCAGCCTGCCTTGCTGGTGACCAACTCGACCACATGACGCATGCGGCCTACATCCAGCGGATAACGTTGCGGCGATTCACCATAATTCCAGCCATCTTCGATGCTATCAGGATTCACCTTGCGTGCCGGCCCCAACAGCTCCAGCAGGTAATCCCGATGGTCGCGCTTGGCATTGTGCGCCAGCTCTGCCACAAAAGACTGCACTGCAAATGCGTGCGGAATATTGGAAACGGAACGGAACCAGCCAATACGGGTATGCGCTTGAACCTCCGGACTCTCAACTCGCATATGGGGAATATTGAACGGGATATTCACTGCGCCCATGCCAAGCTCAAATGGCGCACCGCCTTTGGCATTGGCGACAAATGTCGAGGCAATGGTCGGCGCGGTTGTCCTGTGCAGCCATGCTGTCGGCATGCCCTTGGCATCCAGGGCACACTCCATATGCTCCAATGATACGGTATGGAAATAATCATGGTGCAGGTCATCTTCCCGTGTCCATGTCACTTTGACCGGCTTGCCTTTCATTGCCTGGGAAAGCAGGGCAGCCTCTACCACATAATCAGGCTTGGATTTCCGCCCGAAACCACCACCCAGCAACGTCACATTCACACGCACATTAACCGGCTTGAAACCGAGATGCGCAGCCACAGCATCCAGCGCTGCCTGGGGATCCTGCACACATGCCCAGGCTTCACACTTGCCATTCACGATCTGCGCCGTGGCAGCAGGTGGTTCCATGGTGCCGTGAGCAATATGCGGCTGATAGTATTCGGCGACAAATTTCTTGCCGTCCCTGGCCAGTACGCCAGCAGCATCCCCATGATTGCGGACAACCTTCGCAGGTTTACGCGCAGCGGCTTCCAATATCTTGCGATAGGTTTGAGAATCATAGACTGCATTAGCACCATGATCCCAGACGATCTTCAGCGCTTCACGTCCCTTGATCGCCGCCCATGTATTGCTTGCCAGCACGGCAATGCCTCCCAGTGGATGGAACAATGGCGGCAGCAGACTGCTGCTCTTCAGCTCAAGTACCTTGAGCACGCCTGGTACCTTGAGTGCTGCACTGGCATCAAACGACTTGACCTTGCCACCCAGCACTGGCGGCCGGGCAATGACAGCATGCAGCATGCCTTTCAGCTGAGTATCGATACCGTAATGCGTTGTGCCAGTGACAATTTTCTGACCGTCGACATTGCGGGTATTCTGCTTGCCGATATAACGGAATTCAGCGGCAGACTTAAGTTTCAGATTGTCTCGCACTGGAACCGGAAACTTGGCGGCTGCAACTGCCAACTCACCATAGCCCAATGTCTTGCCACTGGGTTGATGCACGACCTGGTGGTTTCTGGCCCGCACTTCATTACGCGGAACACCCCATTTTGCCGCCGCAGCCGTTTCCAGCATCATGCGCGCCGTGGCCCCGATACGTCGCATGGGTTCAAAATGGTGACGCATGCTGCGTGATCCATCCGTATTCTGATTGCCGTACTTTGCTTCATTTGCCTCCGCCTGCACCACACGCACGCGTGCCCAGTCGGCTTCCATCTCATCAGCGATCACCAAGGGCAGGCTGGTGCGTACACCTTGGCCCATTTCTGAGCGATGCGCCACAATATTGACGATGCCATCGGAACCAATGGAGACAAACACCAGCACATCTTCCTTCAGCCCGCCAGGCATGGCATCACCGCCATACTTCTTCGCCGGCTCTGCGACCGCCGCACGTACAAGGTCATTAATGCCTATGGTCAAGGCCAGGCCAGTCGCAATACCAACCCCTTTAAGCAGGCGACGGCGATTGATATCCGGCAGATCCATCATCAATTCCTGGCTCATTTTGTGCCTCCCTTGGCAACCAGCTTGATTGCCGCACGAATGCGCGGATATGTACCACAACGGCAAATATTGCCACTCATCGCCTCATCAATTTCTTCATCCGTAGGATTGGGGGTAGCGCGAAGCAAGGCTGTAGCGGACATGATTTGTCCAGCTTGGCAATATCCGCATTGGGCAACCCCCAGCTCAAGCCAGGCCCGCTGGACAGCCTGACCCACCTTGTCCTCCCCTACAGCCTCGACTGTAGTGATCTTCTTGCCTACCGCCGCCGAAACCGGAGTCACACATGCACGCACCGGCTCATTATCCAGATGTACGGTACAAGCCCCACACAACGCCATGCCGCACCCGAATTTGGTACCTGTCAGCTGGGCAACATCACGTATTGCCCATAACAATGGCATATCATTGGGCACCTCCAACTGGCGACTCTGACCATTGATTTCCAGCAATACCATGTCAATTCCTTTCAAGTGCAAACCAATAACGTTATATACAAATATATATATCGTTTAATATCAATGAGATATGCGCAGTATGCAGAAATTACCCTACTCTATAAATGGAAATATACTTATTTTAGAATTCCATTTTGTGGAATAATGTGACATTGATTCTTTACCATATTCATCATGCTCAACCGCCTGGAATTGATGCGCATTTTTTGTGCAACTGCCGAAGCCAGCAGCTTCAAGGAAGCCGCAGCCCGGCTGGCCACCTCGCCACAATCCATCACCCGGGCTATCAAGGAGCTGGAGACCTTATTCGGAGAACCTCTGTTTTATCGGAATACGCGCCAGATGCGTATTACCGAATTCGGCGAACACTTGGCGGCGCGCGCAAGAGAAGCGGTCACTGGCATAGATGACTTATTTCTTACATCGGGCAGGCAACGGCAACAGGATATCGGCGGCATCGTGCGTATTACGGCACCCATCGTGATCGGGCGTCATTTCCTGCTACCCATACTCAGTGAAATTGCACAGAAGTATCCCCAGATCACGATAGACCTGCGCCTGTCAGATGCGCACAGCGATGTCGTCGAACAGCAAATTGATATTGGCGTCAGAGTGGGGTTCTTGCGGGACAGCAGCTTTGTGGCCCGGTCCCTGTCCAAAGTTTCATTCCTGGTAGTAGCCACGCCAGAGCTGGTTGCAAAAACCGGCATCCCTGCCACGCTACAGGAGTTGAATGACCTACCCACCATCGCCCTGGCGGATAAGAGCAGTGGCAAACACTGGCCCTGGTTCTTCGCAGATGGTCAGCAGCTCACCCTCAAATCTCCCAGCTTCATCACGGATGATTCCGAACTGGAAGTAGCGCTGGCACTGAACGGTACTGGCTTCGCGCAACTTGGCTCACCTTTTGCCATTCCGCATTTGCAGAGTGGACGCCTGGTTTCTGTGCTGGATGAGTTTATTGCACCTTCATGGAATCTATATGTGTACCGTCCACGACGCGGCCCGGTGCCTGACCGCATCCGCCTGGTTTATGACAAGATCGCCCAGGCACTCAGTGATCCAGCCTTATTCCCGACCCAACGCCTCGATTAATACAGGTCGCGCATACTGAGTTTGCGCAATTTCGGCGCAAACCCTGCCACTGCACCGACCACGGCGATTGTCATCGCTCCGCCGAATATGACCGAAGGCACCAACCCCAGCAGACGGGCTGCCATACCCGATTCAAATGCGCCCAGCTCATTGGACGAGCCAATGAAAATGCCATTGATGGCAGAAACACGGCCACGCATTTCATCCGGTGTCACGAGCTGCATGATCGTGCTACGCACAATCACGGATACGCCATCGCAGATACCCGAAATCATCAACAAGAACGCTGCAAGCCAAAAATTGCCACTCAGGGCAAAGGCAATGATGCTCAACCCAAAGCCTGCCACGGCTACCAGCAGAATGCGGCCCGCATTGCGGTTGATCGGGTGGCGCGTCAGCCAGATGCCTGTTGCAATGGCGCCCAATGCAGGTGCAGCACGCAGGATACCCAAGCCTTCCGGGCCATGGTTGTATACATCATGGATGAACATGGGCAGCATGGCGACGGCACCGCCAAACAACACAGCAAACATATCCAGTGCCTGTGCTCCCAACATGATCTGGTTGTTGAAAACAAAACGCAGCCCTTGCCCTATGCTGGCAAATACAGGCGTATTGTCTGTCGCGGGAGGCTGCCTGACCTTAAGGCTCACCATGGCAACCGCTGCGACCAGGGCAAACACGGCAGAACACCCATAGGCAGCACTGATACCCAGCCAGGCAATCATGCCACCACCAATTGCCGGTCCCAGCACCAGGCCGGTCTGCAACACGGCGCTGCCGATGCTCGCCGCCCGGGCAAATTGCTGCCGCGGCAATACCAGCGCAAACAAGGCACTGTATGAAGGGCCGATGAAAGCCCGGGCAAATCCTACACAGGCGATGGATCCATAGATAAAAAGTGGGGACTCACTTTCGTGCAATAGCCAGCCGGACGAAATAGCCACCAGCACCAACGCATTTATCGTCAATACGATACTGGCCATTATGCCAAACATACGCCGCGAATAATGATCCACGGCATAACCTGCAAACAAGGCAGTACAGAAATAGGGAATGACTTCCGCCAGGCCGATCAGCCCCAGTGACAAGGGATCATGCGTAATCTGGAAAATGTGCCAGCCCACCACCACGGCCATGACCTGATATGAGAACGTAATACTGACCCGAAAAGCCAGTAATCTGAGAAAAGCGGCATTACGCAGGGGGTAGGACGAGTCGTCGACAGGCATGGTGATATTGTAAACAATGCAGCATTGGCATTACACCCCGGTATTATCAGGGCTATTGAGATTATTTCCGGGGAGGCTGGGTAATTTCAGGTTATGGGGTCCGGCACCGCGTGCCGCGTTGCTCCAGGCTCATTCCACTGAAAATACACGGGGCATTTCACCCGCTGCAGGAATGGTATACACAGTCAGGGTACCAGGCTTCATTTCTCCCATGCCTGGGGAATTGGTTGGCATATCCGGAACACTGATCCCTGCGATGGCGGGTTTCTGCTGCAATAACTTCTGGATTGCCGTGACGGGCACATGACCTTCCACCACGTAACCACCAATCAGCGCTGTATGGCAGCTTGCCACACGCGTGACACCATATTGTTGCTTGATGCGTCCCATGTCCGCCCGGTCAAATGCCTCGACCTTGAAGCCATGCTCACGCAAATATGCCACATACTTCTGGCAGCAACCGCAATTCGCATCTTTGTACAGCGTGACCAACGGCAAAGCCCAGACAGAAGACGAAGCCAGCAACAACAGGAGCGCTGTGAAGCGCGTCAGAACATACATAGCATCAACCAATTTGCAGGAAAACAGAGGCCGAGTCTAACAGCTTGCCAGGCAATCTCCCAAATCCAGCCTCTGGTAGGCCCATTATTGGGCGCATTTTTCCTTTTTCTTGGTTTCTATTTCTTCCACGAGGCCATTCTCGATCTCAACCTCTACACAGGCACCCACCACCAACGGACCATGCTTTTCTTCCAGTTCTGTATTCTTGGTCACATCAAGCTGGCGGCCTGATACCACCCAGGTTCCGATGTTAGTATCCGAACGGCTCTCAATCACTCCATAGAACTCTTCTTCCGCAGCCTGCACACTAGATACCACACCTGCAAAAGCAAGTATTGCAAGGCTGATACTCAAGGTCTTCTTCATGACGTTTCTCCTCATTATTGATGAAGATACATGAAATAATTCATATATCTATGCGGGAATCATTCCCAAAAATCAGGCAGATGTCAATTTCTAGGTAAATCAACCAGCACTTCGAGGCCGCCTTCCGCCAGGTTGTGCAAATTGATCTGGCCGTCATGCGCCTCCACAATGGTCTTGGCGATACTCAGACCAAGCCCGAAACCACCAGTAGCGGCATTACGCGAACTCTCGACCCGGTAAAACGGCTCAAACACGTGCTTGAGTAAATGCTCCGGAATGCCTGGCCCATGATCGCGGATGGCGATCTGCAACCGTTCTGTAGTATCCATCACCTCAATATGTGCAGACTTACCATAGCGTATCGCATTCTCCAGCAAGTTCTGCAGGCATCGTTTCAGACTCACGGCATAGCCATCAATCGGCACTGCTTCACCATGCAGTGAAACCTCGGCTCCGGTTTCCTGCAGGTCCACCTGCAGCCCTTGCAACATGGCATTGATATCAATAGGATGGCGGTTTTCATGCACCTCTACACCACGCATGAATTCCACAGTAGTGGAAATCAGGGTTTCCATGTCTTCCAGGTCTCGACGGAATTTATCCCGCAGCACAGGTCTTTCGATCTGCTCGGTACGCAGGCGCAAGCGCGTGATCGGGGAACGCAGGTCATGCGAAATGGCTGCGAGAAAACGGCTTTTTTCTGTCACCGTATCAATCAGGCGCTGCTGCATCAGGTTGAATGCATTCGCTGAACGCCGCACCTCAGTCGGGCCATCCACATCCAGCGGAGGACTATAGATATTGCGGCCCAGACGCTCTGCTGCAGCTGCCAGCCGATCCAGTGGCTTCATGATCTGCCGCACAGCAAACAAGGCAATGCCGACAATGACAATAATACGGATGAAATAAACGCGGAACAGATAGTCAAAAAGGTCCATCAGCGGCGCCACACTCATGCCAGCCTGGCCCTCATGCGCATTCAGCTGCAGCCATTGCCCACTGTCCAGCTGCACATAGAGAGTGAAATGGGCGGAAGGGTAGTGCGATTCAAATAGATCCAGCCATTGTGCCTCTCGGCCATGCTCATCACGCAAGTCAATCTCGGTGATACGAATAGGCAGGGAGCGGCCGAACTCCTGCTCAAACACATGCTTGAACAGGAGCTCCACTGCTCGTTCACGCGTATTGAGTGCCGCCAGGCGGGGAGGAGCGCTCACCGGAGTAAGCCGATACATGGAGTTGCTGAGCTTGTTGATCAGCAACTGCTCATCATCAACTTTACTGATTTCGATGAAACCAATGCTGTCGGACAATTTTGCCGCCAGAACCCGAGTGGGAATTTCCAGGGCCTTGGCATAATTCATGTCATACCAGATAAACCCTGTCAGCACCTGAGCTGTCATGGTGCCCGCCACCAACACGATGACCAGACGCCCAAACAGCGATGCTGGCCATAGCCATTTCATGTTCATTTTTCGTGCTTGACCTGGCTGGTCAACATATAACCCGCATTGCGGACAGTACGAATAATACCGGGATTACGTGAATCCATTTCCAGATGGTGGCGCAAGCGACTGATGCACACATCAATCGATCGATCAATGGTCTGACTGTCTTTGCCGTAGACATGCTCGATGAGGAATTCACGGCTCAGTGGGCGGTTGGGATGCTCAAGCAAAGCCCGCAGTACCATGTAGTCTGAACTCCCCAGAGACACAATCACACCACTCGGCGAAAACATCTGTCGCGCCCGTGTATCCAGTCGCCAGCCTTCAAAACTGATATACGCATATTCATCTACAGCACTTTTCTCGGTATTGGTGCGTGTGCGCCGCAGTATCACCTTAACTCTCGCTAATAGCTCACGCGGGTCAAACGGCTTGGGCAGGTAATCATCCGCCCCCACTTCCAGCCCGATAATACGGTCAACCAAGGTACCTTTGGCTGTGAGCATAATGATAGGCGTATCCCCCTGCGCACGTACCCCGCGACACAAACTCAGGCCATCTTCCTCTGGCAGCATCAGGTCCAGCACAATCAGGTCCACTTGCTCCTTACTGACTACCCGCCACATTTCACGACCATTGGCCGCCTCGGAAACCCTGAAACCAGCATCCCGGAGGTAATCCGTCAGCAACTCGCGGATTTCATGGTCATCATCAACGACTAGAATATGATCTGGTTTATTCATCTTGGTAAGCTCGCGTGACTATTCTACTGTGACCGACTTGGCCAGATTCCGTGGCTTATCGACATCCGTCCCTTTTAGCAGAGCCGCATGATATGCCAGTAACTGGACGGGGATGGTATGAAGAATCGGGGATAATACCCCGACATGACGTGGCGTACGAATGACATGCACCCCTTCACTGGCAGTAAAGTTGCTGTCTGCATCGGCAAATACGAATAACTCCCCACCACGCGCGCTGACTTCCTGCATATTGGATTTCACTTTTTCCAACAAAGCGTCGTTAGGAGCAATCACCACCACAGGCATATCCCTGTCCACCAACGCCAGAGGCCCATGTTTCAATTCTCCGGCAGGGTAGGCCTCGGCATGGATATAGGAAATCTCCTTGAGCTTGAGCGCACCCTCGAGGGCAATTGGGTAGTGCATACCACGCCCGAGGAACAAGGCATGGAATTTGTTACTGAACGCCTTCGCCCACTCACGAATTTGTGGCTCAAGGTTGAGCGCATACTGTACGCTGCCGGGCAGGCGGCGCAATTCGTCGATATAGGCCTGCTCCTGATTCTGGGCCAGCAAGCCGCGTTGCTTGGCAAACGTCGCAGCCAACGTGAACAAAGCAACCAGTTGGGTAGTGAAAGCCTTGGTCGATGCCACACCGATTTCTGCACCGGCACGGGTATACAGCACCAGGCGCGATGCGCGTGGAATGGCGCTTTCCTGTACATTGCAAATGGCCAGGGTCAGGTTCTGACCCAACGACTTGGCATGCTTGAGCGCTTCCATGGTATCCAGGGTCTCGCCGGACTGGGAAATGGTGATAATCAATTGCCTGGGGTTGGGCACGGATTTGCGGTAACGGTACTCGCTGGCAATTTCCACCGAGGTGGGTAATTGCGCGATGCTTTCCAACCAATATTTGGCGGTCAGGCCGGCGTAGTAACTTGTACCTGCCGCCAGGATCAATATACTGTCCACTTCACTAAACACTGCTTCCGCCTCCGCGCCGAACAAGGCCGGGCTGAAGGCGTTGTCGTCGATAATGGCTTCCAGCGTGTCGGTCAATGCGCGCGGCTGTTCGTGGATTTCCTTCTGCATGAAATGGGAGTAGGGACCCAGCTCCAGTGAAGCCAGCGAGAGGTCGCTGCGATGCACGGTACGTTCCACCAACTGGTCCGCCGCATCAAATATCAATACCTGGTCTTTGGTAATATCTGCCACGTCACCATCTTCGAGATAGATTACATTACGAGTGGCAGACAGCACGGCAGAAACATCAGAAGCAATGAAGTTTTCACCTTCCCCAAGCCCGATCAGCAATGGACAGCCCTGGCGTGCGCAGATCATCTGGCCAGGATAGTGAATGGATACCACACTGATCGCAAACGCGCCTGTCAGCTCCTTGACGGCGTGCTTGACTGCATCCAGCAATGGCAATTTCTGGGCAAGGTAGTAATGGATCAGGTGCGCAATCACTTCGGTATCGGTTTGCGACTCGAATTCATAACCCATTGCCTGCAGGCGCAGACGCTGCTCATCATGGTTCTCGATGATGCCGTTGTGCACCACGGCAATTTCCCCGCGCGAGATATGTGGATGCGCATTGGATTCAGTCACGCCGCCATGCGTGGCCCAACGCGTATGGCCGATGCCCAGTGTCCCGGTCAGGTTTTCCTCCTGGGCCTTGCCCTGCATTTCCGCCACACGGCCCACCGCGCGCACACGGCGGATAGCGCCCTCGCTAAGCACAGCAATCCCTGCGGAGTCATAGCCGCGATATTCCAGGCGGCTCAGGCCCTCTATCAACACCGGAACAATATTTCGTGCGCCAACTGCGCCAACAATGCCACACATCTTATTTCTTCACTTTCTCAGGGCGTTTCCAGTTTTCTATCGTGAATTGGCGCACGCGCGACATGGTCAGCTGCTCTGCCGGGGCGTCCTGGGTAACCGTAGTGCCAGCCGCAATCGTCGCACCTGCCTTGACAGTCACCGGCGCCACCAGTTGCGTGTCAGAGCCAATGAACGCCTTATCCTCGATCACGGTGCGTGATTTGTTCACGCCATCATAGTTGCAGGTAATGGTGCCTGCGCCGATATTCACATCCTTGCCTACGGTAGCATCACCGATATAGCTCAGGTGGTTGATCTTGCTGCCACTATCCACCTGGGCGTTTTTCAATTCTACGAAGTTGCCAACATGCGTATGGTCAGCCAGGTTCGTGCCCGGTCGCAATCGCGCGTAAGGCCCGATTTTGCAGGCTTCTGCCAGGCTGGCATCGTCGATATGGGTATAGGCTGCCAATACAGTCCCAGTACCAATGCTGGCGTTACGGATCACGCAATACGAGCCTATCCGCACATTGTCAGCCAGTGTTACCTCACCCTCGAACACACAGCCAACATCTATCTCGACATCACGCCCGGCGGTCAATGTCCCGCGCACATCAATGCGCGCAGGATCGGCCAGCGTCACACCCTGCGCCAGTAACCTTGCCGCATACCGCTGCTGGTAGACGCGCTCCAGCGTCGCAAGATCCTGTTTGGAATTGATACCTGTCACCTGCCATTCATCATCACTTTGCGTGGCGGCCACTGCCTGGCCATCCGCCACGGCCAGTGCCACGATATCCGTCAAATAATACTCCTGCTGGGCATTGCGGTTATCCAGTTGCGCCAGCCATTGTGCCAGCCAGGCGTTATCTGCAGCCATAATGCCAGTATTCACTTCCTGGATTGCGCGTTGAGCCTCCGTTGCGTCCTTGTGCTCGACAATTGCCTGCACCGATGCCTGTTCTCGCACAATGCGCCCATAACCTGCCGGATCATGCTTATGCACTGTCAACAATGCCAGGGCAGCCTGCTCAGCCAATAAACTCTGGCAGCTTTCCACTGCAAGCAAAGGCACGTCACCCAGCAGGATAAGCGTCCTCGCATCTGCTTCCAGATGGGGAAGCGCTTGCTGCATGGCATGTCCGGTACCCAATTGCTCAGCCTGTTGCACCCAGGTAATGTCATCAGCGGGCAATGCCTGCGGCACTGCATCACCGCCAAAACCATAAATGACAATGATCTTGCTGGGGTTGAGTTTCCGTGCAGTGTCCAATACATGCTGCAGGATAGGCCTGCCTGCGAGCGCATGTAGTACCTTGGGTTTGCCGGAATGCATACGGGTACCTTTGCCCGCTGCGAGAATCACGACATTGAGCCTGGAGGAGGGTGATGAAAAAGACAAGTTCTGATCCGGTTCAAGCGTTGAGAATTAACTGGAAGTATAAATGAAAAAAGGCAGCCGATTGGCTGCCTTCTCATGCAAAACTTACAGGTTTAGTGCGTTGTCTTGCGTAATTGCTCAATTGTCTGCAATTGAGCGAGTGCTTCGGACAATTCAGCCTGCGCGCGCGCATAGTCTACGCCGGAAGACTTGTTGCGTAATGTTTCTTCCGCAACACGCTTGGCTTCAATTGCCTTGGCTTCATCCAGGTCATGTCCACGAATCGCAGTATCAGCCAGTACAGTGATCACACCAGGCTGCACTTCCAGCAAACCGCCGGAAATGTAAATCGCCTGTTCTTCACCGTTATCGGCAACCTTAACCCGCAGCACGCCTGGCTTGATGGTAGTGATCAGAGGCGCATGATTGGGATAAATACCCACCTCGCCCATTTTCGCAGGAGCAGCAACGAACTCTGCCTCGCCCGAGAAAATGGACTCTTCTGCGCTAACCACGTCCAGGTGTATTGTTGATGCCATATCGTCCTATCCTTACCTTGTGACAGGTATTAGTTAAGGGTCTTCGCTTTTTCAACAGCTTCTTCGATTGCGCCAACCATATAGAACGCTTGTTCTGGCAGGTGGTCGTATTCGCCAGCCACGATGGCCTTGAAACCCTTGATGGTATCCTTCAGTGTCACATATTTACCAGGTGCACCAGTGAATACTTCTGCAACGTGGAATGGCTGTGACAGGAAGCGCTGGATTTTACGTGCACGTGCAACTGCCAACTTGTCTTCTGGAGACAATTCATCCATACCCAGAATCGCGATAATGTCACGCAATTCCTTGTAACGTTGCAGTGTTGATTGCACGGAACGCGCTACAGCGTAATGCTCTTCACCAACGATTTGTGGATCCAACTGACGGGAAGTGGAATCCAGTGGATCAACCGCAGGATAGATACCCAGCGCAGCGATATCACGGGACAACACAACTGTAGAGTCCAAGTGCAGGAAGGTAGTAGCCGGGGATGGATCGGTCAAGTCATCCGCAGGCACGTAAACGGCCTGGATAGATGTAATCGAACCAACCTTGGTCGAAGTGATACGCTCTTGCAAGCGGCCCATTTCTTCAGCCAATGTAGGCTGATAACCCACAGCAGAAGGCATACGGCCCAGCAGCGCGGATACTTCGGTACCGGCCAGGGTGTAACGATAGATGTTGTCGACGAAGAACAGGATGTCACGGCCTTCGTCACGGAAACGCTCCGCCATGGTCAGGCCAGTCAGCGCAACACGCAGACGGTTGCCTGGTGGTTCGTTCATCTGACCGAACACCATGCCAACCTTGTCGAGAACGTTAGAGTCCTTCATTTCGTGGTAGAAGTCATTACCTTCACGAGTACGCTCACCAACACCGGCAAACACGGACAAACCACTGTGTTGCTTCGCAATGTTGTTGATCAGTTCCATCATGTTCACGGTCTTGCCCACACCAGCACCACCGAACAGACCAACTTTACCGCCCTTGGCAAACGGACATACCAAGTCAATCACCTTGATACCAGTTTCCAGCAAGTCGACGGAAGGAGAGAGTTCTTCGAATGTAGGCGCCTTCTGGTGAATCGAGCGCTTTTCATCAGCTTCAATTGGACCAGCCTCATCAATAGGGCGACCCAGCACGTCCATGATACGACCCAGCGTACCGTGACCTACTGGTACCTGAATCTGGTTACCAGTATTCTTAACTTTCATGCCGCGGGAAAGACCATCACTGGAACCCATGGCAATGGCGCGCACAACACCGTCACCCAATTGCTGTTGCACTTCCAGGGTCAGTCCTGCTTCTGCCGTGGATGTTTCTTCATCCAGGATCAGTGCATCATATACCTTGGGCATTTGATCACGTGGAAACTCAACGTCAACCACGGCACCAATACATTGAACAACCTTACCTTGACTCATCTTGGTATCCTCAATCTATACTTAAATTCTTCGAGCTTTAGCTAAGCTACATTCCAGCACGACTAGACAGCCGCCGCGCCACCGACAATCTCTGAAATTTCCTTGGTAATCGCAGCCTGGCGTGCCTTGTTGTACACCAGCTTCAGTTCACCAATCACAGTCTTCGCGTTATCAGAAGCGGCCTTCATCGCCACCATACGGGCACTTTGCTCAGAAGCCATATTCTCGGCAACGGCATGATAAATAATGGACTCAATATAGCGAGTCATCAGTTCATCAATGACGACATTAGCTTCAGGCTCATAGATATAATCCCATGGGCCCTGTGCTGTCTTGGTCGTGGTATCCAGCTTGTCACCAGACAATGGCAGCAGTTGCTCCATCACTGGTTCCTGCTTCATTGTGTTGATGAAGCGGGTATAGCAGATATGCAGCTGATCAATTTCACCAGCGATGTAAGCATCCAGCATCACTTTAATGCTGCCAATCAGCTTTTCCAGGCTTGGGGTATCACCGAGACCTGTCACATGGGATTTGACATCAGCATTGACACGGTTCAGATAAGTGAACCCCTTATTGCCGATCGCACTGACAGCAATTTTCTTGCCTTCGTTTTCCCATGCGTTCATCTGATTCAACGACATACGGAGTACATTGGTATTCAAGCCACCGCACAAACCTTTGTCCGAACTGACGACGATCAAGCCGACGTTGGCCACCTTTTCACGCTTAACGATAAAAGGGTGCCTGTATTCGGAATTGGCTTGTGACAAGTGGGCTGTCACATTGCGAATCTTCTCCGCATAGGGACGGGCCATGCGCATGCGCTCCTGCGCCTTGCGCATCTTGGATGCTGCCACCATCTCCATTGCCTTGGTGATCTTGCGCGTATTTTCCACGCTCTTGATCTTGCTACGTATCTCTTTGCTACCAGCCATTGTCTAGTCTGCCTGTCTGTACTTTAAGCTTAGTAAGCGTTAGTTGCTTTGAAGTCTTGAATTGCTGCTTCCAAAGCCTTCTCGTCGTCACCACCAAGGTCATTGGTGCTGTCGATCTTGTCCAGATTGCTCTTGTACTTGGACTTGAGGAAGGAGTGCAGGGCAGATTCAAATGCCAGGGCACGCGCAACAGGTACGTCATCGAAGTAACCCTTGTTTGCAGCCAACAATGTCACTGCCATGTCAGAAGTAGACAATGGAGCATACTGTGCTTGCTTCATCAACTCGGTTACCAGGCGACCACGATCCAGCTGCTTGCGGGTCACTTCATCCAGATCGGAAGCAAACTGCGCAAACGCAGCCAACTCACGATACTGCGCCAGTGCCAGACGGATACCGCCACCAAGCTTCTTGATGACTTTGGTCTGAGCCGCACCGCCCACACGTGATACTGAAATACCAGCATTGATCGCAGGACGGATACCAGCGTTGAACAGGTCGGTTTCCAGGAAGATCTGACCATCAGTAATCGAAATTACGTTGGTTGGAACGAATGCAGAAACGTCACCTGCTGCAGTTTCAATGATAGGCAATGCTGTCAGAGAACCAGTTTGACCCTTCACTTCACCATTGGTGAACTTCTCTACATATTCCTCGCTCACACGTGCTGCACGCTCAAGCAAACGGGAGTGAATGTAGAACACGTCACCTGGATAAGCTTCACGGCCTGGTGGACGACGCAGCAACAGGGAGATCTGACGATATGCCCAAGCTTGCTTGGTCAAGTCATCGTAAACAATCAGTGCATCCTGACCGCGGTCACGGAAATATTCACCCATGGTACAACCGGCATAAGGTGCCAGGAATTGCAGGGCAGCAGGATCAGAAGCGGAGGCCGCGACAACAATGGTGTATTCCATTGCGCCATGCTCTTCCAGCTTGCGTACCACGTTGGCGATAGTAGAAGCCTTCTGGCCGATCGCAACGTAGATACAGGTCATGTTCTGACCCTTTTGGTTGATGATGGCATCAACAGCCACGGCAGTCTTACCAGTCTGACGGTCACCAATGATCAACTCACGCTGACCACGGCCAACCGGCACCATAGAGTCGATCGCCTTGATACCAGTTTGTACCGGCTGGGACACAGATTTACGCGCAATCACGCCTGGCGCAACTTTTTCAATCTTGTCAGACAGCTTGGCATTGATAGGGCCTTTGCCATCGATAGGCTGACCCAGTGCGTTCACAACGCGGCCAACCAGCTCAGGACCTACTGGCACTTCCAGAATCTTGCCAGTGCACTTAACAGTGTCACCTTCGGTGATGTTTTCGTAGTCGCCCAGAATCACGGCACCTACGGAATCACGCTCCAGGTTCAGTGCCAGGCCATAGATATTGCCTGGGAACTCGATCATTTCGCCAGCCATGACATTGGACAGGCCGTGGATACGAACGATACCATCAGTTACTGAGATCACTGTACCTTGAGTACGTGCTTCAGCACTGGTAGAAAAATTCTCTAATCTGCTTTTAATCAGTTCACTGATTTCTGATGTGGATAATTGCATTACTTTTTCCTAACCTTTCAGCGTGTAGGCCATCTCTTGCAATTGGCCACGGACTGAAGCGTCAATGACCGTATCGCCGACTACAATTTTGATCCCGCCAATAATCTCCGGATCCACTTTTACGCTTGCTTCAACCTTTTTGCCGAACCTGGTTTCCAGGCGCTTTACGATGGCAGAAAATTCAGCATCGCTAGGCTGGGTTGCTGCTGTAATTTCGGCCTCCAGCACACCTTCTTCCTGTGCCTTCAAATCCTCAAATGCAGCGGCAACTTCTGGCAGGATGGACAGTCGACCATATTCCACAAGCAACTTGACCAGGTTGGCACCTGCTTCATTCAGCTTGTCTCCGCACACGGAAAGGAATACACGTTCCAAATCAGCCGCATCAACCTTGGGGTTGTCAATAAACGTCCGCATTTGCTCATCTGCCGCGACAGTCGCGGCAAGTGCGAGCATTTGCGACCATTCTGCCAGCGCATTCTTTTCCTTGGCCAAGCGGTAAACCGCTACAGCATAAGGTCTTGCAATGGTGATCGCTTCAGCCATATCGTGCTCCCATTCCTTCCTTAGAGCTCGTTTGCGATGCTGGTCAACAAGTCAGCATGAGCCTTGGCATCAATTTCCTTGCGCAGGATTTTTTCCGCACCGGCGATTGCCAGCGTAGAAACTTGCTGACGCAGACCTTCTTTGGCGCGATTTACTTCCTGATCAATCTCTGCCTTGGCACCGGTGATGATACGATCACCTTCAGCCTTGGCATTTGCCTTGGCTTCTTCCACGATTTCGCTGGCACGTTTCTCAGCCTGCGAGATAATGGAAGTTGCTTTTTGCTTGGCATCGTTAACAACATCAGCGGAACGCTGTGTTGCCAAATCCAGCTCCTGCTTACCGCGCTCAGCTGCCGCCAGACCATCCGCAATGGTTTTCTGGCGAGTCTCAATCGCATTCAGGAGATATGGCCACACAAATTTTGTGATAAACCAGATCAGAATGGCAAATGAGATAGCCTGCGCAATTAATGTCAGGTTTATATTCATATTTGCTCCCGAGCCGTTAACATCCAGTCAGTGTTAAGTATTCACTTAATCCGAAACCAGATTTCCAGTTAAGCAACTACGCTCAGCAGTGGGTTTGCAAAGGCGAACATCATAGCCAGACCAACACCGATAATGAAGGAAGCATCGATCAGACCCAGCAGTAGGAATACTTTACCTTGCAGAGCAGGAATCAGTTCTGGTTGACGAGCAGCGCCATCCAGGAAGCTTGCACACATGATACCAATACCGATACAGGCACCAGCTGCACCCAAACCGATGATCAAACCGATACCAACACCGGTGTAAGCTTGAATCATGGCCAACAATTGCAAATTCTCCATTTAATTTCCTTTCGGCTTTAGAGAGTTAACGATAAAAAAATGATAAAACTGATTAGTGGCTTTCGTGCGCCATGGCTATGTAGACAACCGTCAGCATCATGAAAATAAATGCCTGCAGACAGACGATCAGGATATGGAAGATCGCCCAGCCAGCGCCCAGCAACGCACCAAAGAAGGTACCCGCCAGACCGGTCGCCGCCCACATACCGAGCAGCAGGAAAATGATCTCACCGGCATACATATTGCCGAACAGACGCAAGGAGTGCGACAACGGCTTGGAAATGTATTCGATGAGGTTAAATGCAAAATTGGCAGGCCACACCAGAGGGTTGCTGCCGAATGGGGAACAGAAAAGCTCGTGGATCCAACCACCAACTCCCTTGACCTTGATACTGAAGAAAATCATCAACAACCAGACTGACAACGCCAAGGCGAAGGTCGCATTGATATCAGAAGTAGGCACACTGCGCCACTCATGCAAACCAAGCCAGCCGTAGAGAGTCGCCATAATGTCGATAGGCAGGAAGTCCATCGCATTCATGACCAGCACCCAGACAAATACTGTCAAGGCGAGAGGGGCAAGGAAAGTATGTCTATTGCCATGGAAAATGCTTTTGACTTGATTGTCAATAAACTCCAACAGCAGCTCAACAAACGCCTGGCGCTTTGTAGGAACGCCTGAAGTGGCACCACGTACCACCCAGCCCAACAGACCGAATACAACGATACCCAGCAGGGCAGACATCACCAGCGTATCCACATTCAGAACCCAGAAACCGCCTTCACCGACACTGATCTGGTTGAAGGAAAGGTGGTGACCGATATATTCAGAAGGAGTTAATTGACCTGTCGACATAACATCAAACCTTAAGCGTTATTTTTTTCATTAATTGCAAAAATTGCAGCGCCTGACACCACGGCGGCTGCTGCCAGTCCGGCGATCAACGCGATCGGAACCAGCTTGTCATAAAACTTGAATACCAAAAGCAGGGTAATGGCAATCACTGCAATTTTGATTGCCTCGGCGATCAAAATATTGACCAGAACGGAACCTGCACCAACCGTTGCTGTCTTTCCCTTTAACTTCATTCCTGCAGCAAGGCCTCCGAGAATGGCAGACCCACCACCTGCAAGCGCAGAGAAAGCACCGTGCAAACCGATACCGTATTGCCCCAGCACGACAAAGGCAAGTCCTGCAACTACCAGCGTGGCAAGTACCTGCCTTTTTATCACTCTCGCCAGTAACGCATCCATGCCTTGACTCCCTGTTTTTCACAAATTACGGGCAAAAGCCAACCGAGCACAATTGCCCCACCCGTGAAAACCCGAGATTTTGTTGTTAAATCAATCTCAAGTCAAGCTGAAATTGCTATTTCCCACCTTTAAATCGCTGAATTAGCTCGTCGAGTTGGTCCAGGCTCGCATATTGAATCTTGACTTGTCCGGAGCCTTTGCTGCCAGCACGGATTTCCACTTTGGCACCCAGCACCTCCGACAAATTCTCCTGCAATCGCAAAACATCCCGGTCAACAACCTTGGCAACTCTCGGGCTTTCCTTGAACTCTTCGCTCAACTGCTTGACCAGTTTTTCTGCTTCTCGCACAGAAAGTTGATTCTGCACAATGCGCTCCGCCGCCAAAATCTGTTTAGCATCGGTCAGGGAGAGAAGGGCTCTGGCATGCCCCATATCCAACTCCGACCGCATTAACATTTCCTGCACACTTTTGTGAAGATTCTGCAATCTAAGCAGATTAGTCACCACACTGCGAGAGCGGCCTACTGCATCTGCTGCAGCTTGGTGTGTCATGCTGAATTCATTGATCAGTCGTTGAATACCAAGGGCTTCCTCCAAGGGATTCAAGTTCTCGCGCTGGATATTTTCAATCAAGGCCATGGCAAGCGCAGATTCATCGGGAATGTCGCGCACGAGCACTGGCACTTCCGTCAATCCCGCTAATTGCGATGCACGCCAGCGACGCTCACCTGCAATAATTTCATATTTCCCATGATCAATCTTGCGCACCAGAATCGGCTGCATGATACCTTGAGCACGAATGGAGATTGCCAGGCTTTCCAATGAAGCCTGATCCATCTGCGTGCGGGGTTGATATTTGCCAGACTGCAATTGCTCAATCCGCAATGTACTCGGCGCATCACTCGTGGATACGCTTTCCATCCCGCCTGCAAGTAGCGCATCCAATCCGCGCCCCAAAGCCTTCTTCACCATCATGACTCCTAATTTGTTGCTGCAACCTGCTGATTACTAACGATATGTCGGTTGATTATTTCTCCGGCAAGTGCCAGATAGGCTTTTGCTCCCTTGGAGGTTTTGTCATGCAATAACACAGGAACACCGTAACTTGGCGCTTCTGCCAGGCGAATATTGCGAGGAATCACAGTACGGTAGACCTTATCCCCAAAATGCTGGGCCAGTTCATTGGAAACCTGCTGCGCCAGGCTGTTACGATTATCAAACAAAGTACGCAGCAATCCCTCGATCTCAAGACGCGGATTCAGGTGGGCACGGACTTTCTTGATAGTATTGACCAGGTCGGACAACCCCTCCAACGCATAGTATTCACACTGCATAGGAATCATGACTGCATGGGCAGCGGTCAGTGCATTCACGGTAGTGAGATTGAGGGCAGGCGGGCAATCTATCAGCACATAATCATATTCGTCGCCCAATACCGCCAAGGCCGACTTCAACCGGGTTTCACGCGCAAATTCATTTACCAACTCCACTTCTGCGCCAGCCAGCTCCCGATTGGCCGGTACCACATCAAAACGCCCGCGCTCGGAATGCTGCATGACTTCCTTCAGGCTTTTCTCACCCAGCAGCACATGGTAAATAGTATGCTGCATTTGCGATTTATCAACGCCGCAGCCAGTAGTGGCGTTTCCCTGAGGGTCAAGATCAATCAGCAGCACCTTGCGTTTGGTTGCCGCCAGGCTGGCAGCAAGATTGACGCAAGTAGTGGTTTTACCCACCCCGCCTTTTTGATTGGTAATTGCCAGAATCCTCATGATTTAAGCCACCTCATGTGCGTTGTATCATCAAAACTGTTGCGCCAGCAGAAAAACCAGGTGACGCTTGGCATCTAACCCCGGTACCTTTAACTCTTCAATTCTTGCCGGCTCGGTTGTGACAGCTGCCAGCTCTTCCTGCGGATTTTGCCCTTTCATGGCCAGCCACATGCCATGTTCTGCTATCAAATGCCGCGTCAACTTGATGAACAGGGCAATTTCAGAAAACGCGCGGGAAATCACCGCATCAAATGGCTGCTCCGGTTTCAGTTGCTCCACCCGCCCAGCCACCACCTGCAAATTATTGATCTGCAGCTCTGCTTTGACCTGACGCATAAAGCTGGCTTTTTTCTGCACAGCATCAATAGTCGTGACATTGAGATCAGGGCGACAGATGGCCAGCACAATACCCGGCAACCCGGCTCCACTACCCACATCCAGCAAACGGCCACTGGGCACATGCGGCAGCACAGTGAGGCTGTCGAGCAAATGCAAAGTCACCATATCCTCAGGATCCCGCACCGCCGTCAGGTTATGCACTTTATTCCATTTCACCAGCAAGGCCAGGTAAGCCAGCAATTTATCCACCACCTCTGGCGATAATTCAATACCAAGCTGCTGTAATCCAGCTTCCAGCTTCTCACGCACACTCATGCCACATGATCCGCTGCATTTTGAGCCTTGCGATGCTTGCGCTTGAGATGCACCAACAGCAGGGAGATGGCCGCAGGCGTAACGCCGGAAATACGTCCAGCCTGCCCTATGGTTTCCGGTCTCTGCTTATTGAGCTTTTGCTGCACTTCAATCGAAAGCCCGTGCACTTCGCTGTAATCAAGGTCTTCCGGCAATTTATATTGTTCGCTTTCCTTCAAGCGCCCAATCTCTTCGGCCTGGCGATCAATATAACCCTGGTATTTCGCAGCGATCTCCAGCTGCTGCCGCACCTGAGGATCCGTCTCCCCTTCACCAGCCTGCGGCAAGGAGAGCAGGGCCTCATAGCTCACTTCAGGCCTGCGCAACAATTCAAACATGGAGTATTCACGCTCCAGCACCTTGCCGAACACCTGTTGCAATTGCTCAGGAGACACATGTTGCGGATGAATGAAAGTCCGACGCAGGCGTTGCTGCTCTCGCTCAATCGCCTCCTGCTTGCGCTGGAAAGCCTCCCAGCGCACATCATCCACCAACCCAATTTTACGGCCAGCTTCTGTCAGGCGGATATCTGCATTGTCTTCCCGCAACATAAGGCGATACTCAGCGCGACTGGTGAACATGCGATAAGGCTCACTCACGCCCTGCGTGACGAGATCATCGACGAGGACACCAAGATATGCCTGATCACGACTTGGCCACCAGGCCTCTTTATCCTGGGCATACAACGCAGCATTGGCGCCAGCCAGCAGCCCCTGCGCAGCAGCTTCTTCATAACCGGTCGTACCATTGATCTGCCCGGCAAAGAACAACCCCTTGACTGCCTTGGTTTCCAGGGAGCTCTTCAGGCCGCGCGGATCATAATAATCATATTCGATGGCATAGCCAGGACGCAGGATATGGGCATTCTCCAACCCCTTGATCGAGCGCACCAATTGATACTGAATATCAAAAGGCAGGCTGGTCGATATGCCATTGGGGTAGATCTCATTCGTGCTCAGACCTTCAGGTTCAAGGAAAATCTGATGAGATTCCTTGTCCGAAAAACGATGTATCTTATCTTCAACAGACGGACAGTATCGTGGCCCCACACCTTCGATCACCCCTGTATACATTGGGGAACGATCAAGGCCGCTGCGTATGATGTCGTGGGTTCTTTCGTTTGTGAACGTAATCCAGCAGGGCAATTGCGCAGGATGCTGATCCGCATTTCCCAGGAAAGAAAATACCGGCACCGGTGTATCACCAGGCTGCTCAGTCATGACACTATAGTCTATGGTACGGCCATCGATGCGTGGTGGGGTACCGGTCTTGAGCCGGCCAGCTGGCAAGCCGATTTCACGTAACCGGGCAGCCAATGAAACTGCCGGAGGATCACCGGCCCGACCAGCCTGGTAATTGGCTAACCCGACATGAATCAAGCCAGCCAGGAAAGTACCCGCAGTCAGCACAACCGACTTGGCCTCAAACCGTAAACCCAGTTGCGTGACCACACCAGCTACACGTTCACCATCAAGGATAATATCGTCCACGGCCTGCTGGAATAACCAGAGATTAGGCTGATTTTCCAACCTGTGTCGAATTGCCGCCTTATACAATACGCGATCTGCCTGGGCTCGCGTGGCACGCACCGCAGGACCTTTGCTGGAATTCAGGATGCGGAACTGGATACCGCCTTCATCTGTAGCCGCCGCCATGGCGCCACCAAGCGCATCAACTTCCTTGACCAGGTGCCCCTTGCCTATACCACCAATGGAAGGATTACAGGACATCTGCCCCAAAGTTTCAATATTGTGGGTCAACAACAGGGTTTTCTGCCCCATGCGAGCACTCGCCAATGCCGCTTCCGTGCCAGCATGGCCCCCACCCACAACAATGACATCAAACTTCTCGGGATATTGCATGAATAATACTCAGATAGAATTATATGAATGATACTGTATTACCCAGTACCCTGTCAGTCGCAAACCAGGCATGTTTCACGTGAAACATCCACAATTCATCATAATTTAACGTAATTTGTTCCACGTGGAACATCAGAAAAACACATGAAATTTCAAGTAGCAGTACATCACAAATAAGACTGATAGTGCTTGCAGTCTTGATATTCTGGAAAACAAGGCGTCAATAAAACCAATATACTTTAATCCGGTCAACAGCACTTTATTGACCAAACTGCGAAACCAAGGGCTTAATTACTTTCCGATACAGAACCGACTAAAGATTTCACCAAGCAAATCGTCCGGCGTAAATTCTCCCGTCACGGTATTCAATGCCTCTTGTGCAAGTCGCAGTTCTTCGGCAAATAACTCCGGCTGCAATAATAAATCCGCTGCAATATCCAGATGCTCACGAACTTGTTTCAAGGCAACCAGATGACGCGTTCTCGCCATGAATACACCTTCGCCATTCGGCTGCCATCCGGCAATATTCAACAATTGCTGACGCAGAAGATCCACGCCCAATCCAGTTTTGGCTGAAAGATGAATATGAGTATCATTATTATCTATAACAATTTGGGGGCTCGTTGAGTCGAGATCAATCTTGTTATGAATCCATATTTTGGGCAAAAACTGCGGTAATCGATCCAGGATCGATTTTTCCATCTCGCCAATACCATGAGCTGCGTCAAGCAATAATAATGCAACACCGGCGTTTTCTAGAGCTCGCCATGTGCGGGCAATACCATGCTGCTCAACTTCGTCCGAAGTCTCGCGCAATCCGGCTGTGTCAATAATGTGAAGTGGTATTCCATTGATCTGTATGGAATTTTTTATCGTATCCCTGGTAGTCCCGGCAATCGGGGTCACAATGGCGACTTCTTCACCCGCCAATTGATTCATCAAGCTGGATTTTCCAACATTAGGCTGGCCCACCAAGACCACCTGCAGCCCCTCCCGCAATAAGTTGCCTTGACGCGCTTCATTGAATACTGCGTCCAGGCCAGATGACACGGTTGCCAATTTTTCCGCTACCCGTCCCTGGCTGATGAAATCTATGTCTTCTTCAGGAAAATCCAGGCATGCTTCAACATACAGGCGTAAATCAATGAGCTGTTGCAACAGCAGATGAATGCGTGCAGAAAATTCGCCCGAGAGAGACCTGACTGCACTACGTGCAGCAGCTTCTGTTGCTGCATTAATCACATCAGCAACGGCTTCAGCCTGGGCCAGATCAATTTTGTCATTGAGGTAAGCTCGACGGGTAAATTCACCAGGCTCTGCCTGGCGCGCACCCAAGGCCAGGCAACGCTTGAGCAGTATCTGCATGAGGGCAGGGCCGCCATGTGCCTGCAATTCAAGCACATCTTCACCCGTATAAGAAAAGGGCGCAGCATAGTAGATGGCAATTCCCTGATCGATCAGGGCTTGATCTGCATCTTGAAATGGCAAGTACGCCGCATGCCGTGGGGCAGGGCAGTGCCCCAGCACTCCCTCCGCAATCTCACGGCTTAATGGGCCTGAAACCCGTACCACGCCAATACCCCCGGAACCGGGAGCAGTGGCAATGGCAGCGATGGTATCAACGGCGTGCATTTCCCTTCTTCTTGGCAGCTTCGTTATGGATAGTGCGATTGATATGCCATTGCTGGGCAATGGACAGGACGTTGTTCACCAACCAGTAAAGTACCAGGCCTGCCGGGAAGAAGAAGAAGAACACACTGAATACGATAGGCATGATGGTCATGACCTTGGCCTGAATCGGATCAGTAGGTTTTGGATTCAACCTGGTCTGGATGATCATGGTAGCGCCCATGAGAATAGGCAGCACATAGTAAGGATCGACTGCAGACAAATCCTGAATCCAGAGCATGAATGGCGCATGGCGCATTTCCACACTGCCGAGCAACACCCAGTACAGTGCAATAAACACGGGAATCTGTACCAGAATAGGCAGGCAGCCGCCCATAGGGTTGATCTTTTCTGTCTTATACATCTCCATCATGGCCTGATGCAGCTTCTGCCTGTCATCGCCATATTGCTCTTTCAGCCGTTGCAGGCGCGGCGCAAGCTCACGCATATTGGCCATGGAACGGTAACTTGCCGCAGACAATGGATAGAAAGCCAGCTTGATCAATATCGTCAGCAGGATAATGGCCACACCCCAGTTGTGAACCAGCTTCTGGATGGAGGACAGTACCCAGAACAATGGTGTGGCGATCACGGTCAACCAGCCATAATCCACGGTATATTCCAGGCCCGGCGCCACTGCCTTCAAATCACTTTGCGTCTGTGGACCAGCATAAAGCCTGGATTTCAGCTCAGTAGAGTTACCAGGCTCTATCACCCCCATATGGCTGACTGTGCCGATGGAGAATAAATTATCCGACAGTTTCTTCGAATAGAATTCACGCGCCAGGCCTTCCTTGGGAATCCAGGCACTGACAAAATAATGCTGTACCAATCCCACCCAGCCATCATTGGTATTTTTCGACAAATTGTTCTTTGTCATGTCAGAAAAGCTCAGCTTTTTGTACTTGTCGGCATCCGTGTAATAAGCACCACCAGTAAAAGTAGGCATCATATATGAGCCTTGATGGGACTGATTGTCATGCACGATCTGGTAGTAAACCGAAGGATCAATTGCCGCGCCACTATTGTTACGGATCGCATAACTCACATCAATGGCATAACTGTCACGATGGAAAGTATAGATCTTGTCCACCTCAATACCGTTATCACCTTTCCAGGTTAAACGCACATCAAGACTGGAAGCACCTGCGGCAAGCTGATAACTGCTGGATTCACTTGTAAACGCTGCCTTGTGGGTAGGCAAATCATTGCCGATCAGACCCGTCTGCGCAACATACAACATAGGTGCAGATGTATCGTCCATCAGGACAAAATTCTTCTCGAGATCATTGTCATCCTTGTGCTCGCGCAGCTCCAGATGACGCAAATCACCGCCTATCGTATCAATACTGGCTTTGTACAAATCAGTTTCAACATTAATACGCTCAGCAGATTGCAGCCGGAAGCCAGCTTCCACAGGTGGGTTGGTCTGAGTAGTTGAAGCCGCGGAAGAGTTTGCAGCCTGGGGAATACTGCCATCCTCAATCTGCTGGGTAGCTGCGGCTAAAGGAGCAGGCGTTGGCTTGTGATCACGCTGCCAGGAATCCCATAGCATCAGGATGGAAAATGAGAAAACAACAAACAGAATCAGGCGCTTGGTATCCATAGATCTCTTAATTTCGTTACTTGAACCATCATCCTACGGCACAGGGTCATGGCCACCATCATGCCATGGATGGCATTTGGATAAACGGCGTATTGTATAAAATGCTCCGCGCCAGGCTCCATGCTTGCGTATGGCTTCAACGGCATATTGGGAACAGCTTGGGGCAAACCGGCAATTCTGACCAAGCATAGGGCTCAAAGCCACTTGATATAACTTGATCAAACCCACCATCAATCGGGCCAGCATATTCATTTGGCATCCAGCTGACTGACAAGCTTGCGTTGCAATTTGACCACAAGTTCAGCGAATTCGTGCTCAATTTCAGTAAATTGTGCATGACTGAACAATATACCTGGCCTCGCCACAATATCCAGACCAGCCAACACATGCTGATTGAGCCTGAATTTCTCCCGCAAAACCCGCTTCATGTAGTTGCGATCAACCGCCCGACGGGCCATTTTCTTGCTGACAACAAGGCCAAGCCTCGCATAATCAAGGGCATTATAGCGATAATGCAGCACAAGATAGCGGCCTGAAACTCGTTTGCGGAAATTAAAAACGGATGAAAATTCATCCGTTTTTAACAATTTTGCCCGACGCTTGAACGCATAGGATGGCAAAACCATGAGCTAATAATTCGCCCTGAACGGCGAGTGACTGATTAAACAGCCAGGCGAGCACGGCCCTTGGCACGACGCGCAGCAATAACAGCGCGACCACCACGGGTCTTCATACGCACCAAGAAACCGTGCGTACGAGCGCGGCGAACTTTGGAAGGTTGGTAAGTGCGTTTCATGTGAATCTCCGGTTGATTTCTATGTTACGAATCAAAAACGCGTAATTTAACCTGAAAACACTGCCCTATGTCAATGTTTATTTGGGGAAACCTGATCGCTGTGAAAATGATTGTGGCCTAGCTGTGGATAAGTTGTGATAAACAGGCTAGAATTCCTAGTCCCAGCCATTGAGCTGGAACCTTATAAAATCGGCATCCAGCCGATAAAAAGAAGAATGATGGGTACTCATACCCACATACACGATTTTATCATCCATCTCACAGCGGGGTTTCGGGCAACCGATGGAAAATTTTTGGTCACTTTGTCTCGGTCGCTTTGAAGAAGAGTTGTCGACACAACAATTCAATACCTGGTTCAAGCCACTGCAGTTTGAAGCACGTGAAGAAATTCTGCGTGTGCTCGCCCCCAACCGCTTTGTCCAGAACTGGGTAAAAGACCGGTACCTGAGAAAAATCGAAACGCTCGCCGAGGAATTTTTTTCGGAACCTAGACAAATCGAACTTGCGCTCTACGATGCCAGTGACAAACAAGCCGTTAGCAGACCAGTGTCAGCCAACAAGAAACCTGTTGAAACAGTCGAGCAGATCACAGCAAAAACCATTGAATCCGAAGTCAACAAGGTAACAAAGCCAGTTATCCAGAAATCGGCAGCCAGTGCAGCAAGAAAACCCAAACCTGCAGGCGAGGGTAGCGGCCTTAACCCTGAACTGCGCTTTGATAACTACGTTACCGGTAAAGCCAATCAACTAGCTTGTGCCGCAGCCATTCAGATTGCCGACAATCCAGGCACTGCTTACAACCCTTTGTTTATCTATGGCGGAGTGGGTCTGGGCAAAACCCATATCCTGCAAGCCATTGGCAATCATCTGAAAGTTCACCGGCCCGATGCCAAAATCCGCTACCTGCATGCCGAGCGCTATGTCTCCGATGTCGTCAAGGCATATGAACACAAGGCTTTTGACGAATTCAAACGCCAATACCACTCTCTGGATTTATTGCTGATTGACGATATTCAGTTCCTTGCCAAGAAAGGCCGTACGCAAGAAGAGTTTTTTTATGCCTTCAACTCTCTGATTGAAGCAAAAAAACAAATCATCATCACCTGCGACACCTACCCCAAGGAAATCGCAGATATGGATGAGCGCCTGCGCACGCGCTTCAGTTGGGGTCTGACTGTGGAAGTCCAACCTCCAGAACTGGAAATGCGGGTTGCCATCCTGCACAAAAAAGCTGAAGTTGCCCGTGTATCCCTAGATGAGGATGTGGCTTTCTTTATTGCAAAACAAGTTCGTTCCAGCGTCAGAGAGCTCGAAGGTGCTCTTAACCGTATTATCGCCATGGCCAATTTTACTGGTCACATCATTGATGTCAGCCTGGCCAAAGAAGCATTGAAAGACCTGATTGCAGTACGTGGGCGACAGATCACCATAGACAATATCCAGAAAACTGTTGCGGACTACTACAAGATCAAGGTCGCTGAAATGTACAGCAAAAAGCGTTCTCGTAATTTTGCCCGTCCCCGGCAGATTGCTATGGCACTTGCCAGAGAACTGACCAACCACAGCTTTCCCGAAATAGGTGAGGCATTTGGTGGTCGCCATCATACAACTGTCATGCATGCATGTGATGAAATTGAGCAATTACGCCAGAACGACCCAAATGTGGCACGTGACATATCCATCCTGATACAAGTCATCAGGGATTAGGGTTTCTGGAAATGCTGTGTACAAAATGCGGATTAAGCGTTGTTTTAAGAAATTGGTAAAATAGTCAACATTCTATCCACAGCAGAATATAAAAATTTCAATAATGTTCATCCTGGTGTAACTAATTGAAATTTAATTGAAAATTAGAGTTATCAACAGAAGTTCGTACTATTATTGCTATTATCAATTTATTTTTTATATATTAGGTTTTAAAGATATGAACATTAAAATCAATCGCGATACTTTGCTAAAACCTCTTTCATCCGTAAGCAGTATTGTTGAAAGACGTCATACCTTGCCTATTCTTTCCAATCTTTTGCTGGAAGCTAAACAAGATAAAATTGTCCTGACAGCAACAGATCTTGAAATGCAGATTTCCCTTGCGGTTGAAACCGCTGCAGGCGGAGAACTGTCAACAACGATCTCAGCCAAAAAATTACTAGATATCTGTCGATCATTACCTGAAAACGCAGATATCACTATGACCACCCAGGACAGCCGGATCCAGGTAAAGACCGGGAAAAGCCGGTTCAACCTGCAAACACTACCTGCCAATGATTATCCATTGATGAAAAAAACCGCTGACAATGTCAGCGCTGAAATCAAAATTGGACAAAAATCCCTGAAGCGCCTGTTCAAACAGGTTGAATTTGCCATGGCGCAGCAAGATATCCGTTATTACCTCAACGGATTGTTGTTTGAAGTCAATGGCAATCGCTTGAATGTAGTTGGTACTGATGGTCATCGATTGAGCTTTACTTCAACTGAACTCAACTCCAATTATGAAAAACAGGAAATTATCCTGCCGCGTAAAACAGTCATTGAATTAATAAAACTATTGGATGAAAGTGAAGATGAAGTCACAATAGAGGTTGCCAATGGTCAGGTAAATTTTGCGTTTGGTGATATCCGATTGATTTCAAAGGTAATTGATGGAAAATTCCCGGATTACACACGGGTGATTCCAACTGGACACCAGAACAGTTTTACCGTGGATCGCATGATGATTCTGCTTTCCATGCAACGTGCCTCAATTCTTTCCAATGAAAAATATCGTGGCATTCGCATGGTACTTGCAGCCAACAGCCTGAAACTTATCAGCACCAATAGCGAGCAAGAAGAAGCGGAAGAAGAACTAGAAATTGGTTACGGTGGAACCAGCCTTGATATCGGTTTTAACGTTACCTACATGATTGACGTATTGAACAACTCAGATAGCGAAAGCGTGATTTTCTCATTTGCGGATGCCAACAGTAGTTGTCTCGTAACAGTCGAGAATGACAACAACTATAAATATGTTGTCATGCCAATGCGTATTTAACTGATTGAATAGTAATAAAAAATTTTGTTTCACGTGAAACCACAGGACTATGACTGACTACAATTCCGACAGTATTAAAATCCTTGAAGGCCTGGACGCAGTGCGTAAACGCCCAGGGATGTATATTGGTGATACCTCTGATGGTAGCGGCTTGCATCACATGGTATTCGAGGTGCTGGACAACGCCATCGATGAAGCCTTGGCGGGTCACTGTGACGACATTAAGGTGATTATTCACCCTGACAACTCCATCAGTATTTCGGATAATGGCCGTGGCATTCCCACTGGAATCAAGGAAGACGATAAGCACGAACCCAAGCGTTCGGCGGCAGAAATCGTCATGACCGAGTTACATGCGGGTGGCAAGTTCGACCAGAATTCCTACAAGGTTTCTGGCGGCCTGCACGGGGTGGGTGTTTCCGTGGTCAACGCACTTTCAGATTGGCTCAGGCTGCGTATTTGTCGCAATGGACAGATGCACCAGATGGAGTTCCGCCGTGGCGTGCCTGTTGCTCCATTGGCAGTCACCGGCACGACGGAACGCAAGGGAACCGAAGTTCATTTCCTGGCTTCGACAGAAACTTTCACTACTGTGGAATTCCACTTTGAAATTCTTGCTAAGCGCATACGGGAACTGTCTTTCCTCAATAACGGTGTCAAGATCGAGCTGATCGACCATCGTAACGGAAAATCGGAAAACTTCGCCCACTCTGGTGGCGTTAAGGGTTTTGTGGAATACATGAACCGCAGCAAAACCGTGCTGCATCCCAAGCCATTCTACGCAAGCGGCGAAAAAGACGGCATGACGGTAGAAGTCTCCATGCAATGGAACGATTCCTACAGCGAAAACGTGCAATGTTTCACCAACAACATTCCACAACGCGATGGTGGCACGCATCTCACTGGTCTTCGTACCGCCATGACGCGCACATTGAACAGCTATATCGAACAGAACGAATTGGCGAAAAAAGCCAAGATAGATACCAGCGGCGATGACATGCGTGAAGGATTGACTTGTGTGCTGTCCGTCAAGGTACCCGAACCCAAATTCTCCTCTCAGACCAAGGATAAATTGGTTTCCAGCGAAGTCCAGCCTGTCGTGCAGGAAGTCGTGGCGGCAAAACTGGCGGAATACCTGCTGGAAAACCCGAACGAAGCCAAAATAATCTGTAACAAGATCATCGAGGCAGCGCGTGCGCGCGATGCTGCACGTAAAGCACGTGAAATGACACGCCGCAAGGGTGTCATGGATACCATGGGATTGCCAGGAAAACTCGCGGATTGCCAGGAAAAAGATCCGGCATTGAGCGAACTCTACCTGGTTGAGGGTGATTCTGCGGGCGGTTCTGCCAAGCAGGGCCGGGATCGTAAATTCCAGGCTATTCTTCCCTTGAAGGGGAAAATCCTGAACGTGGAAAAAGCCCGTTTTGACAAATTGCTGTCATCACAGGAAATTGCCACCCTGATCACGGCTATGGGCACAGGCATAGGCAAGGACGATTTCAACGCAGAAAAACTGCGTTATCACCGTATCATTATCATGACCGATGCTGACGTGGATGGTGCGCATATCCGTACTTTGTTGCTGACATTCTTTTACCGTCAGATGGGTGAGCTGGTTGAGCGCGGTCACGTTTACATTGCCCAGCCACCATTGTACAAAGTCAAGCAGGGACGAGATGAGCGCTATCTCAAGGATGAGCAGGAGCTTGATCAATACTTGCTGCAATCTGCATTGAAAGGCGCGGAACTGCTTAAGCAGGAAGGTGGGGAGAGTATCGGTGGAGAGGCTCTGCAAGTGATTGCCAAGCAGATGGTCTTGACTGAAGCCATTATTCGCCGCCTGGCTCCGTTGTATGACGAAAGTATCCTGCGTGCATTGCTTGAGATGCCTAAACTGGAACTTGATACTGAAGCAACGGCTGAAACTGCCGCAACACAATTACGTTTGTTGCTGGGTGATACTGGTAGTGAGGTACTGGTGTCACAAAACCAGGAGAGTGGTAACTATCGCCTTGAAATCAATAAATATGTTCACGGCAACCTGCATGCTTCCATTATCGATAGCGACTTTATCAGCAGTGGTGATTATCAGCAGATACTGGCAACATCTAACATTCTGCGTGGTTTGATAGGTGAAGGTGCCACCATCAAACGTGGTGAAAAACAGCAGGCAGTGAACAACTTCAAGGCTGCCCTGGACTGGCTCATGGGTGAAGCTAAGCATGGCCTCAACATCCAGCGCTACAAAGGTTTGGGTGAAATGAACCCGGAACAACTCTGGGAAACTACCATGGACCCCACTGTGCGCCGCCTGCTCAAAGTGCAGATCGACGATGCTATTGCCGCAGACGAAATTTTCACTACCCTCATGGGCGATCAGGTAGAGCCGCGTAGGGCTTTCATCGAAGGCAATGCATTGGGTGTGAATAATCTGGATGTCTAAAAAAGTAAACTTTTAGTAGGTCTGGTTGTTTTTAAAAAAGGGTATTGGAAAATCCAATACCCTTTACTATTTTCTGGGTCTATTTTTACCTTAAATTAATATAATCAATTGATTTTTATATAAATTTAATTTAAATCAAGATTGTCTTGAGCTATTTTAATCATTGGTATTCCTACGTATGAAACCAATTGGATACAGGAAAACAGGAGGAATAAGGTGTCAAATGCAGTATCCAGATGGCTGACCCCGGCCCAGATCAAAACCAATGTACTGAGCGGACTGACGACAGCCTTGGCTATGGTGCCGGAGACGATAGCATTTGCTTTTGTCGCACACGTGTCACCATTGACGGGTTTGTATGCAGCAGTGATTGTGTCGTTCATCACAGCGGCATTTGGCGGGCGTCCGGGAATGATTTCAGGGGCAGCTGGCTCATTGGCAGTGGTGATGACGGCATTGGTAGTACAGCATGGTGTGGAATACTTGTTTGCTACCGTGGTGTTGATGGGGGTGTTGCAGGTGCTGTTTGCCGTGGCGCGTATGGGTAAATACATCCGCATGGTGCCTTATCCGGTGATGCTGGGGTTTGTGAACGGGTTGGCGATGGTGATTTTCTTCGCGCAGTTCAGCCATTTCAAGGTGAGTGGTATGGATGGCGGCATGCAATGGATGACGGGAGAGATGTTGGCCACCATGCTCGGGCTGGTTGCGCTGACGATGCTGATCATTTATTTATTGCCACGGTTGACCAAGGCGGTACCTTCGGCATTGGTGGCGATTGCCGTGGTGTCTGTACTGGTGGCCAGCTTGGGCCTGGAAACCAGAACGGTAGGGGATCTGGGCTCGATAGCAGGAGGATTGCCCAGTTTTCATATTCCGCAGGTGCCATTTGATCTGGAAACCTTGAAGGTTATTTTTCCCTATTCGTTGATTCTGGCTGCGATCGGCCTGATTGAAACCTTGTTGACGCTGAACCTGATTGATGAAATGACCAATACACGCGGTCAGCCCAACCGTGAATCCCTGGCACAAGGGGCAGCCAATGTCGCGACCGGGTTTTTCGGCGGCATGGGCGGTTGCGCCATGATAGGGCAGAGCATGATCAACATGAATGCAGGGGGCTTGCTGCGCCTGTCCGGGGTGGCCATGTCGATATTCCTGTTGTCCTTCATTCTGTTTGCTTCGCACTGGATAGAAATGATCCCGCTTGCGGCCTTGATCGGGGTAATTTTCGTCATGGCGATCCAAACTTTTGAATGGGGTAGTTTCAGGTTATTCGGCAAGGTGCCGAAACCGGATATCTTTGTTGGTATCCTGGTGGCTGTGGTGACAGTATTCAGTGATCTTGCTGTTGCGGTGCTGGTCGGCGTGATTGTGTCAGCGCTGGTGTTTGCCTGGGAACATGCAAAGGAAGTGGCTGCCAGCACGTATCTTGATGAAGCAGGGCGCAAGGTTTACAAGCTCAAGGGTAGTGTGTTTTTCGCCTCGATTGCCAATTTCCAGGCACTGTTCACTCCGCATGATGACCCGGAGCAGGTGATTGTTGATTTTCAGCATGCACGGGTGGTGGATCATTCTGCCTTGGCGGCGATAGATGCGCTGGCCGAGCGTTACGCGCAGCAGGGCAAACAGCTTTCTTTGAAACATTTGAGCCCGGATTGCCGCGCCCTGCTGGGCCAGGCGCGTGAACTGGTCGAGATCAACCTGCTGGAAGATCCAACTTATCCGGTTGCGGATGACAAGCTGGGATAGGGTTCAACGGAAGCAGTTGCGTTATCGATAGATGTTATTCCACGCTGAACTGATACTGGTTGTGTCCCATGCGTTTACCGTATTGATCAGTGATTTCGGCTTTGAGGAGGTATTGCCCGGGTTCAAGTGGTGCTAGTGGGTAATCACGTAATTTGTGGCCTGAATCCGGCAACATTTCCAGGGGCAGTTTGAGGCTGTCCAGTTGTTTGCCGTCCCGGCTCAGAGTGACGGTATAGGTAATGTGTTCAAAGCCATGCCAGGTGTCATTGATGGCCCACAGGCCGATATTCGGGGTTTCACCTGCCTTGTATTCATCCTGTTTCCATTCCAGGCTGGGCAGGATGGGTTGATAAGCCGTACGCAACGCTGCATAGCCCGCCTTGGGCTCACGCCAGTAATCAACAATGCCCCAGTTAATGGACGGCCAGTTCTCTGCAAACATGAACTGGAATACTGCTGAAACCGGGCTGTAGCGTTGGCGGCGATAGTTTTCCACAGCAAACTGGATCAGTCGTGCCTGGTAGTGCTGGCTGTTGGCAATGAATTCCTCAATATTGCGACCCTGTTTTACTCCGGCGAATTCAAAAGTCTCCTTGCGCTGGAAATTGTGGTATTCCCATTCGCGCCATTTAGCCTCGGTATCCGGCCACAGCAAGTCATTGCTGAACATGCGTTTCAGGCTCTTGAGGTTGGGCAATGCCTGGGCGCCGAATTCTGTGCTCCAGGGCGTTGGCGCAGGGCGGGAGAAAGCAAGCCAATGGTCGAAATACCAGCCCATCCATTCATGTTCCTTGGTGGCAGATTCCTTGCGTACCACACGCAATGGATCAAGCTTGCTGATATCTTCGTAAAGTAATTCGTCCAGTTTACGGTTGATATCCGGCTGGTAATCAGGATATTTCTGCGCCATCCAGGGAGAATCCCATGGAGGTTCATTGTGCATGGTCCAGGAAATGATGGATGGATGTTGCCTGAGTGATTGCACCATATCCCTGGCTTGTGACCGTGCTTCCTTGATAAAGGCAGGATCGTCGCTGTAACCCCAGAGCAAGGGGAAGTCCTGGGTCACTAGTATTCCCATGCGATCGCATAGTTCGTAGAAAGCGCGCCCCGTGACATGCGCATGTACCCGGACAGCATTGATGTTGGCTGCCTGCATCATTTCCAGGTCGTGCTGATAGCGCGCAGGTGTCATCTCCGCCAGCCATTGGCTGCCGATATAATTGGTGCCGCGCAAGAAGAGGCGGCGGCCATTCACATGCCACTGCAGACCATCGTTGACGCTGATCTCGCGCACGCCAAATACCTGTTGTTGCTTATCCAGTAGTTTGCCGCTGGCATCCTTGATACTGAGAGTCAGCCTGTAGAGATTGGGCTTGCCATGACTGCGTGGCCACCACAGGGCAGGGTTGTTGAGTGGAAAATTCAATGCAAGGGGATTGCTGCCAGGCTGGAGAGTTTTCTGCAGCCTGAAAGCGGAAGCAGGCCCTTGGAAGTTTTCAGGATTGATACTGGCTTCCACTGTCACTGATGTTTCATGTGAAACATGTTGCTGGATATCTGCCGTGGTATTGATCATCCAGCGCTGTGGATGATCCAGGGTTGCCTGTTTGCGTGGTGTGACCTGTAACTGCCGCAGTGCAGCTTGGTCGGCGAACTGCAACTCCACAGATGCCCAGATCCCCCCGGTATTCTTTTCCTGCCCTCGATCAGACCAGGCACCGCCAGGCCGGGTGTCGTGATGGCTGAGAACCCCCTTGATCAGGCGCTTGTGCAAGGACCAGTCTTCAGGTTTTTCCAGAGGACTATTCACCAATACGCGTAACTGGTTTTTGCCTTGCTTCAACAGGCCGGTGACATCGAAATCAAACGCTTGGAAATACCCAGTATGATGTCCGAGGTAACGATCATTGAGCCAGATATCAGCTTCGTAATCCACGCCACTGAATACCAAGTGGGATACTCTGGCACTATTTTTTGCATCTAGTTTGAATTGTTTCTGGTACCAGGAAAAACCACTGATGTCATGGCCTTGGCGATACCAATTATCCGGCACGTTGATGTTTTTCCAGCCCTGTGCAGGAGCCTGTAATTGTGGTGTGACATTCAATTCCTTCTCGATAGGCTGGAACTGCCAGCTGCCGTCCAGAGTTTGGCGGTCAGTTTCCTGTGCATGCAGGGATAATGTGGTCAGGGTCAGGCAGAGTAGCAGGAATTGAATCAGGCAAGGCATAGGATACGAATAGGCAGGTTACAAAAAACCGGGTGTTTACCCGGTTTGGGGTCAGGCATCAATGGTATGAGTTTTTTTATGGTTGAGGAGATAGTGAGTCAGCCGTTTAGCGACATAACCTGCAATCAGGGTCTTGATTAATAATTTCATATAACACCTCCTGAGATAGATTGAAAAACCGAATGGTCATACCATATGCAATATGGATGGTTTTGACACCGAACAGTTCCATTGAGCCGGATTTTATCGGGACATTCAGCGTTCAGTATAAGAGCGCTGCATGTTTTACTGCATAGTCGAATGACTGATTTTGCTGTCAGAGAATGGTGCACATGCTCAAGATTTTATGGTGATAGTGACTAGTCGCATGATGATAGGGCGCACCAGTCATACGCATACAAAAGCGATAGGCATCGCCATGATGCTAGACATGAAAAATGCAAATACGACAGGGGTTTAGCGTTTGGGCAAGCAGAGCGGATAACTTGCAGGGTATCACCAGCCTGCCCGGGCTGGATGTTCCTGCGCAATTGAGCCACTGAATTTCTATGCCTGTCATCGTGGCCGGCATGCTACCCCTGGTAAGTTACGCTCATTGATTATCTGGTTGAACATATCCTGGCGTACTGGCAGCCGGGCTGATCAGGTAAACAGGCTGGTTTGTTCCGGTGTTTCTGCTGGGATATCGTCGATGTGGACCAGATTGCTCACCTTGATACCCAACAACCTGAAGCGTTGCTCCAATGGCAGGCGCGTCAGGCAAACCCCTGCGGCCCGCCTGATGGCTGCGGCATTATTGGTGGGTGTCGGCAGGGTAAGGTCACGAGTGGCAGTACGGAAATCCTGATACTTGATCTTGATCCCTACGGTGTGGCCCACATATCCTTTCTGTTGCAGGTCTGCCGCCACGCGCTCGCAAAGCGCAGTAAACGCCGTGCCGAGAAAACGCTTGTCCTGTACCGCATGCATATCACGTTCAAAGGTGGTTTCACGGCTCATGGATTTGGGGATGGATGTGGTTACCACAGGCCTTTCATCGTGCCCCTGAGCTACCTGCATAAGCCAATGCGTATAGCTACGACCGAAATGTTGCTGTAGCTGCCTGGCGTTTGCAGCAGCTAGGTCGGCGATAGAGTGTATTCCCAGCGTTTCCAGTTTGGCCGTGGCTTTAGGTCCTATGCCGTTGATCTTTTTGGCAGGAAGCGGCCATATACGCTCGCGGAAGGCCTGCTCATCAATGATGGTCAGCCCATCAGGCTTGTCGAGGTCGGAAGCAATTTTTGCCAGTAACTTGTTGGCAGCGATGCCGATGGAACAAGAAAGGCCTGTGGCCTGTATTACAGCCTGTTTCAGGCGCATGGCAAGCGTATGGGTATCTTCTTCGATGGTGCTCAGGTCAATATAAATTTCATCAATGCCCCGGTTCTCAATCTGGGGCACAATCTCGGCGACTGCTGCCTTGAACAGGCGCGAATAATGGCGATAGGACTCGAAATTTGCTGGCAACAGGATGGCATCGGGCGCCAATTGGGCCGATTTCATGAGGCCCATGGCAGAGTAGACGCCAAGTTTGCGCGCTTCATAAGTTGATGTGGTGACTACTCCCCGTCCGTTATATTCACGCAGGCGGGAGAATTGATAACTGCCGTCAGGCAATTGCCTGGGTTGCTGGGCTGAGCGGCCGCCTACTACGACCGCCTGCCCACGCAATTCCGGATAACGCAGCAACTCCACCCCGGCAAAGAACATATCCATGTCGAGGTGAGCAATACGGCGATGTGGGAAGGCAGGATCAGTCATCTGGGCGCTATGCTAGCAAATCCAGTGGATTTGTAGAAATCTGCTGTGTAAACAAATTTTCAAAAAACACTAGCATTTGTCGGAGTTCTTGGTTAGAATTCGCACCCTCTAGAAACATTATGTTTCATGTCCCCATCGTCTAGAGGCCTAGGACATCGCCCTTTCACGGCGGTAACCGGGGTTCGAATCCCCGTGGGGACGCCAATGCTAATAAAAGCAGACTTTCAATGTCTGCTTTTATTTTGTCTGTATTATTTATAAGTCATTGATTATTATATGTTCGTTGGTGTTCGTCAAATGACATTGCAAGATGCTGGGAATGAGCTTTCATTTCCGGCGCTGGTCATGTATCCGACACAACAGGTTCCTGTCAGTCAGGGATTCGGGCCTTATGTCATGGAGGTCAGCCTGGATGCGCCCATTGCGCCAGGACAGTATCCTTTGGTGTTGGTGTCGCATGGGAGTGGTGGGTCGCATTTGCTGTATCGCAGTATTACCTGCCACCTGGCGCGCCATGGCTATATCGTGGCGATGATAGAACACCCAGGCAATAACCGTGTGGACAATCGACTCATGGGTACGGTGGATAATCTGCAATACCGCCCACGCCATCTCAAGCTGACTACTGATTACTTGTACCAGGATGCCAGGTTTGCCCCTTATCTGTTACCTGGCAATGTGGCGGTGATCGGGCATTCCATGGGCGGGTATGCTGCACTGGCACTGGCTGGCGGAAACCCCTGGTTTCCGCCAGAGGTATTCAAGCCGGATTATCAGGGGCCAGCGCCCAGCCTGGTGGATGTCGAGCATGATGCACGCATCAAGGCATTGGTGCTGCTCGCCCCTGCAACTGTCTGGTTCAAGCCCAAGGCAGCCCTGAGCGGCGTGCATGTGCCCATCCTGATGCTGAGTGCTGAGCATGACCCGTACACGCCTGCCTGGCACAATGACATTGTGCTGGAGGGGGTGCCTGACCCAGCCAGAGTGGATAGCCGCTGCGTCAGCAATGCGGGGCATTTTTCCTTCCTCAGTCCCTTTCCGTTAAAGATCAAGCAAGGTGGGGCGTTGCCTACCACGGATCCAGAGGGGTTTGACCGCGAGCAGTTTCATGAACAGCTCAAGCAGGAAATCCTGGCTTACCTGAATCTCAAGCTCAAGACATCATGAAAAATGGGGCTTTGTGCCCCATTTTTATCACCAGATTGATTTTTCTGGGCTATGGCGCAACGATATCATCCTTCACGCCGGTGACACCCTGAATACTTTTGGCAAGCACCACAGCGTGATCTGCCTCTTCCTTGCTTTTTGCCGTACCACTCAATTGCACCAAGCCGTTGCTATCGGTTTCTACCTTGATATCAGAAGCACTGACCAGCTTGTCCTTGGCGAATGCGGCTTTGACCTTGGCTGTGATGACTGAATCACTAACCTTGGTTTCAATACTGTCTCCGTCAGCAGCAAAACTTGCGATTGGCATCAGCAAGGCACTAATCAGCAACAGGCTTTTAACATTGGCTTTCATACGGGACTCCTTTTAGGTTTTTCTGTTGGATAGGACGAGTCTATTCTGGCCACGTTGATGGCAGCATTGAATCGGCAAGCGACTGAAACCCCTGTAGGAATGGGACGACCACAGAAATTGGATATGGAGAGTATGGCAAGAGAAGCTGCAGGCGCAGCCCCCGTTACCTGGCGCTGCTTTTCTGCAGGAAGTGGCAGCTCTGGAAACCGGTTTATGCCAGTTTCAGGCTGGACAGGGTGCGCTGGCGGACTTTGCCCAACAGTGCTGCGTCCTCAACCAGTGACTGGCCATAGGATGGCACCATTTCCTGCATACGCTCCTGCCAGGCTGGACTACGCATTTCCTCGCCAAAGCAGCGTTGCAATACTTCCATCATCGCGGGGACAGAGGTGGAAGCGCCAGGCGAGGCTCCCAGCAATGCTGCCAGGCTACCATCTGCAGCAGAGACAATTTCTGTGCCGAACTCCAGTTTTCCACCTTTTTGTTCACATTGCTTGATAATCTGGACACGCTGGCCTGCAGAAACAAGTGACCATTCACTTTCAGCAGCTTGCGGACAAAAATTACGCAAGGCTGCTACGCGTTGCTGGTGGCTCTGGAAGACTTCCCCAATCAGGTAGCGAGTCAAATCCATATTGTGGAGTCCTGCTCCCAGCATGGATTTCAGATTGCCGGGTTTGATGGAGCTGATGAGGTCCAGTAGCGAACCCTGTTTGAGGAAGCGGGTAGTGAAACCGGCGAACGGGCCAAACAGCAGGGCGGGCTTGCCATTGATGATGCGGGTATCCAGATGGGGTACGGACATGGGGGGAGCGCCAATCGGTGCTTTGCCATAGACCTTGGCATGATGCTGGTTGATTGCCTCCTGGTTGTGGCATACCAGCCATTGGCCACTGACCGGGAAACCGCCATAGCCTTTGGCTTCCTTGATGCCGGATTTTTGCAACAAAGGCAGGGTGGCGCCACCAGCACCGAGAAAAACAAAGCCGGCATTGATCTGCAGTGCTGTTCCCTGTGCCAGGTTGTTTGCCTTGAGCTGCCAGCGGCCTTGCTCCTGCTTGAGGCTGGTGATGGCATGCTGTGTCAACAGTGTGAACCCTGGCTGTTTCTCCAGTTGGCGTACCAATTGTCTGGTGAGCGAGCCAAAATCGACATCGCTGCCATAAGCGACGCGCGTGGCGGCTACTGGCGTATCTGTGTTGCGCGATGCCATCACCAGTGGCATCCACTGTTGCAATACAGCCGGATCTTCGCTGTATTCCATATCGGCGAATAAATGATGGGCGCTCAAGGCGGCGTGGCGCTTTTTCAGGAAGGCAACATTCTTGTCCCCCCAGACAAAGCTGATATGGGGCGTCGGGTTGATAAAGCTCGTGGGTTCATCCAGCATGCCTTGCTCTACCAGCCAGGCCCAGAATTGCAGGGACTCTTCAAAAGCAGCATTGATCTTGAGCGCGCGCGGAATGGAAACACTGCCGTCTGCATTCTGCGGCGTGTAGTTCAACTCGCAATAACCAGCATGCCCTGTCCCGGCATTATTCCAGCCATCACTGCTTTCGCTGGCAACTTCAGTCTGCTGTTCGACCAGCGTGATGCGTAATTCCGGGTCGAGTTTGTGGAGCAGGGTGCCCAGCGTGGCGCTCATGATGCCGCCGCCGACCAGTAGGATATCGGTGTCTATGGAAGTGGTCATGTCAGACTGAAATGATGGGTTGATAATGGTTCAGGGTCGCCAATGATAGGCATAAGCAACGCTCCTGTAAAACACTGCTTCCTGTTCAATACGTCTGCTCCAGCCAATGCATGAGCACGTGAACTACATAATCCTGCTCGCAGGCGCTCAATGCACGGTTATCAGGAATCAGGTGCCATTTTTGCAGGCAACCACGGCAGCAACATGCAGTGGCATGCTGGGCGACGAATACCGGGTGGCCGCGATATGGGGTTTGCTTGCCATCATTGGCAATGACAGCTGGAGCCAGGCGCCTGGCAATAAAGTCACGGGCATGGTCGTTGATGACTGGCAATCCCTTGCTATGCAAGTAAGCCTTATCCTGGGCATTGAGCTTGAACGAGCTGCGGAAGCGGGAGCGTCCCAGGACTGAGAACAATTCCTCCAGCTCGCGCATACAGGTTACACAGGCTCAAAACGCAGTGAGGCGGAATTGATGCAGTAACGCATGCCGGTGGGGGGCGGCCCGTCAGGGAATACATGGCCAAGGTGGGCATCGCAGACATTACAGATCACCTCGGTACGTATCATGCCGTGTGATGTATCTCTCTTCTCGCGGATGTTGTCGGGGTGCAAGGCCTCGAAATAACTGGGCCAGCCACAGCCGGCATCAAATTTGGTATCGGATGCAAACAAGGGTGTATCACAGCAGACACAATGATAAATGCCATGCTCGGAATGATAGGCGTATTCTCCTGTGCCAGCGCGTTCGGTGGCGGCATGGCGTGTCACTTCATATTGCAATGGGGTGAGCTGCTGCTGCCATTCCACATCAGATTTGAAAACCTTGGGCATTGTTTCCTCCTCGCAGATTATAGTGGGATGCTGCTTAAACCCAGTACAATAACGGGTTTAAGCTATCTAAGGAAAATGCAGTGACACAGCACGGCAAAATCATAAGCATCCAGGATGTTGATGTCGTCCTTCTCGACTTTGATTATGGTGAGTCGAAAGAAAACGAGACTGCAATCCCCTATTTTAATATCAGATTCGATCTTGAGTTACACCAACGGCGATATTCGCTTACCTATAACAAGCCTGTAGGTAGCGATGATCATTTCAGTATATCAGGAGATGATTATGAGCCATTGTTAAAGGCACTGGAAACAGCACCAGCGCTGACAGCACAGCAGCAATACAGCCTGGAGACCGAACAGGCATTGCATGAAGCACTGTTGCCTATTGCCGAGTCTGTATATGAGGATGTGGAATTCCACTCGCCAGACCAGGATGAAGAATAAGCAAGGCGAGACCAGCGGGATGGTGATTGCTTCCCGCCGATTTACTGATGCCGACGTGCAGCAGCTTTTGTTGCAGCTGGAGCAGGAGTTGTTCCAGATTTATCCTGCCATGCCGGCGCTCACATCGTTGCAACCCATGCTGACACTGGTGGCATACCAGGATGGCCAGGCACTGGCATGTGTGGCATTGATGCCACTGGCTGAGGGAGAGGCAGAAATCAAGCGCTTGTTCGTGAGGCCATCCGCGCGCAGGCTTGGATTGGCCAAACGCCTGCTGCATGAGCTTGAGCAATTTGCGGTTCAGCAGGGCATGCGACGCATACTGGTGGAAACCGGTTATCTGCAGGTTGCTGCCATCACGTTATATCAATGGTTGGGTTATCAGCAGATAGCGCCTTATGGCGCATATATCGGTAATCCTGTGAGCCGGTGTTTCGGCAAGGTCTTGTTGCCGGAGCAAACAAAAACGCCAGCATAAGCTGGCGTTTTATATCGTGCTCATTGAACAATTATTAGTTCAATGCATCTTTCAGTGCCTTACCTGCCTTGAAGCTAGGGGCCTTACGAGCAGCGATCTTGATTTCCTGACCAGTTTGAGGGTTGCGGCCAGTACGGGCAGCACGCTCGGAAACGCCAAAAGTACCGAAGCCGATCAGAGTTACTGTATCTCCACCTTTCAATGCGGCTGTTACGGATGCAGTGAATGCATCAACAGCTTTGCCTGCGGCGGCCTTGGAAATACCAGCTTCCTTGGCGATTTCTTCGATCAGTTCTGTCTTGTTCATATGTTGTCCAGTCCTTGTGTATATTGGGTTATCAAGCTAATTATAGTAAGGCTGATACTTCGCCTTGTTACCAGGTTAAGTAGTAACAGAGGAGAAAATATCACAACCAGCGATCAAATAAACCCCTTTTGCGCATCAATCAAGCAAATTTTTGTGTTTAGAGCCTGTTTTGACGCGACTTTGACACAATTTAGGGTAGTCTCAGGCCCCAAAGGCCTGGGGACCCAGTAGGCCCAGAATGCCAATGATGATCAGATAAAGCGCCACAATATAATTAAGCAAGCGTGGAATTGCCAGGATCAGGATGCCGGCAATCAGGGAAATAACAGGAGCAAGACTGAGGTGCAGGTTCATGAACACCCTTTCAATAGGAGCTGGAAAATATGGAAAAGGGAGTGTCTACTCCCCGGTGAATCAAGCCTTGTGTAAATAGGATTTGGCAACACGTTTGACAACATAGGTGAGTACTGCTGCTTTAATCAGAAATTTCATGATGGATTCCTTCAAAGTTGAAGTTTTATCCTGCGCTCAGCATGAGTCATGCTGTATCGGAAGGTTGCTGATTGCCATGTAGGACAATGCCAGACAAATACCTATGCCGAGTTTTCCGTCAATGGCAGGCGAGGTGGGATTTTTTCTGAACCTATCCCATTCAGAGCGTACTAAAATTCTGTTCCCTAAAATATTTGGCTGGCCATCAGCTTTGTTTTGCCATGAAGGGTGATTTGCTATGGATATGGCGGGAATATTCGAGGTGGCTGGCTACGTACTGGTCGCACATGTTGTAACAGATAGGAAAGAGAGTAATGACAGAAAATTGGAGTCAGTTGGTTGCATGGCTGCAAAGCCATCAAGAAGTATTCAGTTTGGTGTGTGTTGCACTATTATTGCTTGGTGCCTGGTTTGCTAACTGGGTAGTGAAGCATATCCTTGTTCGAGGACTACATAAAGTATTGCGCTCTGCCACTGTCGGGCAGGCCATTGCAAGAAATCGTGTGGTGGCGCGTTTATCGAATATTGTACCGGCCTTGATTATTTCCGTGGGTATTGCCTGGATTTCTGGCCTGCCAGAAGCCGTGGTGACGGTGGTACGCAATGTGGCACATGGCTTTATCGTATTAACCATTGGCTTGGCAATTGCTGGTGTGCTGGATGTGGTCAATGATGTCTGGCAGCAGCGGCCTGATGCCCATCGCAAGCCAATTAAGGGTTATGTACAGGTGGTTAAACTGGTGATTTACATCCTGGCTGCGATTCTGGTGGTGGCGACTTTGATGGATCGTTCCCCGGTAATTTTGTTGTCTGGTATTGGTGCAATGGCAGCGGTGCTGATGTTGATTTTCCAGGATACGTTACTTTCTCTGGTGGCGAGTGTGCAAATCAGCTCTAACGACATCATCCGAGTTGGCGACTGGGTGGAGATGCCACAACTGAATGCCGATGGCGATGTAATCGATATTGCCTTGCACACAGTCAAGATACAGAACTGGGACAAGACGATTACGACAATTCCGACCAAGCGTTTTATCACTGATTCCTTCAAGAACTGGCGCGGTATGTTTGAGTCTGGTGGGCGTCGCATCAAGCGCAGTATTTTTATCGACCAGAACAGTATTCATTTCCTTACTTCCAATGAGCTGCAGCACCTGGAGAAGTTCAGCTTGTTGGATGATTATTTGAAGAAAAAACAGAATGAGCTGGATGAGTGGAATAAGGCATTGGGAGAGAAAGGCAAGCAGCCGATTAATACCCGTAGGGTGACCAATATCGGCACTTTCCGTGCTTATGTGGAGCAATACCTTAAGCATAATCCCAGGTTGCATCAGGGGATGACCATGGTCGTACGCCAGCAGAACCTGTCTGCGGAAGGTATTCCGCTGGAAATCTGGTGCTTCACCAATACCACGGCCTGGGTGCAGTATGAAGCGATCCAGTCAGATATCTTTGATCATTTGCTGGCTATTTTGCCGGAATTTGGTTTACGCGTATTCCAAAACCCAAGCGGCGCGGATTTCCAGGCATTGCGCCCGATCCAGCCCTGATCCGTTAACGGGTAGTTTCCTCCAGCCGCCCTCGATAAAGGGCGGCAATCAGGTCGGTCTGGGTTACGATACCAGCAAGGCGGCGTTCCTGGTCCAGCACCGGAACATGATGGATACCATGTTCTGACAGCAGAGACACTAGCTCGACGATATGTGTGTTTGTACTTACTGTCATGACTTTGCTTGTCATGATCTGCCCGACTACTTCAGGCTGCTCGGTTTGCACCTGGAAGGTGCGTCGTACGAACTGCCTGAGTTTTTCCTCAAAACCGGGATAGACATCGAGATTGGCATGTTTCATGAAATCGAAACGGGTGATGATGCCGATAATACGACGGGCACGATCTACCACTGGCAAGGCCTTGATGTGGTGGTTGAGGAGCAGGGGCCAGGCTTCTTCCAGTAATGTGCCGTATTCCACACTGACCACATCACGCGACATGATGTCGCCACAGGTAATTTCCCCGAAACGACGTTTGTATGCCTGCATCTCCGTTTGCAGAAGCAGGTCTTCAAGATCGTCTCTTGCAATGTCCAGCACCTGATTGTATTGCTTGAGCACGGCGTCCAGGTCATCCGAGGTGAAACCTATGCGATGAGATGGGCTGACATCACCGGTTTTATGGGTGTTGGGTTCCGGTTTGACCAGGTGAGGGTAGCGTCGCCTGGTGGCATTGTTATAAGCGAGAGCAACCAGCAGCAACAGGCCGGAATTGAGAATGACCAACAGCAGGAAGTAAGCAGTATGTTCCAGTGCCAGGGAACCGGAAAGCACGGCAGTGAGGGCTACTGCTCCACCTGGTGGGTGCAGGCAACGCAATGCAAACATCAGGCTGATGGCAAGCGCCACTGCAACAGCGGCGGCGACAGGAATGCTGGGGATAAAATACAGGCTGGCGATACCTGCCATGGCGGAGATCAGGTTCCCCCCCATAATGGACCATGGTTGTGCCAGGGGGCTGGCAGGCACTGCATACAGCAGCACGGCAGAGGCGCCCAGAGGCGCAATCAGGAAAGGCAGGCTCTCTGCACCCAGTAGCCAGGCACTCATGCTTGCGCTGACCAGGATGCCTAGCATGGCACCTAGGCAGGCGCGTAGTTTTTCATGATGATTGACAGGGCTTTGTTGCGGCTTGAAACCCTTGAGCCAGTTCAAAACAGCAGGCACACGTTACTTTCAGTAAAAACAACGGAATTTATCATTATTTAATACGCTTAGCGACGTTTGGCGATATGGTATTTTTAGATAACATATATTAATGATTTATTAATTGTTAGAATTCAATATGTATTGATTATCAGGAGTTGGCATGACGCTGAGTGAACTCAAATTCATTGTGACAGTGGCGCGCGAACGCAATTTCCGCCGTGCTGCAGAAAAATGCTTTGTGAGTCAGCCAGCCTTGAGTCTGGCAGTCAAGAAGCTGGAAGAGGAGCTTGGCGTAATCATCTTCGAGCGTAGTCACAAAGATGTGGCGATGACGCCAATTGGCGAGCAGATTGTGGCGCAGGCTAATCGCACGTTGGAAGAGTCCAACCGGATCAAGGATATTGCGCGTATGGGCAATAACCAGCTTGCGGGATCGTTCAAGCTGGGCGTGATTTATTCCGCAGGGCCTTATCTGTTACCACAAATCATTCCTGCATTGCGTGTATTGGCGCCGGAAATGCCGCTGGAGGTCGAAGAAAACCTGACGGTCAATCTGGAAACCCAGTTACGCAATCGTGTGATCGATGCCGCGATTATTGCCTTGCCTTTTGATGTGCCCGGCGTGAGTTATGAACCTGTGTATGACGAAGGGTTTGTCGTCGCTGTGCCGGACGTTCATCCCTGGGCCAGCCGTACCGAGATTCATGCCGAGGAGTTGGCTGACGAGAAAGTCCTTCTGCTGAATAGCGGGCATTGTTTCAGTAATCAGGTAGTGCTGGCTTGCCCTGAGTTGTCGAGGCACGGAGAAGTATTGCAGGGCAACTCACTTGAAACCATCCGCAATATGGTGGCTTCCAATCTGGGTATTACGGTATTGCCGTGTAGTGCAGCAGTTGAGCGTTACCAGAACCCACTGATCAAGATGATTCCTTTTGCCGATCCTGTGCCTACGCGGCGTATGGCTCTGGCATGGCGTAAGGGCTATACGCGTGGGCAGGCAATAGAATGCTTGTTGAATGCGCTGCGTTCATTACAATCGCCATGCCTGCAGCCAATAGAGTAAAAAGCAAAGGGGCCTGACGGCCCCTTGTGTACGGAGATGAGCAACAGACTTAGCGGTTGCAGACGTACATGGTTACTTCAAAACCGAAACGCATTTCAGTGACTTCTGGCTTGGTCCACATAATAACTCTCCTTTAGGTTCGGGGTAGAAACTGCGGGACTGTGTTTCCAATCACGCAATGCATGATTCGTATCTTATAGAAGCGTGATCAACCTGCCATGCGCAGCATCATGATCTGCACCTCATGATTTTCATGAGTGCCGGTTATGACCACGATGCGGAGTCTGGACTAATAGGTGACAAAGACGCGGTAACCAGAGACGGTTTCGCCACTGGTAGAAAATGCCAGGTGAATCTGTATGCTCTGTTTGGCGGGTATCCCGTCATCTATATTGGTAGCGGGAGGCAGGTATTCTGCCGGCTGGAAAATACGGCGCAGTTTCGGCTGGTCGCTGCTATCTGTCAGAGTAAGTTCCAGTACAGGAAAGGCTTGCGCATAACTTGCATTATTGATGAGAGTGGTGGATAGCTGGATGACTTCAGGATGTTCGAAATCTTCCTGTAGGTCTGAGTCATCCAGAGCCAATAAAGAGGAGTCGCGTGCCAGGGAGACCGTGCACCCCAGCCACTTACAGGCTGTGACCAGTGTTGGCCTGCTGGCTGGCCAGTGACTGACCAGTTCTGTGCGGAAGAAATAAACAGATTGCCCAATGGCCGCGAGCGAGAGCGCTGATATCAATACCAGGGCCAACCATAATGGTATCTGGCGCACAGCAGGAGTTTCCTCGGCAAGGAAGCTCGCGCCGGGCAGCGGTGCCCGGATGGCTTCAGGCAATTCCATGTTGGATGATTCAACGACAGTCTCGGGTTTTGTTTCGTCGATGGAGTTGTCGTGATTTTTGTTGAGCAGGGCAGCGATATCCATGCTGAAGGATGGAGCTGCGCTGGCAGCGGTAACCTCGAAGTGAGGAGCATCCTGGACAAGGGAGATGATGAAGGGTTCTGGCTTAGGGTGGTTGTCGTGTGCGGGAGCTTGTCCGGGATCGGGCAGTGCTGTTGTCAGCGCCTGTGGGGCCAGCACTTCATATAGTCCTGCTGAGGCCCTGAATATATGCAGGCAATGACCACAGCGCACATGGCCTCCATGTGCCGCCAATTGTTCCGGCTTGACGTGAAATCGGGTATTGCACGCTGGGCAGGAGGTCAGTAGCTGCATATCAGTGCGTCACCTTCTGCTTCCTGTCAGCAGCACCCAGCTATCCATGAAGACGGGTGGGTTCATATCAAACCACTCTTGGTAAATGGCACTGACTTGCTCCGCCTGTTCCCGCAAAATGCCTGAAAGTGCGATTTTTCCGCCGGGTCGTGCTGTGCTTGCCAAGGCTGGGGCCAGTACGGAAAGCGCGCTGGATAGAATATTGGCAACAACGATATCGAACTGGCCGTTGGGCAGGTCATTCGCCATGAAGAAGCTGGCATCGACCGCATTTTGTTCAGCGTTATAGACACTGGATTGAATAGCCTGCGGATCAATATCCACTCCGATGACCTGGCTTGCGCCGAGCTTGCGTGCTGCAATAGCAAGAATACCCGAGCCGCAACCATAATCCAGCACGCTGGCACCTGCGCTGACGGTATCCGCAAGCCAGGCCAGGCACAGGTGCGTGGTTGGGTGGCTACCGGTACCAAACGCCAGGCCGGGGTCAAGGACAATATTCAATGCATCTGCATTGGGAGCATCATGCCAGGATGGTACGATCCAGAGGTCATCGCGGATACGGATGGGATCAAACTGGGATTGGGTGGCACGCACCCAATCCTGCTCCGTAATGGTTTCCGTCGTGTACTGGAAGGTCGCAATGCCGGTGGCTTCGCTCAATGACTGCAATACGGTGTGCAGGTCTGTATCTTCGTTGAACAGGGCGCTGACCACGTTTTGCTGCCATATGCCTGGAGGAGGATCGCCAGGCTCGCCAAAAATGGGCTGCTCATCCGGGGTTTCCGCATTGGCATCCTCAATACTGGCGGCCAGTGCACCAAGCTCCATCAGGGCATCGCTCAACAGTTCGGCGTTATTATCCTGCGCCTCAATCTTTAACGAGATCCAGCCCATTATTTGGAGGCAATACCCAGTTTATGCTCCAGATAATGGATGCTGGTGCCGCCATGGCGGAATGCATCATCAGCCATGAGCTCCTTGTGCAAGGCTACATTGGTTTTGATGCCTTCTACCACCATTTCCGACAACGCGATCTGCATGCGGGCAATTGCTTGCTCACGGGTGTCGCCGTAGGCGATCAGCTTGCCTATCATGGAGTCATAGTTGGGAGGCACCATATAACCTTGGTAGGCATGGGTATCAACGCGTATGCCAGGTCCACCGGGCATATGGAATGTGCTAATCCGGCCAGGAGATGGCACAAAGTTGAATGGGTCTTCTGCGTTGATGCGACATTCGATGGAGTGGCCGGAGAGTTTGACATCCTGCTGGCTGATGTCGAGCTTTTCGCCAGCTGCAATCAGGATTTGCTGCTTGACGATATCAATGCCCGTGATCATCTCGGTAACAGGGTGTTCCACCTGCACGCGGGTATTCATCTCAATGAAATAGAATTCACCATTTTCATAGAGGAACTCAAAAGTGCCGGCACCGCGGTAATTGATGCGTTTGCAGGCTTCTGCACATGCCGTACCGATTTTCTCACGCAACTCGGGTGTGATGCCAATGGCAGGCGCTTCTTCCAGAACTTTCTGGTGGCGGCGTTGCATGGAGCAGTCACGTTCACCCAGATAAATGGCATTGCCATGCTGGTCTGCAAGCACCTGAATTTCGATATGGCGCGGCTGTTCCAGAAATTTTTCCATGTAGACCATGGGATTGCCAAAAGCCGCTTGTGCTTCGGCCTTGGTCATGTTCACGGCATTCAAGAGCGCAGCTTCCGTGTGTACAACACGCATGCCGCGACCACCACCACCACCAGCAGCCTTGATGATGACCGGGTAACCGATGGATCTGGCAATACGCAGGGTTTCATCGGCGTCATCTGACAGGGCGCCATCTGAGCCTGGAACGCAAGGCACACCAGCTGCTTTCATGGTGTCCTTGGCACTGACTTTATCACCCATCAGGCGAATAGTCTCCGCACGTGGACCGATGAATGCAAACCCGCTTTGCTCGACGCGCTCTGCAAAATCGGCATTCTCGGATAGAAAACCGTAACCAGGATGGATGGCTTCGGCATCAGTGACTTCTGCAGCGCTGATGACGGCCGGAATGTTGAGATAGCTTTGTGCAGAAGGCGCAGGGCCGATGCACACGGATTCATCAGCAAGTTTGACGTATTTGGTCTCGCGATCAGCTTCAGAATGCACAGCAACTGTCTTGACGCCAAGCTCGCGACAGGCGCGCTGGATACGCAGCGCGATCTCACCCCGGTTGGCAATAAGGACTTTATTGAACATGTAAATTCCTAGCCTATGATGAACAACGGTTCGCCGAATTCTACTGGTTGACCATTTTCGACCAGGATTGCCTTGATGACACCAGTCTTGTCGGCTTCGATTTCGTTCAGGAGCTTCATGGCTTCAATGATACAGACGGTATCACCGGCAGTGACGCTGCTGCCGACATCAACAAATGGCTTGGCATCAGGAGATGGGGCACGATAGAAAGTGCCTACCATAGGCGATTTGACCACGTGTCCTTCAATGGCAGGCGCTGCAGGTTCGGCAGCTGCCGCGGCAGGTATGGCTACCTGGGGGGCTGCAGGAGCAGCAATGTAAGGCTGGGCAAATTGAACCGGCGCCTGGGAGGCTGGAAGATGGCGCGAAATGCGTACCTTTTCCTCGCCCTCGGTGAGTTCCAGCTCGGAAATACCGGACTCTTCAACCAAGTCGATCAGCTTCTTCAGTTTGCGTAAATCCATGTTTTACCTCAAAAATGTGTTAACCCATTACGCAGCGGTAATGGTGGTGATGGCGTAGTTCAGAGCCAGGGAATATCCACGTGCTCCAAGACCACTGATAACGCCCACGGCAAGATCAGAGAAATAGGAGTGATGGCGGAAGGATTCGCGTGCGTAGATATTCGAAAGATGAACTTCAATGAAAGGGGTTTTTACCGCAGACAGTGCATCGCGCAAGGCTACGGAAGTGTGGGTAAACGCTGCGGGATTGATGATGATGAAATCTACAGGCTGGTGTGCCAGCGCATGGATTTTCTCTATCAGCATACCCTCGTGGTTACTCTGAAAGGTTTCAATGGCAATGCCTGCAGCATGTGCCTGCTGCTTGAGCTGAGTATCAATATTTTCCAATGTATCCGCACCATAGTGATGAGGCTCACGTAATCCCAACAGGTTAAGGTTGGGACCATGTAGTACCAGTACGGATTTGGAAGACAGTTGGGCCATGAAAGGGAGCGGTTTGACCGCCAGTGTAACTTTAATGGCTGCAAGTTTGCCGTAATTCAGGGTATTTTGTCTAGAGAATTGAGGGAATTTAGCGAAATTACTTACTGATGAGATATGGGGGATACGGTCAGAAGCGGCAGTAGGGATTCCTCTAATGAGGCCTTGCTGATGCGCCCGAGAAAACTCCCGGCAATTCTACCATTGGAATCAATAATGACGGTATGAGGGACGACACTTTTACTATTGCCCAATGATTTACTGAGTGACATGCCTTCCACATCAGCCGCTAGCAATGGGTAAGGCATGGGAGTTTCTGCAGAAAATGCCCGCATCTGGTCGCTGTCATCCAGAGAAATACCGAGGACGGTCAGTCTGCCTGCATATTGACGGGACAATGCTGCCAGTTCTGGCATTTCCGTTCGACAGGGCGCGCACCATGTAGCCCAGAAGTTCACAACCAATATTTGCCCCTGCCACTGCGCCAGAGCTTGTTCTGCACCCTCGGTATCAATGGCATGGGCAGCAAAAAAGGACGAGGTGGAAATGGAGGCCTCAGCAGGCTGCTCATGAAACTGCTGGCCTGCTATCAGTGCTACGCCGGCTATTGCCGCTATAGCCAATAGGCAGATTCCCTTGCCTGGTTTGAATTTATTCCGGCGGAGAGGCATTGGTTTTTACCGCATTCAATGTTGCGAGGAATTTGCTACTGTTCTGGTAGCCGATTACCCGGTGAGGCGTCATTTCCTTGCCAGCATTGTCAAAGAAAATAATGCCAGGTGGCCCGAAGAGGCCAAAATGCTTGAGTAATGCTTGATCCTCTACATCATTGAGGGTGACATCGGCCTGCAGTAAGGTAAAGTCACGCAAGTGAGTACGTACTTGAGTGTCGTTGAACGTAAATTGCTCCATCTCTTTGCAGGCGACGCACCAGTCAGCATAAAAATCCAGCATGACTGGCTTGCCTGCGTTTGTCGCCAGCGCTTGTTCCAGATCGGCGACACTTTTGATACGCTGAAAGGACAATGGCGATATGTTTTGTCCGGTCAGGCTCGCCAATGGGTGCAATGGTGATTTTGCACCGGAGGCGGCACCGATGACCAGCGTAGCACCTACAAGCAGCATGAGAATCGCAATGCCTTTCCAGAAACGAAGCCATGCGCCTGCTGCTGCCGGCAGAGGGTCGAGCGCATGCATGAAGATGGCTGGGATGATGAGTAGTGCGGCCCAGAGCAGCAGTTGCAGGCTGGTGGGTAATAATGGCGAGATCAGCCATAAGGCCACCGCGAGCATGAAAACGCCAAAGAACTGGCGGATTGCCATCATCCATGGTCCGGCCTTGGGTAGCAATGCGCCGGCTGAAGCGCCTAGCAATAACAGGGGTACGCCCATGCCCATGGATAGTGCAAACAGGGCAGATGCGCCGAGTATGACATCCTGGGTCTGTCCGATATATATCAGGGCACCGGCGAGTGGCGCTGCGATACAGGGGCTGACAACCAGTGCGGAAAGTATGCCCATGAAGAACACGCCTATGAAACGTCCTCCTGGCAAACGATTGCTGGCGGTGATCAAACGGTTTTCCAGGGCAGTGGGAAGCCTGAGTTCGTAAAAGCCGAACATGGACAAGGCAAGCAGGACAAATATCACTGCACTGGCACTCAGTACCCAGGAGTTTTGCAAGGCCGTGCTCAGCAGTTGACCGGACAAGCCTGCCGCCACGCCTGCGGCGGTATAACTCAAGGCCATGCCCAGAGTGTATGCCAGTGAAAGCCGGAAACCATGCCAGCGGTTTTTATTGCGGCTGCCAACAATGATGCCGGACAGGATAGGCAGCATGGGTAATACGCAGGGAGTGAGTGACAGTAGCAGGCCAAATCCAAAAAAACCACCTAGTATCAGCAAGGTATTGCCATTGGCCAATAAACTGGCTGCCTGGTCATGTTCGCTTTCGCTGGATATTGGTGCAGGAGAGGAACCTGCAGTGCTGCTGGTGGTCGCATGCAGGGAGTCCAGTGTGAATGTGCGCTGCTGGGGTGGGTAGCACAGGCCTTTTTCGCTGCATCCCTGGTATGTTGCCTGTACCGTGATGGTGTCACTGGGGGAGTTTGCCAGAGCCAAGTGCATATCGGCGCTGAAGCTGTGGTGGAATACTTCCGTGCGGCCAAAGGTTGGATCTTGTTTCCAGTCACCTTGTGGCAAATCAAGTTGACTGATTTTGTAGCTGGCAGGCACCAGCTCAAACCTGATTTTATTTTTGTAAAGATAGTGACCTGGTGCAATGTTGAAGTGGGCCTGCAGATGATCTGCATCAATTAATTCTACTTGGAGCTTGAAAGCTTGCTCTGGTGACAGAATATTATCTGTATCCTTGCCCAGGAATGTGCTGCGACCCTGGTTCAGCCACTCTCCCAACTGGCTACTGCCTGCGGCATACGCCATATTGGCAGAGAGCAGCAGGGTTGCAAGCAGCAGAAGAAATGAGAAGTAACGGTGCGATACGGAGTTCAAGCCTGGGTTTCCTGGTGTAGCCATTCAAGGTAGGCGGGTAAACCGCCTGTCACTGGGACATGGATGATCTCGGGAAGTTCGTACGGATGCAGTTCCTGAATGATGGTTTCCAGCTCGGGATAGCGTGCAGCGGTGCTTTTGATGAGTAAGGGAATTTCTGTTGTGGTTTCCAGTTTGCCTTGCCACTGGTAGAACGATTGGTAGGGCGCAAGCAGGTTGATGCAGGCCGCGAGTTTCCGGTTGATAAGTTCGTGAGCCAGGTGCTGAGCGCTGGCCTGATCCGGCATATTGGTCAGGATCAGGATGGCGTTGTTGTTTTCTGATGATGGAGATTGAAGTTTCATGCGTTTTATTTTCCTTTTGCTGATTCTACTAGCTTTTCCAGTGGCTGAGATATGGATACTGGCAGAGCTGGCAGCAAGATATGGTTGGCTGGTGCTGGTGTACCTGGTCGTTGTGGGTATATTGGGCTGGCGTTTGATTCAGGATGAAAGAAACTTGTTGATGGGGCGTATGATGCAAACCCTGCAAGCAGGCGGGACTCCTGTGCGCGCCATGTTCGGCAGTGCAAAGAACCTGATTGCTGGCGTATTGCTCATTATCCCGGGAGTGGTTAGCGATCTGATTGCCGTGGTCTTGCTATTGCTTCCTGGAGGGGGTAAGCAGCCAGTTGCGGCCAATGATGAAGAGTTCGTTTCACGTGAAACCATTTATTCTGAATATCGCGGCAATGCACCTGCAGAGCAGCCAACCGCCGGGGATGTCATAGAGGGCGAGTATCGGCGCGAGGACTAGCGCTATGCTAGACTAGGCGCTTTTCGGCGTCAGGCCGTACTTGTGCACGATCAGGAGCTCCATGTCTTTTCAAGTCATTATCAAACCCAGCGACCGCGTATTCATGGTGGAGGATGGCGATACTGTACTGGATGCCGCGATTGATGCAGGTATCAGTCTGCCTTATGGCTGCCGCAATGGTACTTGTGGCGCCTGCAAGGGCCAGATTCTTGCAGGCGACGTGAATGATGGCGATTATTTCGAAAGCGCCTTGAGCGCAGACGAAAAGAAAACCGGTAAGGCATTGTTTTGTTGCGCGCAACCGTTGTCTGATCTTGTCATTGAATGCCGCGAAGTGGCTGGGGATGGTATCCCACCCCGTATTATGCCTGTCCGTGTGGAGAAGCTGGAAAAGCTGTCGCATGATGTGATGCGCATGACGCTCAAGTTGCCGGTGAATGAGCGTATGCAGTTCATGGCAGGGCAATATGTTGAATTTCTGCTCAAGGATGGGCGGCGGCGGGCATTCTCCCTGGCCAATGCGCCTTATCATGACCGCTTTCTCGAACTGCATATGCGGCTGGTGCCGGGCGGCCAGTTTACCCACTATGTGTTCAGCGAAATGGCCGAGAAAACCATTTTGCAGCTGGAGGGACCGTTTGGGACTTTTTATCTGCGTGAAGACAGCCAGCGCCCTGTGATTTTTGTAGCGGGTGGTACCGGGTTTGCACCAGTGAAGGGGATTGTGGAGCAAGCGGTGCATCATGGCGTGCAGCGCCCGATGATACTGTACTGGGGTGCCAGGACCAGGCAGGACCTGTATATGGATGAGCTGCCGCGGCAGTGGCAGGAACAGTATCCGTTCTTCCGTTATGTGCCGGTATTATCCGATCCCACGCCTGATGATGCCTGGCAGGGCAGGGTCGGGCTGGTGCATGAGGCAGTACTACAGGATCACCCGGATATGAGCGCGTATCAGGTATATTGTTGTGGTGCACCACAAATGGTGGCAGCAGCGCATCGTGATTTCCAGCAGCACGGGCTGCCGGAAGACGAGTTCTTTTCTGATGCGTTCACCTTTGCCAACCCTGTGACAAAGGCGTGAGGACAAGGACCTAGCCGTTTTGCTCGCGGCAGAGCTCCAGGCTCATGCGATAGTGGCGGTTGGCGTCTTCACTTTCGTTACGATTGTCGAACAAGCGTGCCAATGTGAGATGGGCTTCAGCGGATGATGCCATGCTGATACTGGCCTCGAGATAGCTTTGTGCCTTACCCCACAGGTTCAGGCGCATGCACATCTTACCCAGGGACAGCAGCAGCGGGGCATCCTCTTCGTGACTCAGCAACCAGTGTTCTGCCTGTTGTAGTTGCTTCTGCGGGCTGGTGCTGATGCAGTCTCCGAGTTTGCCAGCCAGCTCACTGTTCCATTGCTTGGTCAGGCTCATCTCCAAGACCTCCTGTGCCTGGTTGCCTGCATTCAGTGCAATGAAGGCGTCTGCTGCCGCACTGGCAATCCGACCGTTCAGGCGATCATCCTCTGGTACTTTTTTCCAGTACGCAGTGAGCGCATTCAAGTCGCGGGAATGACGTTCAAACAGGTGTTGATGAGCCTGGTGACGAATTTCCCGGGCCTGCCAGCTTTCCATGCCACCGTGTTTTTCTATCTGTTGCAGCAAGACCAGTACTTGTTCCCAGTTATTGAGGCGTAGTTGAGCCTTCAATTCCAGATTCATGGCTGGAACGAATCGCGGCTCCAGCTTCTCGATTTGTTGCAGCACATCCAATGTCTGGCTGTACATGCGGTCATCCAGCATCAATTCCGCTGTCAGCAGCAAGCGGGCGACGGTCGCATCAGGAGCCAGTCGTTCCGCTTCTGCGAGATAATAGTCGCGTTGGCCCTTATGCTTGAGCTTGTGCGCAGCACGTGCTGCAAGCAGGGTGGTCAGGCTGGGGTCTTCTCCCAGCTCCAGGGCTTTGGCAGCAGCTTTCTGCGCGAGTTGATAACGTCCCTGGCTCATGGCATGCAGGGATTCCAGCAAAGCCGCATGGCCTTTGCGGATCCGGCGGTTTTCCCGGTAAGCAAGCACATTGGCAGGCAAGTCCCGTGCATAGTTGATGAAGCGCAGAATGAGGTGCAATGAGGCAAAAGCCAATACCACCAGGATAATCAGCAGGTTGAGGGATAACTCGAAGCGATAGGGTGGCCGGACAATCAGTACATAGCCTGTATTGTTACCTGCCAGCAGGGAGCCGCCGATGGCAAGTGCGAGAATCAGTAGAATCCAGATCAATGTACGCACTATTGACCCCGCTCAAGATTGGTACGATCGAGATTGCGCTCGGAATTGTTGGCGCGTTCCAATGTGAGTTTGTAAGTGCTTGCTAATCCCAGTGTTTCGGAAACATCCGGTAACTGGATCACGATATTGTTGTCCGAGAGCTGCTTTAAGGTAGCCAGTGCAACCGTGGTAATGTTCTCACGCAGGTCAAAATGGTTTTTGATCCATTGTTCTGCCTGTTGCAGGTCGGCGCGATATGAGGCCTCATCACGCTGCAGCAGGGAAATTCTTGCGGCGAGCAGGCGAAGCTTGAGGTTTTCACGCAGGAAGAAGGTCTGGTCTGGTGCCAGCAAAGGTGGTTCAGGGCGATCGACACGCTCCAGCCGGATCATGTTTTTGAGATCATTCCAGATTTCTTGCGCCAGTTTCCGGAACTGGTTTTCTTCTGCCTGCGTAGTGGTAGGCATGGTGCCTTGGGGGTGACGCTCGCTGACAAGCGGCAGTTTGTCAGTGTTCTCGATCAGGTTTTCCAGCTTGAGGCTGATGCCTACCATATCAATCTGCGGTAATTCCTGCAGGCGTTGGATATCCCTGGCAATGGCCTTGCGCAGCTGTATGGCGGATGCACTATCCATTTGCTGCAAACGTGAGTCTGCAGTTTGCAGGGCCAAAAGCGCTGGTTTGAGGTTGCCTGCCAGCTGTAGTTGCTGGTTGGCGATGATCAATAGCTGTTCGACTTCGGCAATCACGCGCTCATCATGATTGTTGACCAACTCCAGGTATAAGGTCTGCAGCGCTTCCTGTTGATCACGTGATTCTGTCAGTTGCTGTTCCAGGCGGATGATGCGCCCGTTTGCCTCGGAACTGCGCTCATCGGCATTCTTGGCCAATGCCAGGCTTTGCTGGTTTGAGCCATTGAATTGTTCCAACCTCTGGGTCAGCGTCTGCTCCAATGCAGTAAAACGGTGGCGGGTATCCAGCCATTGCCACGAAATAAAGGCAATCGCAACGATGGCGATGAGCAGTGCCAACCTTGCTGGCAGGGAAGGCCTGCGCGGTTGGCTGGCTATGGCAGCTTGTGATGTCTGGGCGTCAGGTAATTGTTGTTGTTCAGTCATGGTTTACTTTACTCAAACATTGCAGCATTGCGTCATCTCCGGGCATGTCTGCGGTCACTACCCGTAATCCCAGGCGGGATGGTTGTTCCGCAATGCGCGCATGATTGACGTAGATTGTGAGGTCACGTAGCCATTCTGCGCTGCCATTGCCTGTCATGGCAAGTAAATGCCGCATGGCTTCGCTACTGGTGACTACTATGCTATCCAATTGTTTATTTTGCCATAATAAATGCAATTTTTTTGTGTCCGTTTGTGGATTGATGCGGCGATAGCATTCAGCAAAATGCACGGTCGCACCTCGGTGACGCAGGGTGTCGGCCATCAATTCTCGTCCACCGATACCACGTACGATCATGATACGTTGGTGCTGCACGTGTTGCATTTCCATTAATGTCAGCAATGCTTCACTGTCAAAACGCTGCTCAGGCTGGAGCACATGATGGACACCATAATGCTGTAATTCTGTGGCAGTGACCGGGCCGATTGCTGCAAACCTTGGCTTGGCAGGCCATGGCCATGAGGGGAACCTGGCCATCAACCTGGGCATGGCATGCTGTACCGCGTTGGAGCTGATGAAGATCACCCAGTCATAGGAGGGAAAATCTGCAATCACCTGCTCGAAGTGCGCATAGTCTTCCAGCGCTGCGATGGTAATCAGGGGAAAATCGATGACAGTACCGCCAGCAGCCTCAACCAAGCTGGTCAGGCGTTTTGCCTGGCCAGGCGGCCGGGTGATGGCGATATGGCGGTTGGCCAGGCTAATCATGCGTCAATGCGGCAAGCAGGCGATCAGCCCCACGCGCCACCAGTTTTGCCGCCAGGGCCTGCCCCAATGCTTCGGGTTGGGAGATAGCGCCATGTAGGGTTTCCCGTAGCAGTTCCTTGCCATCAATACTTGCAACAAAACCTGTCATGTGAAGCTCGTCGCCATGTTGCTGCGCGTAGGCACCCAGGGGAACCTGGCAGCTGCCAGCCAGCGCGCGGCTCATGCCACGTTCTGCTTCCACACATGCGGCAGTTTCAGCATGGTTGAGCGGTGCCAGCACTGCCAGCAGGTCCTGGCGGTCTGCGTTGATTTCAATACCCAGGGCACCTTGGCCAACGGCAGGAATGCTGTTGGCCGGATCTATATATTCGCGGATCCTGGATGCCAGGCCCAGACGCTTCAGCCCGGCAGCAGCCAGGATGATGGCGGCATACTGGCCTTCATCCAGTTTGCGTAACCGGGTCTGCAGATTGCCGCGCAGCGATTCTATTTTCAGGCCGGGAAAGCGAGCCTGCAACTGGCTCTGGCGTCGCAGACTGGAGGTACCGACAATGCTGCCTGCAGGCAGGACGTCCAGGGAGTCATGGTCATTGGAAACAAAAGCGTCACGTGGGTCTTCGCGCTCGCCAATTGCGGCCAGCGCAAACCCGGGAGGCAGATGCATGGGAACATCTTTCATGGAGTGGACGGCCAGGTCGGCGCGACCATCGGCCAGGGCTTGTTCCAGCTCCTTGACAAACAGGCCCTTGCCACCAATCTTGGCCAGAGGTGAGTCCAGTATCTGGTCCCCTGTAGTCGTCATACCGAGAATGGTGACTTCTGTATCAGGGTATAAAGATTGCAGGCGTTGCTGGATATGCTGGGCTTGCCACATCGCAAGCGCACTTTCACGTGAGGCAATCACCAGTTTTCTAGGTGGAGTCATGAGGTCAGGGGCTGGTCTGGCTTGCGCTTTGCAGCTATGTCATTAAAAACGCCCATTTTATCACAGCGCTTGCGCCGCCTAGAGGCGGCAGAGATTTACTTACAATGGAGGCGAGCGCGGGCAACTATGCGCTGCGTGGATTAACAGCTTTTTGCTTTATAATGGCAGACAATTAGCGCGCTTTTATTCGATATCACGCATTATCGTGAGCGCATGACGTAACATCATGACAGAAAAGTCCAATATCTTGAATTCAACTTCTTCCAAAACATGGTCGGGCCGTTTTAACGAGCCGGTGGCTGAGCTAGTCAAGCAATATACTGCTTCGGTGGGGTTTGACTACCGCTTGGCTGAATACGACATACAGGGTTCTCTCGCACATGCGAGTATGTTAGGCGCACAGGGCATCATCAGCCAGGAAGACGTAGCCAGGATTGAGCAAGGGCTGGAAGAGATTCTTGAAGAAATTCGCAAGGGGGAGTTTACCTGGTTACTTGATCTTGAGGATGTGCATCTCAATATCGAGAAACGTTTGACAGACAAGATTGGCGACGCAGGTAAGCGCTTGCATACAGGACGTTCCCGCAATGACCAGGTAGCGACGGATATCCGCTTGTGGCTGCGGGCTATGGTGGATGATGCTGTGGGCCGTATCCGCAAGCTGCAACAATCCCTGGTGGATCTGGCAGAGCAGCATGCAGATACAGTAATGCCTGGTTTTACCCATTTGCAGGTCGCGCAACCCGTGACATTTGGCCATCATCTGTTGGCCTATTTTGAAATGCTGCAACGGGATGCCGAGCGTTTCATTGACGCCCGCAAGCGTATCAACCGCCTGCCGCTGGGAGCTGCTGCCCTCGCAGGGACCAGTTATCCGATCGACAGAGAGAGGGTAGCGCGCGAACTGGGGTTTGATGCGGTATGCGAGAACTCTTTGGATGCCGTGTCTGACCGTGACTTTGCCATTGAATTCACCGCTGCCGCGTCCTTGCTGATGACGCATTTGTCGCGCCTGTCTGAAGAATTGATTCTCTGGTCCAGCCCGCGTTTTGGTTTTATCGATATTGCAGATCGTTTCTGTACCGGCTCTTCCATCATGCCGCAGAAGAAAAATCCTGATGTGCCGGAACTGGTGCGTGGCAAGACCGGACGTGTCAACGGCCACCTGGTGGCATTGTTGACACTGATGAAAAGTCAGCCGCTGGCCTACAACAAGGACAACCAGGAAGACAAAGAGCCTTTGTTCGATACCGTGGATACCCTGCTGGTAACGCTGGAAATCTATGCTGACATGCTGCGTGGCATCAAGGTGGATAAGGATGCCATGCGATTGGCTGCCGCAGAAGGGTTTGCCACGGCCACTGACCTGGCAGACTACCTGGTCAAGAAAGGCATGCCATTCCGGGATGCCCATGAAGTGGTGGCATTGGCAGTGCGTCATGCAGTGGAGCAGAAGTGTGACCTGGCGGATCTTCCGCTGCCGCAGTTGCAGGTATTCAGTAACCAGATTGCAGAAGATGTTTATGAAGTGCTGACACTGGAAGGATCACTGGCAAGCCGCAATCATCGCGGTGGAACGGCGCCAGCACAAGTGCGGGAAGCATTGAAGCGTGCCAGGGCCTTGCTCGGATAGTATATTCCTGTGATCAAACAACAAGGCCCGCAACTGCGGGCCTTGTTGTTTGATCTGTACCTTGTATCAATCCGATATGAGATGGCTATTCAAGAAACATGGCGAGTAGTTCGTTCAGGAAGCGCTGACCAAGCAAGGTTGGGGCGATACGCGTGTCTGAAGTACTGAGCAAACCTTTATCAACAGCAGATTGCAAGGTGGAGGCAATACTGCTGAGTGGCAAGCCGGTGCGCATGGTGAACAGCTCTGGTTCGAAGCCGTCAGTGAGGCGTAAAGCATTCATCATGAATTCAAAAGGCAGTTCTTCGCGTGGGATTTGCCAGATATTGTCTGCCGCGTTGCCGCGCATGGCATGTTCCAGATAACGCTTGGGGTGTTTGTGGCGGCTTTCCCGTGTGATACGGTCATGAAAACTCAGCTTGCTGTGGGCGCCGGCTCCGATGCCGAGATAGTCGCCGAACAGCCAGTAGTTGCGGTTGTGGCGGCACTGGCGACCATGTTGTGCAAATGCGGAAGTCTCATAATGATCGTAACCATGCTGGCCAAGCAGGTTCTCTATGGCCTCTTGCATGCTAGCGCTGGTGTCATCATCTGGCAGGACAGGTGGCGTGCGATGGAAAGGTGTGTTGGGTTCCAGCGTCAGGTGATAAAAGGAGAGATGGGCCGGTTTCAGTTCGCATGCACGTTGCGCATCGGCAAGAGCGTGTTCCAGGGTCTGGCCGGGCAAGGCATACATGACATCCAGGTTGACGGAATCAAAGGTATTGAGCGCCAGCTCCGCCGCTGCCATGGCCTGGGCTTCATCATGAATGCGGCCGAGTTTCTGCAGATACTCACTGTCAAAACTCTGGATGCCCAAGGACAGCCGGTTGACTCCTGCGGTGCGGTATCCTGTGAAATGTGCGGCATCGACAGTGCCAGGATTGGCTTCCAGCGTGATTTCACAATCTGAGCTGAGCTGCACCAAGGCGCGGACATTGCTCAGGATGCGGTCTATGGCCTCCGGGGAAAACAGGCTGGGAGTACCGCCACCGAAGAAAATGCTGTGCACGCGACGACCCCAGATGCGCGGTACGGATTGCTCCAGATCGGCAACCAGTGCGTCTACATAGGCGGTCTCCGGGATTTCGCTACGTGATTCATGTGAGTTGAAATCACAATAAGGACACTTGCGAACACACCAGGGAATGTGGATGTACAGGGAAAGCGGTGGTGGCTGGGTCGGCGCTGAAGAAAGGCTGCTGCTGGCTTCTGGCTGGCTGGCCGTTGCGCTAATTTCCTGTATTTTTATGGGGGTGCTGATAGGGATTCACCAGTTCGTCAATCAGGCGATGCAGTGCTTCCCGCATCTGGGTTTCGGAGACCTCCATGAGCAAGCCATCCTCAAGGGCATCCTGCGCAATCTGCTTGATCTCGTCAAAATTCTCAGTCATGACCTTAACCTTTTCGGTACATGAGACCACGCTGCCATCATCGCGCAGCCATTTGGGCCAGTCACCACTCATAGTGCCAGCCTTTCCAGTTGCTGGACGAGTTTCGTCAATGCATGGCCGCGGTGGCTGATGCGGTTCTTGATGTCAGCAGGCAATTCGGCGGCAGATTGTCCGGTCTTGGCATCCAGGAACAAGGGGTCATAACCAAAGCCACCAGTGCCACGCGGTGCCTGGAGGATTTCTCCTTGCCAGATACCTTCTGCGATCAGGGGCTGGGGGTCGTCAGCGTGGCGCACAAGTACCATCGCGCAGTAATAATAGGCATGACGATCATGCTGGTTCTCCAGACTTTGCAGCAACTTCTGGTTATTGCGTTCGTCCGATTTCGGCTCACCTGCATAGCGGGCGGAATACACGCCGGGTGCCCCTTGCAGGACATTGACACAAATGCCGGAATCATCGGCAAGTGCTGGCAGACCGGTATGGCGGCTGGCATGGCGTGCCTTGGCCAATGCATTTTCAATGAAAGTCGCAAATGGCTCTTCTGCTTCGGTCACATTGAATGCGGATTGTGGCAACACCTCAATGGACAGTGGTTGGAGCAAGGCCTGGATTTCCTTCAGCTTGCCCAGGTTGCCGCTTGCAATCACCAGTTTCTGGAAAGGCATGGCCATGTTTATAGTCCCAGTACGGCTTTCTGCTTGAGCAGCAGGGAGTGGATACCGCTTTCCGCCAGTTCCAGCATGCGGTTCATGGCCTCACGCTGGAACGGTTCGCCTTCAGCCGTGCCCTGGATTTCCACAAAACCGCCCTGGCCGGTCATTACGACATTCATATCGGTATCGCAGGCGGAATCCTCGACATAGTCGAGATCCAACACTGGATTTCCCTGATACACACCCACTGAAATGGCAGCCACTGCATCACGCAACGGGGATTCCGCGATCAGTTGCTTGTTCAGCAGCAAACTGATCGCGTCATGCAATGCGACATATGCGCCGGTGATGCTGGCGGTACGTGTGCCACCATCAGCCTGGATGACATCGCAATCAAGATGAATCGTGCGCTCACCGAGCTTTTCCAGGTCAATGATGGCGCGCAGGCTGCGGCCGATCAGGCGCTGGATTTCCTGGGTGCGGCCTGATTGCTTGCCGCGGGCCGCTTCACGGTCCATGCGGCTGCCGGTGGAGCGGGGCAGCATGCCATATTCTGCAGTGACCCACCCTTGGTTCTTGCCGCGCAGGAATGGAGGTACTCTTTCTTCCACGCTGGCGGTGCACAGCACATGAGTATCACCAAATTTGACCAGCACGGAGCCTTCCGCATGCTTGGTGTAATGGCGGATGATTTCAACTTCACGTAACTGATCCGGGGCGCGGTTGCTGGGACGCATGATGATTCCTGAGATCTCAAAGGGGATATTATAAGCGATGCCTGCAGTATGGATTGCCTAAATTTAGTTATAGCTGGCCCATATGTTAGTACTTGCTATACGAAATCAAGGCTAGCTGCCAGCCTTCGTAGCTTATCTGCTTGCTCTTTGCTTGAGTGGGATACACAGCAAATTACAGGGTAATCTGCCATGACCCTCTGCAGATTTGATACCATGACCCCAATTTAATCAGGAATCTGCATCGACATGATTTACAGCATGACCGGTTATGCCTCGGTAGAGCATGAGGTGAGCAACGGCGTTCTGGTGCTGGAACTACGCTCAGTCAACCATCGATATCTCGAATTACAGCTCAAGCTGGATGACAATGTTCGGATATTTGAGCCGCAAATTCGTGAGTTGATCAGTACCCGGCTCAAGCGTGGCAAAGTGGAGTGCCGCATCAATCTCGCGCATCGTGCTGTTGAGCAGCGGCAGGTCCAACTGGACGAAACAGTATTGCATCAACTAGCACAGATGACAGTCAGCGTTCAGCGTCATTTTCCAGAGAGTCGGCCATTGAGCGTCTCCGATATATTACGTTGGCCGGGTGTTGTGCTTGGAGAAAGTGCTGATCCGGAGGCGCTGGGTAGTGCCATCCGCGATAGTTTGCTCGAGGCGGTAAAACAAATGACAGAGGCGCGGGCGCGTGAAGGTGTCAAGCTGAAGACCATTATCCTTGACCGCTTGGCAGAGATGGAAGTGCTGGTAGGGAAAGTACGCCCTGTATTGCCGGAACAGGTGAAAGCCTACCAAGAGCGCCTCACTGCCAAGCTCAGGGAGGTATTTGGTGTTGCCGATGAAGAGCGCATTCGCCAGGAGTTGACCATTTTTGCCCAGCGCATTGACGTTGATGAGGAATTGAGTCGCTTGGGTGCGCATGTTGCTGAAGTAAAGCGCATTCTTGAGGTTGGGAGTCCGGCGGGGAAACAGCTGGATTTTCTGATGCAGGAGCTCAATCGAGAGGCTAATACCCTTGCTTCCAAGTCCGTGTCTACGGAAGTGTCGCAAGCTGCCATGACGCTTAAGCTGTTGATTGAGCAGATGCGTGAGCAAGTGCAGAACATAGAGTAATGCCGTTTGCAGGCATGACCATATTGATTCGGAACAGTGATGCGTGATTTCAAATATTCTTTTTTTGTAACGTTTCTGTGCCTGAGCCTAGCTGCGCTCTGGGGCTATGAGCTTAAAGGCGGTATTGCAGGTATCTGGCCTGCGCTGAGTGTAGCGCTGATTCTGGGGATTATGGAAGTCAGCCTGTCTTTTGACAATGCGGTGGTGAATGCTTCCATTCTCAAGGAAATGGATGAAAGATGGCGTCAGATATTTCTGACCATAGGCATCCTGATTGCCGTGTTTGGAGTGCGGCTGCTATTTCCCTTGCTGCTGGTGGCAGTAGCCACGAACCAGGGGTTGGTGGAAGTGGCACACATGGCGATCAACAATCCTGTGCTGTACGCAGATTACCTGGATGATGGACATACCGCGATTGCGGCATTTGGCGGCTCATTCCTGTTTCTTGTGTTCCTGAGTTTCATTTTTGACCCGGACAAGGATCTGCACTGGCTGGGAAGATTTGAAGCCGCCATGGGCAAGCTGGGAAATATGGAATCCATCAAGATCATCGTGATCCTGCTGATTCTGCTTGGATTGCAGAGTTTTCTGCCAATCTCCCAGGCGGAGCAGCTTACCATCCTGCTTGCCGGCTTGAGCGGTGTTGTGTTGTATGTGTTGATTGACAGCCTGAGTAGTTTCTTTTCATCCCAGGCGGAAGGAGATGCGTTTGCCAAAACGGCGAAGCGCAATGGTGTAATGGGTTTCCTCTATCTGGAAATTCTGGATGCCTCATTTTCGTTTGATGGCGTCATCGGTGCATTCGCCATTACCCGCGATGTGGTGCTTATCATGCTGGGACTGACCATAGGCGCCATGTTTGTGCGGTCGATGACAGTCAGGCTGGTGTACAAGGGGACACTGGATCATTATGTTTATCTCGAACATGGAGCACATTATGCGATTGGTGTGCTTGGATTGATCATGTTCTATACGATTTATCATCCAGTACCCGAGATTGTGACAGGCTTGATTGGCGTGGTATTTATCATGGCGGCCTTGTTGTCATCCATACGCCATAAGCGCAGGCTGGCGCATTGAGCCTGATTATTAAGATTGAACGACGGAAATGAGTACCATGGAAGGCAATTTATTCATTATCACCGCGCCTTCAGGCGCAGGCAAAACCTCACTGGTTCGCGCCCTACTGGATGGAGATGAGCACATCAAGCTATCTGTATCCCACACTACGCGCCAACCCAGGCCGGGTGAAGAGGAGGGTGTGCACTATCATTTTGTCGCCGAGCCGGAGTTTGTCGATTTGCTCAATCACGGGGACTTCCTTGAAAGTGCCCAGGTGCATAGTGCTTATTACGGGACTTCACGCTCTGTCGTGAATGCAGTGCTGGCCCAGGGGCTTGATCTGATACTGGAAATCGACTGGCAGGGAGCAGAGCAAGTGCGCAAGCAATACCCCGCGGCCATCAGTATTTTTATATTGCCACCGTCCATGGAAGCATTAGAGCAACGTCTCAATAACCGTGCCCAGGATAGTGCTGAGGTCATTGTCCGAAGATTGGCTGCTGCGCGTGATGAGATGCGTCACGTGGCAGAATTCGACTATGTTACAATCAACGACAGGTTTGAACATGCGCTGGAAGATCTGCGCGCCATCATCCGCAGCCAGCGTTTGAGGCGTGAGAAACAGTTGCTTCGGTACCAGGATATGGTGCAGAAACTACTGTGAGCGGTCAGCGCATGGACAGTATGATTATACTCAGGAGAGATTTGTATCATGGCACGTATTACCGTTGATGATTGTCTGGAAAAAATACCTAATCGCTTCCAATTGACACTGGTAGCTGCTTATCGTGCACGCCAGCTTGCCAATGGTTCAGAGCCGCTGGTGAATGCGCATGGCAGTAAAGACAAGCCAACTGTGCTGGCATTGCGTGAAATTGCGGCATCCAAGGTTGGTCTGGAAGTGCTTAACCGTGGACATGCCTGATTGACTGCCTTGTAATAAACACTAGCTGGTGTACCCGGGGAGAAGCTGATGAGCAAGCCCCGGGTTGGCGAATATTTTGTGTTGAATGATTATCCGGATTTATGCCAAAGACTGCTGCCAAAAGACCAGCCGAATCAATTCCAACTCCTCCTTTACTGCCTGCCGACAGTGAAGACTCCCAGCTCACCCTGCGCCTGCGGGAATATCTCAAGCAAGATGACATAACCCAGATCTGGGAAGCATACCGTTTCAGTGCCGCTGCTCATGAAGGCCAGGTCCGGCGAAGTGGCGAGCCTTATGTGATTCATCCTGTCAGTGTGGCTGGTATTCTTGCGGCACTGCATCTTGACCCTCCTACATTGATTGCGGCCTTGCTGCATGATGTGGTCGAGGATACAGGCGTGACCAAGCAGGAAATCAGCGAGCGTTTTGGCAAACAGGTGGCAGACCTGGTTGATGGATTATCCAAACTGGACAAGATTGAGTTCCAGAGCGCGACCCAGGCCCAGGCGGAAAATTTCCGCAAAATGCTGCTGGCGATGTCGCAGGATGTACGCGTGATTCTGGTCAAATTGGCGGACCGCCTGCATAACATGAGTACGCTGGAGGTCATGAAGCCGGAGAAACAGCGGCGCATTGCACGTGAGACCTTGGATATCTATGCGCCGATTGCCAACCGGCTTGGCCTCAATGACATTTATCAGACGCTGGAAGACTTGAGCTTCAAGTATCTATATCCCATGCGTCACCGCGTGATTTCCAAGGCAGTCATGGCGGCACGTGGCAATCGCAAAGAAGTGGTTGGCAAGATTCTGGATGCCATCAACCAGCAGTTGAAGGATCATCATATTGATGCTGAGGTGACGGGACGCGAAAAGCACTTGTACAGCATCTACAAGAAAATGACTGGCAAGACGGTGACGTTTTCCCAGATTTACGATATCTATGGTTTTCGTGTAGTCGTACGTGACTTGTCCACCTGCTATGCCACTCTTGGAGTATTGCATGGCTTGTACAAACCAATTCCGGGGAAGTTCAAGGATTATATTGCCATTCCCAAGGCCAATGGTTATCAGTCCTTGCATACGACATTGTTCGGTCCATTCGGCACGCCGATCGAGGTGCAGATACGTAGCCGTGAAATGCATAATATTGCAGATGCCGGGGTCGCAGCACACTGGCTCTACAAGTCGACAGATGCTCATCTGACCGCGTTGCAGCAGCAAACACACCAATGGTTGCAACGTTTGCTCGACATACAGAGTGAAAGCTCGGACTCATTGGAGTTCCTTGAACATTTCAAGGTGGACCTGTTTCCGGACGAAGTGTATGTTTTCACTCCCAAAGGCACCATTATGGCATTGCCTAAAGGTGCCACCGCTGTTGATTTTGCCTATGCAGTCCATACGGATATTGGCAATCGCTGTGTCGCAGTGAAGATCAATCAGGAACTCGCGCCATTACGTACAGAGCTGCATAACGGCGATCATGTCGAGATCATTACTGCCGCGCATGCCCATCCTAATCCTGCCTGGTTGAACTATGTGCTGACCGGCAAGGCGCGAGCGCATATCCGCCATTACCTCAAGTCCATGCAATCGACAGAATCGGCGCTGCTGGGAGAGCGTATGCTGAACCAGGCTTTGCGTGCATTGCATGCCAACCCGGGCACAATTGATGAAGCTGCGTGGCAGCGTCTGATACGTGATTATGGTGCCAAGAGCAGGGACGAAATCCTGGCAGATATTGGTCTGGGCAAGCGACTCAACGTCATGGTGGCACATCAGCTCATGATTCCTGCCAATGGTCAGAATGAGGTGGCCGATAATGCCAAACCGCAACCCAAGGTGCTGGATACGATCACGATCCGAGGTTCCGAAGGCATGGCAGTGCAGTTTGCGCAGTGCTGTCGCCCGATTCCTGGTGATCCCATTCTCGGGTTCATCAACAAGGATAAAGGCCTGGTGATCCATACCCATGACTGTCCTGCCATACGTAAATTCCGCCTGGACCCTGACAAATGGCTGGATGTGGAATGGGATCCGCAGGGGCACAGGTTGTACAAGGTCAGCCTCAAGCTGATCGTGGCGAATCGTCGGGGCATGTTGGCGAAGATTGCGGCCGGTATTGCTGAAGCGGGTTCGAATATTGACAACGTCAGCATGGAAGAGGCGGATAATAGTACCTATACCAATATGAATTTCACGGTGCAGGTAGAAAACCGGGTGCATCTGGCCGAACTGGTACGACGTTTGCGCAAGATTCCGGATGTAGTGCGCATCAATCGTGTCAAAGGGATTGGAGCAGAGCAAAGAACGCAGTAGGTGAGTGCTTACATTTAAAATCATTCACCTCAATTTCAAAAAGCATCATTCGCAGGAGAGACTCATGGCAAAACAAATCATTCATACTGATGGCGCCCCCCAGGCAATCGGTACTTATTCCCAGGCGGTCAAGGTAAAAGGCAGTACTGTCTATCTTTCAGGCCAGATAGGTCTTGATCCCGCAACCATGGAGCTGGTGGAAGGGATTGAGGCGCAAGTGCATCGCGTATTCAAGAACCTGAAGGCGGTTTCCGAGGCTGCTGGTGGCTCTTTGGCTGATGTCGTCAAGCTCAATGTATTTCTGACGGATCTTGGCCATTTCGCACTGGTGAACACTATCATGGCTGAATATTTCACTCAGCCATACCCGGCGCGTGCTGCGGTCGGTGTGGCGCAGTTACCGCGAAACGCACTGGTGGAAGCAGATGGCGTGCTGGAGATCGGTGCCTAATCCGTCAGCGTAAAACACGCCAGGATCGGTTGCTGCCAGGATCATGGCGTTGAAACTACCTGCCAATACCAAGCTCAGTGATATCAAAGGCATCACCCCTGCACTGCAGGGGCGTCTTGCCAAGCTGGGCATCTCCAACCTGCAGGGGCTGTTGCTGCATCTTCCCCTGCGCTATCTTGATGAAACCCGCATCGTCCCTATCCGTGAGTTGCGCACGGGTGAACAGGCGCAAGTGCAAGGCGAGATTGTGCATGCCGAAGTGCAATATCGCCCACGTAAATCATTGATCTGTCGCCTGAAGGATGAGACAGGGCAGTTGGTGTTGCGTTTTCTGCATTTCTACCCCAGCCAGGTAGCCAGCCTGAAGGAAGGCAGCTGTATTCGTGCCTTTGGTGAGGTGCGGGGAGGTTTCTTTGGTTGGGAAATGGTGCATCCCCAGTGCCGGAAGGTGGCTGAAGATACACCGGTGGCAGAAGCGCTGACGCCGCTATATCCAACGACAGCTGGGTTGAGTCAGGCCAGCTTGCAGAAGTGGGTGGCGTTTGCGCTACAACAGGCTGCCATGGATGAAATCCTGCCGGCGGCAATCTATCAACATCTGGGGCTGCCTGCATTTGCCGACAGCCTGCATCAATTGCATCACCCGGCTGCCAATGTCGATCTGGCAAGCCTGGAATCCAGGGATCATCCTGCCTGGCGGCGGCTGGCTTTTGATGAGCTGCTGGCCCAGCAACTCTCCATGCGCCAGCATCATGAGCGCAGGAAACATCAGGGAGCACCTGCACTGGCGCCCTCGGATAAATTGATTACTGCCTTGTTGCGTCGTTTGCCATTTGCACTGACCCAAGCGCAGCAGCGCGTGGCACTGGAAATCGGCCATGACCTGCAGCAAGCTCATCCCATGCAGCGTCTACTGCAGGGGGATGTGGGCAGCGGCAAGACGATTGTGGCGGCAATGGCTGCCTTGCAGGCCATAGAAAATGGGTGGCAGGCTGCCATCATGGCACCTACGGAAATTCTGGCAGAGCAGCACTACCAAAAAATGCAGGACTGGTTGCATCCACTTGGTATTCAGGTGGCCTGGTTGTCCGGGAGCCAGGGTAAGAAAGAGCGACGCGCCATGCTGGAGTCCGTGGCCAATGGCGAAGCGCAGCTAGTGATCGGGACGCATGCGTTGTTCCAGGAACATGTCGTCTTTCAGCGCCTTGCGTTGGCGATCGTGGATGAACAGCACCGGTTTGGCGTGCAGCAGCGTCTGTCATTGCGCCAGAAAGGTGGACAGCCGCACCAGCTGATGATGAGTGCGACCCCGATTCCCCGAACTTTATCCATGAGCTATTTTGCAGATCTGGATGTATCTGTGATCGATGAGCTGCCACCCGGACGTACGCCCGTGGTCACAAGGTTGGTGTCGGATGCACGGCGGGAAGAGGTGCTGGAACGCGTGCAGCAGGCCTGCATGGAAGGGCGACAGGCATATTGGGTATGTCCGTTGATTGAGGAATCCGAGGCCTTGCAATTACAAACAGTGACCGAGACTTTCGAGAATCTGCAGGCGACTTTTCCTGAACTGCGGGTTGGCTTGGTACATGGGCGCATGAAACCTGCGGAAAAGCAGGCCGTCATGACGGCATTCAGCACAGGTGAAACCCAACTGCTGGTGGCGACAACCGTGATCGAGGTGGGTGTGGATGTGCCGAATGCCAGCCTGATGGTGATCGAGCATGCGGAACGCATGGGCTTGTCGCAGCTGCACCAGTTGCGAGGGCGCGTCGGACGTGGGGCAGCCAAGAGTAGCTGCATCCTGCTTTACCAGGATGGCAGGCTTTCAGAAACAGCGCGCGCACGACTCAAGATCATCTATGAATCCAGTGATGGGTTCGCCATTGCCCAGGCAGACCTTGCGCTACGCGGGCCGGGAGAATTCATGGGCGTCAGGCAGAGCGGGGTGCCTATGCTCAAAATTGCCGACCTTGAACGCGACCAGGATCTATTGGAGGCAGCCCGCAGCATTGCGGCAGAGTTATTGGCGCGGGAGCCTCGTGCAGCAGAAATGCACCTCGCGCGCTGGCTTGGGCATGCGGAAGAGTTGGTCAAAGTCTGAGATAATGCCACGGTGAAATTTTCTGCTCATTTTCCGCAAGTGCGGGATCGCTGGCTGCAGCGACCTGTCGGCAGTGCACAATACCGTCCCTGGTTGATGGAAAGAGGTTCGCTGACACGCCGCCTGCAAAGGCATAGTCATGCATTTGCGGTGCAACCTTTGCAACAGGCCAGGAGGAAAGCGCCACATTCTGAAGCTGTCTTGTTGAAGCTGCTGCCTAGGCAATATGTATTGCTGCGGGATGTCATGCTGCGCTGCGATGGGGAAGTTGCTGTGTTTGCCCACAGCGTGCTGCCCAGGCAGGCCATGCGTGGGGCATGGCGAGGGCTGGGACAGATAGGCAGCCGCTCACTGGGCGGAACATTATTTGCTGATCCACGCATGTGTCGGGATGCCTTGCAATATAAAAAGCTGGGGCCGCAACATTTTCTCTACCGCAGGGCCGCTCGGTACCAGCCTGGCATGACTGGCCCGATCTGGGCCAGACGTTCTGTATTCAGGCTGGGGCGAAATGCGGTGTTGGTGACAGAATTATTCCTGCCGGAAATACTGGCGTTGACTGAAAAAAACCGTTGAATATGTCCATATTGATGAAGAAATTGCAGGCTTACTATTGCCTGACCCGTCTTGATAAGCCGATTGGTACTTTGCTGTTGTTGTGGCCCACCTTATGGGCGATCTGGCTGGCCAGCCCTAGTTGGCCGGATGGGCTGGTGCTGGGTGTGTTTGTGGCAGGTACTGTATTGATGCGTTCAGCAGGTTGTGTCATGAATGATCTTGCCGACAGGAATTTCGATGGGCATGTGGAGCGGACGAGACAGCGACCACTGGTGACGGGCGAAGTCAGCGTGCGCGAGGCTCTGCTGCTGGCGGCAGGGTTGAGCCTGGTGGCATTCCTGCTTGTGTTGCAATTGAATATGCTGGCGGTTTATTTATCGTTTCCTGCCTTGTTTTTGGCGGCGACTTATCCATTGACCAAGCGTTTTTTCTCAATTCCGCAAGCGTATCTTGGCATCGCCTTTGGCTTTGGCATCCCAATGGCTTTTGCTGCAATTACAGGCACCTTGCCGCTTGAGGCCTGGGTGATGTTGCTGGCCAATGTGTTCTGGGCCGTTGCGTATGATACGGAATATGCCATGGTGGACAGGGATGATGATCTCAAGATTGGCATCAAGTCATCCGCGATCTTTTTCGGGCGCTGGGATGTGCTGGCTGTCATGGGTTGCTATGCCGCATTCCTGTTGCTGATGGCCTGGGTGGGCGTGCGGATGCAGGTGTCTTGGATATATTTTGCTGGTTTGGCGACGGCTGCCTGTATTGCGGTGTATCATTACACGCTTATCCGCAACCGGATGCGTCAGCCCTGTTTCAGGGCTTTCCTCCATAACAACTGGTTGGGTGCGGCGGTCTTTGCCGGGGTATTCCTCAGCGATTACCTTTAAGCATGTATTTTAAGTATCTATGCGGATTGAAAAATCCGGCAGATAAATGTTTGACAAAGCTCTCTGGGTTGGCTTACAATCCGCCTCTTAATTTTTTCAGCGAATATTGGTTTGTCCGATGAAGACCTTTTCTGCAAAAGCGCATGAAGTAAAGCGCGACTGGTTCGTAGTAGATGCTACGGATTTGGTGCTGGGCCGTTTGGCGAGTGAAATTGCACACCGCCTGCGTGGCAAGCATAAAACTATTTACACACCGCACGTTGATACGGGCGATTACATTGTCGTGATCAATGCCGACAAGATCAAGGTAACTGGCAACAAGGCGCTGGATAAGAAGTATCATCGCCACAGTGGTTACCCAGGTGGTATTTCTACAACTACTTTTGGCAAGATGCAAGAGCGCTTCCCGGGTCGTGCCCTGGAAAAGGCTGTTAAGGGCATGCTGCCGAAGGGTCCACTGGGTTACGCCATGTTCCGTAAGCTCAAGGTGTATGCTGGTGATAAGCATGACCATGTTGCGCAACAGCCGCAGCCATTGGTAATCCAAAGTCAAGCGTAAGGATAAGCAGCGATGATTGGTAAATATAACTACGGTACAGGCCGCCGCAAGAGTTCGGTAGCTCGTGTCTTCCTGAAGTCTGGTAGTGGCAATATCGTTGTAAACGACAAGCCTGCTGACGAGTACTTCTCTCGTGTTACTTCTCGCATGGTATTGCGTCAGCCTCTGGCACTGACCGAGAACGAAGCAAGCTTCGATATTCTCGTGAACGTGACTGGTGGTGGTGAATCTGGTCAGGCTGGTGCAGTACGTCACGGTATTACCCGTGCCTTGATCGATTACGATGCAGCGTTGAAGAGTGCCCTGTCCAAGGCAGGTTTCGTTACTCGTGATGCACGTGAAGTTGAACGTAAGAAGGTTGGCCTCCGCAAGGCACGCCGTCGTAAGCAATTCTCCAAGCGCTAAGCTTTACGCTGTTGCTATTCAGAAAAAGCCGCACTTGTTGCGGCTTTTTTGTTTTCGGCGTTTTCAAATTGCCGTATGGTTTTGTTACTATTAACCTCTTTAGCTGTCATATCGCACGTGGAAGGTGAGTTCAGGTGATGCAGAGCAAGAAAATCAAGGTTGGCATAGTCGGCGGGACCGGATATACCGGAGTCGAGTTATTGCGCTTGTTGGCGCAGCATCCTGATGTGGAGCTGAGTGTCATTACTTCGCGCGGTGAGGCTGGCTTGCCGGTTGCGGATATGTTTCCCAGCCTGCGTGGACGTGTGAGCCTTGTATTCACGGATCCGTCGCAGGCTGACCTGACCTTGTGTGATGTAGTCTTTTTCGCTACGCCGCACGGCGTTGCCATGAGCCAGGCGCAAGCGCTGGTGGCTGCCGGGGTGAAGGTGATTGATCTTGCCGCAGATTTTCGCTTGCAGGATATAACGGTATTTGAGAAATGGTACAAGTTGCCGCACAGCTGTCCGGATATTCTTGCCAATGCCGTGTATGGTTTGCCTGAGCTATATCGTGAGCAGGTGCGCTCTGCGCAGGTCATCGGCAATCCTGGTTGTTATCCAACTACCGTATTGCTGGGCCTGGCGCCGTTACTGGAGCAAGGGCTGGTTGATTTGTCCATTCCCATTGTCTCGGACTCGAAATCAGGGGTTTCCGGTGCAGGTAGAAAGGCTGAGGTCGCGACCTTGTTTGCAGAGGCCAGCGATAACATGAAAGCCTATGGGGTGAGCGGTCACCGGCATCATCCTGAGATTCAGGAGCAATTGCGGCAACTGAGCGGTGTAGCACCACAGTTCATTTTTGTGCCGCACCTGATTCCGATGATACGTGGCATGCTGTCCACCATGTACGTCAAATTGACGCCAGAAGGCCTGAAGACGGATATCCAGGCTTTGTATGAAACACGTTACCAGCGTGAACCTTTTGTTGATGTGCTGCCGCCGGGCAGCCTTCCTGAGACCCGTACGGTGCGTGGTGGCAACCATCTGCGGTTGGCATTGTACCCTCAGGCAGAAACTGGCTACCTGACCATTATCGTGGTGCAGGATAACCTGGTGAAGGGAGCGGCGGGGCAAGCGGTGCAGAACATGAATATCATGTTCGATCTGGATGAGCGTACCGGACTTGAAGTCGTACCTTTGCTGCCCTGATACATGAAAAGGTTGTCGCGACGGGTAAAGCGTCATTTCAATATGCCAAACAGGCGGGTGGCAATCAAATCCCACCGTGCCTGGTATTGGCAGGTGGTGGCGGCCCTGATTCTGGTTACGCTGGGTTATGCCTTGGCGTTCTGGCAGCTGACCATGGTTGGTCATGTATTGAATCCATCTGTCGGGATGAAAGCGGTAGCGCAGCCGACGTTTAAAAATCAGGAATTGTTGGCAAAAGTCGTGTTTGCTGAACGTCAATTACAGGTACAGAAAGCCGCGCAGGAGAATCTGGCAAGTGAACTTGCTACGGTGCAGGAAGAAAGTATCAAGCTCAAGGAAAGTCTGGCGTTTTACCAAAGTATTTTGGAAGAAATACCCGGAGGGGATCAAGTACGCTTGAGCCAACTCAAGGTGGAAAAAGGTAAGCAATCCGGGCAATATGCTTATGATTTGGTATTGTCGCAACAAGGTACACATAGTAAACCGGTGCAGGGCAGTATTCAGTTGATATTGCATGGTAGCAAGTCTGATGGGCAACAACAGGTGGCCTTGCCACTGAAAAGCCAGATCAAGGTAAATTTTCGTTATTACCAGCGCCTGGATGGTAGTTTCAATGTACCTGAGGATATGAATGCGGAAGCAATTGAAATTGGTTTTGTGGCCAGTGGAACCAAACAGCCAGCCGTCAGCCAAAAGATAAACCTGCCTGAATGAACAGGTTGCTGCATTTTCCAGAAGAGGAGACATATGTTCTTCAGAAGCAAGAATAAAGTCCAGAGCCGTATTGATACCCTGATCAGTGCTGATACATATGTTGAAGGCCATATGACGTTTAATGGCGGCTTGAGGGTGGATGGACAGGTCAAGGGCAATGTCAGTGAAGCTCCTGATGTGCCTGGTATGCTGGTATTGAGCGAGCGAGGCAAGATCGAAGGAAGTGTGACGGTTGCCAGAGTGGTGCTGAACGGTGAAGTTCAGGGGCCTGTGCGTTCAAGTCAGTACCTGGAACTGCATGCAAAATCAAAAATCACGGGCGATGTCTATTACCAATCCCTGGAAATCCATACTGGAGCCATTGTAGAGGGAAATCTGGTTTACCTCGGGGATGACAAGCAGGCGGCAATTGCGGGAGTGCCAGAAACCAGTAATTGACCGACCGAACGGTGCGCAGGATAATGTAGTTAGTTAGAGTTTTTTAAGGAGTGATCCACCATGAATGCAGTAACAGAAGAAATTCCAAGTCCATTGATCTTTACTGATAATGCTGCGCGTAAGGTGCAGGAGTTGATTGATGAAGAAGGCTCCCCGGATCTCAAGTTGCGTGTGTTCGTCAGTGGCGGCGGATGTTCCGGGTTCCAGTACGGATTTACTTTCGAGGAAACCGTCAACGATGATGATACCCAGGTACAGAAGGATAGCGTGACATTGCTCATTGATCCCATGAGCCTGCAGTATCTGGTTGGTGCAGAAATTGATTATCAGGATAGCCTGGAAGGGTCGCAATTCGTGATCCGTAATCCTAATGCCACGACTACTTGCGGTTGTGGGTCCTCATTCTCGGCTTAAGCGGGATAGCGGGATTGAGAAAGGGGCCATGGGCCCCTTTTTTTATGCTGACCTTATCAGCGGCGCTGATCCAATGGTATAAAGTCGCGTCGCTGTGAACCAGTATATAGCTGCCGCGGGCGCCCTATCTTGGAGCCTGGGTCGGCCATCATTTCGTTCCACTGGGCTACCCAGCCAGCTGTACGCGCCATGGCAAAAATGGCGGTGAACATTGAATTGGGGATGCCCATCGCGCGCATGACAATGCCGGAATAGAAATCCACATTCGGATACAGCTGACGGCTAACGAAATATTCGTCTTCCAGTGCAATCTTCTCCAGCTCCAGAGCCAGCTTGAACATGGGGTCATTATTCAGGCCGAGTTCGTCCAATACCTGATGACAGGTCTGGCGCATGATGGCAGCACGAGGATCCATATTGCGATAAACGCGATGACCAAAGCCCATGAGACGGAAAGAGTCAGTCTTATCCTTGGCGCGCTTGATATATTCGCCAATACGACTGACATCCCCGATTTCCTCCAGCATCTTCAAGGTTGCTTCATTAGCACCGCCGTGGGCAGGACCCCATAGAGAGGCGATACCTGCTGCGACACAGGCAAACGGATTGGCGCCACTCGAACCAGCCAGGCGTACTGTGGATGTGGAGGCATTCTGCTCATGGTCGGCATGCAGGATCAGGATGCGTTCGAATGCTTTGGCCAATACCGGATTGGGTTCATAGTCCTCACATGGATTGGCAAACATCATGTGCATGAAATTCTCCGCATAATTGAAGCGGTTCTTTGGATACATGAATGGTTGGCCAATATTGTATTTGTAGCACCAGGCCGCAATGGTCGGTACTTTGGCAATCAGGCGGTGCGCTGCAAACTCCCGGCTTTCGGCGTCGTTGACATCAAGGGCCTCATGATAGAACGCAGAGAGCGAGCCTACGACACCCACCATGACAGCCATGGGGTGTGCATCACGACGAAAGCCGCGGAAAATGTGCGTGAGCTGATCATTCAGCATGGTGTGACGGGTAATGGAGGTGTCGAACGCCGCTTTCTGTGTGCTGCTCGGTAATTCACCATGCATCAGCAGATAGCTGACCTCCATGAAGTCAGAGTGTTCTGCCAGTTGTTCGATCGGATAACCGCGATAGAACAATAGTCCTTGTTCGCCATCGATAAAGGTGATGCCAGAATCGCAGGACGCCGTGGATAAAAAGCCGGGGTCATAAGTGAAATATCCATGCTTACCCAGCGAGCGGATATCAATGACACTTGGACCTAGTTGGCCTGGGAGAATTGGTAGCTCGATGGGCGCTGAGCCATCATCGAAAGTAAGAGTGACTTTGCTTGGTTTCATAATTCAGACATCAAATGGTTGAACAGTTACAAATTACGCAGCATAAACTGCGCCAAGTATTCTTGGGCCGCGCGCGCCTGTGACAGCAGGCAAATTACCGGGCAACCCGTACAATGTTTGTTTTGCCAGCCAGGCAAAGGCTGCAGCTTCTACTGCATTCGCAGCGAGGCCCAGTGCATCACTGGGCTGGATGGCTGTGGCAGGGAGCAACTGCTGCAAGCGCTGTACCAGAGCCGTATTATAAGCGCCACCGCCGCATACATATAGTGCATCTACATTACCGCAATATTGCGTCATGGACATTACGATGGAAACAGCTGTGAGTTCCAGTAGTGTACGTTGTACGTCTTCAGGACGATACGCAGGTTGCGTCTGCAGAAGTTGTTCGAGCCAGGGCAAATTGAACATATCACGCCCGGTACTTTTGGGTGGCGACATGGAAAAAAATGGGGCTGACAGCATTTGCTGCAGCAGTGACGAGATCACTTGGCCTGTCGCTGCCCAGCTGCCGTTCGCATCATAGTCCTGAGCGCGATGTTTCTTAATCCAGGCATCCATCAGCATATTGCCGGGCCCTGTATCAAAGCCGGTTACTCTCTCTCCGGCCGCAGGCAGGTTGGTGAGATTGGCGATACCACCGATATTGAGTACTGCCCGATGTTGTGTTGGGTGAGCAAACACTGCCTGGTGAAAAGCCGGTACCAAAGGAGCGCCGTGGCCGGCAGCGGCTATGTCCCTGCTGCGGAAATCAGCAACTACATCAATATGACTCAGTTCCGCCAGTAAGGCTGCATTGCCAAGTTGCAGTGTGAACCCGAGCTCTGGGCGATGGCGTATCGTTTGTCCATGGCAACCTATGGCGCGTATGGCCGCAGGCTGGATGGCTGCGCGCGCGAGCAATGCATCGATATTCTGGGCGTATGCATGTGCAAGCTGATTACTGATGAGGCAGCTGGTTTCCAGTTCATTGTCGCCTGGAGTATGCAATGCCAGTAATTGCTGCCTTAATTGCGAGGAATAAGGTGTGAACTGTTGCTGGATAATATTGCAATGCTGATGATCAAACGCCGCTACCACACTGTCGACACCATCAAGACTGGTGCCAGACATCAGGCCAATAAAAAACTCGGGCAGAGCACTACTACTAGTCAAGAGCGGCTAATGTGCTTGCGCTCAGCAATTGTAATTGCGCAGTCAGATTGGCACTGCGAGTGCGGAAGTCCGACAGATATTGTGGTGCAATAGGTTGTGCAGCTGGCAGTGCCACTTTGAGGGGGTCACGATGCACACCATTGAGCTGGAATTCATAATGCAGGTGAGGGCCGGTGGCCATGCCTGTCATACCGACGAAACCGATAATATCGCCTTGCGAGACTTTCATGCCATTACGCAGGCCAGATGCAAAACGGGAAAGATGACCATACACCGTGGTGACACCACCGGTATGCTGGAGGTAAATGACATTGCCATAGCCACTCTTGACACCAACAAATTTGACTACGCCATCAGCAGGAGCCTTGATGCGAGTGCCGATTGGTGCGGCAAGATCTACGCCTTTATGCGCCCGCATTCTCTGCAGGATGGGGTGAAAACGCCCCATTGTGAAACCGGAACTGATACGCGTAAACTCCAATGGTGAACGTAGGAATGATTTATGCCGACTCTTGCCTTCAGGTGTGTAATAAGCAACCTTGCCGGCAGGATCGCGATACATGACGGCCTTATAGGTTTTACCCTGGTTGGTAAACTCTGCAGCTACGACCTGTCCGGTGTTCACTAGGTGGCCATTGTCATATTTTGCCTCATAAATTACTGCGAAGCGGTCACCTTTGCGTAAGTCGGAGTGAAAATCTATATCTGAAGAAAAGATTTCTGCCATCTGAATGGCAATAGAGTCCGGAATATCTGCCGCATCCGTAGCTGCAAACAATGAGCTTCTGATTTCAGCAGTTTTCAATACATTGTGGACTTCCAGCGAAGGCTCACCAGTTTTTGCCTGATATCCAGAATCGGTGCGTTCAATAGTGAGTGTGGAAGTCGAGCTAAGTTGATATTGAAGTTTCAGTAGTGCGCCATCTGCATTGACCTGCGCTTGAATGGCGCGTCCTGGCCGTAATTGTGAAGCCAGTGCGCTGGCATCAGGGTTGCGACGGAGAAACTCCAAAGCTTCGTCATTCTGTATGTTCAGTCGTGCCATCAAGCTCGCCAGGGTATCGTCCCGACGTACCTGGTCTGCCTGCCAGTAATTCTGGCTTTCCAGGTTTTCCGATACTAGGGGTGCTGAGATTTCCGGCAGAGCAATGTTCTCCACAATGGTGGAAATCGCGATATTTTGAGTGGCAGTTTGGGGAGCAATACCGAAGGCAGTAATGATACCGAAGAGCGGCAGACTGGAAATGGCAAGTAGCCAACGCAGGCGAAGCTTACGTTCTTTTAATGCAGGATTTTGCGTTAAAATAACCTCTTTTTGGCTCTGCTCAGTTTGCTGCACTGGTCGCTACCTCATTACTGTTACAAATCAATGATGGGGCATGCTAACAGAAAAGTTCTGTATGGTGAAGGTAAAAAGCATCCTAAGATACGGATATTTATAAGATATGACGAATTTGAATGATGACTTGGCACTGATCAAGCGCGGCATTGACGACCTGATCGGCGAGCAAGAACTGGTGGATAAACTGAAGCGCGGGCAACCACTACGGGTGAAAGCAGGTTTTGACCCTACCGCGCCGGACTTGCACCTGGGGCATGCGGTACTCATCAACAAACTGCGCCAGTTCCAGGATATGGGGCACCAGGTGCTTTTCCTGATCGGGGACTTTACCGGCATGATCGGTGACCCGACTGGGAAAAGTGCAACTCGACCACCTTTGAGTGCTGAGCAAGTACAGATCAATGCCAGAACGTATCAGGAGCAGGTGTTCAAGATTCTGAAGCCAGAGCAAACTGAAGTCGTGTTTAACTCAAGTTGGATCAACGAACTTGGCGCTGCTGGCATGCTCAAGCTCGCAGCAACGCATACCGTGGCACGTATGCTGGAGCGGGATGATTTCGAGAAGCGCTACAAGGGTAATCAGCCAATTGCGATTCATGAATTTTTATATCCTCTATTGCAAGGGTATGACTCGGTTGCATTACGGGCTGATATTGAATTGGGCGGTACCGACCAACGGTTTAATTTACTGATGGGGCGAGAGCTGCAAAAGCATTACGGTCAGGTGCCCCAGTCAGTGCTGACAGTACCATTGCTCGAGGGGCTGGATGGCGTCAATAAGATGTCCAAATCACTCGGTAACTATATAGGTGTTGCAGAAGCGGCCAATACTATATTCAGCAAGCTGATGTCTGTCTCTGACGACCTGATGTGGCGTTATATCGACCTGCTTTCGTTTGAATCGATTGCGACGGTAAAGCAATGGCGTGGAGAGGTGGAGGCAGGTGCGAACCCGCGTAATATCAAAGTGCGTTTTGCGCAGGAAATCGTGGAGCGGTTCCATAGCAAGCAGGCAGCGATTGATGCGCTCGCAGACTTTGAATTGCGTGCAAGAGGAGGAGTGCCTGACGATATTCCCGAAGTGGAAGTGGCCATTCCTGATGATGCCATCGCGATTGCCGCTGTACTGAAACAGGCAGGATTGGTGGCAAGTACCTCAGAAGCATTCCGCATGATAGAACAGGGCGGTGTAAAACTGGACAGTGCGAAAGTTACTGACCGCAACCTGCAAGTCCCGGCTGGGGTTGTGGTGGCGCAAGTGGGTAAGCGTAAATTTGCGCGGATCGTGATTCGTCGGGGCTGAAGCGTGCGTGCTACAGCGTAAATTGTAATTAATTTGTAACATCCCGGAAAAACGCTTGACCGGAATTTCTGGATGCGTAGAATGCGCACCTCGCTTCAATGAGGTGCGCAGCAAGGCAGTAAGAAATTAAGTGATTTCGAGCTGGCTTGATTGAGTAAACCCCTGTATAATGCGGCCTCTCGCTGATTGATGAAGTCAGTGGGAAGTATAAAAGAAGTGCCCTGCTCTTTAACAAGATGAACAACCGATAAGTGTGGGTGCTTGTAGGTGAGTGCACATTGATACTTAATTGATTAAGTATCGATAACTCAACAAACAAGTGCTTAACACTTAAATGAAATCTGTAACTTAACAGTTACACCTAAAGATTCATTTGAGAATAAGCCAAGCGATATACCGACCTCGCAAGAGGTCAAACAAGTAATAGTCGGAATTAAACTGAAGAGTTTGATCCTGGCTCAGATTGAACGCTGGCGGCATGCTTTACACATGCAAGTCGAACGGTAACA
>NZ_FZOA01000007.1 GCF_900187985.1 Methylobacillus rhizosphaerae
CGGACAGCTTGGCAAAGTACGCGGCGGCCTTTTTTAGGATATCTCGCTCATCCGTGACGCGACGCAGCTCAGCCTGAAGGCGACGGATTTCTGCTTGCTGATTAGAGGAGTGCTGTCGTTCGTCTTTAGGGGTGCCGCATCGCTTGATCCAAGCATAAATGCTATGACTTGAAACGCCCAACCGCTCAGCGACCTCTGCCACAGAAAACTGACGCTCAGTGACTTGCTTGACGGCGGCCTGTTTGAATTCTTCGGTGTAACGTTGTTGCTTGCTCATGATGTCTCCTCAACTTGCATAGTTTGAGGCTCTTGAGCTGTCTAGGAAAGTGGGGGCGATTCAGGGTGCCAAGATCGATGCTGCCCCCTCGCTTGTGTGCTTTCATGCATATTGATATCTCGTAACGGGTATAGGTAGTATTTTTTGTGAAGTAGTAAATTATCCAGAGTGGCAGGTGCGACATCATGTCGCATTCTGCATTTCGTGCCGCTATCCTACAATCCGCGGATGCCGATTATTCGATTTTCTCGCATCTGTGTTGTGTTCACGGTGGCTTCCATGCCGCCGGTTGTTGCTATGGCGGATGATGGCGAGGTAGTGCTGGCGCCGATTGAGATCAGCTCCGGGCGAGGTGGTGCGGTTGTGCAGGCGCCGTCGGTGACGGAGAGTTATTCTGCGGAGCAAATCCGGCACACCATCAATGCTGCTACTTCTGCGCAGACGTTGAAATATCTGCCTAGTTTGCAGGTGCGCGAGCGGTACATTGGTGACCGCAACGGTATTGTTGCCAGCCGCACAGCGGGGACGTTATCCAGCGCGCAGACGCTGTTATATGCCGATGGCATCCTGCTTTCCAATCTGCTTGGTAATTCGTATGCTTTCCCGCCGCGCTGGGGGATGGTGTCGCCAGAGGAAATCGAGCAGGTGGATGTTATGTATGGCCCTTTTTCGGCGCTGTACCCCGGCAATTCCATGGGGGGTGTGATGAACATTACTACCCGCATGCCGGAGAAGTTTGAGGCGCATGCCAATCTACAGATGTTCCAGCAGCGTTTTGAGTTGTATGGCACGCAGCAGCGCAATGAGGGCAAGCATTTCAGTGCCTCGATTGGAAATAAGGTCAATGATCTATCGTTCTGGCTGGGAGCTGACCATCTTGATACTTACAGCCAGCCCATGCAGTTCGCGGTGGCGACCGCTAGTGCAGCTGGCAGCGGCGTTGCTGTGACCGGTGCTTATCGTGATTGCAGTGAAAAAGGCCAGCCGCGCCTGGTGTTTGGTGCTTACGGTATGGATCATTCGGTACAGGACAATGCAAAGCTGAAGCTGGCGTATGACATTACACCCGACATGAAGGCAAGGTATAACCTGGGAATCTGGCAGCTGGATTCAGAAACTGACGCCGAGAGTTATCTCCAGGATGCGGCCGGTAATCCTTTCTATAACGGCAATGTCAATATTGATGGCAATACCTATAACGTCCGCGGGTTGAACCCCACTGCGGCGCAAGCCGTTCACCTGATGCAGTCCCTGCAATTGGCATCGCACACCAATGGGACGTGGGATTGGCATGTTGGCTTGTCCGACTATCGTTATAACAAGGATATCAGCCGTGTCTCGACTGCCAGTAATCCTGACGTATCCAAAATGGGCACTATCCAGGATATGCGGGGCACAGGGTGGACGGCGCTGGATGCTGGAGCCATCTGGCGGCCAGGGACACATGAGGTGAGTTTCGGTTACCACGTCGATCATTACGCATTGCGTAGTGTGACGTTCAATACAACAGACTGGAAAAGCGGCAGCAAGTTGGGGCGCAACAGCGCATCACAGGGTGATACCCTGACCCAGGCGTTATACCTGCAGGATGCCTGGCGCTGGAACGACCAATGGAAGCTGACCATGGGTGGTCGCTATGAATACTGGCGGGCTTATGACGGCCAGAATGCGGCGACATTGGGCGGAAGTTTGCAAAGCAGTGAGTATGCCGATAAAAGTGCGCAGCATTTTTCTCCCAAGCTTGCGATCAGTTTTGAGCCAGAACCAGCCTGGGGATTCACTGCTGCTTTCGGTAAGGCATATCGCTATCCGACGGTCAGCGAGCTGTTTCAGTCCATCACCAGCGGCAGTAATTTTGTGCAGGCTAACCCTGATCTGCAACCGGAACGGGTATTGTCCGGAGAGCTGACGGCGGAGCGGCGTTTTGCCAAGGGCTTTGTCCGCGCGACATTGTTTCACGAACATAAGCAGGATGCATTGATCTCACAAACCGTCACGGCGGGCGCGAGTGCTTGTGGTAGTGCCACCTGCAGTTTTATTCAGAATATTGATCTGGTGCGCACCCGCGGAGTGGAGCTGGCAACGCAGTGGCAGAATGTGCTGGTCAATGGCCTGGACTGGGGCGGTAGCCTGACGCTGACGGATGCGGAAATCCTCAGGAACAAGGCTAATCCCGAGACTGAAGGCAAGCATCCAGCGCGTATTCCTGCCGTAGTGGCCAAGGCCGTAGCTACTTATCACCAGAATGATGCCTTGAGTTACAGCCTGGCGATGCGCTACAGCGGCAGACAGTATGCTTACCTGGATAACAGTGACAGCAACCCGGATGTCTATGGCGGCGCCAGCCATTATTTCTTTATTGATGCCCGGCTTGCCTATCAGTTCGCTGATCGCTGGACTGCGACGCTGGGTGTGGACAACCTCAATAACTACAAAGCCTATGCGTATCACCCTTATCCGCAGCGCACAGCTTTTCTGCAGGTGAAATTCGATTATTGAACATGATACGTGACATGAAAAACATATTGGTTTTCTTGCTCGCCTGCAGCTGGTGTGTGAGCGCTGCAGGCTGGTGCCACGACGGACATGAACATGGCAGCAACGCGGCTGTTTCCTCCATGGCGGTGTCCTTGGCTTTCGATCCGCATGGCCGCTTGTGGCAGGCCTCTGTGCAGGATGGATTCGTGACCGTGGCGTATTCCGATGATATGGGGCGCCATTTTTCCCTTCCGCAAAAGCTGAACCATGAAGCACAGAAAATCGGCGTGGATGGTGATGCCCGGCCCAAGATTGCCATGGCTCGCGACGGCCATATCTATGTCACGTGGACGCAGGCACTGGCGACACCTTATACCGGGTATATCTGGTTTGCGCGCTCCACTGACGGTGGGAAAACATTCGGCCAGCCTGTCATCGTGCATCGCGACCGCGCGGAAATCACACATCGTTTTGATGCGCTTGCTGTAGCAGGCAAGGATGGACAAAGAATTTACGTGGCCTGGGTGGATAAACGCGACCTGCTGGCAGCTCAGGGCGGGAACAGGGAATATGAAGGCGCAGCGGTTTACTACGCAGTATCTGAAGATGGCGGGGCGAGTTTCCAGCCCGAGCACAAACTTGCTGACAATAGTTGCGAATGCTGCCGTATTGCCCTGGCAGGGATGGAGAATGGGGAAGCGGTTGCATTATGGCGGCATGTGTTCAGCGGCAATATTCGTGACCATGCCATGGCCAGGTTCGGCCCGGATTCAGAGGTGTCTGGACAGGATATTCACCGGGCAAGCTTTGGCAACTGGAAAGTGGAGGCGTGCCCACACCATGGTCCTGCGCTTGCGCAGGGTGGGGATTGGGGATGGCATATGGCCTGGTTTGATGGAGGCATGAATAACAAGGCCAAAAACCCTGGGCTGTATTACGCCCGCATGGACGGCGAGGCATGGGTATCCTCACCTGCCATGCGTTTTGGTCATAGCGGGCAGCAGGCAGGGCATCCAGCACTGATGAGTGTCGGAGACCAGGTATGGCTTGTCTGGCGTGAATTGGATGATAGCGGCAGCGCCATCTGGCTCAAGACATCAGTGGATGCAGGCCGTACCTGGACAGATGCCCGGCAGGTGGTTCGGACGGCAGCCAGGTCAGATTATCCCCAGCTGTTGCTGCGTGGCAGCCAGGTTTATCTGGGATGGAATACTGAAAGTGATGGAGTGTGGATGAAAAGGCTGGATACAGATGAATAAAAAATGGATATGGGCGCTGCTTGTCTGCCTGGTATCGTTGCCGGTTTACGCCGACGGCTTCCAGGTTTTCCAGTCCGGCAGCCGGCAGGCGATTGAGCAGAGGCATGCGGGCAAAGCCATGATCATGGCTTTCTGGTCATTGGATTGTACCTATTGCGCAGATGACCTGGCGGCATTGGGAGAAGTCGTGCGGCAGCATCCCGCGGTCAGGTTCGTCATTGTCAATACTGATCAGGACCATGCAGCCGAAGCAGCAGTATTCCTCGACAGGCTCAAGTTGCCTGTGCATGAGCGCTGGCAATTCGGCCAGGTTGATGTCGAGCGCTTGAGATACAACATTGATCGTCACTGGTATGGCGAGCTACCCCGGACATATTTTTACAACCAGCGGCGCGAAGTGCAGATAGTGAGCGGAAAGCCGGATGCTGCCTGGCTCAAACGCTGGACCATGTCGCTGCAGTAACTGCAGAATTCATGGTCGACCCGGAGTCGGCAGATCATTGCAGGTGCTGTACTACCTGCTGAAGGTACTCAGCACAGTGATGCCCGTATGCTACCTGTTCACAACCAGGCAACTGGCCAGCATATCGTGCAGGGCCTGCTTCTTTTTTGTGAAGGCTGCCATGAGATAGCCGACCAGGAACAGGAGGGTCGAGAGGATTTTTGCGAAATGGCGGGCTGTCGCCCTACTGAAACTGATGCGATGGCCGTGCAGATCCGTGACTTTGATACCTAACGTCATTTTGCCGAGCGTACCCTGCAGAGGCGAGCTTTCCATGACGGTAAAGTACAGCCAGCCGATGATGATGCCGATCACATTACTCCATGTCTGGATGGTTTCAAGATTGCTATTGCTGTTCGTCACCATCAGGATACTAAAGGCAATACCTATGATGGCGCCTCCGATCACGGAGATGATGCAGTCGATGATAGCGGCTGCCGCTCTTTTCCAGAATCCTGCGTAATCCATTGTCTCCCCTTGCAATGCATATATGAGCTGGACAGCACCGTATGGCGGTATTGGCGTTGTGTGTGCTGGCCAATACTGTGGTGCAGGGAGAGTGTAAAGGATATCAGGACAATAAAAAACCCAGCGTCGGGCTGGGTTGGAGGCATGACGGGGCCTGAAATCAGGCCCGCGCTGCTTATTGCAGGAATACCTGTACGCTTTTCGGTTTCAAATATACCTGGCTGCCCTGGTCCAGCTTCAGCTCGCGGAAGCGTTCACGGGTAATTTCAGCTTCGATAATGTCGGCATTGTTCTCTGGTTGTAATTCCAGCCGGACGAGCGGGCCGGCAGCATGAATGTAGCTGACAACTGCCTGCAATGCCTGATCGCCGTTTTTCTCGGTATATACGTCAATGTCGTGGGGGCGTACATATGCGAGCGCATCACTGTCCTGCACAGTGTGATGTGCGTTGAGGTTGAGTGCAATATCGCCGATATGTGCCTGCCCGGCATTGACCCGGCTGTGGAATTGATTGACGTTGCCGAGGAATTTATAGACGAACGGCGAAGCCGGATTGTCATAGACTTCCTGTGGAGAGCCGATCTGCTCGATATGTCCCTGGTTCATGACCACAATGCGGTCTGCCACTTCCAACGCTTCTTCCTGGTCGTGCGTCACGAACACGCTGGTGATATGCAGCTCATCGTGCAGGCGGCGTAACCAGCGGCGCAGGTCTTTACGCACCTTGGCATCCAGGGCGCCGAATGGTTCATCCAGCAGCAATACCTTGGGTTCCACTGCCAGGGCGCGAGCCAGTGCAATGCGCTGGCGCTGGCCACCGGAAAGCTGTGGTGGATAACGATCTGCCAGCCAGTCCAGTTGAACCAGTTCCAGCAGTTGATGCACCCTGCGGTGTATTTCTGCTTCGGTAGGACGTAGTTTTTTCGGCCGCACTCGCAAGCCAAATGCGACATTCTCGAATACCGTCATGTGGCGGAACAGGGCGTAATGCTGGAAGACAAAACCAACCTCGCGCTCACGCACATCACGATTGGTGGCTTCTACTCCATGAAAATGGATACTGCCGGAATCCGGGGATTCCAGCCCGGCAATGATGCGCAGCAGAGTGGTCTTGCCGCAACCGGAAGGTCCGAGCAAGGCAACCAGCTCACCGCTTGGTACATCCAGGCCGACGTTGTCGAGGGCGGTGAAGCTGCCAAATTCTTTTTTGATATTACGGATTTCAATACTCATGATGCCATCCTTGTGACAGGTATGCTTGGGGTGTGGTTACTCAGCAGTATTACTGCTGATTGCAACACGGTTACTTTGCCATTCGATATAAGACTTCAGTGCCAGTGTGATCAATGCCAGGAAAGCCAGCAGTGACGCTACGGCAAATGCGGCTGCGTAGTTGTATTCGTTATAGAGAATTTCAACGTGCAGCGGCATGGTGTTGGTCAGGCCGCGGATATGTCCGGATACCACCGACACTGCACCAAACTCACCCATGGCGCGGGCATTGGTGAGAATCACGCCATACAGCAGACCCCATTTGATATTGGGCAATGTGATATGCCAGAGAATCTGCCAGCCGGAGGCGCCCAGCACCAGCCCGGCCTCTTCCTCTTCCTTGCCCTGGGCTTGCATGAGGGGAATGAGCTCACGCGCAATGAACGGGAAAGTGACGAAAATGGTTGCCAGCACAATGCCCGGGATGGCAAAAATCACCTTGAGGTCATGGTCGATCAACCATTCACCAAACCAGCCTTGTAGGCCGAAAATCAGGACATAAATCAGGCCGGCAATGACGGGGGAGACGGCAAAAGGCAGGTCAATCAACGTGATCAGTACGCTTTTTCCCTTGAAATCGAACTTGGCGATGGCCCAGGCAGCCGCGACCCCGAATACCAGGTTGAGCGGCAGGGAAATGGCGGCAGCAATCAGTGTCAGCTTGATGGCGGACAGTGCATCAGGCTCTATCAGGGCGGCGATATAGGTTTCAAACCCCTTGCGTAATGCTTCCGTGAATACGGCAGCCAGCGGAACAAAAAGAAACAAGGTGAGGAACAGCAGGGCTACTGTAATCAGGCCCCAGCGTACCCAGGCTGGTTCGGAGGTAGCACGGCTGCGTGCCACCTTGGCATTGTATTTTGCGAGTTGAGAAATGGCGGCTGACATGGTCTGGTTCCTATCTTGATGCGCTGTGACGATGACTGCTCCACCATTGCAGGCCGTTGATGGCAAACAATAGCAGGAAGGAAAGAATGAGCATCACGACGGCGACTGCAGTAGCGCCAGTGTAATCATACTGTTCCAGCTTGGTGATAATGATGAGCGGCGTAATCTCGGACACCATGGGCATGTTGCCCGCAATGAAAATGACGGAGCCATACTCGCCTACGGCGCGTGCGAACGCGAGGGCAAAGCCAGTCAATAACGCAGGCCAGAGGGCAGGCAGGATCACGCGGCGGAACGTCTGCCAACGATTGGCGCCCAGGCTGGCTGCGGCCTCTTCGGTTTCTGCTTCCAGGTCTTCGAGCACCGGTTGTACGGTGCGGACGACGAATGGCAGGCCAATAAAGGTCAGGGCCACTACGACACCAAGTGGAGTAAATGCTACTTTCAGGCCATAAGGCTCAAGCAGGCTGCCGATCCAGCCGTTGGCCGAGTAAACCGCAGTCAGCGCAATGCCGGCAACCGCAGTTGGCAGTGCAAATGGCAAGTCAACCAGCGCATCGACCAGCTTCTTGCCAGGGAAGGTGTAGCGCGTCAGTACCCAGGCAGTCAGCAGGCCAAAGATGGCATTGATGATGGCAGCAAACAGTGATGCGCCAAATGTCAGCTTGTATGAGGCGATGACGCGGGGAGTGGTCACGGTATGCCAGAACTCGGCAAAACTCAGCTCGGTAGTCTTGAGGAATGCGGCTGATAAAGGAATCAATACAATCAGGCTGAGATAGAGCAGGGTATAGCCCAGTGACAGATTGAACCCGGGAAGCACGTTATGTGGTTTGTGTTTTTTTGCCATATTGTTATTCAGACCATGTAACTGGGGCCAAGGAGAAGGAAATGTAACAGATGATCTACATTATAAAAAATACTATGTTTTTATAATAAAATTCTTTTTTGTTATTTAAGAGTGCTGTTGCATATCAGGCGACACGCCTGCCCAGCTGCAGTGTGGGTTTCAATGCATCGCTGGGCTGGAGTTCACGTGCCGTCACTGGCCTGCCCAACAGGTAGCCTTGCAGCAATGTGCTGCCGGATTCGATGGCAATCTCCAGGCCGGCCTGGGACTCTATGCCGGTAATGACGGGCTGTGCACCGATGTCATGTACGAGCTGGATCAGCTGGGGCAATATTTTCCGCATACGTGGATTGCGTTCTGCTTCCCTGATGATCTGGATGTCAAATTTCACGAATTCCGGTGCCAGTTTCCACAATCGTTCCAGGTGGGAGTGTTTGCTGCCGAAGTTACCTATTGCAATCCGGTAACCGCGCTCAGTGTAGTTTTCAATGGCATCTGCCAGCTGATGCTCGTGCTCGACCACGTTTTCCTGTATCTCGATCACCACGCGGTTGGTGGGGACCGAATTCGAATGCAGGATGCGCTCAAACACCTTCCCATGTGCATTGACGCTGATCAGCAGGTTGGGGTGTACATTCAGGAACAGGAGGCCGTTTTCCGCATAAATCTGGCGAAAATTCAGTACATGCAATGTACGGACCACCCGGTCAAACTTGACGAGTTTTCCCACTTGCTCGGCAAAGCTGAATGCGAACTCCGGGCTGATGGCCTGCTGGCCTCCCAAGGAGGGGCGGATAAAGGCTTCATGTCCAAACAAGTCACCGGCCTCACTATCGTAAATCGGCTGGAAAGCGCTGTTTAACTGCAATCCCAGAAAAGTACTGTTGAATTCTCCTGACGATTGTTCTTCCAGGCCATATTCATCCAGGTCCAGGTATAAGGATTCGCGTAGTTGTGCTTTCAGGTTTTCGATAGCTGTTGATGTCGGAGTTTGTCTGGTCATGAGTCTGTGCTTTATTTGTTGCTGTAAATCTGGTCAAAAACGCCACCATCGGCAAAATGCGTTTTCTGTGCTTTCTGCCAGCCACCGAATATTTCATCGACAGTGAATAATGCCAGCGGCTTGAACTGTGCCTGGTTGGCAGCCAGGACTTCGGCTGAGCGTGGGCGTAGATAGTGGCGTGCGGCAATTTCCTGCCCTTCTTTCGAGTAGTGAAAGTCCAGGTAGGCTTGAGCCACTGTCCGGGTCTTGCGCTTGTCTACCACCTTGTCCACAAGTGCGACCGGGTTTTCTGCCAGGATGCTGGAAGAAGGGTAGACCACGTCGAAGTGATTATTGCCAAGCTCCTTGCTGATCAGGAACACTTCATTTTCAAATGTCAGCAGCACATCACCGATCCCGCGTTGTGCAAAAGTAGTGGTCGCTCCGCGACCTCCGGCATCCAGCACTGGCACATTTTTGAACAGGCGTGACACAAAATCACGTGCCTTGACTTCATCACCGCCTTGCTTGATGACATAGCCCCAGGCAGCGAGGTAACTATAGCGGCCATTACCGGATGTCTTGGGATTGGGGATGATGACGCCTACACCTGGCTTGGCCAGGTCATCCCAGTCCTTGATCTGCTTGGGATTGCCCTTGCGTACCAGGAACACGGTAGTCGAAGTTGTGGGAGAGCTGGCGTTAGGCAGTCGTTTCTGCCAATCGGCTGGAATCAGCTTGCCGCGTTCGAACAGGATATCAATATCATTGCTCTGGTTCATGGAGATGATGTCAGCCTGCAGCCCATCTGCCACCGCCCGAGCCTGTTTGCTGGAGCCGCCATGGGATTGATTGACGGTGACGGATTCCCCAGTTTTTTGCTTCCAGTACTTGGTGAATGCGGGGTTGAATTCCTTGTAGAATTCGCGTGTCACGTCATAGGAAACGTTGAGCAGGGTCGTATCGGCATGGGCGAGACCGGCGCTTAACAGTAGGCTGATTGCGATTATTTTTCTTAACATTGAAGCCTCATGAATGGGGAACGGGATGAGAGGCACTATAGATAGGTTTAAAAATAATGTAAAAGAATATAGTTGAATATATTTAACATTAAAAGTTATTTAATGAGGGATTCTATATTTTTATTAATTCTATATGTATAATCATTTCGAATAATGAATTGTCTTCCATTGCTGGGGATTTTGCTGCAACATTATTCACTAATGCGCAGCGATTGGTGGAGATCACCACTTGATACCGCAAGATTGAGACAATCACACAATTTGGAATGAGTTAGCACACGCTGACCGGACAACCGGAAGCCAGTGAGTCCTGAGGGACTCACTGGCTTTTTTTGTTTTTGGCTTCATGCAGGAATATTGGATGAGTGTAAGTGAGCAGAATCAGGAGTCTGGTGACGATTTGGCTATCAGCCAGATCGTGAAACAGTTGCGCGATGTCAGGCAGGCGTCTCTAGAGCATCGCAACCGATTGAACAGGCCGCCCAAGCTGCCTGCGCGCAAGGCGTTATCCGAAGTGGTGGATGGGATAGGCGCTGCGCTGTTCCCCAACCGACTGGGTATGCCGGATTTGCGTGAAGAGGGCATAGATTACTTTGTCGGTCATACATTGGATGTAGCCCTGCGGGAGCTATTGGTGCAGGTCAGGCTGGAGTTGAGGCTGATAGATGATGCCGTGAATCATCAGCGTAGCCCGCATGAACAGGCCATGCAGTTGGTGCGTGATTTCGCGTTGCAGTTACCGGCAGTGCGTCAGTTGCTGGATAGCGATATACGTGCCGCGTATGAGGGTGATCCTGCCGCTCGCAGTGTGGACGAGGTACTGGTGTGCTATCCCGGTATCAACGCGATCATTCATTACCGTATTGCCCATGTGTTGCATCAGCTGGGTGTGCCGTTGATTGCGCGCATGATCACTGAGATTGCCCATTCCGCCACTGGGATTGATATTCATCCCGGCGCGCAGATTGCCGAAGGATTTTTCATTGACCATGGAACCGGGGTCGTTATCGGTGAAACCAGCATTATCGGGCGCAATGTCCGGGTCTATCAGGCCGTGACTCTGGGAGCCAAGCGCTTTCCCGTTGATGCCGATGGCAGCCTGGTCAAGGGCAATGCACGTCATCCAGTGGTGGAGGATGACGTGGTCATCTACGCTGGCGCCACGATACTGGGGCGCATCACGATTGGCCGCGGTTCAGTGATCGGCGGCAATGTCTGGCTCACTTACAGTGTGCCCGCCAACAGCAATATTACCCAGGCGCAGATGAGGGAAGGAGCGCCCACAGGCCAGCGTGCTGGCACTGTGACTCATCAATGAAACTCATCAAATATCAACAATAGAAACCTGGATTGATTTTTCAAAGGAGAGTATTAAATGACAGATATTCATCAGGGCCAAACCGCATTGGGTGATGTCGCCGCCCGCACGCTGGCCAATGCTACCAAAACCGTGCCCATGCTGGGTGCCATCACGCCGCGCTGGCTGGTGCACCTGTTGCAATGGGTTCCGGTCGAAGCCGGTATCTACCGCGTCAACAAGGTCAAGGACAATCACCATGTCGAGGTGGATTGCTCCAACAAGGACGAACGCGAACTGCCTGCCACTTTCGTGGATTACGAGGAGTGGGGTCGTGAATATGTGCTGAATGCCGTCAATACGGTAGTTGACGTGCATACCCGTATTTCTGATCTCTACAGCAGCCCGCACAACCAGATCCGTGAGCAATTGCGCCTGACCATCGAGACGGTGAAAGAGCGCCAGGAGAGTGAGCTGATCAATAACAAGGAATACGGTTTGCTACATAACGTAGCAGAGGGCCAGAAGGTGAAATCTCGCACCGGTGCGCCAACACCTGATGATTTCGACGAACTGATTTCCCGTGTGTGGAAAGAGCCGGCATTCTTCCTTGCACATCCTCAAGCCATTGCTGCCTTTGGCCGCGAGTGCACTCGCCGTGGCGTGCCGCCGCCGACTGTCAGCCTGTTCGGTTCCCAGTTCATCACCTGGCGTGGCATCCCCCTTATCCCGTGCGACAAGCTGCGCGTGACCAAGGGCAAGACCAATATCCTGCTGTTGCGTACCGGTGAAAGCCGCCAGGGTGTGGTGGGCCTGTATCAGCCCAACCTGCCGGGCCAGCAGAGCATGGGTCTGTCCGTCCGCTTCATGGGCATCAATCACAAGGCAATTGCTTCCTACCTGGTTTCCCTTTATTGCTCGCTGGCGGTGCTGACCGAGGATGCGATTGCCGTGCTCGAGAATGTCGACGTAGGCAACTACTATGACTACAAGTAACTTCAACGACCTGTCATCATTCGAGCCGGAAGCGATTCTTGCCGCAGTGCCGGGCGAGCACCCGCGCATGGCTGCAGCCATTGCGGTGGGGCGGGAAGCACAGGCAAGCGGGCATCTGGATATTGACGAGCTGACCCGCATTGCCAATGAACTCTATGCCGAAGGTTTTCCACACAGTGCGCAAGGGTTTCCCTCCACGGCATCGCTGACGGATTCCGCTGCGCCGTATGCAGCAGGTAGCCCAGGGATAGGCGCACCTGTGCCGCCTGCGCCTTCCGTGGTATCGGCATTGCCTGCTGGCGCACCTGCGGCGGCCAATGTCATCCCTGGCATTGAACTTGCGCAGATTGATACTCCTAGCCTTGGCGTGTCGCCATCGCAACTGCCACCGGAGTTCAGCCAGGAGAGGTTGGATGCCATCGGGCCAGCGCCTGCTTTTCCCGGCCTGGATATCAGCAGCCTGCTGGGAGGTATAGAGATTCCCTATCCAGTGGACATGCAAGGGGTGCTGGCTTCGACTGCCAATATCCCGCATCACCCGGAACAATCGTCTGCCAGCAAGGCATCGCCATATTATTTTGTGGCGGACCGTCCGGGTGTGCCGGAAGTGGCTGGTTCTGCCCACCCGCCGTTTGACGTCAACCTGGTACGCAAGGATTTTCCCATCCTGCGCGAACTGGTGAACGGCAGGCCGTTGATCTGGCTGGATAATGCTGCTACGACGCAGAAGCCGCAGGCCGTGATCGACAGGCTGAGTTATTTCTACCAGCATGAGAACTCCAATATCCACCGCGCTGCGCATGAACTTGCCGTTCGCGCTACGGACGCCTATGAAGGCGCGCGCGAAACTGTGCGCCGTTTTATCAACGCGCCAGCAGTGGAAAACATTGTGTTCGTGCGTGGCACGACAGAAGCGATCAACCTGGTGGCCAAAACCTGGGGCAGGAAGCATCTGGGCGAGGGTGACGAGATCATTATCACCAATCTGGAGCACCATGCCAACATCGTACCCTGGCAGCAGCTATGCCAGGAAACCGGGGCTAAGCTCAAGGTGGTGCCAGTGGACGACAGCGGGCAGGTGCTGCTGGATGAATACCAGAAATTGCTGACTTCACGCACTAAATTGGTTTCATTCACCCAGGTGTCCAACGCCTTGGGCACGGTGACGCCAGCGAAGGAAATGATTGCCATGGCGCATGCTGTCGGGGCGAAAGTCCTGCTCGATGGTGCGCAGTCCGTATCGCATATGCGTACCGACGTGCAATGGCTGGATTGTGATTTCTTCGTGTTCTCGGGGCACAAAGTGTTTGGTCCGACTGGCATCGGTTCTCTATACGGAAAGCAGGATGTGCTGGATGAAATGCCAGCCTGGCAGGGTGGCGGCAACATGATCCAGGACGTGACTTTCGAGAAAACCGTGTATCACGGCGCGCCCGCCAAGTTTGAGGCAGGCACCGGCAATATCGCCGATGCCGTGGGCATGGGTGCAGCGCTGGAATATGTCGAGTGTCTGGGTATGGAGAACATTGCGCGCTACGAGCATGAGCTATTGGAATATGCCACAGCGGCGCTCAACAAGGTGCCGGGCTTGCACCTGATAGGCACCGCGCGGGAGAAAGCCAGCGTATTGTCGTTCAACCTCAATGGCTACAAGAGCGAGGAAGTCGGGGCCGCCCTGAACCAGGAAGGCATTGCTGTGCGCTCTGGCCACCATTGCGCCCAGCCTATCCTGCGGCGCTTCGGTGTGGAAACCACGGTCAGGCCGTCGCTGGCGTTCTATAACACCTATGCGGAGATTGATATTTTGCAAGGGGCGTTGCTAAAACTGGTATCAGCAAGGCGGTAAAGCTGCGGATTCCTGTGATTGCCCTCACATTCATTGGATGTGAGGGTTTTTTATTGTCCTGAGTCTGAGTATCGCATCCAAGGCTGCTTGCATCAGCCGCTTATTAGCATGTTGGCGCAGCATAATCAATTACCCTTTATGATTATTGAGGTCAGCCTCTTTTCTTATCATCATGCGGGATTCGAGACTTTTTGATAGGAGAATACTGATGAACATCATCACTTACGGCAAGTTTGATACCAGGAATGTAACACCAATCACCAGCGATCTGGACGGCTGGCGTCCGGTTGAAGGCTCCCCCAGCATGAAAACCTGGATTGAATATGCCGCCGAAAATGGCAAGCTGCTATCTGGTTTCTGGGAGGCGCAGCCAGGCACTTATGAAGTGACATACAATGCCGATGAAGTGGTGCATATCTTCGAAGGCGAAGCTGTGCTGACCGAGAAGGGCGGAAAATCAGTGACCTACAAGGCTGGTGACAGTTTTGTGGTGAAGGCCGGGTTCAGTGGCACCTGGAAAACGATCAAAACCATCCGCAAGATTTTTACGATCGACCTGCCTGAAGGCGTGTCTGCCCCATTTGGCGGTTAATACTGCTTGAATCTGCCATAGCCCTGGTTGCAAAGACCAGGGCTTTTTTGTTGCGCTTTCATAAAAAAATGCCGGCGCGGGGCCGGCAAAGCGAGAGGAGATAGAGGTCAAAACAAGCAGTAGGCTGCTTTATATCTTGGCGAGAGAAACTTCAGTGGCCTTGATGAGCGCCAGCACTTCAGTACCTACCTGCAGGTTCAGTTCATTGACGGAGCGGGTGGTGATGACAGAAGTGACGATACCGACTGGTGTTTCTACGTCGATTTCCGAGACAACCGGGCCGAGGACAATTTCCTTGATACGGCCACGAAACTGGTTACGGACGTTGATGGCATGAATGGACATGGTGAATACTCCTTATTGAGTTGCGCTGTGACTATGATTTAGTGGAGAGCCTGGTGGAAGGTCACCCTACATTCATCCTCCGTGTCATGGGCTGGATGCAATTGTCTGAGCCGGGTGCGCAGCGCAGCTGGGCCGTTGGGGGTGTAGACGATCCTGACACCGCGCTTGGCTGCGCTCTGCTTGATCTTATGCGTGAAGGTATGGCTGATCCAATCGGTCACCAGCACGATCAGCTCGGTATCGTGCGGAATGATTTTCTTGCCATCACCCACTTTACGCCCCGACCAGTGGTTGATATGGGTAATGCCGAAGTTGGATAGCTCCTGCTTGATACCATCGATCTGGTCGCCGCCGACAATTAACGCTGTACTCATGATCAGAGTCTCCTGTTGTTCGGGAAGGTGCCGGATTTTGTCCGGCACCACTCCTGGTTAATCAATGTGCTTTACTGCTGGTAAATCTGGTCGAATGTGCCGCCATCGGAAAAGTGGGTCTTCTGTGCCTTCTGCCAGCCGCCAAACTCTGCATCGATAGTGATCAGGTTCAGCTTGGGGAAGACCTTTTCATATTTCTTGGCTACTGATTCCAGGCGTGGACGATAGTAGTTCTTGGCTGCAATTTCCTGGCCTTCTTCACTGTATAAATGTTCAAGGTAGGCTTCAGCAATTTTCCGGGTGCCACGCTTGTCCACTACCTTGTCCACGACAGAAACAGATGGTTCGGCGAGGATGGAGAGGGAAGGCGCCACGATCTCGAACTTGTCCGGTCCTAGCTCTTTTTGTGCGAGGAAAGCTTCGTTTTCCCAGGCCAACAGCACATCGCCAATGCCACGCTCGACAAAAGTGGTAGTTGAGCCGCGTGCACCGGAATCCAGCACTGGTACATTCTTGAGTATCTTGCCTACGAACTCGCGGGTCTTGGCTTCATTATTACCAAATTTCTTCTGGGCATAAGCCCAGGCAGCCAGGTAATTCCAGCGTGCGCCGCCAGAAGTCTTGGGGTTGGGAGTGATGACTTTGATGCCGGACTTGGCCAGGTCGTCCCAATCCTTGATGTTCTTGGGGTTGCCCTTGCGCACCAGGAACACGATGGTGGAGGTGTAGGGGGAGCTGTTGTCCGGCAGGCGCTTGATCCAGTCTTTTGGGATCAGCTTGGCTTTTTCCTGCAATGCATCGACATCATAGGCCAGCGCCAGCGTCACGACATCGGCCTGCAAGCCATCGATGACAGAGCGGGCCTGTTTGCCTGAACCGCCGTGGGAAGCTTTCACCGTGACTTTGTCGCCGGTTTTGTTCTTCCAGTATTTGGTAAAGACATCGTTGTATTCCTGGTACAGTTCGCGTGTCGGGTCGTATGACACATTCAGCAAGGTTACATCTGCAGCCAGTGTGGACAGTGGTGTGATGAGTGCTGCAACGGCAATCAGGCCGGAGAAGCGTGGAAACAGGTTTTTCATGCAGGATCCTTAGTGTGATTATTAGTAATGAACAGCATTTTGTAGTGATGGTTTTGTTTTTGTAGCTTCACTGGAAAACCGGACTTTTTCCCGGCGTTCAATCTGGGTGACGCGTCCATCGTGAACCGTGATTTCGATAGAGCCGAAACGCAACAGGTCAATGGATCTCAGGATTTCCTGGATAACTTCATCGCTTGCCTTTAGTTTGAGTTCTTGTGACATACCTTTTGCCCTTGGCAATATTCAAATCAGATGGAGCTACTTTAACAATGTCTTTAAATATAAAAAAATAATTTGTTTTTATATTTTTATACAAAAAACGAATATTGAGTCGGGGCAAAAAAAACCGGGATAACGTGTAGTTATCCCGGTGATCTATAGGAGATATACGAGTTGGGAAAAGGGCTAGAACGCGCTGACTGTCAACTCCACGTAGAAAAAGTTGGAGGTGTCTTTGCGGTCGCCGATCCTGTTTTTTACAAAATCTCCACCCTTGAAATAGGCATATCCCACATTGGCGCCGACATGCTTGTTGACCGGGAAGCGAACGCGAAGGTCCCACTCTTCTCCCAGGTCACGACCACTATTTCCAGTGGCATCGGTGCTCACCGCGCTGGCACCCCAGCGGTCAGTTGCGCTGTCCAGCTTATACCAGCTATAGCCTGTATCAATATTCACGCCGGTGAACGGGCTGAATTCGGCACGAATCTTGGTGGCATTGATGTTTTCCATCTGGATGTAATCATTGCTTGACCATGGCCGCGCAAACCCGAACAGGCGATCAAAACGTTCGCTGGTGCCGGAGCTTGATCCCTTGTCGCCACTTGCAACACCATAGTTAGCGCTGAAACGTGGTTTCCATGGGTGATCAGCGGTATAGCCAACTTCAGCGACATAGGAATAGGCGCGATGGTCCTTGGCACCATCTTCGCCCCACTGGCGGTAGTAGCTGGCATCGTAATCAAAACCTGTCTTGCCGATGAGTCCATAACCGCGCAGACCGGCAGTGTGGATTTCACGGTCATTGGCATTGGTGACAGGTACGCCTGAGGAGTTATATTTTACTTTGTCGCCATCTTGCTTGAGGTAGAAATAAGAAGGGGACAGGGTGATGATGTCTGACCATTTGCGCCAATCGAATACGGCACCATAGAACCATTGCCCGTTATCGCGCTGGTCAAGCTCTTCAGTAAAGCGAATCAGTGGTTGCAGGGCGAAAATATCGAATTCCCAATCATTTTTATGCTGACCAAAAGTGGCTCGCACACCCTGGAATGTGTTGGTGGTATTGCGCCATTCATTGCGGGCAATCAGGCGGCGATCAAGTTGCTCGAAGGCCATGCGACCAGCTTTGATACTGACAGGCCGTTCATTACCCAGATCATCCTTGCCCAGTCCATCCTTGAAAAACAGTTCCGCATAGGCCTGGATTGGCTCCGCCAGGTTCACATCACGGTTGTCACGCGCAAAGTGGCTGTGATTACGGCGGTCATCTTCCAACTCAAGCGTAAATCTCAAAGGATCAAATTTATTACGCACGGCAAGGTAGACGCGGGAGCGTAACAAAAATGGCTCATCTGTGACATTGGTGCCGCGGCGGAAGTCATTTTCGCGGTTTTCATAGCGGAAACGATAGTCAGCGCCTACATCCAGCCAGTCGATGTCAGTATATTCCTTGAGCCAGGTCTGGTTGATAGGCTTAACGAATCTTGGTGGTTCACTCTCACGTTGGGTGCCGTAAGCACGCGGAGCTACCCAGTAGCCTTTTTCAGCCTTCTTGGCTAACGCGGCTTCAGCGGCAAGTTCTGCCTTGCGCGCCTTGATACGTTCCTGCTGGTCATTTTCTTCTGCACTGAGTGTGGAGTTGGTCGTGATTTCCTCTGCATAGGCCAGCCCAGTACTCAGCACAATGCCACTCGCAATTAATAGTTGGATAATTCCAGTTTTCTTGGACAAGATGATCTCCCTGATCAAAGTATTGCTTCCAGTCGACTGGGTGCAATCCCTGTTTAAACGAATATTAATAGTAGCCGCTGCGGGTGCAGTAGGTTAAAACTGGCTCGTGAGGCCAGGTATATGCTGGCATCCATCCAGAATTACCAGATAGCCGGATGGATGTGAGATGTGTGCACTTTAACAATGGCTTCAAATAATAAAAAATAATTTTTTATTCTAATAATATTCAAATTTAAAATATGGGGAAGGGGAAAATCAACGTGAATGTTTCCACATTACATCCGGCGCATTAGCTATCCGGTTGAGATGACGCGCCATGACAAATAACAGGTCAGAGAGGCGATTGATATAAGGCAGTGAGGCAGGTGTGGTTTCTTGTTCGCGATGCAGTGTAATCAGCGTCCGTTCTGCCCGACGGCATACGGTGCGGGCCAAGTGGCACAATGCCGCGGCCCGGGTACCGCCTGGTAGAATAAATTCGCGTAATGGGCTGAGTTCTGCATTAAGAGTATCCAGCGTCTGCTCTAGGACGCTGACGCGATCAGGATTTAAAATTTGGTGGCCGGGAATGGCGATTTCGCCTCCCAGATCAAACAGATCGTGTTGTATGGCCAGCAGGGATGCTGATATTGAATCCGGGAGGGGTTCTGTAAGTAATACGCCCAATGCGGCATTGAGCTCATCCACGTTGCCCATGGCCTCTATGCGAATGCTGTCTTTGGGGGTGCGGCTGCCATCTCCCAGACCGGTGAGGCCATCGTCACCTGTGCGTGTGTATATTTTGCTGAGGCGGTTGCCCATGGGATATCCTTTGTTTTTGTGAATACCCGTATTCTAATTTGAAATGCAGGGGGCTGGTTCACAGGGGCTGCCTTGGGTACACTGTGTCAGTTTTTATTTCATATCCTGATTGAGTTCAATGTGTCGGATCATTCGTCTGAGAAACCTGCGCCAGTCATAGGAGTTTTTGATTCCGGCGTTGGGGGCCTGTCTGTATTACGGCATATCAGGGAACAGCTTCCGGATGCAAATCTGCTGTATTTTGCAGATTCATTGCATGCGCCTTATGGATCAAAAACTTCGGCCTATATCATCGAACGGGCAAGAAAAATCACTCATTTTCTTTTGGGGCAGGGGGCTCAGGCAATTGTTGTGGCCTGCAATACCGCCACTGCCGCTGCCATCAAAACGCTGAGACAGGAGTTTGCAGTGCCTGTCATCGGGATGGAGCCCGCGGTCAAGCCTGCAGTAGCAGCAACACGGAGTGGTATCGTGGGCGTGCTTGCGACCAGTGGAACGCTGCGCAGTGCGCAATTCGCAGCCTTGCTGGAAAGTTATGGCCAGCATATCAAGGTGGAGACCCAGGCGTGTACCGGGCTGGTTGAGCGCATTGAGCAGGGAGACCTGGCTTCTGCGACGACGCGAGCGTTGGTGCAGCAATATGTTGCTCCGTTGATAGCATCGGGTGCTGATACTATTGTGCTGGGGTGCACGCATTATCCTTTTGTGGAAACACTGATTGCCGAAATTGCCGGGCCGGAGGTGGTGCTGATTGATACAGGGGAGGCCGTGGCCCGGCAGTTGTGCCGACGCCTGCATGAGTTGACATTACCTGCTGAAAATCCTGCTCAGGGCACGGTCGTGTGCTGGACCAACAACGATACACCGGAAGGTGTGGTGTTCATCCGGCAATGCATAGGCGGGGAAGTCTCAGTGCAAAAAGCACCGATGGATGTATGACGCTGGAAACAATAAAGCCGGAACGAATCCGGCTTTATTGTTTAGTGGTGGCTGATGGTTTCTCCAGCCTTCAGTTTGTATTTTGTCCCGCAATAAGGACATGCAGCATGGCCGCTGGCAGCGATATCAAGAAAGACGCGCGGATGTGAACACCACAATGCCACTGCATCGGTAGGGCAGTGCAGCGGCAGGTCTTTGGCGCTGATTTCGATTTCCTTGGTGTCCGTTGTCATGGCGTCCTCTTGATTGTGTTTATACCAGGGTGAGCCAGTCGATATGCTCTGGAGAGCGGCCATGAACCACATCGAAATACTTGGCTTGCAGCTTTTCGGTGATTGGGCCGCGTGTGCCGGCGCCAATGGCACGATTATCCAGTTCGCGGATCGGTGTCACTTCGGCGGCAGTACCAGTGAAGAAGGCTTCGTCAGCAGAATACACTTCATCGCGGGTAATGCGTTTCTCGATAATCTGGTAGCCAAATTCTGTGGCTAACTGAACAACCGTATCACGTGTGATACCTTCCAGCGCGCTGGTCAGGTCTGGTGTATAGATCTTGTTATTGCGGATGATGAAAATGTTTTCACCGGAGCCTTCAGCGACAAAACCATCGACATCCAGCAATAACGCCTCATCGTAGCCATCCTGCGCAGCTTCCTGGTGTGCCAGGATGGAATTCATGTAATTGCCGTTTGCCTTGGCTTTACACATGTGGATATTGACATGATGGCGAGCGAAAGAGGAGGTCTTGACGCGAATGCCGTGCTTGATGGCATCATCACCCATATAGGCGCCCCATGACCATGCTGCGACAATGACATGCGTGGAGAGCGTCTTGGCGGAAATGCCCATGGCTTCAGCACCATAGAATGCCATGGGACGCATATAGCCTGATTCGAGATTGTTTTCACGGATCGCAGCTTTTTGCGCTTCGAGTAATGTGGCCTTGTCGAATGGCATTCTCATGCCAAGGATATGTGCCGAGCGGAACAGGCGGTCAGTGTGTTCCTGCAGGCGGAAAATTGCTGTGCCCTTGTCTGTTTTATAGGCGCGCACACCTTCAAATACGCCCATGCCGTAGTGCAGCGTGTGGGTCAGCACGTGGGTGGTGGCATCGCGCCAAGGCACCATTTTTCCGTCATACCAAATCAGACCATCGCGGTCGGCCATCGACATCTTTGTTTCTCCGTTACCAATTGCTGTCAAAACCTTCATTGTACGCGCAAGCTCTTGTATTTGAATAGCTGGTTTTCTGAAATTGTTCATGCTGGAAAGATGAACGCGTCAGGATTTTCTGGCAGCAATCCTTGGTGTGGATAAGTTGAGTGTTTTGCTGGGATATTAACCACTTTTAAATTATGGTTAATGGATGTAGAATAAAACCATAATTATTTTATGGTTAATAAGGTGGATCTGATGGAACTCAAGCAGTTTGTTGTGTTGGGAAGTATGTTATTGGCTCCTCTCACTGTCATGGCTGAGGCCGGGGATTGGGTAGTGCGTGCGCGTGCTGTGAACGTCAGTCCTGATGAAAAGAGCCGGTTGGGACATTATGTTGGTGCTGCTGGGGCTAGGCTGCAGGTAAACGATCAGGTGATTCCTGAGCTGGATATTTCTTATTATCTGACTCGGAATATTGCACTGGAGCTGATTCTGGCATTGGGCACGCGTCATGATGTCAGCATCAAGGGAGCAGGCGGGGTGGCGAGTGAGTCGCTTGGTTCTGTCAACCTGCTGCCACCAACGCTGACGGCACAATGGCATTTTCGCCCCGGGCGGATTGTTGATCCTTATCTTGGCGCCGGGCTGAATTACACCCGCTTTATGGATAATGGACTGTATTCGAAGCAAGTGGGCGAGATCCGTGTCGAGCGCAATAGCTGGGGGCCGGTGTTGCAGGCGGGGTTTGATATCAATATGAAGGATGGGTGGCTATTGAATGCTGATATCAAGTATCTGTGGGTGGATACAGATGTCAGGCTTAAGGGTGGAGCGAAGATCGACCGCCTTGATATTAACCCGTGGGTGATTGGTTTCGGCTTCGGCAAGCGCTTCTAAGTCATATTTCCCAGACATTTTCCCGATGATGGTCATTCTGTGGTTTTTTCCATGAAAACTGGTTGATCCAGCCTGTGGGAGGGTATGTGATTGATCAGGAAGGGAATCTAGAAGTGTGGTGGATGCGGTGAAGGGTGCTGCTGTCACGGGGGCGTGATATTACCCAATTTTTTTAGGGTTTTTCTTGTCCAAGAGCTTGGATAGGGAATATAATTTTGCGATTTGTTACAGCTAGATTTTTGTGTAAGGAGATAGTAATGGCAACGGCAAGCGTCTCGACTGCTGGTGTTGGTACTAGCGAACAATATAATTACGATATTATTCGCAAGTTCACCATCATGACCTTGATCTGGGGAGCGATTGGTATGTTCGTTGGCGTTTATATCGCCTCTGAACTGGCTTTTCCGTTTCTGAATTTTGACACCCCATACATTACATTTGGCCGCTTGCGTCCAGTGCATACCAGTGGTGTCATTTTTGGATTCGGTGGTAGTGCGCTCTTTGCCACTTCTTACTATGTTGTGCAGCGCACCTGTCAAACGCGATTGTTTGGCGGAGACGGGCTGGCCAATTTTACTTTCTGGGGTTGGCAGGCTGCGATTGCGCTTTCCGCGCTGGGTTACATGTTCGGTTATACCCAAGCGCGCGAATATGCGGAAATGGTATGGCCTATTGACCTGCTGGTATTGCTGGTGTGGGTCTCCTATCTGGCTATTTACGTAGGCACTTTGCTCAACCGTAAACAGCCGCATATCTATGTTGCCAACTGGTTCTACCTTGCATTCATCCTGGCAACCGCTTTGCTGCATATCTTCAATAACCTGCAGGTGCCTGTGAAGCTCTTCTCCCTGGAGTCCTACAGCTTGTTCTCCGGTACCCAGGATGCCATGACACAATGGTGGTATGGTCATAATGCTGTGGGTTTCTTCCTGACTGCGGCTTTCCTGGGCATGATGTATTACTTCGTTCCCAAGCAGGCTGGCCGTCCGGTGTATTCCTATCGCTTGTCCATTCTGCACTTCTGGGCTTTGATATTCCTTTATATGTGGGCTGGTGCACACCATTTGCACTGGACTGCGTTGCCTGACTGGACTGGCACACTGGCTGCCACATTCTCCATCATGCTGTTGCTGCCGTCTTGGGGCGGTATGATCAACGGTATCATGACGTTGTCCGGCGCATGGGACAAGTTGCGTACTGATCCTGTGATCCGTTTCCTGATTGTGGCCCTGTCTTTCTATGGCATGTCTACTTTCGAAGGCCCGATGATGTCCTTGAAGGATGTCAATGCCTTGTCCCACTACACTGACTGGACAGTCGGCCACGTTCACTCCGGTGCGCTGGGCTGGGTCGCCATGATTACCTTCGGTAGCCTGTACCATATGGTGCCGCGTCTCTGGAATACCCCGATGTACAGCGTGCGCCTGGTGAACGTGCATTTCTGGCTGGCAACCATTGGTGTGCTGCTTTACATCACTGCCATGTGGATTTCCGGCATCATGCAGGGCTTGATGTGGCGCGCATTCGATGACTTTGGCAACTTGCAATACTCCTTTGTTGAGTCTGTTGCTGCAGCACATCCGTTCTATGTCATGCGGGCTGTAGGCGGAATTTTCTTCCTGACCGGCATGATCCTCATGTGCTACAACATGTACAAGACCATCCGTCAGGGTAGTACCGCTGCACATGCGGACCTTAATGTGGCAGCAGCCTAAGCGGCTGATGTATAGACGAGTTACTGGAGTTATTCATGAAGCATGACAATATTGAGCGCAACCTGGGCATATTGCTGGTATTCACCATGCTGGCAATCAGTGTCGGTGGTATGGTTGAGATCATTCCGCTGTTCTTCATCAAGGAAACCGTGGAAAAAGTAGATGGCGTACGTCCTTACACGCCATTGGAACAGCGGGGACGGGATATCTATATTCGCGAAGGTTGCTACCTGTGCCATTCACAGATGATTCGTCCTTTCCGTGATGAAGCATTGCGCTATGGCCATTACTCACTGGCGGCTGAGTCCAAGTATGACCATCCATTCCAATGGGGCTCTAAGCGTACCGGTCCTGACCTGGCGCGTGTCGGAGGAAAATATTCCAATGACTGGCATACCCAGCATTTGACCGCTCCGCGTTCCTTGGTGCCTCAGTCCGTGATGCCTAACTATCCTTGGTTGGCGAAGAATGAACTGAAGTATGACGATATACAGGATCGCATGAAGGCGTTGCGCCGCACTGGTGTTCCATACTCCAACAGCCAAGCTGAGTATCAGCGTAACGTTGAAGAGTTTGGCGCGGATGTTGCCAAGACGCTGCATATTCCTGATGCAGAGAAAAACCTGGTTGCCCAGGCTCAGCTGGGTAATTACGATACTGACCCGAGCAACATCACTGAAATGGATGCATTGGTGGCCTACTTGCAGGTACTGGGCACCATGGTTGATTTCAAGAAATATGATGACGATTATTTCGTCAAATTCCGTTAAGAGGTAAAGATGATGGAATGGATGCTTTGGTTCACGCGTTTTGAAAATACTAAACCGTTGTCACTGGTCATTTTTTTTCTCGTGTTCTGTGGTGTCCTGTTCTATCTTTTCGGAAGCAAAACACGCAGCGAGACTCTGGAAAGTCACAAGAACATCCCGCTGCAAGATGACGAGATCTAGTTAGGAAAGCATTATGAGTCAGGATAAGGCTACGACGACAGCACCGAAAACCATGGGCCATAGCTGGGATGGCATTGAGGAATATAACAATCCCTTGCCTACATGGTGGATTTGGGGCTTTTACATTACATTTATTTTTACGGTAGTTTACTGGCTGCTGTATCCCGCATGGCCTATTGGGGGTAATTACACTAAAGGCCTGACCGGGCTGCATACCATTACCTATACGGCAAAAACTGTCGATGGCAAGGAAGTGGAGAAAACCACGCACTGGAACATGCGTTCCAAGTTCCTGCACGAAATGAATGAGATGGAAGCTATCCAGAAGCAATGGTTTGACAAGGTGGCCTCCATGTCTTACGACGATGTTGCCAAGGATGCAGAACTCATGCAATTCGTGAACTCTGCTGGTAAGACACTATTTTCTGATAACTGTGCACCTTGCCATCAGGCTGGTGGACAAGGCAAAATCGGGTTTGCTCCGAATCTGACGGATGATCACTGGCAGTTTGGCGGTACTTACGATGAAATCCATCAAACGATTGAGCATGGGCGTCGTGGTTTCATGCCGGCATTCAAGGAAGTGCTGGAGGATCAGCAGATCACACAGCTGGCGAACTATGTATTGAGCCTGTCAGGCGAACCACATGATGCCAGTTTGGCAACAGTGGGTGCGCAGCTCTTCAAGAGTGAGGAGGCCGGATGTTACTATTGCCATGGCGCAGATGCCAAGGGTAATACACAGATGGGTTCTGCCAACCTGACCGACAAGATCTGGCTCTGGGCGGATGTTGATGGTAAGGCCGGACAGGAGGCCAAATTGGCAGAAGTGAAACGTGTCATTACTTCTGGGCTGGATCGTGGTGTGATGCCGACTTGGGGTGGCCGTTTGAAGCCAGAACAAATCAAGTTGTTGACGGTCTATGTACATGATAGCCTTGGCGGCGGTCGGTAAGTCCTCCTGGCGTTGAATAAAGGCTCACGCTATGTGGGCCTTTATTTCTAGTGCAGTTGCATCTCTTTTTCTGAAGGTGGTGATGTCAGCGTGATGGAAGCAAGCAGTTCTACCAATGGTGTCAAGAAATCTCCGCTTCTGAACCGACACATTCCTATTGTTACGCGATCGGTAAAAGGCAAGTTCCGTACATTCAAAACGGCGGTCATGCTGATTGCCTATTCTGTGTATTTCTTGTTGCCGTGGATGCCATGGGATCGGCACAATGGCGCGAGCCAGGCGCTTTTGTTCGACCTAGAGTCCCGTCGTTTCTTCATTTTCAATCTGGTTGTTTATCCGCAGGATATTTTCTGGCTGGCGATGTTATTGTTCATTGCCGCTGCCTTGCTGTTTTTTACCACTGGCCTGATAGGTCGTGCCTGGTGTGGCTATTTCTGCTTCCAGACATTGTGGACAGATTTGTTCATCATGATAGAACGCATGGTGCAAGGGGAGCGCCCGGCGCGGTTGCGCTTGTTGAAACAACCCTGGAACACAGAAAAAATCCTCAAGATGGGCGCATCGCATGGCCTCATGATTCTGGTCTCCTTCTGGACCGGGGTAACATTTGCCTGTTATTTCACCTATGCGCCGGATTTCCTGCCCAAATTATTTGCGGGTACTGCTGCAGAGGCTGGATATATTACTGTAGTGGTCTTGACGATCACGACGTATGTGGCTGCAGGCCTGTCGCGCGAGCATATCTGTACGCTGGCGTGCCCCTATGCGCGTTTCCAGAGCGTTATGTATGAGCCGGATACACTGGCGGTCGCGTACGATGTGCGGCGCGGTGAAGGTACGGCTGGGCGGAAAGTGCCAAGTAAGGGCTTACGTACCCGGGAAGAGCGTCAGGCAGCAGGACACGGGGATTGTATTGATTGCGGTTTTTGTGTGCAGGTCTGCCCGACGGGCATTGATATCCGGGATGGCTTGCAATATCAATGTATCTCTTGCGGACTGTGCATTGATGCCTGCAATAACATCATGGATTCAATCGGCTCTCCGCGTGGCCTGATCAGATATGACTCGGAACAGAATATTGCCAGTCCGACACCTCACAAACCTCATCTGGACTGGAAGCGTCCCAAGGTGTTAGGGTATGCCGCTGCCTTGTTGATTGCCAGCCTGATACTGGGATATAACATCGGTTCGCGTAATGATACAGATGCCAATGTGCAGCAGATACGCCAGCCTTTGTTTATTGTGTTGTCCGATGGCAGTGTGCGTAACCGTTATCAGGTCAATATTGCCAACCGGACAGATGATGACCAGCGCTATGAACTCAAGGTACAGGGTATTCCTGCCAAGTCGCTTGATATTGGCAATATTCCGGAAATCCGTGTGCGTGCAGGCAAGACCTTGAGCCTGAATGTCAAAGTTGATCTTCCTGCGGATATGGCGCGCAATACCAAGGAGTTCTTCTTTGTCATCATTCCTACGATCGCCGATGCTGAGCCTGTGGTGATCAAGACACACTTTAATGGCCAATGATTCATGCTTAATTTGATTCCCGCACTGAGTATTGCTGAAACCTTGTTTGGTGGCTTGGTGTTTGCCATCGGACTTTATTTCCTGTTGCGCCTGCTGCGTGTTCCCAACTTCTGGGCGGCGATATTGAGTGCGGTAGTCCCGTTCGTGCTGTATATCGTGTATAGCACCCAGCATTGGGGTGGGGGAGATGTGCTGGCAATTCATTTTGCACTATTTCTTGCCAATGCAGGCTTGCTCGGGGTATTTGGCAGCATGCGGCAGAAACAGCAGGCCATGCATTGGGCCCCCAAGATCATTATCGGGTTCTTTATTTTCCTGGCCATATCCAATGCAATTCTGTTGTCCATTGCCGGTCGTGGTTTGCCCCAGGGACTGACTTCCATTTTCCTGCCTAGTCCTGAAAACCAGCGGGTGCATACTGCTTTCCCTGGCGTAATGCCCCATGACCGCAATAAAAGCTATCAGCCTCATCTTGAATTGATTGAGCAGCAGCAGGCATTGGGCTGGCGTATTCAGTGGCAGGGGCTGGAGGAACTGGAGCCAGCGCAACCCGGGCAGGTGCTTGTGGAAATCACGGATGAAAGTGGGGCAGAGATATCCCAGGCTGAGGTGACACTCAATTTCTGGCGCATGGCCAATAGTCGTGATGACAAGATTTACCCCATGGTTGAGCAGGCAGCTGGTCAATATAGTGTAGAAGTCAATTTGCCGGACTCAGGCCGCTGGGTGGCCGAAATATTGGTAAAAAAGGATGACAAGCGCTACCGCAAGCAGGAGTCACTGTTTATCGGGAGTGAATAAGCGGTGACTGCAGATGTGACCTGCTACCATTGCGGCCTGCCTGTTCCGGATAATACGGATTTTCAGGTGGCTGTGCTGGGGCAGCGCCGCCGCATGTGTTGCCATGGATGCCAGGCGGTAGCCGAGTCCATTGTCCAGAACGGCCTGGAGGGCTATTACGAGCATCGCACCGAACTTCCTCAGACGGCAGAGGAACTGGTGCCGGACGAGCTACGGCAACTGGAACTGTATGATCATCCGGAAGTGCAGAAAAGTTTTGTGCACGATGAATCGGGTGAGTTGCTGGAAGCTTCGCTGATTCTCGAGGATATTACCTGTGCTGCCTGTATCTGGTTGAACGAGCGGCACCTGCAACAATTGGATGGCGTGGTCATGGCATCCATCAACTATTCCTCTCATCGCGCTCGCGTTCGCTGGGATGATAAAAAAATCCGGCTGAGCCAGATATTGGCAGAAATTCGCAAGCTGGGATATCACGCACATCCGTTCAGTGCGCAGCAGCAGCAAGAGGTAAGGGAGCATCAGCGTCGGCAGGATTTCCGCAGGCTGGCTATTGCCGGCTTATCTGCAGGGCAAGTCATGATGGTCGCCGTCGCATTTTATGCCGGACCGGCACAGGGGCTGGAGCCTGCGACTGCTCAATTGCTGCGTTGGTTCAGCTTGATCATGACCATGCCTGCCATGCTGTATTCCGCCTGGCCTTTCTATCAGGCTGCCTGGCGCAGCATACGGCGCGGTCATGTTGGCATGGATGTACCGATCAGCCTGGGATTGATCACGGGTTTCATCGGCAGTGTGTGGGTGACCCTGCATGGGGACGGTATTGTCTATTACGACACTTTGACCATGTTGATTTTCTTCTTGCTGGCCACACGATACCTGGAGCGCCATGCCCGAGAGAAGTCTATTGAAGCGGCAGAAAACCTGCACCGCCTGATTCCCCCCATGGCTACCCGCCTGGATGAAAACCAGCAGCCGCAGATAGTGCCCTTACATGATTTGCAAGTGGGAGATACATTACTGGTCAAGCCCGGTGAAACCATCGCTGGTGATGGCACAGTGCTGCAAGGGATTAGCCAGGTGGATGAGTCGCTGCTGACTGGCGAGAGCCGACCAGTGCCCAAATCGCTCGGAGATCATGTTTATGCCGGGAGTATCAATTATGAAAGCCCCTTGCAAGTGCAAGTGGGTGGAGTTGGCGAGCAGACAGTCATCGCGGGCATCGCGCGCCTGCTGGACAGGGCTCAGGCAGAAAAGCCACGTCTGGCCAGGGTGGCAGATATTGTGGCGGTCTATTTCACCACCATTCTCCTGGTTGCAGTAGTCGTTATTGGCCTGGTCTGGTGGTGGATTGCCCCGGAACGTTGCTTTGAAATCATTCTGGCTGTGTTGGTAGTGAGTTGTCCGTGTGCACTTTCACTGGCTGCACCGGCAGCATTTGCTGCTGCAGGCTCTCATCTTGTGGGGCGCGGCGTACTGTTGACACGCGGCCACGCCTTGGAGTCGTTGGCCCAAGTCAGGCATATCGTCTTTGATAAAACCGGTACCCTGACCATGGGGCGTCCACGTATTACAGCCGTCCTGCCTTATGGTGATGCCCAACGTGAGGACGTATTGCGTCTTGCGGCCAGCCTAGAGCAAAGCTCTGAACATCCACTGGCCCGCAGTTTTACGGAGATGGTCAATACAGCCCAGCGCTTGCCTGTCCTGGATGCAGGAAACCAGCCAGGCAAAGGGATCAGCGGGGAGATTAACGGAGAGCGATATTACATTGGCAATGCCGCGCTGAATACCAATGTCACTTATCCTGAGCCACCCGTACTGCCACCAGGTTCCAGCCTGGTCTGGTTGAGTAATCCACGCCGGGTATTGGCGGCTTTTGTTCTGGCTGACGCCATGCGCCCAGGAGTGGGCCAGCTGATGGCAAGCCTGAAGGAACGGCAGATCATGGTATCTATCCTGAGTGGAGACCGCGCATCCAGTGTGCAGCATTTTGCCGATGTTGCCGGCATTACATCCTGGAAGTCAGACTTGACCCCGGAAGGTAAATTGGCTGCATTACGGGAGATGCAGCAGCAGGGAAATGTGGTGGCCATGGTAGGGGATGGGATAAACGATGCTCCTGTGCTGGCCGGAGCACAAGTATCATTTGCGATGGGAAACGGCACGCAAATGGCCCGCGCTTCCGGAGACATCATCCTGCTGGGAGAAAACCTGCAGGAAATCGACCATGCCATCGCGACAGGCCGTTTCACCGTTAGTGTTGTGCGTCAAAACTTCACTTGGGCGCTGATTTATAACGCAGTAGCACTGCCGTTTGCTGCCGCTGGCCTGATCGCCCCTTGGATGGCCGCCATCGGCATGTCGGTCAGCTCCTTGATTGTGATTCTCAATTCTTTGCGTTTGCGCTAAAGCAAAACGTGTCTTGGTGATGAAGTGTCAACAGAAAACGATCACATTCCCTGGTAATAGAAAGAATGATTCTTGTTGGTATTTTTCTTCATAAAATCATTAAAAATCAATAATTTATAAAAAATTTTCCTGTTGTTTTCTTGTGAATTTGAGTATCATGCTAACCATTGAATACATACTTCGGTGGAGGTGCTATGAAAGGCGACAAGAAAATCATTGATATTTTGAATGAACTGCTGGCAGGAGAGCTGACTGCGGTTGATCAATATCTGATTCATGGTGAGATGTATGCGGATTTTGGCTTGAACCAATTGGCGCAGAAAAGTCTGCACGAGTCAGACCATGAGCGCCAGCATGCGCGTGCAATCATCCAGCGTATTCTTTTTCTCGAAGGCAAGCCGAACCTGGAAAAACGTCATCCCCTGAATGTTGGCAAGACGGTGCCTGAAATGCTTAAGTCAGATCTGGCGCTCGAATATCAGGTGGTAGGTGATCTGAAAGCGGCGATGGCGCAATGTGAAAAATCCGGTGATTATGTATCGCGCGATATGTTGCTGGTGCAACTGGATGACACGGAAATGGATCATGCTTACTGGATTGAACAGCAGTTACGTCTGATTGATATGGTGGGCCTGGAAAATTACCTGCAAAGCCAGATGAAATCTGGTGCGGCAGTTTGAGAAGGAGAGGATCATGAAGGGTGATAAAAGGATTATCGAAACACTGAACAAGGTGTTGAAGAATGAGCTGACTTCGATCAACCAGTATTTCCTGCATGCACGCATGTTCCGTAACTGGGGATTGGAAAAACTCAACGACTATCAATATAAACAGTCGATCCGGGTGATGAAGGAGGCGGATGAGTTGATTGAGCGCATCCTGTTTCTTGAGGGGCTGCCCAACCTGCAGAATCTTGGCAAGCTGCTGATCGGTGAGAATGTAGTGGAATGCCTGCAAGGCGATCTCAAGTATGAAAGGGAGATACATCGCCCACTGTTGGTTGAAGCCGTTGCATTATGTGAGGAGTTACAGGATTACGTCAGCCGTGACCTGTTGCAGGAATTGCTTGAAAAAAGTGAGGCTGCGATTGACTGGCTGGAAACCCAACATAGCCTGATCGCGGATGTTACATTGCCTAACTACCTGCAAGCGCATATGGAAGCTGCAGACTAAGTATTTGTAGTATTAAAGGAAAACCGCAGCTTTGCTGCGGTTTTTTTATGCACGCACGCTACGTCTATTGACAACAAGAGAAGTTAAAATAATAATAGTTATCGTTTGTTTTTTATTCTCCGTCGCTCAAGTATCAGCTTGAACTGTGCTTGCAATAGTGGAAGTGTTGGGTTTCTTGATATGTATGTTTGTGTTTGTCGTGCCGTAACTGATCGCCAGATTGCCCAGGCAGCGCGAGCAGGAGCAAGTAGTCTCAAGGATTTGAGGCGGGAACTGGGCGTTGGGGCTGAATGCGGTCAGTGCGCCAGTTGCGCACGCCAGTGCTTGCGTGAAGTACATCAGGAAAACACTGGTGTCATGCCGATCAGTTTTGCCTGAGGTCAATAAAAATCCCCGGTGAGCATCAGCTCAGCCAGGGATTTGTCAGTTATTTCATTTCTCTTTTTACATTTACAGTAAGTGATCCAGCAGGTCCGGGCCAAATACTTCGCGATGGATGCGTTCTGCAGGCACACCGGCTTGCAGTAATTGTTCTCTTTGCGATTGCATGAAGCCTTGCGGACCACACATGTAGATATCTGCGTTTTCCAATATGTCTGGCCAGAGTAGCTTGATCTCCATCAGGCCCTGGTGTGTCTCACCCAGGTTATGGAGTGCGCCTTCTGTCAGAGCCTCATAGAAGAACATGGTCTTCAGGTGCGGCATGCGGCTGATGGCTTCCTGCAGGTCCAGGCGATGGCTCTGCCATGATGGGTAGCGTGCAGCGTGGGCCAGGTACACCGGACGCTGGGGTGCGAGGTCACGAACGGAGTTGAGCATGGCGATGATAGGGGTGATGCCGACGCCAGCGGAAAGCAATACCAATGGAGTGTCGCTGGCAATGGGGTCCAGGGCGAAATCACCGAATGCCGGGGTGACTTGCAGGATATCATCCACATCAATATCGTCATGTAGCCAATTGGAGAGACGTCCGCGTGGTTTGTCACCATCTTCGATCTCACGCTTGACGGAAATGCGCCACCATGGAGCTGCGACAGAATCAGAAAGGCTGTATTGTCGTATCTGGCGGTTGCGGCCTCCATTGAACTGCATGTCCACGCTGATATATTGACCAGGTAGAAAATCGCCGGGTTTACCGCCATTGGGGTGTTGCAGATAGAAAGAAGTAATGTATTCAGATTCTTTCACTTTGCGTACGACCTTGAGTGGGATCAATGCGCCGGGCGTGGTCGGCGTAGTGGAATACAGATTCTTTTCTTCTTCAATCAAGGTATCAGCCAGCAACCAGTAAGCTTCACCCCAGGCATTCAACAATTCTTCGCTGGCAGCATCTCCAAGCACCTCTTTGATCGCGCCCAGCAGATGTTCTCCAACGATAGGGTAATGTTCCGGCTTGATGCCGACAGCAGCATGTTTGTGCACGATACGCTTGACTACCGGCCCCAGGGCGGCAGCATTGTCGATATTGGCGGCATAGGCAAATACGGCAGATGCCAGGGATTGCTGTTGCGAGCCATTGGCCTGGTTGCCCATGTTGAACAGATTGGTGAGGTGGGGATGCTTGGTCAGCATGTTGTTATAGAAAGCGCTGGTAATGGCCAGGCCATGCTCGCGCAATACTGGAACACTGGCATCGATATAAGGGCGGGCGGCTGCGGAAAGCATATTAACTCCTTTGTTGTATATAAAATGAAACAATTATTGCAAGCACATATGAGGCAAATGATTAGCGGGAAAATTAATGGGCCTCTGCTAGGTGATTGCGTTGCAGCTTGATGATGACATTGGCTGTGGGGTTGCGAATGACATCTTGCAGGCTGTATGAATCCATGAATTCATAGAAATTATTCAAACCCTGATCTAGGGCGTGGCGTAACCCGCACAGACCTGCCAGCGGGCAGACAGGATCCTGGCAGTTGACTAGGGAGGTGCTGCCTTCCAATACCCGAATAATATGACCAAGGCGTAGGGATGCAGGATCGATGCCTAGACGCAACCCGCCGTTGGGGCCACGAGTGGTCTGGATCCAGCCGGTTTTGTTCAGGAAGGTGACAACCTTGATCAGATGATTGCGTGGAATATTGAATTGCGTGGCAATTTCACTGATGGTGATAGGCTGCGTGCGTTCGTATTGAGAGACGTACATCAATACGCGCAGGCCGAGATCAGTAAACTTGGTGAGTTGCATGCTGACCAGTATAGTATTGTTTACTTATGGATGCAACAATAGGCATCCGCCACTGAATGGCGATCAGGTCAGCCGATCAGATAGAGCTGTTGTGAGCAGGCCTTCAGGTCTCGCTCAGCTTGACGATATTCAGGATAAATACTCGCGACAACGGCCCAGAATTTTGCTGAGTGGTTCATTTCGCGTAAATGGGCGAGTTCGTGGGCAATGACGTAATTAACCAGGGAAGGGTCGGCCTGGATCAGGCGCCAGTTGAGTCGGACCTCACGTCTGGAGTTGCAGCTTCCCCAACGGGTCCTGGCATTGGAAAGAAACAGGCTGGGGGTTGGCTCTCCCAGCCTGGCTGCCAGGATAGGTAGCCGCCTGATAAAATCCAGCCTGGCCTCTTTCTTGAACCATTGAATGACTTTGTGCGCAATCAGCCCATGGTCGTGGGGGTCTGTCGTGGCGATTCTCAATTCGCGACCAGCGAGTTCGGGGCTGCTGTTGCGCGTTGCCTGGATGATTCTCAAGGTTAATGGCTGGCCCAGAAGGTGTAGTGTAGCGCCATCATGCCATTGAAATTCGGGGATGCTGGCTGATTGCCTGGCCTGGAGCTTGGTGCTGATCCAGCGTGCCTTGCTGAGCAACAGTGTTTCCAGCTCAGACTGGCGGATGCGCAAGGGAGCATGCACGACCAGGCCATTTGCCGTAATTTTCATGCCTATCGTACGTCTGGCACGACGCTCCAGATGATAAGGTATCTGCTCACCATTGGGCAGTGCCAGCATGTATTGCATTATTTGCGATCCAGCAGCCGCATTTCCTGTTCTATCCAGGCTTCAACGCGTTGGTTGAGTGCATCCGCCTTGATGCCTTGCGTGTCAATCGGTCGGCCAATACTCAATGTAATGGTGCCGGGACGTTTGAGAAAGGAATTCTTGCCCCAGTATTCCCCTGCATTGTGGGCAACTGGTACGACAGTGGATTTGCTATGAGTGGCCAGCCATGCACCGCCTATGTGATATTTGCCTGTAGTGCCAGGTGGCACGCGGGTGCCCTCGGGGAAAATGACGACAAAGAAACCCTGCGCAAGCCGTTCTTTTCCTTTTGATACCAATTGCTTGAGCGCTTCGCGCCCGGCAGCCCGGTTGATTGCGATGGGGGAGGTGAGAGCCAGACCCCAACCGAAGAATGGAATCCATAGCAGCTCACGTTTCAGCACCCAGACCTGAGGGGGGAATATTTGCTGTAGCGCCAGTGTTTCCCAGGCAGATTGGTGTTTGCACAGGATGACGCTGGGGTGATCGGGAATATTTTCACGTCCAATGACGCGGTAGCTCAGGCCGCAAGTGACTTTCAGCCACCAGAGCATGCTTCTGGCCCAGCCGGAAATCAAGATGTAGCGTGTCCTGCGCGATAGCGGAAATGTGAAAAGGGACAGTGTGGTAAAAACAGGCGTGAAAATCCACATGCCCAGCATGTAGAGAAATGAGCGGATATAAATCATCTAGGCCTAACTCAGTTCAGTAATGATACGGTGTGCGGCATCGGCAAGATTACGGCACACCCAGGTGTTTTCGGGCAGGTTGCCAGCTGCCAGCGTTTTTTCTCCCTTGCCGCTAAGTACCAGGATGGTTTGGGCTCCAAAGGCTGCACTGGCTTGCAAGTCGCGCAGGGAATCGCCCACGCTGGGTACCCCTTTCAGGTCCATGCCGAAACGCTTGCTGATCTCTTCTATCATGCCGGATTTTGGCTTGCGGCAATTACAGTTCGCATCTGCGGCATGCGGGCAATAGAACAACGCGTCTATACGCCCTCCAACCTGTGCCAATGCCTTGTGCATTTTGTCATGGATGGCATTCAGGGTTGCCATGTCAAACAAGCCGCGGCCAATCCCGGACTGATTGGTTGCCAAGACTACACGATAACCGCTCTGGTTGAGCAGGGCGATCGCTTCCAGGCTGCCTTCGATAGGCTTCCATTCATCCGGGCTTTTGATGAACTGCGCACTATCGTGGTTGATCACGCCGTCACGATCAAGAATGACAAGCTTCATGGTAGTTTCCGGTCTGGCTGCACGAGATGGCTATTATGCCGCGAGCCTGGACAAATCGGCTACCTGATTCATGGCTTGGTGCAGTGTTGCCAGCAATGAGAGCCGGTTGGCCTTCAGGGCGGGGTCATCGGCGTTTACCATGACACCATCAAAGAATGCATCGACTGGTACCTTGAGGGCAGCCAGTGTCTTGAGTGAGCCAGTATAGTCGCCAGCAACGAATGCTTGTTGCGCCTGCGGCTGCACTTGTGCCAGTGCTTGTGCCAGTGCCTTTTCGGCATCTTCCTGCAACAGGGCGGGATTGATATGTTGCTCAATCGTGCTTTCGGATTTCTTGAGGATATTGCCTACACGTTTATTAGCGGCAGCCAGGCTGGGAGCTTCGTTCAAGGCTGCAAATGCATGGACAGCAGCCAGGCGTTGCTGGATGTCAGCAATCAATTGCGGCTTTAATGCCAATACGGAATCGACTTCCTGAGCGCTGTAGCCTTGATCGCGCAAATTGCCAGCCAGGCGGTCGAATATGAATTCTTCCAGCGCCTGCAGGACGGCTGCATGGTCGAATGCATGATGGAACACTGACAATGCCTGTTGCAGTAGGGTATCCAGCTCGAGGTTGATGCCGCCGTCAGTCAGGATGCGCAAGATGCCGATGGCATGGCGGCGCAGGGCAAACGGGTCTTTCTCGCCGGTGGGCTTTTCGCCAATACTGAACATGCCGACCAATGTTTCCAGCTTGTCGGCCAATGCCACGACCAGACCCACGCGGTTACGTGGCAGTTCGTCGCCCGCAAAGCGCGGACGATAATGGTCTTCGATAGCGTAGGCGATGTCGTCGCTCAAGCCTTCATGTTGGGCATAGTAGCGCCCCATGATGCCTTGCAGTTCAGGGAACTCTCCCACCATGTCTGTCACAAGGTCGGCCTTGGCCAATTGAGCAGCCTGTGAGGCTTGCGCGGCCAATGCCTGATCTCCCAGTGCCGTGGCAACCAGATTGGCAATGGCGCTGACACGCGCAATGCGCTCACCCTGGGAACCCAGTTTATTGTGGTATACGACTTTGGCAAGTCCAGGAATACGGGATTCCAGAGTTTTCTTGCGATCCTGTTCAAAGAAGAATTTTGCATCTGACAGGCGCGGGCGCACGACGCGCTCATTACCCCCAATGACCGCGCTGGGGTTAGCTGGTGTGATATTGGAAACGATGAGGAATTTATTGGTCAGCTTGCCTTGCGCATCCAGCAGCGGGAAATATTTCTGGTTGGCTTTCATGGTCAGGATCAGACATTCCTGCGGTACGGCCAGGAATTCTTCTTCAAACTGGCCAACCAGTACATTTGGACGCTCGACCAATGCGGTCACTTCATCCAGCAGAGCCTCGTCCTCGATCGGGCGCAGATCAAGTTTCGCGGCGGCTCTTTCCAGCTGACGAGCAATTTCAGCCTTGCGTTCATTGAAGCCAGGAATCACAGCGCCATCTTCTTGCAATTGCAATGCATAGCTATCGGCATCACGTAACACAATAGGGTTCTGCGCGGCCTCAAAACGATGGCCCAGTGTCTGGTTGGATGCAGACAGACCCAGAGTATTGATCGGGATGACTTCATTGCCATGCAGGGCAACCAAGCCATGGGCAGGGCGTACGAAATTGACGTTGCTCCAGCCATCCTGCAATTGATAGGTCATGACCTTGGGGATGGGCAGCTTGGCGATGGCTTCGTCCAGCGCTTTTTGCAGACCGTTTGTCAGGGTTGCTCCGGCAACAGTAAGGTCGAGAAACAGGACATCGGTCTTGCCATCATGTTCGCGCTTGAGTTGGTTTACCACACTGACATCCGCGCCCAGTGCTGCCAGCTTTTTCTGTAATGCAGGAGTGGCATTGCCGTCGGCATCCAGGCCAACGCTGACCGGCATGAGTTTTTGTGCCACGGCCTTGTCAACGGCTTTTGCTGCTACTTGCGTGATATGAGCGGCGAGGCGGCGCGGCGAGGCGTAAGCCGTCACGACGGAATCTGCTGCAATGAGGCCTTGAGCCTTCAAGGTGTCGAATAAGGTGGTGGAAAATGCCTGTCCCAGTTTGTGCAATGCCTTGGGTGGCAGTTCTTCGACGAATAATTCTACGAGTAGGTTGCTCATGCTGCTGCTTTCTTTGCCAGTTCTGCCAATACTTCATCTGCCCAGGCCTTGGGCGCCATCGGGAAGCCGAGGCGTGCGCGGCTGTCGAGATAGCTCGCAGCCACAGCGCGCGCCATGTTGCGAATGCGGCCGATATAGGCGGCACGCTCGGTGACGGAAATAGCGCCACGTGCATCGAGCAGGTTAAAAGTGTGTGCAGCTTTCAGCACTTGCTCATAGGCAGGCAGCGCCAGTTTGTGTTCTATGAGTTCTTGCGCTTTTTTCTCGTGGGCGTTGAAAGCAATAAAGAGAAAATCGGCATCGCTATGCTCGAAGTTGTAGGTGGATTGCTCGACCTCATTCTGGTGGAATACGTCGCCGTATTTGAGGTCAGGCGCGCCGTTGATGCCCTTGGAGTAGACCAGGCCATAGACGTTTTCTACGCCTTGCAGATACATCGCCAGGCGTTCCAGGCCATAGGTGATTTCGCCCGTGATGGGACGGCAGTTGATGCCGCCGACCTGCTGGAAATAGGTGAACTGTGTCACTTCCATGCCATTGAGCCAGACCTCCCAGCCCAGGCCCCAGGCGCCCAGGGTCGGGTTTTCCCAGTCATCCTCGACGAAGCGGATATCGTTCTGCTTCAGGTCGAAGCCCAGTGCTTCAAGTGAACCCAGGTAAAGTTCAAGAATATTGTCCGGGGCAGGTTTGAGCACGACCTGGAATTGATAGTAATGTTGCAGGCGGTTGGGATTTTCGCCATAACGGCCATCCTTGGGGCGGCGGCTGGGCTGTACGTAGGCAGCTTTCCATGGCTCAGGGCCGATGGCGCGCAGGAAGGTGGCTGTGTGGGAAGTGCCCGCACCTACTTCCATATCATAAGGCTGCAGTAAGGCGCAGCCTTGTTTATCCCAGTATTGCTGCAGGGTCAGGATGATCTGTTGAAAAGTCAGCATGTCGATTAACTATCTGTCTGGATTGGGTTTATCAGTCTGATAATACTCACTGCATCACAGTGATTCATTGTGCAGACGGTAGCGTGCAAAAGGGCTTGATTTTACTTCTTTTTACGACGCCACAAAAGGCCAAGTGACGTAAAGAGTGCAATCAGGATCGGCCAATTGCCCCAGCGTACATAAGGGGTGGTACCTTGATAGGCTTGTGCTTCTCCTTCAAGAATCGTTGTCTCGAAGTGAGGGGCATGGGCTGCCAGGGTGCCATCGGGGCGTATGATGGCGGTGGCGCCGGTATTGGTGGCGCGTAACATCATGCGGGCTGTTTCCATGGAGCGAGCCTGTGCAATCTGCAGGTGTTGGTAGGCGGCAATTGAGTCACCGTACCAGGCATCATTGCTGGTGTTGACCAGTATGCCGGCCTCAGGCAATTGCAGGATGATTTCTTCGCCAAATACATCTTCATAGCAGATATTGATGGCTACTGCCTGGCCTGCAATCTGCATCGGACGTTGCTGGAATCCGCCACGTGAGATATCTGTCAGCGGGATGTTCAGCCAGTTTTCATATACCCAGCCAAACACTTGTTTCAGCGGGATGAATTCTCCAAACGGCACCAGGTGGGTTTTACGATAGGCTTGTTCTGGTGAGCTGCCCATGCTGAGCATGCTGTTGTAATAATGACCATCTTCCTCTTCCACTGTGCCGATCAGGATATCGCCACCATTGCTGCGCGCATGGTCTGCCAGCTGCTTCAGGTAGTCTGCCGGCATCTGGCTGACAACAAGTGGAAAGGCGGTTTCGGGCAGGATGATGAGTTTTGCCTGGGTGCCCAGTGTCATGTCCAGGTAACGCTGCAAGGTCTCGCGCAAGGTCTGCGTTTCCCACTTCAGGTCCTGAGTGAGGTTGCCTTGCAATAACGCGACAGAAGTGGGGGCTCCTGCCGGCATACTCCAGGGAGCGAGTTTGAGCAGGCCACCTGTCGCCCAGAGTATTGCCAGCAACAGGAGGCTATTGCGTCGGGGAACAGGGTGCCTCCAATACACAACAATGGCTGCAATGATGCTGGCGCTGAGGATGGTGCCAAGTGAAACGCCGTGTATGCCCAATACAGGCGCAAAACCGGCAAGCGGACTGCCAGGGATTTGTGAGTATCCTGATAATAGCCATGGAAAACCAGTGAATATCCAGCCGCGCACCCATTCGCTCAACACCCACAAGACCGGAATACTGAGCCAGAGGTGACCGGTTTTACGGGCTGCCCAGCCTGTAGTGGCAGGAAACAGGGCCAGGAACGCGCTCAAAAGAAAAGTGGCTATGACCGCCATGGCCGCCGGCATGTCGCCAAAGTCATGTAGGCTGATATATATCCAGTAAATACCAGCGCCGAACAAGCCCAGGCCAAAGCAGAAGCCTATCCACCATGCCTGCCTTGGCGTATCGGATAAGTGCCAGAGGTAAACCAGCCCGGCAAGCCCGAGGATGGTGGCTGGATACCAGTAGAAAGGAGCAAACCCAGTGACGCTGAATGCGCCGGCAAGTAGCGCGATGAGATGGAGCAGGCCTGGACGTGACAGTTTCAAAGTATCCTCTGGAGATTTAAAGTGGACGGAGAACAAGTCTTTATTGCATTATAACGGCTGGAAATGCTATCAAGCATGCGCTAGGCATGTACTATTCAAACAACTTATTTGATGGGAGATAAAATGTTCAAGGAATTCAAGGCCTTTGCGATGCGCGGCAACGTGGTTGACATGGCTGTGGGTATTATCATCGGCGCTGCTTTTGGCTCTATCGTGAAATCGCTGGTGGACGATGTGATCATGCCACCGATTGGCCTTTTGCTGGGCAATGTGGATTTCAGTAACTTGTTCTTTGTGCTCAAGGATGGAGCAGAAGTAGCATCTCCTTATGCATCTGTCGCAGCAGCCCAGGCTGCTGGGGCAGTTACGCTGAACTATGGTGTATTCATCAACGCGATAGTGAGCTTCCTGATTGTGGCATTTGCGGTGTTCCTGCTGATTCGCGCCATCAACAAATTGAAGGCGGAAGAGCCTGCAGCGCCGGAAGTGACGCCAGAGGATATTGTGCTGTTGCGTGAAATCCGTGATTCCCTGAAAAAATAAAGCCGGGACTAACCACCAATAAAAAAGCGATGCCATCATGCATCGCTTTTTTATGCTGCACTTCAGAGGGAGATATTAGGTGTTTCCATCTGTTTCCTGCGGTGTAGGAAGTAGTTCGATCAGCAAGGAGTGAACGCGGCGGCTGTCGGCGCGCAATACCGTGACATTGAGATTGTCGAAACTGACTTCCTCTCCACGTTTGGGCATGTGCTGAAACTTACTGACGACCAGGCCGCCTATCGTGGAAAACTCTTCATCACTGAGGGTGGTGCCCAGGATTTCATTGAAATCGCTGATCTCGGTCAGCGCTTTCACCCGGTAGCGACCATGCGCATCCTGAATGATATTGTCTTCGTTTTCATCTTCGTCGAATTCATCTTCAATATCGCCCACGATCTGCTCCAGCACATCTTCAATCGTGACCATGCCGGCAACACCGCCGTATTCATCCACCACAATGGCGATATGGTTGCGGTTGCTGCGAAACTCCTTGAGTAACACATTGAGGCGTTTGGATTCCGGGATGAAGACAGCTGGGCGCAACATTTCTCGTACGTCAAATGCATTGCCGCTGTAAAAACGCAATAAGTCCTTGGCCAGCAGGATGCCGATGACGTCGTCCTTGTTTTCATCAATCACGGGAAAGCGTGAGTGTGCGGCTTCAATGACAAACGGAATGAAGATTTCGGGAGGGTCGGTAATGTCGATGACATCCATCTGTGAGCGCGGAATCATGATATCGCGCACTTGCATTTCGGAAACCTGCAGCACGCCTTCTATCATCGACAGTGCATCGGCATCCAGAAGGCTGTTTTCGTAGGCAGTATGAAGTTGCCCGATGAGTTGCTCGCGATCTTCAGGTTCGCGTAGCAGGAAGTTGGTCAGGCGTTCCAGCCAGTGGGGTTTATCGGTAGTGCTGCGTTTGTCAGGTTCTGCCATGGTGGAGGTTAAGGCCTCTGTTTTTCTGATAAATAAGGGTCTGCATAGCCCAGCTGGATCATGGTGGTGGATTCTATCGACTCCATCAATTCAGCCTGGGCTTCTTCTTCGTGATCATAACCGTGCATGTGCAGTATGCCATGTACGGTGAGATGTGCGTAATGGGCTTCCAGGCTGATACCCTGCTCCAGGGCTTCTTTTTCCACCACGGGAGCGCAGAGGATGATGTCGCCGATCAGCCAGGGTTCTTCTGTCAGGGGAAACGTCAGGACATTGGTGGCGTAATCCTTGCCGCGATAATCGCGGTTGAGCATCAAACCTTCCTCCGCATCGACAATGCGCAATGTCACTTCAGTATCGACACGCAGTGCGGCACGCGCCCATTTGCGGAATTGCTTTTCGGTGGGGATATGGCTGCTTTCACTGGCATATTGCACTGTCATGGCAAGCTTGGGCATGGTTATTCCTTGCTGGCCTTGTGCTTGTCTGCGTCGGGTTGTGCATGGCGGTCACTGTCATAACGCTCGTAGGCATTGATGATTTTCTGCACCAGCGGATGGCGCACAACGTCTTCTGACAGGAATTGCGTGAAAGCAATGCCACGTACATCCTTGAGTACTTTCTGTGCCTCCACCAACCCGCTTTTCTGGCCGCGGGCAAGGTCGATCTGCGTCACATCACCCGTGATGACTGCCTTGGTGCCAAAGCCAATCCGGGTCAGGAACATCTTCATTTGTTCCGGTGTTGTATTTTGTGCTTCATCCAGAATGATAAAGCTCTGGTTGAGCGTGCGGCCTCGCATATACGCCAGGGGTGCAACCTCAATGGCACCCCGCTCGAACATTTTGTTCACGGCATCGTAACCGGCCAAGTCATACAAGGCATCGTAAAGCGGACGCAGGTAGGGGTCGACTTTCTGCGATAAATCACCAGGCAGGAAGCCTAGGCGCTCTCCTGCCTCGACTGCCGGACGTACCAGTACAATGCGTTTGACGCGATCCCGGGTCATGGCATCAATAGCACTGGCGACTGCCAGGTAGGTTTTGCCTGTGCCTGCCGGGCCGATGCCGAACGTGATGTCATAATCCTGGATCTGTTGCAGATAGCTGACCTGGCGCGGTGTGCGACCATGCAGATCCTGACGCCTGGTCATCAGGGTAGGCATATCTGGGTTGACTTGCTCTGGGGATAACCGATCCAGCTCTACTAGGCCCAGCTGTATTTCTTCCAGGCTGACCGGTTTGCTGGCGCGGGCATAATAGTTTTCTATCAGCTGGGCTGCCAGCCGGACATTGGCCTGGCTGCCGGCAACACGGAAATGAGCGCTACGGCGCGAAATGCTGACATCCAGTGCATCTTCAATTTGTTTCAGGTTTTCATCCAGCGCGCCACATAGATTGGCAAGTCGTAGGTTGTCTTCCGGTTGTAGGGTGAACTCCACGTATGATCCTATATGAGTTCGCCGCGCAAGGTATGCGAGGCAGCCTCGGTAATCCTTACGTTGACGAACTGGTTAATCAGTTTTGCATCGCCGGGAAAATTGACGACACGGTTGTTATCTGTGCGTCCGGCAAGTTCGCTGCTGCTTTTGGCGGAGACACTTTCAACCAGCACACGTTGCACGCTGCCCACCATGGACTGGCTGATGGCTTTGCCCTGGGCTTCATTCAAGGCCTGCAGGCGCAATAGTCTGGCCTGTTTTTCCTCAGCGCTGCAATCATCTGGCAGATAAGAGGCTGGTGTGCCGGGGCGTGGACTGTAGGTGAAGCTGAAGCTGAAATCGAAACCAACATCACGCATCAACTTCATGGTGGCCTCGAAATCCTGCTCGGTTTCACCGGGAAAACCGATGATGAAATCAGAAGTAATGCAGATATCCGGCCTTGCGGCGCGTAGCTTGCGGATAATGGATTTGTATTGCAGCACGGTGTAGTTGCGCTTCATTCCCATGAGTACGCGGTCCGAGCCTGCCTGCACTGGCAAGTGCAAGTGTGAAACCAGCTTGGGAATGCGGGCGTAACAGTCAATCAGCGCTGGTGTCATTTCGTTGGGATGTGAAGTGGTGTAGCGGATGCGCTCTATTTCCGGGATTTCAGCCAGGTACTCAATCAGCATGGCCAGGTCGGCAGTCTCGCCTTCAGCGTTCTCACTACGGTAACCATTGACATTCTGTCCCAACAGGGTGATTTCCTTGACACCTTGTTCGGTAAGCTGAATGGCCTCGGTCAGAATGTCGTCAAACGGACGGGAGACTTCATCACCGCGCGTATACGGCACCACGCAAAAGGTACAGTATTTACTGCAACCTTCCATAATGGACAAAAATGCGGCGGCGCCTTCGACGCGTGGTGGCGGCAAGTGGTCGAATTTCTCCACTTCGGGGAAGCTGATATCCACCTGCGAAATTCCGGTCTGGCGCTTGGACTGGATCATTTCCGGCAGGCGATGCAGGGTTTGCGGGCCAAACACGACATCCACATAGGGTGCGCGGGCCACGATGCTCTCGCCTTCCTGGCTGGCGACACATCCGCCCACACCAATGACCAGATCGGGATTTTTTTCCTTCAGTGGGCCGAAGCGCCCCAGATGGCTGAATACTTTTTCCTGTGCCTTCTCCCGCACCGAGCAGGTATTCAGCAGGATGACGTCTGCCTCTTCCGGGTTTTCCGTGGTCTGCATGCCTTCAGCGGCATGCAGCATATCCAGCATGCGGGACGAGTCATACTCGTTCATCTGGCAACCAAAGGTTTTGATAAAGACTTTTTTGGGTGAACTCATACAGCTTGGCAGATGGCGACTGAAGCACCAGAGAAATGAAGAGTGAACGTTACAGGCTGCAAAATAGCGTAGAAAAAACAGTAGGGTAAGGTTTCATTTTAGCCCAGCTACTGCGGAAAGCCAATCGCGGAGTAAAATGTCGCCCATGGAAACATTGCCAATCTTCATGAAAATACGTCATCGCCCCTGCCTGGTCATAGGTGGCGGTGATGTCGCCAGTCGCAAAGTCAGCCTGTTACAGCGTGCGGGTGCCAGCATTACAGTAGTGGCGCCTGAGCTGCATCCAGCATTGAGAAAATTGAGTGACGAGGGTGCCATTCATCACCAGGCAATGCATTTTGAGCCTGAATGCCTGGATGAAGCTGCATTGGTGATTGCTGCAACTGATGACGAGCAAGTGAACCGGGATGTATCGATAGCAGCCCAGGCAAGGAATATCCCGGTCAATGTGGTGGATGCCCCGGAATTATGTACGTTTATCATGCCTTCCATCGTGGATCGTTCTCCTTTGCTGATTGCAATATCCAGCGGCGGGGCTGCACCTGTGCTGGCGCGTATGCTGCGTACGCGTATCGAAACCATGATTCCATCCACCTATGGCCGGCTGGCGGCATTTGCTGCCGGGTTCCGGGATGAGGTGAAACTTCGTTTCAGTAATGGGCAGCAGCGCAGGATTTTCTGGGAAGAAGTATTTCAGGGTGCTATAGGTGAGCAAGTATTGTCGGGGCAGGAGGCGGCTGCCAGTCGCGCGATGCGGCAAGTGCTGGATGGCAACGGTGAGTTGAACTACGGTGAGGTCTACCTGGTTGGTGGTGGGCCTGGAGACCCTGATCTCCTTACATTCCGCGCCTTGCGCCTCATGCAGCAGGCTGATGTCTGTGTCTATGACAAACTGGTGAGCCGGGAGGTGATGGAGCTGGTACGGCGCGATGCTGAGTTGATCTATGTCGGAAAATCACGTGACCAGCATACACTGCCACAGGAAGATATCAATCAGCTGCTGGTGCGGTTGGCAAAAGAAGGCAAGCGTGTCTTGCGCCTCAAGGGAGGCGACCCTTTTATCTTCGGGCGCGGCGGTGAAGAAATCGAGACACTGATGGACAACGATATTCCATTCCAGGTTGTGCCGGGCATTACGGCGGCAAACGGGGTTTCCAGCTATGCCGGGATTCCCCTGACACACCGTGATTATGCCCAGTCATGCCTGTTCACCACGGGGCATCTAAAGGATGGTACAGTCAATCTGGACTGGCCGGCCCTGGTGCGACCCAAGCAGACAGTCGTGATCTACATGGGGCTGGTAGGCTTGCCGGAGATCTGCCGCCAGATGATAGCGCATGGCGCTCCGGAAACATTGCCTATTGCCATCGTGCAGCAAGGCACAACACAGAGGCAGCGCGTCGTGGACGGTACGTTGGCGACATTGCCAGGACTGGTTGCAACCGCGGAATTACGGGCACCTTGCCTGATTATTGTCGGCGAGGTTGTACGTTTACGCGAAAAGCTTGCTTGGTTTGCGCCGTCACCTGAGGTTGTATAGGCAAGGTCAGTCGGGCTTCGAGGCCGCCTTGCGGGCGATTGAGCAAGGTCAGCTGGCCTTTATGCAATTTGGCGATGCGGTCTGAAATCGCCAGGCCCAGGCCACTACCGCTTTTGTTGCCACGTGCAGTATCCAGCCGCTCAAATGGACGCAATAGACGCTCCATTTGTGCTGCAGGAATGCCAGGCCCATTGTCCAGTACGCTGACGATGATATTGCCCGCCGTGATGCGGGTACTGACGGTGACTTCATTGCTGCCATAGGCAAAGGCATTGTCAATGAGATTGGTGAGTAAGCGCTGCATCGCCAGGGGGCGCAATGGAATCAGGTGGGTCGGCGCCAGCGAGACTGCCAGTTTACGCCCGGCCCGGATATGGCGGTCAGCAATGGAGGTCAGCAAGGTGTTCAGGTCCATCATCTGGGTTGGTTCACCTTCAATGCCGCGTACGAAATCCAGGAACTGGTGAATAATGCTATCCATATCGCCAATATCCTGGATCATGCCAGTCTTCAGGCTGGCACATTCATTATCCGGCAGCATTTCCACAGAAAGGCGCAGGCGCGCCAACGGGGTACGCAAGTCATGGGAAATACCTGCCAATAACAGGGTTCTTTCGTTATCCAGCCGCACAAGCGCTTCCGTCATTTCATTGAACGTACGGCTGACTTCGCGTAATTCGTGCGCCCCTTCTTCCGGCAAGGGAGGAGGGTATTCGCCACTACTGAGTCGTCCTGCAGCCTTGACCAGCAAGCGCAGTGGCTGATGGATGTTGGAGGCGATCAGGTAAGCGCCCAGCAGGGAGAGCATGATGACCAGCGCTCCCCACCCCAGCCATTGCCAGGGAAACGGGCGATCGACCTGGATGCGGGGAATGACGACCCAGTAGTCATCCTGTCCCAGGCTGAAACTGACCCACAGGCCGGGAATGCCGAAGTGATTGAGTACGACCAGAGTATCCTTGCCCAATCGCTCGCGGATTTTTTCTGCAACCATGCGGATCAGGTAATCACGGGGTAGCGGCTCGATTTCTTCCAGCATGTCGGCGGCGTAGATACGCACACCCTCGCGGCCGGACAGCTCAGACAGTAGCGCGAGGCGGCGGTTTTCATGGGCAGCGAGTAACGATGCCCGGGTATAGTTGACGACGGTAATAGCCTGTAAAGCGGCTGCCATGGCACGAGGCTCACTCTCGAAATAATCAAAGAGCTTGAGAGCAGCAAATTGCCCCACTGCAAGCAGTAGGGCAATCAGCAGCATGACACGCGCCAGTAAGGTACGGGGAAGTAGACTCACGATGTCCGGCTGTTAGCTTTTCTGGGTTTCGCCGTCTGGTACGAAGACATAGCCAAATCCCCACATGGTTTGCAAATAACGCGGGTGAGAAGGATCAGGTTCAATCAGACGGCGCAGGCGGGAGACCTGTACGTCTATACTGCGGTCAAACACATCCAGCTCACGTCCTCTTGCAAGCTGCATCAGCCTGTCGCGCGACAAGGGTTGTCGCGGGTGATCAACAAATACTTTGAGTAATGCAAACTCGCCACTGGTAATGGTAACCGGCTCGCCATTCTTGGTCAGTGTGCGTGTGGATGGGTCAAAAAGGAAATCACCAAAGCTGATGTTCTCGGCTTCCGCTACTGGTGTGCCAGGTGGCAGGCGGCTGTGACGGCGCATGACGGCGTTGATACGAGCCAGCAATTCACGAGGGTTGAATGGCTTGGGCAGATAGTCATCTGCCCCCATTTCCAGGCCGATGATGCGATCAATCTCATCTCCACGTGCTGTCAGCATAACAACGGGAATTGTGTTGCCGTTTGCACGCAGGCGGCGGCAGATGGCAAGCCCGTCTTCACCGGGTAGCATCAGGTCCAGCACCAGGATATCGATATGCTCATGAGCTAGTACCTGATCCATCTCTCCGGCATCGGAAACAGCCTTGACGGTAAAGCCTTGTTCACCAAGATAGCGTTGCAACAACTCGCGCATGCGCAGGTCATCGTCAACCATGAGTATTTTTTTTGAAGAGGTTTGCATAATGGTATTTTCTGCGGAAATGGTAGGTGATGAAAAGTATTATTTACTTAGCGGCATTCCATTGTGTGTGGGTTGTGGTTGTCACAGCCCCTGAAAAATCCAGGCGTGCCATTCTGCATCAATCGTTTGTTACAAATTTTTACATTGAGAAGTCGATGTGAAACACTCAGTTTACATCAATGGGGGATGATGTCGCCTCATTCAAGGCCTGTTCAGTAGCAAAATTGAGCAATATTTGAACTGAGAGTATGCAGTTATTTGCTGGAACAGAAACAAGTAGGCAAGCTTATAAGCAAAGGCGAGTGAATCTATGATCTTGCAAGTGTACGGTTTAGCTTTATGTTGATGGTAACGAAAAGTTTTGTTTTCCCTCACCAGTTGTTGTTGACAGCACTGCTACTGGGGTGTGTTAACGTGGCCTATGCTGCAGGTGTCCGCAATGCCAGTGATGAGGTGGTGGAAGATGACATGCAGGAATTACCTACATCTCACATCCTCCAGCGGCTTGATGCAAAGATTTCGAATGAAGATCGCCAGCGACTGCGCCGGGACCTGGACGAATACGCTCGCAGCGGTGCTGCTGCCCATGCTCAGATTGAGGAGCGCCGACAGTTGATGCGGCAACGCTTGCTTGCGCGTTTTCAAGAAGCAGATAAAGACGGAAATGGTGTGATTTCCCGTGAAGAGGCAACAGAAATGCTGCCGCAGGTGGCACGGCATTTTATGCAGTTTGACCTGAATGATGACGGCATGATCACCATGAGTGAGCTGGAAACAATGCAGATGCGTATTGCCGAGCGCCAGCACAAAAATCTTGATAAGAAAGAAAAAGAGTTGCAGGAAGTGGCCGAACCTACTCCTGCACGCGTTAAGGATATGAGTGCGCTTGCTACCAAGCGCGCGCTATGACTGAATTCCTATAATAAACTTCCTTGTGAAACCTTGAAGCACTGCCTTGCCGGGACAGTGCTTTTCTTTTGTCTGGCGTTAGCGACAAATTGACTCGGGAAATGTCAGTGTAGATATATTAATTCACTGATATATATGTGAATTTTAACCTGGCCTGGTTTTTGCATGATATTTACTTATGCAATACTTGTTGTCGTATTTAAGGAAAATGAAATGAATAAATCAATTGTTGGCATCTTGCTTGTGGTGATGTTGAGTGGCTGTTCTGGATTAAGTACACGCCAGAAAAACGCAGCAACAGGTGCTGCTATTGGCGGCGTAGCAGGCGCAGTGCTGACCGGCGGCAGTTCTTTTGGCACAGTTGGTGGTGCTGCTATTGGCGGTGTGATCGGTCATGGTGTGGATTCGGTAAGCAAGCGCAAATAGACTAAACACAGATGGATGTCTCTATTTTGAGACATCCTGAGGTCATCAAGTACCACTGCAACGTCATTCCACGTGCAGTGGTATTTTTTTGTTACTCTATCCAGCAATAAGCAAGACGGGAAAAACCGATGGAAGTGACAATTGCGCAAAGCGTGCGTGATCTGGATAGCACACAATGGAATGCTTTGTCGGCCGGGTCTCCATTGCTCAGTCATGCATTTCTCGGAGCTCTGGAACAGAGTGGCTCAGTGGGAGAGGGAACGGGTTGGCAGCCTATGCCTCTGCTATGCCGCCAGCATGGCAAATTGGTAGGTGCTGTGCCGTTGTACTTGAAACACCATTCATATGGTGAATACGTATTCGACTGGTCCTGGGCGGAGGCTTATGGTCAGCATGGGCTGGAGTATTATCCCAAGCTGGTGGCGGCAGTGCCATTTACACCTATTACGGGTGCCAGATTGTTGTCACAGGATGCAGCTGTGCGGAAGCACATGGCAGAAGCATTGCGTGATGTCATGCTGCAATTGCAGTTGTCCTCTGTTCATATCCTGTTTCCCGATCCTGAGAGTGCAGAGGCATTGAATGCGCCCGGATGGTCAAGGCGTCAGGGCGTACAGTTCCGCTGGCAGAACCCGGGTTTTGCCAGTTTTGATGAGTTTCTTCTGACCCTGACGCATGACAAGCGCAAGAAAATCAGGCAAGAGCGCCGTAAAGTTGCGGCATCAGGAGTGATATGCCGAAGATTGCGTGGCCATGAGATTACGGAGCGAGAATGGAATTTTTTCTATAAATGCTATCTCAATACCTATCTTGAGCATCATTCCAAGCCTTACCTGACCCAGGCGTTTTTTCACGAGCTTGGAAAATGCCTGCCGGATAATGTCATGCTGGTGCTGGCTGAATATGAGGGGCGCTATATTGGCGCTGCCTTGAACCTTTATGACCAGCACAGTTTGTATGGGCGGTATTGGGGTGCTCTGGTTTATGTTCCCAACCTGCATTTCGAGTTGTGCTATTACCAGGCACAGGAGTTCTGCATAGAAACCGGCATCCGGTTTTTCGAGGGGGGTGCGCAGGGGGAGCACAAACTGGCACGCGGCTTCATGCCTAGGGAAACCTGCTCATTTCATCAGATGGCACATCCGGAGTTTGCAGCAGCAGTCAGTCAGTTTACCACTCGTGAGCAAACTGGCATTGCGCACTATCAGCAGGAACTGGATGAGCGACAACCTTACCGCAAGGCCTGACGCAGGCTACCATTCCACGCCTGCGCGTACCCAGTTCGCCATACCCTTGGCAATTTCCCGCTCACCCATGATGGTGTAGGATGCGCCCTGTTTTTCCAGGTGCGCAGTCTGCGCATCCGAGTGCGCGCGGGCCACTATTTCGATCTGCGGGTTGATTTTGCGTGCATGCTCAATGATGTGGCCAGCTTCAAGTGCATCAGGGATTGCGACCAGCAACCAGCGGGCGGATTTGAGATTGGCGGCTTCCAGCATGCCGGGAGCAGCAGCATTGCCACATAATGCGGGCATGCCTTGCTCACGCAGGGACTGCACCACTTCCGGCTGGTCTTCCAGCACAATGAATGGCTGATCCTGCTGGCGCAGCGAAGCTCCCACCAGTTTGCCTACACGGCCATATCCAATCAGCACGGCATGGGCATGGAGGTAAGGGTAGGAAATCAGGCGCGTGCCGCTTTCACCCTTGAACTGTTTTTTCTCCTCACGTTGCAGCAACCAGGGTTTCAGGCGGTCGAGCCCGACAAAAAGCAAAGGATTGAGCAGGATGGAGAGAATGGCCCCGCTGAGGATGAGGTCGCGCCCTGTATCGGACAATAATCCGAGTGAAATGCCAAGTGAGGCCAGGATGAATGAAAATTCGCCTATCTGTGCCAGGCTGGCTGAAATGGTCAGGGCCGTGCCCAACGGGTGCCTGAAGGCAAGCACGATAGCAAATGCTGCCAGTGATTTGCCGATAATGATGATGAACAATGTGGCAATGATCAGCCATGGTTCCCGTAGCAGGATGGAAGGGTCGAATAACATGCCGACCGATACGAAAAACAATACGGCGAATGCATCGCGTAATGGCAGGGACTCTTCCGCCGCCCGGTGGCTGAGTTCGGACTCGCTCAGGATCATGCCGGCAAAGAACGCACCCAGGGCAAACGATACGCCAAAAATATAAGTGGCACCCAGGGCAAAGCCAAGGGCAATGGCAAGTACGGCAAGACGAAACAGCTCGCGTGAGCCAGTCGCGGCAGTGCGTGCAAGCAGCCAGGGAATGATGCGCCTTCCAACCAGCAGCATGACAGCAACAAAGGCAATGACCTTGCCAACAGTAATGGCCATGGTGGTCAGTAATGTGTGGCCATTCAGGTCAGCGCCACTGCCGCCCAATATACTGCTCAAGGCGGGCACCATCACCAGCGTGAGCACCATGGCGATATCCTCGACAATCAGCCAGCCGATGGCAATCTGGCCGCGCTTGGTTTCCAGAATGCGTCGCTCCTGCAGGGCGGTGAGCAATACCACGGTACTGGCTGTCGACAGGGCCAGGCCAAAAATCAATCCTTCGCCCAGAGGCCAGCCAATGGCTAGCGCCAGTGTCAGGCCGAATAATGTGGCGATGGCGATCTGTACAATTGCGCCGGGGATGGCAATGGATTTAACCGCAAGCAAGTCACGCAGGGAGAAATGCAGCCCAACTCCGAACATGAGCAGGATCACGCCGATTTCTGCAAGCTCATGAGCAAGGTTGGCATCGGCAACGAAACCCGGGGTGTAAGGGCCTACAATAACGCCGGCAATCAGATAGCCTACCAGTGGTGGCATGCGCAGGCGATTGGCCAGCATGCCAAAAATAAACGCCAATACCAACCCTCCAACTATGGTGGCAATTAACGGCGTATGCTCCATCCAGATAACCTTTCCAACTTGCGAGATATTATTTGATCATGACTTGGCTGAACGGTGCAGCAAGTAGTGTGACTGGAAATTAACCCAATCGTATGAGCTTACGCAACTCCTAATATGAGCTGCGTCAGGTACACCAGAGCATTGGGGCAAGTTTATTATTGTATTGCAACGTCTGATGCAGCAAGCCGCAAGAGGGCCCAACCCCGTGCCCTGATGATGAGCTGTGAGGTTTATCCCTCGTGAGCAACAGAATCAGGGGTCTTGCCTATATTTCAGGATGAATTCGTTCTCCATGAACTCGCAGGCCTCAGCCACATATTTCAGTTCAGTCGGGGAAAGCGGTGAGTTCGCGTGCCGCTGCCAGCAATCCTTGATTGCAGCACGATCACTGCCTTGTTCCTGGCTGTCAGGGGCGGAAGAATTGCCCAGTATGTAATACAGCAAGGCAGCAGCCATCAATGCAAAGATAAATAGCCAGAGCCAGGAGCGAGTGCTCCATTGTTGATTTCGGCTAGCCACTATAAGAGTCTCCTGTTTTCATGGTAAGTTCGGACTGACTGATATTATGCATGGATTATGGCTAGACAGATGATTCAAATTTTCCTGGGAATTTGACGTAACCAGTGATTATCAGCACCATGACCATATTGAACTAATTCTGAGTTTAATCTCATATTAAGGAGAATATATGAAGCAGGTATTAATATTATCGTTATTACTATCGAGCAATTTTGCGCTGGCCGATATTGCAGTGCCTGTTTATCTGGTTGATGAAGCCGGGACTGGCGAAAGCGTTGGGCAGATATTAGTGACTGAAAGCAAATATGGTGTTGTATTGACACCCGCGCTCAAAGGGCTTTCCCCTGGGCTGCATGGATTCCATGTCCACCAGAATCCCAGCTGTGATACCAATGAGCAAGGTGGAAAACGTGTTCCTGCAGGAGCAGCCGGGGGCCACCTGGACCCTGCAAACGCCAACAAACATGGGACGCCATGGGGTGATGGCCATATTGGCGACTTGCCTCCGTTATTTGTGGATGCCAATGGCGTAGCGAACCAGCCTGTGCTGGCACCCCGGCTCAAATTGCAGGATATGAGCGGTCATGCCCTCATGATTCATGCAGGCGGCGATAATCATTCTGATCATCCTGAAAAACTGGGCGGTGGTGCCGGACGTATTGCCTGCGGAGTCATCCAGTAAGCGTTATATACCTGAAATAGTATTGATATGAGCATGTCCTGGCGTGGTGCTGCAGGCTGGTGGCAGAAATGGATGCTGCTTATCTTCATCCTGCCCCTGTTTGCGTGTGGATTGCCACAAGTCCGGGACAGCGATAAACCATCCTCTGTTGCGCTCCAACCAGAGGAGGTAGTCAGCACCACGCTGGGCAAAACGTTGCAGCCTCTCGGGAAAGCACATCCGGGAGAATCGGGCATCATGCCTTTGCTGGATGCCTACAGCGCGTTTGCTGCGCGCATGATGTTGGCCAAATCTGCCCAGAAAACCCTGGATGTTCAATACTACATCTGGCGTGATGACAATACCGGCACACTATTGCTTGATGCCTTGCACAAAGCAGCTGAGCGGGGTGTCCGGGTACGCCTGCTACTGGATGACAATGGTATATCCGGCAGCGAAATGGATGCCCGGCTTGCAGCACTGGATAGCCACCCGCTTATAGAAGTACGCCTGTTCAATCCTTTTCCCTTTCGCACATTCAAGACACTGGGCTACCTGACAGATTTTTCGCGTTTAAACCGGCGCATGCATAACAAGACATTCATTGCCGATAACCTGGTCACCATCATTGGCGGCCGGAATATCGGGGATGAATATTTTGGCGCAACAGACAGCGTATTGTTTGCTGATCTGGACGTCATGGCAATTGGCAGCGTCGTGGATGATACCTCACAGGATTTTGATCGCTATTGGGCCAGCGTCTCTGCATATCCGGTCAGTATATTGGTCCCCAAGGCACCACAAGACAAACTTGCAATGCTGGCCCAGGCGGCGAAAAAAGCAGAACAAACCATGGCAGGAGAGGGCTACCTGAAGGCACTGAGTGGTAGCCAGTTCATCCGGGATTTTCTTGACGGACAACATGAATTTGACTGGGCAAAAGTCGAACTGATGAGCGACAGCCCCGACAAAGTGACAGGGGATGTAGAAAAAAGCGAACTGATGATCACCGATCTTGCCCGGATCCTGCGTCATCCCCATTCAGATATCAATCTCGTTTCCCCTTATTTTGTCCCGACACAGCGAGGAGCCGACTTTTTCACCGCCATGGCAGATCGAGGCGTCAAAATACGCATCCTGACCAATGCGCTGGAATCTACCGATGTTGCTGCAGTGCATGCAGGATATGCCAAATGGCGCAAACCATTATTACAGGCAGGAATCCAGCTGTATGAAATGCGCAGACAGGGAAACGGGAATAAAGTATCAGACCACCTGGGCGCATTTGGCAGCTCAGGCTCCAGTTTGCATGCCAAGACATTTACCGTGGATGATCGATATGTATTTATCGGATCATTCAACTTTGATCCACGCTCAGCCAGGCTGAATACAGAACTGGGATTTGTCATTGACAGCCCTGTACTGGCAAAACGCGCAGTCAAAGTACTGGATGACGAAATCCCGCGCAGTGCCTACGAAGTCAGGCTCAATGAAAATAACAGCATATATTGGATATCACAGCAGGACGGTATCGAACAACACTATGATATTGAGCCAGGCACCAGCCTGGTACAGCGGATATTAGTCAGATTTCTCTCCATCCTGCCCATCGACTGGATGCTCTGACCTGCTGAATCTGGAAACTGGAAATAAGAAAAGGCGGGATGATCCCGCCTTGGAAAGAACGCTGCTTATCAGGCTTTCTTTGTCAGGGTAAGGCCCGTACGCTTCGCTTTCAACAACACTTCGAACACATCTACTGCAGCGACCTTGTTGGTTTTCACAACTGCGTCAAATGCAGCAATCAGCTCCGGCATCCCATCACTTTGACGGTTCAGCTGAGCTGGCTTTTGTTCCAGTGCTTGTAATTGCTCTGTCAGAGCAGAAATTTTCTGTTGAAGTTTTTCTCTCTTAGTATCAATGGCTGCCATTTTTTGATCCTGTTGTTGAAATGAAAATTGTCGATAAATGTATTACTGAAATGAAATTTCTATAATTGGGATGATTATATAGAATTTAATCAGTGAAATAAATTTAATTATCAATATTCACCTATTCACCTATTCAGCAAAAAAGCAGAAACCCTGCATATATCAATATCAATCTAATCCGGAGGATTGATAAAACATAAAGTAACGTAATAAAAAGCCCTCTACCCTGAGACAATCGCATAGACCCCAACCCGAAAGCCGAGAATGTAGCAAAGCCGCCAGGCAGACCTGTAGCAGGAGCATCCTGCACAGAGCGGGAAATATTCATCGCTCTGCAAGGCCGGAATCCTACTGATGATCAGGCACTTAACAACATTGACAACAAATGTATCGAGTGGAAATTTCAAATCTATTGCAGAGTAATATCAGGCCTGACAGCGTGAAGCTGTGCGACTGAACTCATCGTCCAGCAATCATGGCGGCAATATGAAGATAGACCACTAAAATAATAGACAGAGTAATATCCTATTCATGGGAGCAATGGTGATACATTCTCATAATCATTCTTTATTATTCCTATTAACTGCATGCTAACTTCTCTCTATTCCAGAAATAACCATCATGAATAAATATAAAAAACTAACAATATTATCTGGAATCTGCTTGCTGATTCTCTCCCTGTTGTCGTGTGCGGGTAACTTGCCCCTCGCCGGGAGATCAATACAAGAAGCATTCAATCATGATGAAGGCGTAGTCAAGCTATTGAAAGCAGTGGACAGACATGACACCAAGGAAGCCAAGCGATTGGTGGACAGTGGAGTGAATGTGAATACTCTCGGCAAGGATGGTGCCACGCCATTGATCTGGATGTTGGTTCGAAAAAATCTCCCGGCTATGAAATTGTTACTTGAGTTGGGTGCAGACCCCAACCAGTATGAACCTAATGGAGTAGGGACACCTGTCTGGCTTTCTGCCGCTGGTGGCCGCAAGGAAGCATTGCAACTGCTGCTGGATCATGGTGGTGATCCAAATCTGGCGTATGGCACCAACAGTCCTCTGATGATGGCAATTAATAATCTTCATATGGATTGTGCAGAATTGCTATTGCAACGTGGTGCGGATATTAATTATTCAAATGGGCCACTGTCTGCATTTAGTGCTGCAGTGTTCAATGTGCAGTTTGATTATGCACTTTGGGTATTAAATCACGGATATACCCATGATTTGGCAATGGCGAAGAAAATGGCCCTCGCAAAGAGTCCTCGCGCTGGACAAGAAGAGTTAAAAGTTAAGGCACTAGAAATAATTGATCGTCTGATGCGTAATCAATAACAGAATAATAGGGGGCAGGACACAATGATGCACTGTATCCATATTAGCAAGAGACATATACACGTGACGCATGGGAGCACTGATGATGCATTGTCATAAACGTGGTCTGATTCCTATTGTTAATGTTGGAAATAATTTCCCGGAGAATTAAATGTTAAAACATTTAGTTGGATTGTTTTTTGTAATGTGGTTTATTGGCTTATGTGTTTTTCTAGTCATAATTACTTTTGCAGAGCTTTACTACCCAATTCACTCTTGGATTTTTGCCGATCAATGGAGATGGGATTCTGCTGAAAGGGCCATAAGGTTTTATCAGGCGTGCATACCCGCAAGCCTGATAATTGCTGTCTTATATACTGTTAAAGAATATGTGGATATTAAAATTAGAGCTAAGAATCCAGAATCAAAATGGTTGAAATAGAGTAAATAATAGGGGAGAAATCACAATGATGAACTATATCCATATTGGCAAGAGACGTATACGCGTGACGCATGGGAGCGCTGATGATGCATTACCATAATTGTGGCCTGTAACCAACCTATTATTACCTATAGGGACGGAGTTGGAGCAATGAGCTATACGAAGGAAATTTTTAGCCACGAGCTCGAAGTTTTTCTCGTCGGCGATGAACTCGATCATTCGCGGATCGCGGAATGGGCATACGCCACAAAGTTGAAACACGTTCGCGGAATTGACCGCGACGTTGATCAGTGGCTGGAGGAACTAGGCGCGATGGATATGGGTGAAGAGTTCAAACTTAGCCTTGCTGAATTACAGAGGTTGGTTGCGATCGCAAGACAGTAGCCTTGCGAATAATAGGGGGGCAGGCCACAATGATGCACTGTATCCATATTGACAAGAGACATATACGCGTGACGCATGGGAGCATTGATGGTGTATTGTCATAAACGTGGCCTGTCTCCTATTATTAAAAACTTTTTAAATGATTAAAGATTTATCCACTTGTTTCTTAACCCGCTGGATATTTTGGACTGTATTCTTAGTCTTTATTATCCTTTTTTGTATTTTTATTTATGAACCTTTAATTATAAGATGGTTAAGCGGTGTTTGGGTAACAGATGGTTTTGAGGGGTATTGCCGGTGGTTTCTTGCCTGTATTCCAGCGGGATTCTTCTGTGGCGTTGGCTTTACTTTTGAAGATTGGTGGAGAACCTACAGGAAATAAAAAGTAGGGGGCAGACCCAATGCACTATATCTATATTGGCAAGAGGCATACGTGAACGCGGAGCGCTGATAAGGGGGAGCTAGCTATATCTGGATTGACCAAATAAAAAAGCCCGCGATCTTTAGGATCAACGGGCCTTGTTGGCTTGGATTGAATAGCTGTGAAGCTGTATGGTGGTGATGGGGGGACTTGAACCCTCGACCCCAGGATTATGAATCCTGTGCTCTAACCAGCTGAGCTACATCACCAGAACCCAATGGATTCAACCAAGCCCGCTATTCTATTTTCTTGTGCGTAGAATGTCAAAGATTTCTTGAGGGTTTTAGAGGATAAAAAAGCCAGGGAGTAACATTCCCTGGCTTTTGCATGATGATGCTGTTTGTTGTTGTTTAGACGTTGAAGCGGAAATGCATGACATCGCCATCCTGTACGATGTAATCCTTGCCTTCCAGACGCATTTTCCCGGCTTCCTGAGCGCCTTTTTCTCCTTTGTGCTGTACGTATTCAGCATAGGCGATGACTTCTGCGCGGATGAAGCCGCGTTCGAAGTCGGTGTGGATGACGCCAGCGGCTTGTGGGGCGGTGGCGCCTTTGCGCACGGTCCAGGCGCGAACTTCCTTGACGCCTGCGGTGAAGTAGGTCTGCAGGCCTAGCAGGTCGTAGGCTGCGCGGATGACGCGATCGAGGCCTGGTTCTTCCAGTCCCAGTTCCGACAGGAACATGGCTTTGTCTTCGTCTTCCAGATCGGCAATTTCACTTTCGATCTTGGCGCAGATGGCGACCACGGGCGCATTTTCCTGCTGCCCCAGGGCGATGACTTTTTCCAGTAAGGGGTTGTTGTCAAAACCGCCTTCATCGACATTGGCCAGGTACATGACCGGTTTGATGGTGATGAGGCAGAGGGGTTTGATCAGTTTGATCTGGTCTTCATCCAGGCCCAGTGTGCGTACGGGGCTGCCTTGATCCAGGTGTTTCTGAACTTTTTCCAGAACGGCGCAGAGTGCAATGGCTTCTTTGTCGCCGGATTTGGCTTTCTTGCTTTCACGCTGCAGGGTTTTTTCCACGGTTTCCATGTCGGCCAAGGCCAGCTCGGTGTTGATGGTTTCAACGTCTGCCAGTGGGTCAACCTTGCCGGCTACGTGGACGATGTTGCCATCATCAAAGCAGCGCACTACGTGGGCAATGGCATCGGTTTCACGGATATTGGCGAGGAATTTGTTGCCCAGGCCTTCGCCCTTGGATGCGCCGGCTACCAGTCCGGCGATATCGACGAATTCGACGATGGCAGGCTGGATTTTCTGCGGATTGACGATGTCAATCAGCGGTTTGAGGCGTTGATCCGGGACTTCGACAATGCCGACATTGGGTTCTATGGTGCAGAACGGGTAATTGGCAGCTTCGATGCCGGCGCGGGTAATCGCGTTGAAGAGGGTGGATTTTCCTACGTTGGGTAGGCCAACAATTCCGCATTTCATGGTGATTTGCCTGTTCCTAAAGTTAAATTATCTGGTCTTGGTGTGCAGTTTGAGCATGGCTTCCTCGAACTTGCCTTCGAGCAGTTGTGGCAATACGAGTGTACTGTCGTCCATCGCGTATTCTATCTGCTGCATTTCATCGCGTAAGGGAGGGCGCAGTACATAGTTGACAACCGCATTGCGGTCGCCGGGGTGGCCTACGCCCAGACGCAGGCGCCAGAAGTCATTGGTGCCGAGTTGGGCGGCGATATCCTTGAGGCCGTTGTGACCACCATGACCGCCTCCTTTTTTCAGGCGGGCTGTGCCGGGTGGCAGGTCTAGTTCGTCATGGATGACCAGGATGGCTTCTGCAGGAATTTTGTAAAAACGCGCCAGTGCGGCGACTGAGCGGCCGCTGGCGTTCATGAATGTGGTAGGTTTGAGCAGCCAGGTATCAGTTTGACCATTCAGGCGTCCGCTCAAGCCAAAGAATTTCGCTTCCAGGCTGGTTTTGCTGGAGGTTTGTGCGCAGACCTGGTCTATCCACCAGAAACCCGCGTTGTGGCGTGTGTCTTCGTATTGTGGGCCGGGGTTGCCCAGACCGACAAAAAGCCTAATTCCGTTCATGAAGTTGACTCTTTAAAATGAATACGCGCGCCCTGGTTGCCCAGGACGCGCGTTTAAGCATGTATGCCGGAATTATTCGGCAGCAGCTTCACCTTCTGCTTCGCCTTCAGCAGCATCGGCATCACTTGCTGCACCGCCACGTGGCTTGGAAACTGATGCAACTGCAGCATCGTTTTCATGAGCCAGTTGTACGAATTCTACGCCCTTAGGCAGTTTGATTTCGGACAGGTGAACGGATTGACCAGCTTCCAGATTGCCCAGATCCACTTCGATGAATTCTGGCAGATCCTTAGGCAGGCAGCTTACGTCTGCTTCGGTCAGGATGTGGCTGACGATACCGCCACCCAGCTTCACGCCAGGAGCAACATCAGCATTGATGAAGTGCAAAGGCACCTTTACGTGAATCTTTTCACTGGCGCTTACACGTTGGAAATCAATGTGCTGGATAGTGTTGCGAACTGGATGCAGCTGGTAGTCACGCAGCAATACTTGTTCTTTCTTGCCATCCACTTCCAGTGTCAGGATGGAAGCATGGAATGCCTCATGACGGAACTCCATGAAGAGGTCCTTGTGGTTGAAGTCCAGGCTGACTGCTTCCTTGTCACCACCATATACAACACCAGGAACGTTACCAGCGCGACGGAGACGGCGGCTCGCACCCGTACCTTTGCCTTCGCGTGTGGTTGCTTTAATTACAATTGCCATTTTACTACTCCTAAAAAAGGCCTTCCGGCCTCGGGTTTGCCTGTTATCCGCGACCAGATAACAGAAAAGGTGGCTGTTTTCACAGCCACCGGAACCATGCTCCTGTTTATTCTACAAACAGGGAGCTGACTGAATCTTCATTGCTGATGCGGCGTATGGTTTCCGCAAACAGTTCTCCTGCACTGACCACCCGGATTTTCGGGGATTGTTGTGCGTTCGGACGCAATGGAATCGTGTTGGTGACAACCATTTCATCCAGTTCTGAGTTGGTGATGCGTGAGACAGCTTCACCGGACAGGACCGGGTGTGTGCAGTAGGCTACCACTTTCTTTGCACCTTGTTGTTTCAGCGCAATCGCGGCTTCACACAATGTATTGGCTGTATCCACCATGTCGTCCATCAATACACAAGTACGTCCAGACACATCACCAATGATGTTCATGACCTTGGCCACATTGGGCTTGGGACGACGTTTGTCGATAATGGCCAGGTCTACATTCAGATGCTTGGCTGCTGCACGGGCACGTACCACACCACCAACATCCGGAGATACTACTACAAGATCTTCGTACTTCTGCTGCACCAGATCATTGAGCAGGATAGGGGTGGCGTAGATATTGTCTACAGGAATATCGAAGAACCCCTGAATCTGGTCAGAGTGCAGATCCATCGTCAGCAAGCGGTTGACGCCGACGGTTGTCAGCATGTTGGCGATTACCTTGGCGGTAATTGCAACACGTGCAGAGCGGGGGCGTCTATCCTGGCGCGCATAGCCGAAGTAGGGAATGGCTGCCGTGATACGTGCAGCGGAGGAGCGCCTCAGCGCATCCACCATGACCATGACTTCCATCAGATGATCATTGGTCGGCATACAGGTTGATTGCAGGATGAATACATCCTTGCCGCGGACATTGTCCAGCAGCTCGACCATCACCTCGCCATCGCTGAAACGATCAACTGTGGCTTGTCCCAGTTCTATTCCCAGGTGGTTTACCACTTCTTCGGCAAGCGTACGGTTGGCGTTGCCGGTAAATACCATCATGTCGCCCTTGGCCACAGTTGGAATCCTTATGTGTTGAGATAAATCGCGTGCAAAAAACAAAAGCGTGTAATTTTTAAGTTACACGCTTTTATTCTGGCTGGGGAGGAAGGATTCGAACCTTCGCATGCCGGAATCAAAATCCGGTGCCTTAACCAGCTTGGCGACTCCCCAATTGACCGTTGCTTTCTGTCAGTCAGCTAAAGTGTACAATGGATGTCGATTCAATCCATGTGCACAGAATCCACTCACTTCACAATCTGCATATTGCTGCAGTTCGCGTGTTTGCTTGACTCTGGCAAGTACAGCTTCTGCTTGCTCCTGATTCTCGAATTCTGCGAATACCGATGCACCAGATCCACTCATGCGAGCCTTGGAAAACTGCGACAACCAAATCAGGGTTTTCGCCACTTCCGGATACTGCTGTCTCACTACGGTTTCGAGGTCGTTTTGAACCATGCCCGTCAGAAAGGTCGCCATTGTGGTGGGTTTCGTGTCCCTTGTCAATTCCTTTGATGAAAAAATTTCTGCTGTGGAAATGTGCACTCTGGGGGTGATGACCAGATAGCAAGTGTGAGGGAGTTGAATTGGTTGAAGTTTTTCACCAATTCCCTCCACCCAGGCGTTCTGGCCGAAAATAAAAAAAGGGACATCTGCGCCCAGTTGCAGCCCCAGCGCGATGAGTTCTTCGCGTTTCAGTCCCAGTTGCCAGAGGTGGTTGAGCGCAAGCAGCACAGTGGCGGCGTCTGAACTTCCGCCACCCAGGCCTCCTCCCATCGGGGTGTGTTTGGAAACGTGAATATCGGCACCCATCTTGCTGTTTGTATGTTGCTGCAGCAATGTTGCGGCACGGATACATAGATCATCAATTTCCGCGACGCCGGGTATGGGCTCTGTGCGGCAGATGGCGCCATCATGACGAGGGCGAATATGGACGGTGTCGCCAAAATCCAGCAGGCGGAATACGCTTTGCATTAAATGATAGCCGTCAGGGCGACGGCCAGTGATGTGCAGGAACAGATTGATTTTTGCTGGTGCAGGGAATGGCTGGAAGTCGTGCATGGTGGCGTTTACTGTATCTGCCATTGCTGTACTATCAATTTGAGTGTCAGTTTGCTGGCGTTGCGCAGGGTAATTCTTGTAGGCAGTTGATGATTATCGGTGAGAACGTATTGGCCATATTCAATATGCCAGCCATCTTGCTCCAGGCTGGTGATGCGGCCAGCTTCATCCCATTGCACCGTGTCTACTGCATGTTTGTCAGGGCGGCCGAGTACCCAGTCTGATAATCCGCTCATCGGCAGGCGCCAACCCAGGTTTTGTTCCGTCAGGGTTTCTGCATCTGTTGCTTCATAGCGTTTGTTGTCGCTTGTCACAAGGTTGACCCCGTGCGGAGTGCGGGTGATGGAGGCAACCTGGCTGCCCAGGGGAGAGAACAGGGCAATCTGGTCCTGTGCTGCGGAGTGCTGCCATTGCGTGGAGCCTGAGAACCCACGCGTGTCAGTCTGTACGCCGATGCGTCCCTTGAGGTGGAATTGCTGGATGGTTGCCAGGTCCGCCAGGTGCTGCTGATGAATTTCCGGTGTACTGGGCTGGATGGCGGGAGGAACGCTGGCACAGCCAGCCAGTATCAACATGATCCCGGCCAGTGACCAGTGCCTGCAGACTGTAGACCACATCAGCGCTTGAATTTCTTGCTGGTGCTGAGCAGCACTTCATTTTCCGGGAAGGCAGTCAGTGCGGAATCCCAGGTTTTAACAGCCTCATCATGCTTGCCTTGTTGCCAGAGTACTTCGCCCAGGTGTGCGGCAATTTCCGGGTCTGGTTGCTGGGAATAGGCCTGGCGCAGAAAATCCACAGCCTTGTCGAGATTGCCGAGGCGATAGTGTACCCAGCCCAGGCTGTCGATGATGTAATGATCATCGGGGCTGAGTTCGTGCGCTTTTTCAATCAAGGTTTTGGCTTCTTCAAGGCGGATGTTGCGGTCAGCCAGTGAATAGCCCAGAGCATTGTATGCCTGGGAAAACTCGGGCTGTATCTTGATGAGTTTGCGTAGTTCGCGCTCCATGGTGTTCAGGTTGTCGATACGTTCAGCCGCCATGGCAAAATCGTAAATAATCTCTGGCGTATTGGGCAGTGTGCTGACTGCCAGTTCAAGGCGATCGTATGCCTCCTGGTAACGCCTGGCCTGTGTCAGTACATTGGCCTGGGCGTGTATGACAGCTGCGCGCTGGGTTTCCGTCAGGTTCGGGAGGTTTTCCAGTGATTGGATGGCTGCATCGATGCCTTCGCGACGAGTGATGACGTTTGCCACACCTAATTGCGAGTCGACGTAGCGTATGTCATCCGTCGCGACTTTGTTGTACCACTGCAAGGCCTCGTCGTCGTTGCGTTTCTTTTCGGCGATTTGCCCCAGGTAAATATAGATCTGGCTTTTATCCTTGAATTCCTTGTTCAAGGCATCCTTGAAGTATGTCTCGGCTTCATCCAGTTGGTTGGCTTGCAGCGAAAGCAGGCCAATGACCACCAAAATCTCCGGGTTGCCGTTGGAGGCTTCTATCAGCTTGATAAATTCGTTTTTTGCTTCATCAAACTTCTTCTCTCCTGCCAGAATGCGTGCCAGTGCCAGCCGGACTTCATTGGCATTGTCATTCTGTTCCAGGAAGTCGCGATAGAAGCTTTCCGCCTGTGCAGGGGATTGTCCCAGCAGGATCTGTCCTTGCATCAGCGCTGCCATCTCCCAGCCTGGACGCAATTTATCTGCCTGGCTGAGCTCACTGGTGGCGAGATCAATATTGCCTGCACCCCATGCAGCGTGGGCAACGGCAAAGTGGGATTCTGGCAGGTCAGGATAGTCTCGGGCCAGCTCCTGTATCAGTGCCAGTACTTCGGCCTTGTTTTGTTGGCGGGCAAGCAGATTGTTCAGGAACATGAAGCCGCTGGCCCGGCCTTCTTCGTTGGCCAGGAGGTGCTTGAGATGTGGTTTTGCCTCATTCAGCTTGCCGATATTGATCAGCATCTGGGTCAGGGCCTGATGGGCTTCTGTAGAAGCGGGATCAAGCTGTGACCACAGGTTGACTGCCTCAATGGCGGTGCGTCCATCGTTATTCATGACGGCGGTTTTGGCTGCACGCTCTGCCAGCCGCGAATCTTGGCTGCTTTTTGCAAGGTCAAGAAACAGGGCGCTCGACAAGTCAAGCTGGTCACGTTGTCCAGCAATCTCACCAATCAAGTATTTATATACAAACTCACCTGAAAGTGTTGCTTGGAACGGCGTATTTCCACTCTTGGCTGCAGCACTGACGGTATTGGTGATACCCAGGGATATTGCAGCGCAAGTCACTGCGATGGCGATCTTTTTGCGGATAGGCATGTTCAGGGATATCTCACTTGCTGATGAATTATTGGCATATTGGGGCTTGCGCGTGATGTTTTCAATGGGTTTAACACGAGATTGACGTGATTTTTCACCATAACACTTAGTCCGTGACAGTGTCTGCAAGTTCACCCATAATGCGCTTTGGCATGCATTCCATCTGCGTGTGGCAGGTGTACGAACCAGTATGTTTTTTCCTGGGTGCCTGGCCTGCCTGATGCAGAATTAAGTGCAATATTTCAATGAAATTGGCCTCACATCCATATTTTTCCTCATGGCTGGAAATGCAATAAACTTGACAGGAGAGTGGTGTTTTTTTAACTTAGCACCCCTTAGGAAACCGAATTGTTCATCTCGAAGTAACTTCAATTTATGACGACTATCACCGTAGAAGCATCAGAGCTAACCCGCAAGTATGGCGGTCGTACAGCAGTCAATGATGTCAGTTTCAGCCTGAATAAAGGCGAGGTGCTGGGATTTCTCGGCCCGAATGGTGCTGGGAAGTCTACCACCATGAAGATGCTGACCGGTAACCTGGCTCCCAGCCATGGATCCGTGGAGATCTGTGGCATCAATATGATGGAGAAGCCCAAGGATGCCAAGGCGCTGATCGGCTATTTGCCAGAGCAGCCTCCCTTGTACCGGGAGTTGACGGTGGATGAGTTCCTGACCATTGCTGCACGCCTGCACCGTGTCAGCCGTCAGCATATCAGGAAGGCCGTTGATATTGCCAAGCAACGTTGCGGTTTGACGGAAATGGGTAAGCGCCTGATTGAGAATCTATCCAAAGGGTATCAGCAGCGGGTTGGGATCGCCCAGGCGATTATTCATAATCCCATGGTCGTGATTCTTGATGAGCCGACTGTGGGGCTGGATCCTATCCAGATCCGTGACATTCGTGCGCTAATCAAGGAGCTGGGAGGTGAACATAGTGTCATTCTCTCCACACATATCCTGCCTGAAGTCGAGATGGTGTGCGACCGGGTGCAGATTATTCATAAGGGCACCATGGTATTCAACGGTGATATTGATGTCCTGAAGCAACAGCGGCATGGTAGCCGCCTGCTCCTGGGACTCAAGCAGGCACCAGCTCAGGAGGTGTTGCTGAGCATCCCTGGTGTAGAAGCCATCGAAGTGCTGAAAGACAATCTGTTCCGCATCCGGCACACGCCTGGTGCGGTGCCTACTGAGGCATTGATACAGGCGGCAGTCAGCCAGAATTGGGGCTTGTTCCAGATCAATCCTGACCAGACTTCGCTCGAAGAGGTTTTTGTCCAGTTAACATTCCAGGATGCTGCTGTTGCCTGACCGGGCCAGCATGTATTTGTAAGGTATTCCTCATGATCGTCAATATAGCCAGAAAAGAACTGAAGGGCTTGTTTTCCTCGCCCATGGGCTGGGTGATTCTTGCCTTGCTGCAGTTTGTGTTTGCCACCTTTTTTGTCATGGGGGTGGATCAATACTTCCTTACCATGTCAGGGATGATGCGGCCTGACCAGCGTATGGGGGTGACTGAGTTTGTCGGCGCCAGCGTATTTGGTGTTGCACCGTTCATTATGCTGTTTGCTGTGCCATTGCTTTCCATGCGCCTGATCAGCGAAGAACGGCGTCAGCAGACGCTGACTTTTCTCTTCAGTGCTCCTTTGTCACTGACAGAAATCGTACTGGGCAAGTTTTTTGGCTTGCTCGCGTTTCTGTCAGCCAGTGTGTTCCTGATTGCCCTGATGGTGTTGTCTCTCAACTTATGGGCAGATATCGATTTTGGATATCTATTTGCCAATCTTCTGGGACTGCTGCTGCTGGTTGCAAGCTATTGCGCACTGGGAACTTATGTTTCCAGTACTACACAGCAACCGGTAGTGGCTGCCATTATCACATTCGTTGCGCTACTGGCATTGCAGTTGATTGAGTACTTCCTGTCAGGTGACCCGAGCAATACCCTTGCCAATCTGTCCCTGATGCGACATCTCGAACCATTTTCACGTGGTTTGCTTGATACCCGTGATATTGCTTACTTCCTGTTATTTATCATTACCTTCCTGACCCTGACTGTTCGTAGGCTGGATGCAGACCGCTTGCGTGGCTGATTGAGAGAGTTTATGAAAACCAATCGCAAACTACGTTTCCAATTGTTCATGCAGAACAGTTTCTTTGTTGTGCTGTTTCTGGCGCTGGTATTCCTGCTTGGATTCCTTGCATATCAATATCACGCCAGCCGTGATGTGACACAGAGCAGTCGCAACACCTTGACTGAGGGCAGCGCCAATATCCTCAAGCAGATGGATGGCCCTATCAATATTACGGCGTACGTGGTCAAGGATAATGACACGCGCAAATACATCAATAAGTTTGTTGAGCGCTACCAGCGCGTCAAGCCGGATATCCACCTGAGTTTTGTCAGCCCGACTGAAGAGCCCAAGGCTACTCAGGATGCAGGCGTGAAGGCCGAGCTGGAATTGGTGGTTGAGTATAAACAGCGTACCGAGCATATTGTGCCGCCACAGGCATTCATTGAGCAGGACATGACTAACCTGCTGGTGCGCCTGTCACGTACCAACCAGAATGCCATCATGTTCCTGGATGGACATGGCGAGCGTAGCCTGATTGGGGTGAAAAACCATGATTTAGGGGATTTTGGCCGTCATCTGGAAAAGAAGGGGTTCAAGCTTTCTAATCCGGACCTGCTGACTGAGCCTGAAGTGCCAGGCAATGGCTCTATGCTGGTTGTCGCCAGCCCAGCCGTGGACCTGACCGAGGTTGAGGTCAATAAGATCAAGCTCTACCTGGAAAAGGGAGGTAACCTCCTGTGGTTGATTGATGATGAAATCAACCTGCATGGGTTGCAGCCGATTGCTGAATATCTTGGTTTGCAATTAACGCCGGGAATGGTGGTTGACCTGTCTGCAACCCGTTATGGCGCAGATGCGAAGGTTGCGTTTGCCAACCAGTACGGCGAGCATGCCATTACCAAGAACTTCATGTTGCGTACCTTGTTCCCTGAGGCGCGCATGGTGCATGCCGAGAGCTCTTATGACAACGGCTGGCGTGTTTCCAATCTGGTCGAGGTGGCACCTAATGGCTGGTTGGAAACTGGAAAAGTGGATAACAACGTCAGTTTTGACAGCAAGAAGGATTTGCCAGGACCTATCAATGTTGCAGTTGCGCTGGAGCGTAAATATGCTGAAAAAGGGCAGCGAGTGGTCGTGGTCGGGAATGGTAATTTCCTCGCCAATACATTCCTTTCCAATGGTGGCAATCTTGATCTGGGCTTGAATGTAGTGAACTGGCTGGCTGGTGATGACAAGCTGATTACCATACAGCCTAAACCCCTTAAGGATGTCAATATCGTGATTCCATCTGAAGGCTGGTCCAACCTGCTTGCCCAGTTTGTCTTCATCGGATTCAGCCGTATTTTGCCAGTGATTCTGATTGTGATCGGGTTTGTGATCTGGTGGAGGCGTCGTAAAGCATGAGGGCAAGATGGCTGATTAACCTGGTGTTGCTGTTATTAGTGGCTGGTGTCGGGGCATTTCTGTACCTGAACCCGCAGCATGAACAAGAAGCACCACCCAGCTACGAAGTGTCTACACTCAAGCTGGCTGATTTTGACAGACTCAGTATTGAGTTTCCTGCCAAGGCTGCAGTGGTGTTGGAAAAAATCGATGGTTTCTGGCGCCTGGCCCAGCCATACTCAGCTAGGGCAGACCAGCAGACAGTACAGCGACTGGTGTCTATTGTGGCAGCCAAGAGCAGCGAGAAATTCCCAGCCAATGATGCAGCACGATTCGGTATGGATAATCCACGACTGAAAATCAAGCTCAATAATGAAGAGTTTATTTTCGGCATATATAACCCGGTCACTGGCGAGCAATATGTCGCTTACAAGGATGCTGTGTATCTGTTATCCGGCTTGTATTCGGAAACGGCTGCTACGCAGTTGGTGGAAATGCTGGATAAAAGCCCACTGAAACCGCGTGAGGAAATTGCAGGCTTTGATTTATCTCACCTTGAGCAGTGGGAAGAAGTGCGTCTGCAGTTGAATCTGGATGAGCATGGCAAGTGGCAGGTATCTGCGCCCGGAGCCAAGCCGGAGCAGAATGACATCAATGAGTGGTTCGATGGGTATTGGACCAAGGTGCGCGCACTCTCGGTAGAGCCTTATACTCCTGACCGCAAGGAGAGCTATCCTTTTGTTTCCATCAAGCTCAAGGATGGCAAACAAGTGAGGTTTGACAAGTTACAGGAATCTCCACAACTGATACTTGGTCGTCCTGACGAGGGAATGCGCTATTACTTCCCGGCTGATGTCGGGTTTACCATGCTGAATCCTCCTGTGGGACTGAGCCGGTAGACATGCCACTGGAGTGCCTGCCAGATGCCTGAGTTACCCGAGGTTGAGGTCACCAGGCGTGGCCTGGAGCCTTTGGTCGGAGCGGTAGTCTCCCGGGTTGTGATACGGCAACCAGCGATGCGCTGGCCGATTCCCGGGCACCTGCCGCAAACACTTGATAGCGCCAGGCTGCTGGAATTAAAGCGGCGTGGCAAATATATCATTGCTCGGTTTGAATGTGGCTGCCTGATCCTGCACTTGGGCATGTCCGGGCGCTTATGCTTGCTGGAGCAGGATACTGCTCCGGAAAAGCATGATCATTTTGACCTACATTTTGCTGATGGGCGCGTCATGCGTCTGCGGGATCCCCGGCGGTTTGGCGCAGTTCTGTGGGCAGGGACACAGCCAGAATCGCATGCACTGCTCAGTGTGCTGGGGCCTGAACCTCTGGACGAGACATTCAATGGCGATTTCCTGCATCGCGCCATTCGCAGCCGCTCTTCTCCTATCAAGACCGTTATCATGGATAGTCACCTGGTTGTCGGGGTGGGTAATATCTACGCGAGCGAATCATTGTTCCGTGCCGGAATTCACCCGCAGACGCCAGCACGTTCGCTGGATCTACAGCAATGTGAACGTCTGGTGCAGGAAATCAAGTTGACCCTGCAGGCTGCATTACAGGCTGGCGGCAGTAGCTTGCGCGACTTCTTTGGAGCAGACGGTAATCCTGGTTATTTCCAGCAAACCTATTTTGTTTATGGGCGCACGGGTGAGGCATGCCGGGTGTGTCAAACGCCGATTGAGGTATTGCGGCTGGGGCAGCGTTCCACTTTTTATTGCAGGGTGTGTCAGAAAGCTATCTGAAGTGCGCTTGGGTTGTGATGTTGATTACCCAGATGGATATTGAATGAAAATCTATCGCAAGTGCATGATATTCATGCAAAAATCATGGCGGGCGTTACTATACTGTTGAGTATTTCCATGCATTACGTTGCCATGCAGGATAGGGTGAACATATAGAAATCAGCTGCATTCAGTATTTCCTTGTTTCCCAGTTTGTCGGGAAAATTTTCCTCAAATGGTTGTGAAAAGTACATTCATCCGTTAATGTATACAGGTTGGTATATTTAATGTATGCGATTGAGGATGAATATGGCGAGTGCAGCAGCTGATAACCAGTTGGCAGACTGGAGAATACGTGCCCTTAAGCTCGAAGATGAGGTGAGGGGTGTGATTGTAGGCCAGGATGCGGCCATACGCTTGATAAATATTGCCATTTTTGCGCGAGGCCATGTCATGCTGGAAGGTGGCGTGGGCGTAGGTAAAACGACCCTGTTGCAGTCAGTGGCGCGCGGGATCGGTGGTGCGTATGAGCGGGTGGAAGGTACGGTGGACCTGATGCCCAATGACCTGGTTTACCACACCTATCTGGGTCCCGAGGGACGTCCGCAGATTGATGAAGGTCCCTTGCTGCGAGCCGGTGAGAATCTGTCCGTATTCTTTTTCAATGAAATCAATCGCGCACGTCCACAAGTACATGCGCTGATGCTGCGTGTCATGGCGGAACGCCACCTGCATGCATTCAAGCGCGAATACCGCCTGCCGCATATGATTGTATTTGCGGACCGGAACCAGGTGGAGAAGAACGAGACGTTTGAAATTCCTGCCGCAGCACGTGACCGGTTCATGATGGAAATTCCCATTGATGTGCCGGATGACATGGCGCTACGCAAGGCCTTGGTATTTGATACCCGTTTCCAGCATGCAGAAAAGCTGACGCAACGGGTTGAGTCGGGGTTGCTGCCGTTCAATGAATTGAATGACTTTGCTGATGTGGTACAGCAGCATGTGCAATCCTCTGCTGCGCTGGAAGATTATGTCATGCAGTTATGGAATGCCACGCAAAAGCCACAGGCATTCGGTATCACACTGGATGGTGTGGATATGCAGCGCCTGATCCAGGCTGGTGCCAGCCCCCGTGGCATGGGAATGCTGCTCAAGGCGGCGCGCGTGCATGCGTGGCTGATGGACCGTGATTATCTCTATCCGGAGGATATTCATGCCGTATTCCACGAAGTCATTGCACACCGTTTGGTATTCAACAGCATGTATGAAAGCCGTCGTACGGTGCTGGCGCGGGAATTGACCGCCAGGATTCTGCAGACAGTGGCGGTTCCTGCCTGAGCCATGTTGCCGTCCTATATCAAGCCATTTTCGTACCAGATTCCCTGGAAGTCTTCCAGTGTGCATGCTGGCGATCATCTGGGTATACAGCGCGGGCTGGGGTTTGAATACAAGGGCAATACTTCCCTGATCGATTATCCTGACCTGCGCCGCATGGACCTGCGCCAGAGCCTGCGAGATCCATACGAGCAAGTCCAGGTGCGGTTATTCAATCATGATTCGATCACGCCAGTATATGCCGTATGCGATCTTTCCAGCTCCATGCAATATCGGGGGGAGCGGCGCAAGATGGAAATCATGCAGGAAGTGGCCGCATCGGTTGCGTATTCTGTATCTGCAGAAAATGATGTATTCAGCCTGATCGGGTATGACCAGCATGTGCTGGACGATTATGTCCTGCCGTTGAGCTACCAGGTGCACGAGGCGTTGGAACGGATTGAAACATTTACGGATATTGAGGCACTGGGACGTAGTTCGGCGGGTATTCTGGAAGCAGCACCACTCCTGAGCCAGAACAAGGGGCTGGTATTCTGGATTTCGGATTTTCATCTGCCGTTCGATACCATCATCCAGGCCATGAATATGTTTTCACGGCACCAGGTAGTCCCCATCGTGTTATGGGAGGAGGAAGAGTATCGCCGCCTGCCACGCTTTGGCCTGGGCACATTACTGGACCCGGAAACCGGGCGTGACCGTACCATTTTCTTCCGTGAGTCTATCCGCGCAAAATTCATGACGGCTTTTGAGCAACGCAAACTCGCGCTGGAAGATTTATTCCTGGCTTTTGAAAGTCCACCACATTTCATCAGTGGCAGTTTTGAGGCCGAGTCCATGACGCATTATTTTGAAAAATACATGACAGTATGAAAAAAACGATGATGTTGTTCTGCATATGCCTGTTCCATGGAGCAGCTGCCTATGCAGAGGAGGCGACCCTGGTCAGACTCGATAACCCTCGTGTCAGTACCGGCGTGGAAATCGGCGATGTGCTGGAAAGGACATTGGTGATAGAAGCAAAATCTCCCTATGTCTTGCCAAAATCATCCCTGCCGCTCAAGGGCGAGCGTGAGGATGGGATTGAAATCGTGGGAGTTGCGCTGAAAAGTGAGAAGGCCGGAGATGGGCAGCGTTACGAGCTCAAGCTGAGTTACCAGGTCTTTGCTGCAGCCAGCAAGGCACAAGTCCTGCACCTGCCCGCCATGAACCTGGCCTTGTCTGGAGGAGATGCTGCCGTGGATATTGGCATCCCGGCCTGGCATTTCTGGTATTCCCCGCTGGTAGCTGGTGATATCCATACTGCACGGCGCCAGGCCCAGCCTCAGCGTAAACCTGCCTTGCTCGAGACAGGAGTGGAACGACTGGGGATTGCATTGGCGGCATTGCTGTTAGGGCTGGGTGGCCTGGTGTATATCAATGCAGAGCGGCGCTGGCTGCCATGGATGGGAGGCAACTTCGCCCAGGCATACCGTCAATTACGCAAATTGCCACTGCAGTCAGGCAATCATGTGCAGGCCTTGGTGTATCTGCACCAGGCTTTCAACCAGGTTTACGGGCAGACGCTGTTCCGCCGGCAATTGGATGGTTTTTTCGCCGAAAATCCACAATACCAATCTCTGGCAACGGAAATTGAGGATTTCTTCCAGTACTCCGAAACTTTGCTGTTTACCAGGGAGAGCGTCGACAGCGCGGTGCTGATCAGGCGTGTACAGCAGTTATGCCGTCGCTTGCGGGATTGTGAGCGGAGAGTCACATGAGTTTTCTGCATCCCTGGGCCTTGCTGCTATTACCTCTGGCACTCCTGCCTTTCTGGCTCAAGAGTTTGCAGGGACAGCGCTATTCGTGGCTGGAAATGGTGCCGGAAGACCCGTTTTCGGACAATATCGTGCGACTGCTGAAATGGGTGACTGCCACCATTATCACCTGCCTGATTCTGGCATTGGCTGCGCCACAGGGTAGCGACAAAGTTGTAACCCGGGTGGGAAAAGGGGCGCAGACCGTGATGGTCATTGATCGTAGCGTGAGTATGGATCATCCCTTTGCTGGTGATGCCAGCAGTGGTCGTGCAGGGGAAATCAAGTCCGGTGCGGCCAGACGCCTGATCACGCAGTTTATTGATTCCAGGCCGGATGACATGATGGGCGTGGTTGCATTTACCAATTCAGCTTTGTACGGGGTAAAAATTACCTCCAACCGTCATGCCATTCATGCTGCCATCAATGCCGCAACCAGCGCAGGTATCAACCAGACCAATATTGGTGCCGGCCTGACTCAGGCAGCGTCGCTGTTCGATAGCATCCAGAGTTCCGGTTCACGCGCCATTATTTTGTTATCTGATGGTGCAGGCAAACTCAGCCCTCGGGTCAAGGCCAGGATTCAGGAGGAGTTGAAGAGCAAGGACATCAAGTTGTACTGGATCGTGCTGCGCGAGCCTGATGATGTGAGTATTTTTGGTGATCGCGTGTTTGAGGAGGATCGTGGACCGGCAGCCATTCAGCTGGATCGTTTCTTCAAGTCACTCAAGATCACCTACAAGGCCTATGAGGCCGATAACCCTACCTCTTTGCAAATGGCGATTCAGGATATCGATAGCCGGGAAAAGAACACAATCCAGTATGCCGTGACCGTCCCGGGACGGGATTATGCGCAAGACCTGATTGTGGTGGCACTGGTGCTGAGCCTGGGCATGCTGGTAATCAAAAATTTCAGGGTACATACATGGGAATCCGTATAAAAGGTCTTAATCTGGTGTTCGGCCTGCTGGCTATAGCAGGGTTGCTAGGCAGTATCTATGAAGCGAATGCGTTGTGGCAGCGGCAGACAGTCAACCAGCAGATCAAGGCTGGTGAGCTGGTGCGTGGTGATGCTTATGCCTTCGAGAAGAAAATGATGGCAGCATACAAGCTGGGCGAGGCTGGTGATTACAAACATGCAGTACAGAGTTTCAGCCAGTTACTGGAAACTGGCTTGAGCGATCCGCAACAGGCATTGGTGCAATACAACATTGGCAATAACTTGTTGCAGGCTGGCCTAGTGCGACGCCTGAATGATGATGGCAGCCTCAAGGATGAGGCCAAGTATGAGCTATCACAAGCCCGGATTGCCTATGAACAGGCTTTGCGTCTTGATCCGGGATTCCGCCAGGCCAAATTTAATCTCAGCCTGATGTTGCTGGTCCAGCCTAACGGGATAGAAGGACTCAAGAAAGAGCAGGAAGGCATGGAGCTGAGCAACATCCCGGTAGGGCTGCCATGAAGCAGGTGGTGAACATGCGCAGTGCCTGGCGTTGGGTCAAGGACCACTATGAGTCCGGTTTGTACTTGCTGGTCGTGCTGTTGTTATTGCTCGCTATCTTCAAGCCGCAGGTGCCGCTCAAGCAGCAGGTGCACAATTATTTGTTGCTGGTGGATGTGTCGCAGAGCATGAACGCTGAGGATATGCGTCTTAATGGCAAGCAGGTCAGCCGTATGGCGTATACACGCCACCTGATGCGCAAACTGGTGGAGAACTCGCCGTGCGGCACCTATTTCAGTCTGGGTGTGTTCGCAGCAGAGGATGTTGCCTTGATATTCACGCCGCTGGAAACATGCGCCAACTACGACGTCATCGTTGATACGATAGAACACCTGGAGTGGCGCATGTCATGGCGTGGCAACAGCCGTATCAGCTTCGGGGTCAAGGGGGCCGCCAAGGTATTTGATTCGTTGAATGCACCAGCACGCCTGCTGTTTTTCACGGATGGAGATGAAGCACCCAAGGTGAATGCGATCAACAAGCTCAGGCTGGATGATGTACAGATTGGCGAGAATATTGTATTCGTCGGTATCGGTGGCAATGAAGATGTGGCAATCCCACGCTATAACTCAAGTAACAAATGGGTAGGTTATTGGTCTTCTGATGCCAAGGAGAATTCGGCAGGTGCGGTCGGCATTACTTACAACGATACCAGCCGCGATGATCCCGACCCTGTGGTGGCATCTGCAGATTTTGATCGCTATCTTTCCAAGCTGGAGTCTGACTACCTGAAGGAGCTGGCGGAAGAAATTCATGGACAATATATCCTGGGCGAGGACAGGCCTGAGTTTTATAGCTTTGTACAGAAACAGAAGCCTGTTGCCAGTTTCGTGACAGCGTATTCCCTGCGCTGGGTATACCTCTTGCTGGCACTGGCCCTGATCATTGCCAGTTACTGGCCATATATCCGCCAGTGGCGGCAAGCACGCAGGGGATAAAGTAACTGCTTATTCCTGGTGCTTCAGGTAGCCGGGCTGTTCGTGGCGGTTATGGGTGATCTTCTGCGGCAGGAGCGAGCCTGCCACCATGCCGATGATGCTGACGCCCAGCCCCAGCAATTGCGGTGGTATCAAGCCTTCTTCGCCCACCAATACTTCCACCAACACCCAGGTGCCGATACCGCCGATGATGGCTGCCAAGGCGCCCTGGTTGGTCGCGCGTTTCCAGAACACGCCGAAGAACAGCGGCACGAAAGCGCCCGCCAGTGTGATCTTGTAGGCAGATTCCACCATGCGGAAAATGGATAGTTCCGTATTGAGTGCATAGATCAGGACGCAGCCGGCGAAGCAGACCAGACAGATGCGCATGACTTTCAGGAATCCCCGGTCATCCAGGTGCGGGAAATAGCCGCGCACGATATTTTCCGCAAAGGAGATGGAGGGGGCGAGCAGGGTGGCGGACGAGCAGCTCATGATGGCGGACAGTACGGCGCCGAAGAAGATCACCTGCGCGGCAATCGGCATGTGTTGCAATACCAGGGTGGGCAGGACGCGCTGTGAGTCCTGGTCGATCAGCGTATTGAAAAAGCCAGGATCAATGATGGTGGCTGAATAGGCAATGAACATCGGCACGAATGTGAAGCAGAAGTAGACTGAAGCGCCGAGAACGGAACCCCAGATGGCGACTTTTGCGCTCTTGGCGGAAGTAATGCGCTGGAATACATCCTGCTGGGGTATGGACCCCAGCATCATGGTCATCCATGCACCGATGAATGTGATCCACAGCCAGGGATCGGCAGGCGGGAGAAAGTCCAGCTTGCCGGCAAGTCTGGCGTGTTCAACGACGGGTGCAATGCCGCCAGTCATGCCGGAGACCATATAGGCAATATAGAGCATGCCGCCGATGATGACGCTCATCTGGACAAAGTCCAGGATGGCGACGGACAGCATGCCGCCTAGTGTTGTGTAGGTCAGCACGATGACGGTTCCCAGTATCATTCCGGCTTCCTCGCTGACAGCACCATCGGTAATGATGTGGAAAATCAGGCCCAGTGCCTTGATCTGTGCGGCAACCCATCCCAGGTATGACACTACGATGGCAATGGTGGTGAGCACTTCCACTGCCCGGTTGTAGCGCATGCGATAGAAGTCGCCCAGCGTGATGATATTAAGCTTGTATAGCTGGGTGGCAAAAAAGAAACCGGCGATGACAAGACACATGCTGGAGCCAAAGGGATCGGCGACAATGCCATTCAGCCCATCTTTGACGAAAGTGGCCGACACGCCAAACACGGCCTCTGCACCAAACCAGGTGGCAAACACGGTTGCCATGACCACCGGCAAGGGTAGGTGGCGTCCAGCGACAGCGTAATCCTTGGTGGTCTTGACACGGGTGGCAGCAAACAGGCCGATGCTGATGGAAACCAACATGTAGAGAATGACAAACCAGATCAGCACTAAACCAGCCCTTTGCTATGAGTAAGTACGGGGAAATGCCCTGTCTTGTCCAGGGCAGGCAGATTTTAGCAAAAACTTATGCTGGGAGTAGGATTTATCGCTAGAAAACAATGGGGTTACAGCGGTATTCCTGGTGTCAGTGCTGGCTGAACCACCAGAGCAGGAGAGCGCTGCCTTGCAATAGCACCAGCAGGAGCAGGGTTAGTGAGATCAGGCGTAACCAGCGTGTCTGGCGCTGGTGTTCATGAATGACACGTTGCAGCTCGGCACTGGCAGGCGGCAGTTGCAACCCACGCTCCAGTTGTTGGTGAATCAGGCGTGGCATCTGTGGCAGGATTTTGCTCCAGTAAGGCAATTCCGCCTTGAGGTTATGCAGGGCGCTGCGCCAGCCTATCTGTTCGGACATCCAGCGTTCCAGGTAAGGATAAGCTGTTGTCCACAGGTCGAGGTTGGAGTCCAGGTCACGCCCGAGGCCTTCCACATTGAGCAGGGTTTTCTGCAGCATGGTGAGCTGGGGCTGGATTTCCACGCCAAAGCGGCGCGAAGTCTGGAACAGGCGTAGCAATACCTTGCCAAAGGAGATTTCCTTGAGCGGCTTATCGAAAATAGGTTCGCAAACGGCGCGGATTGCCGTTTCAAATTGGTCAATCGGTGTATCCTTGGGTGCCCAGCCGGATTCGATATGGGCGCGGGCTACTTCACGATAGTCACGGCGGAAGAAAGCCAGGAAGTTGCGCGCGAGATATTGCTTGTCCTCATCATTGAGTGTGCCCATGATGCCAAAGTCCAGCGCGACATAGCGACCATCGTCGGCTACCTGCACATTGCCGGGATGCATGTCGGCATGGAAGAAACCATCGCGGAATACCTGTGTGAAGAAAATTTCCACGCCGTCGCGCGCCAGTTTGGGGATGTCGACACCGATCTCCCGCAAATAAGCTACCTGGCTGACCGGTGTGCTGGTCATGCGTTCCATGACCATGACCTGCTCATGACACCAGTCCCAGTAGACTTCTGGCACGATCAACAGGCGCTTGTCGGCAAAGTTGCGCCCGAGCAGGCTGCAATTGGCGGCTTCCAGCATGAGGTCGAGCTCGCTGTGAATGTGGCGCGCAAACTCAGCTACCACCTCGCGTGGTTTGAGGCGCTTGCCGTCGGAAGACAATGTCTGCAGCAGCCATGCTGCTCCGTCCAGCAATCTGATGTCTTTCTCGATGATGGTGTTGATGCCTGGGCGCAGGATTTTCACTGCCACCGGGATACCACCGGGCAGCTGGGCAAAATGCACCTGGGCGACAGAAGCGCTGGCGACAGGAACTGTATCGAAGCTCTCGAATACCTCCAGTACCGGCTTGCCATAAGCCTGGGTGAGGATGGTGTCCACCTCTGCATAATCAAAGGCAGGTACACGATCCTGCAGTTTTGCCAGCTCATCGGCCAGGTCGAGTGGAATCAGGTCACGTCTGGTGGATAACATCTGGCCGAATTTGACGAAAATCGGCCCCAATGACTCCAGAGCCAACCTGAGCCGCTCTCCGCGAGGGCGCGAGGTGTTGCGCCAGAACAGGAGAAGCTGTACCGGGCGGCGCAGGAGGCGCAACCTGGTATGACCAAAAATAAACTCGTCCAGGCCAAAACGCAGGGTGACATAGATGATTTTAAACAGGCGCAACCAGTGCATGTGGGCTTTCTTTCCTTAATGGTTCGCCAGCAAACGGGCTTCCAGCTTGCGGATACGTTTCTGCAGTCGCTCAGTATCTTCGTGCAGCGTATCGACATCACGTACAAACTGTTCAATATGACGCTTCTTGGCAATCAGGGGTTGTTCTTCCTGCCAGTATTCGGTCAGCATGCTGGCCATGTTCAGCGTCTGGTGTTTGACCTCTGATACGGCATGACGGCCAAATTTCACGATTTCATGGGCGGGAATGTCGCCAATGACTCGGCTCAGGTCTTCTTCATACTCCCAGGAAATACCTTGCAGCACTTTCCCCAGGGCGCTTGCAAGTTCAGTATCGCCAGTAATAGTGGCGGAGTTGCCGGCAGTGTCATCGCCAGCCAGAATCCGCAAGGCAAGCGAGGGGGAGGTCGTGATAGTGGCATCTGCATCTGCTGTTTCTCCCGCCACGGCCAGGCCGCCATCTTCCAGGACTGTCAGCATGGCGCTCACTGGTGGCAGAGCCAGGCGTGCATGTTGGCCGGCAAACGGTTGCAGTACATCGTTTGCCCAGCTGTTCTGGGCCAGTAAGTGATTAAGCAGGCGGTTAAGCAGCAGTTTCAGCATAATGAAGTCAATTCAGTGATGTGGGGTCATGAGAGATCAGGTCTTCCAGCCTTTGTGTAGCGCCACAACGCCGGCGGCCAGATTGTAATAATCCACTTTGCCCAGACCCGCATCCAGCATCATCTGCTTCAGGGTTTCCTGATCTGGGTGCATGCGGATGGACTCCGCCAGATAGCGGTAGCTGTCCGCATCATTGGCCAGCAGTTTCCCCATGATGGGCAGCAGCTTGAAGGAGTAGGCATCATAGATGGGAGCCAGTGGTTTCCAGACCTGGGAAAATTCCAGCACCAACAGGCGACCGCCTGTTTTGAGCACCCGCTGCATTTCAGCCAGCGCCTTGTCCTTGTGTGTCATGTTGCGTAAGCCGAAGGCAACAATGACGCAATCGAAATACTGGTCAGGGAAGGGCAGTTTTTCCGCGTCACACTGCAATGCCGGTACAGCCTTGCCCGCATCAATCAGGCGATCACGGCCAACGGCCAGCATGGAGGCATTGATATCGGTCAGGACGACTTGTCCCTCCGGGCCGACCTTGTTGGCGAACAACCGTGACAGGTCGCCGCTACCTCCAGCAACGTCCAGTACCCGGTCTCCAGGCCTGACACCACTGACTTCCACGGTAAAGCGTTTCCATGCCCGATGCAGTCCTGCGGACATGACGTCATTCATGAGGTCATATTTGCGGGCAACCGAATGAAACACTTCGCCTACCTTACGGGCTTTTTCACTCTCTTCCACGGTTTGAAAACCAAAATGTGTCTTAGCTTTTTCGCTCATATATTCTGCCTTTTTCAATTATCCGCATCGCGGCTTGCACCAGCCTGGGCGAGCCGGTCGAGATATTTCTGCCATAAGGCATCATGCTGCTGCAACAATGTATACAGGTAATCCCAAGAGTAAAGCCCTGTATTGTGTCCATCGCTGAATACCAGCCGCACCGCGTAATGCCCTACTGGTTCAATGGCGGTGATATTGACATTTCGCTTACCGGTCTGCAGGACTTCATTGCCATGTCCATGCACTTCGGCGGAGGGTGAGTACACGCGCAGAAACTCACAGGGCAACATGCCATTGACGCCATTATCGAATGCAATTTCCAGCGTGCGTGACACCTGGTGCAGGCGGATATCAACAGGGTGTGGAGAAGGGGATGTCGGACCGCTCATGTGCCAAATGCCGGAGTTAACCAAATAAGTGATGATAGCAGAATGTGCAAGCTGGCTTCAAAATACCGTGACATCAGCACCAGACTCTGTGCCCAATATGCACTTGGCATGATCAGGGGTGAGTATTTGTGACAGCGATGTATAATGAACTGATTATTAAAGGAGGTGCTGCCATGAATCTTTCAGGATTATTATTGCAGCTTGGACTGACATTTGTCTTCATTGGCCTGGCGGCGATTGGTATTCTATGGGCAATCAGAAGTGGTCAGTATGATGATCTTGAAGGGCCTGCGCAGCGCATTCTGATGGACGATGATGACCCCATGATTCCATTTAACCACTTGAAGCCTGGGGCTAATCAGAATAAAATCGGGAAATAACCTGCTGGAGAGTGTGTAATGGGTGTTACCAATCAAAATGATAGTGGCCTGAAGTCTTACTTCACTTTTGCCAACCTGCCGTTGACGATTACAGTCGGCCTGATCACCATGTCCTGGTTGAGTGTGCTGTCCGTGATCCTGTTTGCCTGAGCTGCTGGACGGCAAACAATATATTTAAGTAGTTTCGATTTCTGGAAACCCCGTATTGAATAATGCGGGGTTTTGCTTTTTTATTGCCTGGTGCAGATAAAAGTATGTCAATAAAAAAACCTCGAATCCTGGTGGGCGTTCGAGGTTTTTCAGCGTTTGGGCTAAGCCGACATGGATTATGCCGGACTCAGGAAGCCTTTCATCTGCTTCATGGCTTTCTGCTCAATCTGGCGGATACGCTCGGCAGATACCCCAAATTCTTCTGCCAGATCATGTAGCGTAGCGCTGCTGCCTTCTTGCAACCAGCGGGCTTCTACAATGCGGCGGCTGCGATCATCCAGCTTGGCCAGCGCAGAAGACAAGCCGGTTGTCTGCAGGTGTTCAGCTTCCTGTTCAGCCAGAATCTCGGATGGTTCCGCGTACGTTGCCTGCAGGTAGGAAATCGGGCTGAACACATCTTCATTATCGTCATCAGCATTACCTTCAAGCGAGATCTCATGCCCGAACATCCTGGATTCCATTTCCAGCACTTCTTCGGGTTTGACATTGAGCTCATGGGCAATATGCGCAACTTCGTCGCTCTGCAAGCTGGCTGACTGGCTCTTTTTCATGCTGCGCAGATTGAAGAACAGTTTGCGCTGTGCCTTGGTTGTAGCCAGCTTCACCAGGCGCCAGTTACGCACGATGTATTCATGAATTTCAGCCTTGATCCAATGCATGGCAAAGGAAACCAGGCGTACACCGCGCTCAGGATCGAAGCGGCGCACCGCTTTCATCAGGCCTATATTGCCTTCCTGAATAAGATCGGATTGAGGCAAGCCATATCCGGAGTAATTGCGTGCAATGCTGGCAACCAGGCGCAGATGGGAAACAACCAGCGTCTTGGCGGCCTCAACGTCATTGTCCTTGTTGAGGCGGGTTGCCAATTTATACTCTTCCTCGGCGCTGAGTATGGGAAAACTCTTGATAGTACGCATGTACTGATCAAGACTGTCAGCAGATGCAATTACAGGTAATGTCATGGTATCTGTCATGCGAAGCCCTCTCTCATGAAAATGATTCTAGCACTCCTACTTGGAGAGTGCCAGCATGAAAAAGTTTCCATGAATTTACCCGGATTTGATAAATCCGAATTTTATTAGCGCCTTGTAATGAAGGGGTAATGATGACAGAGTGGTTTTATTGAGATATCTGGCGCATTCCTTTTCTGAATGAGGGATCACCTATCCAGGTCGGACGTTGAGTGAACTGTTTGTTGACGAGGCTTTTACTGGCATCGAATCCTAGATAATTGAGCCCTGCCAGGTCTGACCAGGTATGCTCAAAATAAGCTGAGCTATAGACACGATCCAATGTTGAGCTGAAGTCAATATGGCTATTCTGTTGCCACAGAGGAGATGTCCAGATGAACATGGGAATGGCAAACATGGGTAGCGTTGGTTTGCCTTCATTGCGTCCTAGAAAGTCGTGAGGGGGCGTGTCATACACTTCTTCTCCATGGTCGGAGAGAAAGGTCAGCATGCTACGTTGTTGTTGTGCATCCAGTTTCTTTATCAGTGTAGCAAGCACGAAATCGTTATAGCGTACGGCATTATCGTAGGTGTTTACGATATCTATTTGCTCTTGATCCAGCCAGCTTGGCAGGCCTGACTGGTCCTGAAAGAAATCAAACTCTGGAGGATAACGGTATTCATATTTCATATGCGTACCAAGCAAATGTACCACAATGAATTTACGCTGGGCTGGGTCAGCCAGTGCCTGGTCAAAAGGTGCAAACACATTGCTGTCATATTCTCGGGAGTTCTGATAACGGCTGTTGTTGGTGTAATGCTGCACATCTGCCAGTTGGGAAAAATAGGCCAGCATGGTATTACGCTTGGTTATGGTTTGCTGGTTGGTAATCCAGAAAGTCTTGTATCCAGCCTGTTTCATCATGTTCATCAGCGAGGGTTGGGTCATGACAGCATCGGGGTGATCACGATCAGCGAATGTCAGTACTTGTTCCAACGCTTCAATGGTTGATGCCCGGGGAGAAACAACATGCGTAAAGATATGGAGTTTGTTCTTTAACTTGTCCAGGTTGGGCGTGGTGTTGCGTGGATAGCCATATAGTCCCCAATGCATGCGCGTGCTGGATTCACCGATGACGAGTACCAGTGTGCCTGGCTGGTTGGCAAAATCATCATGAAAGTCCTGGAGTGGTGGCAAGGATCTGTTTTTATCCAGTAGTGCTTCCATGTTGCCCAGTTGCCGTTGGTACTGGAAATAACCCATGATGAGCTGCCAGGGTTCTGCCGGCTCCATGCGACGTTGCAGATTGTCGAGCACTCCATCCCATGGGAGGTGGTTGATGCACCTGTCTTTTATAAATGGTACCAGGAAAACAAAGGCAATGATAAGCAGGCTGGCAGTGAAGCGTGTGCCCATTTTGAGCTGGACTGGCTGGATACGTCGCCACAGGATATAAGCCATCAAGGTATGGGTAATATATATGATTGGCATCCACCACTTGAAATACTGCGAAATATATTCAGAGGATTCTGCAACATTGGACTCGAAAATAATATAGAGAACGCTTTGGGAAATTTCCTGGTGATAAACGCAGAAATAAGCCAGGCTGAGCAGGGAGCTGATCCAGAGCACAATGCCTATCGTGGCGGTGATGATTCTGGTGCGCTCAGGAAAAATGAGGACGGGGATTATCCAGATCAGGCTCATGTAGATAGCCTGACGCAGGCCAATGAATACTGTTGCATCAGTGAGCTGCAACAATACGTGTGTTACTCCTGAAAAGTAGAAGAAAAAAAGATACAGGTTAAACATTGACTTCAATGCAACGCGGTCAATGAACTTATGCGTAAGCATGGAACTTGAGTCTGACATGACGACCTCAGCAATACCGTTAATAATGGATGTGGAAATTAATGACTATCGGATGGGTTATTGAAAATGGATTCGGAGGATCTCGGATTGAGTTCCAGCCATTGTTCCTTTAATTCACAAGTTGTGGTCTTGACTTCAAATGCGATCAGCAATGAGCAGAACAGATCATCATGGCTTAAGGCTGTGGTGCTGTAAGGCTGAATCATGCTGGCTGGATAGTCGAATTGCCTTCCAGTCCAGAGGATGGCCGGGACGTGGGTTTGTTCGGTGGGAGCAATGGCATATGGAGCAGCATGCAGATAGATGCCATGCTCGCCCAATGATTCGCCATGATCGCTGACATATAACATGGCAGTGGCATGGGTTTTATCGTATTTTTTCAGGAAATCAATGGTCTTAGACAGGAAATAATCGGTGTAGCGAATTGCGTTATCGTAGGCATTATTGATTTCTTCTGTAGTGCAATTTCCCAGTTCACCAGACTTGCACGTGGGCTTGAAGTATTCAAATGCGTCAGGATAGCGGCGATAGTATTCAGGGCCATGGTTGCCCATCTGATGCAGAACGATCAGAATATCCTTCCCTTTGCGGGCAGCGATATACTTGTCCAGATCATGCAGCATCCCGATATCCCTGCATTCGCGATCACAGAGCGGGTTGTTGGTCGGACTCCTGAAATTCTCATATTGCACTCTCGTGGCTACGCCTTTGGAGTCGGAGTTGTTATCTCGCCAGATTACCTGCACTCCTGTCTCAAACAGTACATCCAGTGCATTCTTGTAATATTTGGCTTCTTCAGATGTAAAGTTTTTGCGGCCCAGTGCAGAAAACATGCAGGGAACCGATACGCCTGTGGATGTGCCACATGACGTGACATTGGGGAAACTGATAACTCCGCGTTTACTCAGCTCCGGGTTGGTAGGTCTATCATACCCATTCAGGGAAAAGCGATCTGCGCGTGCGGTCTCGCCAACTACCAGAACAATCAATTCCTTGATGTCATGATCTTCCACGATTTTGGCGTCCACTGCGGTGTCCTGTAGCGGATGGTTGATGCGTGATGTACGTACTTGTCTTTGAATGAAGTCGATGGTCGAGTAGATCCATCCTGTTGGGTTGGCGTATAAGCGCGTGATCTTGTGTTCGCGCACGAAGCTGGCGAAATTGGCTGGAGCAGCGGCGACAGACCCGATAATGACAATGATCAGAATCAGGCTGATCTTGAGTCTGGCGCTGAATTCACTGGCAACTCCAGGAGAACTCTTGGGCCAGAGCATGATGACGAGAGTTGCTGGAATCAAGCCAAGGACAATGAATTTCAGCACCATTGACATGTTGAGAAGTCCAGAGATTTCTCCCGGATTGGTTTCAATGATGTTCCTGATCATTTCCACGTCTACTACTACGCCAAAACTATCCATATAGTAAGCGGATAAGGATGAAGTAATCAGAATGGTTGCAAGAATGAACTTTCCGATATTTCCTTGTGAGACCCAAAGCATGAAAAGTAAGGTGGAGCAGGAAAAGAACAGGATAAGCGCGGTGATATGTAATACCTGATTGCTGGAGTTGATCGGGTATGTTTCCAGTAACCTTGTCCATAATGCAATGTTTTCAAAGCATAGAAGAAACAAGGTTGAGGTCAATATAATGATAATCTGTCGGGTAATATATCTGTTGATATGCATTATTCAGTCTGGAAATTATTAATGGGAACCCAAGCGTCGATGTTGTTGATTTTTGCTATTTATTGATAATGTGTTGTCATGATTGATGAAAATTTATGAATCATGAAGGTGTTTTATCAATATAGGATGATTTTTAGGATAATTATTGCTTGATTTGGCGCATATGAAATATGATTTAAAAGATTGGGTCAATGGGTTGTAAACAATATTTAATCTTTATTTTTTTCATAATAACCAGCTAAGTTTCAGGAGATATAATCCCGTTAAACATATTATTAATTCTGTTATTTATGTATCTATTCACGATCAAAGAGAGTGCGGATGAAAATTCTTCTTGTTGAAGATGATCAGATGATAGGGGAGAGTCTGGAGCAGTCTCTTGGGCGGGATGGATATGCCGTTAATTGGTGCAAAAATGCCAAAGCAGCTGAAGTTTCCCTGAGGAGTGAGAGCTATAGCCTGATTCTGCTGGATTTGGGTTTGCCGGATCGTAGTGGGATAGAGTTGTTGCGGGATATGCGTCGTACATGGAAACTGAGTGCGCCAGTACTGATCCTGACGGCAAGAGACTCAATACAAGACCGTGTCACTGGATTAAACGCGGGAGCTGACGATTATCTGATCAAGCCATTTGCATTAGCTGAGCTTGAAGCGAGGATTCGTGCCTTGTTGCGACGGGCAACCGGTCAGGCTGATACTGAGTTATCCAGTGGTGACTTACGACTAAATACAGCAACCAAGGTACTGCACTATCATGGCCAGGAGTTTACTTTGTCTGCTCGGGAGTATGCAGTGATGTATGCATTGCTGGAAACACCGGGGAAAGTGTGGTCACGGACACAATTGGAGGAGCGGATCTATGGCTGGCAGGAGGAAGTCGAAAGTAATGCAGTAGAGTTTCATATCCATCAATTACGTAAGAAATTGGGGCCGGAGACCATTGTCAATATCCGCGGCATGGGATATCGAGTAAAAAAAGCAGAGAATTCATGAAATCCATTCATCGCTATCTTTTGTTTTCATTAATTGCTGCATTATTGTTTGGCACATTACTGATTTCACTTTTTTTGTATAAAAAATCTAAACACGAAATCAATGAGTTATATGACAGCAATATGCAAGCGTTGGCAAGTGTCATCAATGCTCAGTACCTGTCATTCAACGCAATTCATCAACCGATCTCCGGAGTTGGTAAGCATAGTCAGAGAAAGGAAATTCATCGGGAAGAAGAATTTCTGGTGCAGATATGGAAACTGTCTGGAGAGTATGTTTATGCTTCACATCCGTTGATTGATTTTCCAAGGCAGGCACAGTCCGGATTCTTCACAACACGTCACAAACAGAAAAAATGGCGAGTGTATACACTGGAAACTGACCAGGGGTTTATCCAGATTTCTCAACCCCAAACAGCACGTAATCTGTACATTGGTGAATTGGCGGCTGGGTTGATATTCCCTTTGCTATTACAAATTCCCCTGATTGGGGCTTTTATCTGGATTGCTGTTGGGAAAAGTCTGAGGCCTCTGCAGCGAGTGTCTACTGCCATACAATCTCGGTCAGCAGTTAGCTTGGATCATTTGCCTACTGAATCACTGCCCATTGAAATATGTCCAGTGATTGATGAGCTGAATCATTTGCTCACAAGGCTGGGAAAGGCACTTGCCATGCAACAGAGCTTTACGGCAGATGCTGCGCATGAATTGCGTACGCCACTGGCTGCATTGCAATTACAGGTGGATACACTTGCTCGCAGCCAGGATGATGTAGAGCGTCATACGGCAGTAACAGCGTTGCAGCGTGGGATCATGCGGGCAGGTAGCTTGGTGAATCAGTTATTGACGTTGGCTAGATTGGGGCCAGAATTTTCTCGGCAAAGTGATATTGTTGAATTGAACCAGATAGTACGTGCAGAGATTGAGCAGCACCTGGATCAGGCAGTTGCAAGGCATATAGATTTGGGATTCAGTGCTGCAGAGCCGATTTTCCTTGAAGCACATGCAGCCAGTTTACACATCATGCTGAGCAATCTGATTGATAACGCCATACGTTACTCTCCCGAGAATGGCAAAGTGGATATCCGGACTTATTATACCGACGCTGAAGTGGTGCTGGAGGTGCAGGATAATGCCAGCCCGATCGGGAGTCAGGATAGAGAGCGTATATTTGAGCGATTTTATCGGGGATCGAGCAGCAATGGAGTATCAGGCAGTGGGCTCGGGTTGGCAATTGTAGCGGATATTGTGCAGCAGCATCATGCGTGCATTACGGTCAAAACCAGGTGTGACGTACTGGGGAATACATTTATAGTGAGTTTCCCTAAATTATCCTTGGCAACAACCTTAATCTAGAGTGTCACGATATCAGGTGTGGATTGACGGAGATGGCGGGACGTTATCGCGCGATGCACGCGCCAGTGTTACAAATGCATTGATGTAATCAATATCCATATCCGATTCACGGATACCGAGGAAAATTTGCTTGGCGATGCCATCCTTACCCAGGCGCACAGGCGCTACATCGAACTTGGCCTGGTACTCCTTGACCAGCCAACGCGGCAATGCCGCCACCCCGCGACCGCTGGCGACCATTTGCAGCATGATGTCGGTGGTCTCGATCGATTTGTGGTGCCTGGGGCTGATGCCTGCCGGCATCATGAACTGGGTATAGATATCCAGTCTATCGATCTCTACGGGATAGGTGATCAAGGTTTCTTCCGCCAACTGTTCCGGCAGGACGCAGTCCTTCTCACGCAGCTTATGTTGTGCTCCTACCACCAGCACCTGTTCGTAATCGAATACCGGCTGGAAATGCAGGCCGGGCTTGTAGAGCGGGTCCGGTGTCACCAGCATGTCAATCTCGTAGCCGAACAATGCACCGATGCCGCCGAACTGGAACTTCTGCTTTACGTCCACATCCACATCCGGCCAGGCAGCAAGATAGGGCGATACCACCTTGAGCAACCATTGATAGCAGGGATGGCACTCCATGCCGATGCGCAAAGTGCCGCGCTCGCCCTGTGCAAACTGGCGCAGACGCTCCTCTGCCAATGTCAGTTGCGGCAGCACGCGGTTGGCTACCGCCAGCAGGTATTGCCCAGCCTGGGTCAAGCGCAGTCTGCGTCCCTCGCGTAGCCAGATATCGGTACCCAACTGCTGCTCCAGCTTCTTCATGCTATGACTGAGCGCGGATTGTGTCAGGCACAACACATTGGCAGCTGCCGTCAGCGAGCCTTGGTTCTCGACTTCCTTGATAATGGTGAAATGGATTCTATCCAGCATATTGATGAGTAAAATTCATTAATTGTTGAAATAATACCATTTTTAATCATGATTTAAGCGGGCTAACATGCTCTCATCATCAATTCTGATAAAGGTATGCAACATGGCCACGATCCATAACCTTGGATTTCCGCGCATTGGCGCCAAGCGTGAACTGAAGTTCGCGCTGGAGTTCTACTGGAAGGGCGAATCTTCGCGTGAAGAACTGAAATCCATCGGCGCCAGCTTGCGCCAGCGTCACTGGGCAGCACAATCCAGCTTGGATTTGGTGCCTGTCGGCGATTTTGCATTCTACGACCAGGTACTGGACATGAGTTTTACCTTGGGTAATTTGCCAGAGCGTGTCTGGGATTTTCACGGTGATCAGCTGGACAATTACTTCCGCGTGGCGCGTGGCCGCTCCGCCAAATCCGCCGAGGAACATGCATCGTGTTGCGGCGGGGTTGCTGCAGGCGAAATGACCAAGTGGTTCGATACCAACTATCACTACATTGTGCCTGAATTCAACGCCGACACTACATTCAAGCTGGACGCCTCGCGCCTGCTGGAACAGCTTGCCGAGGCCAAGGCGCAAGGCGTCAAGGCCAAGCCTGTCATCATCGGCCCGGTTACCTACCTGTCCATCGGCAAGGCCAAGGATGACTCCGACAAACTGGCCCTGCTGGAACGCCTGTTGCCTGTATATACGGAACTGCTGGAAACCCTGGCGGCGCAAGGTGTCGAATGGGTACAGATCGACGAACCCATCCTGGTTACCGAGCTGGATGACACCTGGAAGGATGCATTTGAAACCGCTTATACCTATTTCAAGAGCATCAAGGTCAAGCTGCTGCTGGCGACCTATTTCGGCCAATTGCTGGAAAACCGCGAGCTGGTGGCAAGCCTGCCTGTCGCTGGCGTGCATGTCGATGCCATCAATGGCCGTGACGACATCGCGTCGCTGCTGGCATTGCTGCCTGCGGACAAGATAGTATCCCTCGGTGTCATCAATGGTCGCAATATCTGGAAGACCGATCTTAATACAGTGCTGGATTGGGTAGAGCCTTTAGCGCAGCAATTGGGTGAGCGCCTGTGGATAGCGCCCTCCTGCTCACTGTTGCATGTGCCGGTGGATCTGGACAGCGAACAGCGCTTGGATACGGAAATCAAGTCCTGGCTGGCGTTCGCCATCCAGAAGCTGGATGAGTTGAAGGTGCTGGCAACAGCCCTGCGCAATGGCCGTGCCGCGGTCAAGGCAGAACTGGATGCTAACCAGGCAGCGATTAACGCACGCCGCAACTCGCCACGTGTGAACAACCCGGCGGTCAAGGCTGCATTGGGCGAACTGGATGCCAAGCTGGGCAAACGCAAGAGTCCATATGCGCAGCGTGCTGCCAAGCAATCCGTTTCTCTAAATCTACCGAAATATCCAACCACGACCATAGGCTCCTTCCCGCAAACCGCGGATATCCGCCAGGCGCGCAGCTATTTCAAGGCTGGCACCTTGGATGAAGCTGCCTACAAGGCTGCGATGCAGAGGGAAATCGAGCGTAGCGTGCGCGAGCAGGAAGCCCTTGGACTGGATGTGTTGGTGCACGGCGAAGCCGAGCGTAACGATATGGTGGAATATTTCGGCGAGCAATTGGAAGGCTATGCGTTCAGCCAGTTCGGCTGGGTACAGTCCTACGGTTCCCGCTGCGTCAAGCCACCTATCCTGTTCGGCGACATCAGTCGACCGCAGCCGATGACTGTGGAATGGATCAAATATGCGCAATCGCTGACCAGCAAGCCGATGAAAGGCATGCTCACTGGCCCGGTGACTATCCTTAACTGGTCCTTTGTACGCGACGACCAGCCGCGTTCGGTCAGCTGCTACCAGTTGGCTCTGGCGATCCGTCAGGAAGTGCTGGACCTGGAAAAAGCTGGCGTGCACGTGATCCAGATCGACGAAGCTGCATTACGCGAAGGCTTGCCATTGCGCAAATCTCAGTGGAAGGAGTATCTCGACTGGGCAGTGGAGTCGTTCCGCATCACCGCCAACGGTGTGGAGGATGACACCCAGATTCACACCCATATGTGCTATTCGGAGTTCAATGACATCATCGCCTCGATTGCGGACATGGATGCTGACGTCATCACTATCGAGACTTCGCGCTCGGATATGGAATTACTGGATGCGTTCGATAACTTTAATTACCCGAATGAGATCGGGCCTGGTGTCTACGACATCCATTCGCCCAATATTCCATCTGAAGAGCATATTGTGCAGTTGATGAGAAAAGCGGCTGAGCGTATTCCGGCAGAACGTCTGTGGGTGAATCCTGATTGCGGCCTCAAAACGCGCCAATGGGCGGAAGTTATTCCTGCATTGACCAATATGGTGGCTGCGGCAAAGGTGTTGCGTTCCGGTCAATAAACCTTACCTTCAAACATGGAAGTCAGGAAAACCGCTGTTATGGCGGTTTTCCTTTTTTATGCCACGGGTAGAGAAATTGTCATGTAGATAACATCTCAAGCATGCACAGCATAGATCACCCATATTGGGGGGAGGGGGATAGGTTTGGGTGAGCGTCTCACTATTGAGACTGTTAAAAACTAATTAAAAACAATTGGTTAGATATTTTTGTATGTATTGATTATTTTTGTGTGTCTCAGTATGGAGACATATATTGGGTGGATGTAGAGCATGGAGATGATGATTTTATAATAAAATCAATTGGTTAATGACTGTGGCATGGTGAATGCTTAAGATTGGTTTCATGAAGTAATAGCCGTTGTGTCAGTGACTCTTCAGATATTGGTCATATCCCCCCCCATGGACCATGGTGCTGGAGAAAGAGCGATCACATTGAAACGGTTATGAGCCTAAGTCATATCCCCCCATGGTGAGGGCTCTTCATTCAAGCGCCGGGCATGTATATGTTCGGCGCTTTACTTTGTGGGATGTATGGATGCAATCGTCTAGGCTGGCGATTTCCTTAATGGATTCAGTATGGAAGCCAGGCCGTTGTGATCCAATTCCTGCATGATGGCAAGCAGGCGGCCAATCTCGCCCGGTGGAAAGCCGTTACGTGCAAACCAGTGGAGATAATGGCCTGGCAGGTCAGCGATCAGACGGCCTTTGTATTTGCCGAATGGCATGACGCGTGTTACCAGCAGTTCTAGATCGCTTGATTGCATCCTGGCTCCACGGACAGGCTTGATAAAAGGTTGATGGCAGCAGGAATGCTGATCGCGCCGATTTTGCTGGTGCAGCAGATTCCTTCCTGTGCTGCGTGCGCCCTGATCAGTATCAGAATCTCCTCCAGCGTCATGTGGTTCAGCAAGTTCAAGCGCCGGTCGGGAGTGATAGCGTATGCGATGCCGTGGCTATCAATCAGCCTTGCAGCGCCTGGACTTGCTCCCCATGTCTGCCAGGCAGAGTCATCAGCGATATATTCCAGTTCGGCATCTCCGAGATGATGAATGAGTGCCGGCCATGAGAGAGGTGTCGGGGCGGACATATTGGGTTTTCCTGATTGCTATTCACTAGATTGTTGACTGGATGGCTGGCCTTCCATAACGCCTGTCGCTACTATAACGCCTTTGTCGGCAAATGATGTCTGCCGGATTGATCAATTGTAATGCCTTGGTACAAGGCTGAAAGTCTGGAATGAGCAAGATTGTTGTTGAAAGTAATCCCCCTGCCGCGCGTCTTGAGGCACTTGGTGTCGGTAAGTGGCCAACATGGTCCAAGGAAGTGTCTGTTTTTCCATGGGTATTTCCTGAGCAGGAAATTGCTTATGTGCTGGAAGGTGAAGTGGTGATCAAGCCGGATGATGGCAGCGCACCAGTGGTGTTCCGCAAGGGGGACCTGGTCACTTTCCCTGCGGGTTTGCGCTGCACCTGGGAAGTGAAACAGCCATTGCGTAAACATTATCACCTGGATGGTACATTGATCGGCCGTATTTATCGCCGTGCTAAATTATTTTTCACACGTTAATTATTGTTCCAATATCCCGCCATTATCCAGGTGATGGCATATGCCTGGCGTAGTGGCGCGGATTGAAGTTTGCTGCCACAGGTAAGAGCAGTGCGAACACAACTGCCAGTAATCCCCATGTGGTGCTGAATGTCTGCAGGTGATCGCGCAATAATCCTGCAATCATCGGCATGATACCGGCAATGAGGTAACCTACTCCCTGTACACGTGCAGTCAGTATCCCGGATGCGTGCGAGTCATGCAGATGATCCATGCATACAATCAGGCTCAAGGGGAACAATGCTCCCACGCCGCATCCTGCCAGAATGACCCCCAGCCAGGCGTGGGCAGGGCTGGCGGCAAGGCAGAATAATCCACTCATGGCAAATAATATGGCAAGTATGAGCCACGGCCTACGGTCAGGCGATCCAGCTGCCAGTTGCGTCAACAGTAAACCTGCGACAACTTCAGTGGCGCTGAGCAGTGAGAGTGCCAGTCCTGCCTGCGTGGGAGAGTGGCCTAAATCCATGAAATATGGCGGCAGCCATGCCAGCATGCAGGTGAAGCCGGAAGTGCTCAACCCGAAAAAAATCGCAAGCTGCCAGAAGCGTTTGTTGTATGGAAGCCTGGATGGGCTGGTGGTGGATGACTGCTGCTGTGGCAGGCGGGGAACAGATAGCACGAATAATACCAGGGCCGGGATGGCAAGCAATCCCCAGCCTCCCAAAGCCCAGCTGAGGCTGACATGCTGCATGATGAAGGGAGCCAGTGCTGCGGCAATGGCAGCGCCTGCCATGACGGCGGGAATGTAAATACCCATGTAGGAGGCAGCGCGTGATGGCCACCAGTATTTGATAATGGCAGGTATGAAGGCTTGTACCATTGCAATGCCCAGGCCTGCAAGCAGGGACGACATGATCATCGTGGCAGGGGATTGGCTGAAGATGCGCCAGCACGTTGCTGCGCCTATCAGTATCAGGGAGAGCATAATCAGGCGCCGTGCGCTGCAATATTGCAGCAGCATGTGGCCGAGCAGGGCACCCAGGCCCATCATGAGGATGGGAATGCCATTCAGCAGGGAAATCCAGCCGTAGCCAAGTTGCCATTGGGCGAGCAGTACATCGGTAAGCGGGCCTATGGTGGCCATGACTGGACGCAGGTTGAGTCCCAGCAATATCAGCATGAATAGAATGCACAAGGCTTTCATGATGGCTTGCTTTCAAGGCTGAGCAATAATTGACGCATGCCTTGGTTCAACGCCTGGCGTTGCTCGGCAGGAATGATGGCCAGGCTGCTTTTCAACTGTTCCAGGTAGATTTCAAAGATCGGGTCAAACAATAGCCGGCCTTCAGTGGTGATATGCACCTCCAGGCTTCTCTTGTCTTCCGGGTGGGGAGTGCGTTGTACCAATCCTTTCTGGCTCAGTGTATCCAGCCGGTTGGTCATGGCCCCCGAAGTAATCAATAAGCGTTGATAAAGCTCAGTGGGGGATAGGGAGCCGCCATTCCGGTACAAGGTTGCCAATACATCAAACTCTCCTTGGTTGAGCCCGGCATTGCTGATGATTTCCATGCTTTGCTTCAGCAGCAGCGTTGCTGTGCGCCATAGGCGTGTAGCCAGCTCCATCCCGGAGAAATCATGACCGGGCTTCGTGGTTTCCCAGTCCTTTACTAGTTGATCTATATGATCTGCAGTCGGTTCTGGCAGCATGGATATCTTAATATAAAGTTAATATATCTTGATATTAAGATAATTCCGGAATGAGGTCTACATTAGATTAAGATTACTGTCTGTGCCTACACTTTATCCGGCAATGCTTACAGGGAACAGGCAGCGTACGCGTAAGCCACCATCGCTGCAATTGCTTATTATGATGCTGCCTTGATGATGTTCAATGGCGCGCTTGGCAATGGCTAGGCCCAGGCCATAACCGGTATTCCCTGGTGTATCAGTGCCAGCGACACGATAGAATGGCTGGAAGACATTGGCGATTTCGTTATCAGGCAGTCCAGGGCCATGGTCGCGCACTTCTACTGACAGTAATTTGTCGCCTTTCTGGATGGATACCTCAATGGTTTCGCCATCACGGTTATATTTCAGCGCATTGCGGATGATATTCTCGAAAGCGCGTCTCAGCAGCTCTTCATGGCCTTGCAGGATGATTTCCTGGGTTGCATTGAGCTGGATGCGGCTTCCCACGGCTTCAGCCTCAAAATTGGCATCCTGCACAATGTTAGCCAGCAAGTCATTCAGGTTAAGTTTTTCACTACCGCCACTACCGATGCCAGACTCAAGGCGGGATAATGTCAGCATCTGTCCCAGTAGTTCGTCCAGGCGCTCGGTTTCGCGTTCAATACGGCTCAATGCCGAAGCAAGTTTGTCTGGTTGCTGCTGGGCAAGTCCCACTGCAAGCCTCATTCTGGCTACCGGAGAGCGCAACTCATGAGATACGTCATGCAACAGAAGGCGTTGTGCATCCAGCAGCGTTTGCAAGCGTGTCGCCATATAATCGAAATCCTTGCCCAGATCGGTTAATTCATCATTCCGGTTGGCAAGTTCCGGGCTGACACGCACTTTCAGGTCTCCCTCTGCTAATTGATGGCTGGCTTTGCGCAATAATTTGATTGGGCGGCTCAGGTAAGCGGCAAAGCCTGCACTGAAGAGCAGGCAGGCCAGCAAGGCAATAAGCGCTTGTAACTCCATGTTAAGTCGCGGATTGTATTTGGGAGGACCTGCTGCGTCGGCGCTGTCAGCGGGAACGAACAGTACATATTCATCTCCATCTACAGCTTGTGCTCTACGTACACTGGGAGTGGCAGGATCTTGTTCCAGTGCAGAAATGGCCTGGCGCAGTGTATCGGGTAACACTGTACGACCCTGAATATCTTCACCAGCCTGGTTGATGACGAGTACGGTCGGTGCTTTACGACCAGGCCAGTTGCGGAATAATGCCTGGACACCTTCTTTTCCGCCGTATTGCAGAGTATTGGCGGTGATCCCGACAACGAAATCGGCGCGACGATCCTGCAGGAAACCTTCTTCGTTGGCTGGTTCGCGCTCGTTCAGATAAATGGCTGCCCCCACACCGGCTCCTGTGATGAGTAGGGTGAGGGAGAAGCCCAGGAAAATCTTCCAGAATAATTTACCCATGAATACTCTCCAATACTCTCCGGCTTAACCAGCGATGAACTGGTAGCCAACGCCTCGCACAGTCTGGATCGGGGAGCGACCATCTTCAAGCAGCCCCAGCTTTTGTCTGAGATTGCTGACGTGCACATCCACGCTACGGTCATAACGGCTTTCAGGCCGCCCCAGTGCCTGGGTGAACAAATCGGCTTTGCTGACGACGCGTCCGGCATTTCGTGCCAGTACTTCGAGCAACGCGTATTCACTGGTGGTGATATCCAGTGGTTCACCTTTCCATTCAATAATGCGTTCAGAAGGATAAATGGCAATTTTGCCAACCCGGGTGATATTGCTACTGGCTTGATTGTGTTGAGATTCATCGCGCACAGCAACACGGCGCTGGATGGCACGCAGTCGGGCGACCAGTTCACGCGGGTTGAATGGTTTGGACAGGTAGTCATCAGCCCCGAGCTCAAGACCGACAATCCGGTCAATCTCATCTCCTTTTGCTGTCAGCATGATGACAGGAATCTGGCTGCTGGCACGGATCAGGCGCAAGGTGTCAAAACCATTGAAGCGAGGCATCATGACATCCAGTACCACCAGGTCAAACTCTCCGGAAAGTGCTTGTTGTGCGCCATCTTCGCCATCGTGCGTAATGGTCAGCGTAAAGTCCTCGGCGCCCAGATATTCTTCCATCATCTGGCACAGTTCGACATCATCATCAATGAGCAATACACGTAGCACGGATATAAACCTTTCTGTCACAATGACTTTTATGAGTATTTTGCCGTACAGTTCAGTACGCAAATGAGCATATTACAAATATTTACTCACAATTACACCGTCTAAACCTAACCAGACGAACATTTAGCAGATAGATGGCTCATAGTAGTCAGGCAGCACACACAAGTGCTTTGTCGATTCTGATGATGACTTAGAAAAGGAGTATCACTCATGGCTACATCCCGAAAATTATGGATTTCCACCGCCCTGCTGGCTTCATCGCTGTTTGCCGTTAATGCTGCTGTCAGCCATGCTGGCTCTGGTGATCACAAGGATGGAAAGTGTGACAAGGACAAGAAGCATGCTTCATTTAACGGACACAAGCGGTTTGCTGATGGTAGCTTCCTGCACCATAAATTGCGTCCTTTGAACCTGAGCGAAGAGCAACAGGCCCAGGTGAAGCAGATTATGGAAAAGCAGAAACCTCTATTTGCTGAAAAACGCCAGGCTGCCCACGATGGTTTCAAGGCGCTGGCAGTAGCTTCAAGCAAGGATGCCTATGATGAAAAGAGCGTGCAGCAGCTGGCTGAAGGGCAGGCCAAGGCCCAGGCAGACCTGCTGGTGTTGCGTACCAACACCATGCACCAGGTTTACCAGATCCTGACTCCCGAGCAAAAGCAGAAATGGGCTGAGTTCCAATCCAGGGTCAAGCCAGCCAAAAGCCGTGAACGTGAGAAGGTCTGAGTGAAGCAGGCCCGGGAATAGGTGCCTAGTACATATATTCCTGAATGGCACTCCGGACAATGGGATGTAAGCCATTGTCCGGGGTGTCTTGCATGTATTGAATGATCTGTTGGCGCATCTGGGGTGGCCAGAACTTCATGAGATGGCTGGCAATATCTTTCCGGGCCTGCTCCTGGTCAGGATAGGAGCGGAAGAAATCACCGATCTGGTTTGCCATGGTGACCAAGTGTTCTATATTCATGCCAGCTCCTTGTGTAGCAATCTTTCCGCACAGCTGTAAACTACATGTTGCTCCTTGCGAGCGAACCCCACCAATGTCAGCCCGCAACCTTCCGCCATGCGGATCGCCAGCCCGGTAGGGGCTGAGATGGCCACGAGCATCGGAATGTGAGCACTGGCAGTTTTCTGTACCATTTCATAACTGGCCCGGCTGGATGTCAGCACAAAGCCGGGGGCATGTGACGATTGCCTGGCGCGTGCGCCTATCAGTTTATCCAGGGCATTATGCCGACCGACATCTTCGCGCACCATGAGCACTTCTCCTTCCGGGTTGACCCAGGCGCAGGCGTGGGTGGCGCCTGTCCGGCCTTGCAGTGCCTGCAGTGCCTGCATATTGCGCTGGGCCAGGTAAATGACTTCTGCGTCAAAGTGGATATCCTGTGCCTGGATACGGTTGGGAAAACGTATGGCCTGGTCCAGGCTTTCTGACCCGCATAAGCCGCAACCTGTACGTCCGGCCATGCTGCGGCGGCGCTCTTTCAAATGTGCAAAGTTCTCGGAAGCAATTTCCATCTGCAATTCAATGCCATTGACGCGTTGCACGATTTCAATGCCATATAAATCGCTGGCACTGGAGAGTATGCCCTCGCACAGTGAGAACCCCAGTGCAAAGTCGGCCAGGTCTGCAGGAGTTGCCAGCATCACGGCATGGGAAATACCGTTGTAGATCATGGCAACCGGGACTTCTTCCGCGACCCTGTCCTCGACCTCACGTAGTTGTCCGTTGGCATATTTGAGTGCTGTGATCGTGCTGTCAGTGGAGTCGCTGTCAATCAGGAATTCAGTGTGTTTCATTGTTATTCCATGCGGGCTTCATCCCGCTGTTGAACCAGGGCAATCTGCTCATCACTGAATTCCTGGTAATGCTGTTGCCATTCAGAAAGCTGCGAAACACGCGTGACTTCCACTGCAGTGACCTTGAATTCAGGACAATTGGTTGCCCAGTCCGAGTTATCGGTGGTAATGACGTTGGCTCCTGACTCTGGATGGTGAAAGGTCGTATAGATCACGCCAGGTTGTACCCGGGTCGATATCTTGGCCCGTTGTACGGTATTCCCCGCACGACTGGTGATGCCTACCCAATCTCCATCCTGTATTCCCCGGTCTTCTGCATCATGCGGGTGGATTTCCACTCGATCTTCGGGGTGCCATGCCACATTGTCTGTGCGCCTGGTCTGTGCGCCAACATTATATTGCGAGAGTATACGCCCGGTAGTGAGCAACAGCGGGTACTTGCCGTTGACTTTTTCTGATGTTGGCACATATTCAGTGATCATGAATTTGCCCTTGCCACGCACAAATTCATCCACATGCATGATTGGTGTGCCGGCTGGGTGTTCTTCATTGCAGGGCCATTGTATGCTGCCCGTCTCCTCGAGGCGCTTGAAACTGACGCCCTGGAAGGTGGGAGTAAGCTGGGCAATTTCATCGAGGATTTCCGCAGCATGTTTATATGGCATGGGATATCCCAACGCTTCGGATAGCAGAGCCGTTACTTCCCAGTCTTCATAGCCATTCCGGGGTGTCATGACGCGCCTGACTGGCGAAATGCGGCGTTCGGCATTGGTAAACGTGCCGTTTTTTTCCAGGAAGGAGCTGCCGGGCAGGAAGACATGCGCATACATCGCGGTTTCATTGAGGAACAGGTCCTGCACGATCACGCATTCCATGGAGGAGAGCGCGTGGGTCACATGCTGGGTGTTGGGGTCGGATTGCGCAATGTCTTCACCCTCGCAGTAGAGCGCCTTGAAACTGCCATCAATGGCAAAATCCAGCATATTGGGAATACGCAAGCCAGGCTCGTTATCCAGTTTCTTGCCCCATGCCTGTTCAAACACGGAGCGAGTGGCATCGTCCGAAACATGGCGGTAGCCAGGGAATTCATGCGGGAAAGAGCCCATGTCACAGGAGCCTTGCACATTATTCTGGCCGCGCAATGGATTGACGCCCACGCCTTCACGCCCGATATTACCTGTTGCCATGGCCAGGTTGGCAATGCCCATCACCATGGTGGAACCTTGGCTATGTTCCGTGACGCCCAAGCCGTAATAGATGGCGGCGTTGCCACCTGTGGCAAACAGGCGTGCCGCAGCCCGGATTTCCTCTGCCGGGACACCAGTGGCTTCCTGCATGGATTCTGGGGAGTTTTCCGGACGGGAGACAAATTCGCTCCAGTACTCAAAGGAGTCCCACTCACAACGGCGGCGTACAAACTCTTCATCCACCAGGCCTTCTGTGACCACAACATGAGCCATGGCGGTAATCAGCGCCACATTGGTGCCAGGCCGTAGCTTGAGATGGAAGTCAGCCTCGAAGTGCGGACCGGACACCAGATCGATGGCACGCGGGTCGGCAATGATGAGTTTTGCGCCCTGGCGCAGACGGCGTTTCATCTGTGAAGCGAATACCGGATGGCCATCAGTCGGGTTGGCGCCAATGACCATGATGACATCCGAGTGCATGACCGAGTCAAAGGTCTGGGTGCCTGCGGATTCTCCCATGGTTTGTTTCAGCCCATATCCCGTAGGGGAATGGCAGACGCGGGCGCAGGTATCGACATTGTTGTTGCCAAAAGCGGCCCGAACCAGTTTCTGTACCAGATAGGTTTCTTCATTGGTGCAGCGGGATGAGGTAATGGCACCAATGGAATTACGGCCATACTGGGTTTGTATGCGCTTGAGCTCGCCAGCAGCATAGCTGATCGCCTCTTCCCAGCTTACTTCCTGCCAAGGGTCGTGGATACTCTTGCGTATCATCGGCGTGGTAATGCGGTCGCGGTGGGTGGCATAGCCCCAGGCGAAGCGGCCCTTGACGCAGGAGTGGCCATGGTTGGCACCACCGTTCTTGTCCGGCACCATGCGTACGACCTGTTCTCCTTTCATCTCGGCACGGAATGAACAGCCGACTCCGCAATAGGCACAGGTGGTGATCACGCTATGTTCGGGTTGTCCGTTGTCGATAACGGATTTTTCCATCAGCGTGGCAGTCGGACATGCCGTGACACAGGCACCGCAGGAAACGCACTCGGATTCGAGGAAATTACCAGCATTGCCTGCTGCTACCTTGGAGTCAAAACCGCGCCCGGAAATGGTGAGTGCGAACGTGCCCTGCGTTTCCTCACAGGCGCGCACGCAACGCGAGCAGACGATGCACTTGGAAGCGTCAAACTGGAAGTAGGGGTTGGAAACATCTTTTTCTGTATCCAGGTGATTACTGCCATCGTAGCCGTAACGCACTTCTCGCAGGCCAACGGCACCTGCCATGTCCTGTAATTCGCAATCACCATTGGCAGAACAGGTGAGACAATCCAGGGGGTGGTCCGAGATATAGAGTTCCATGACGCCACGACGGATATCTGCCAGCTTGGGACTTTGCGTATGTACCTTGAGGTCTTGGTCTACCGGAGTGGTGCAGGAAGCCGGATAGCCACGCCTGCCCTCGATTTCCACCAGGCAAAGCCGGCAGGAACCAAAAGGCTCTAGGCTGTCTGTGGCGCAGAGCTTTGGAATGCTGATGCCTGCTTCCATTGCCGCGCGCATGATCGACGTGCCCTTGGCGGTTGTGACCTGTATGCCATCAATTTCCAGCGTGACTTGCTGCTCAGTTGTCCGGCTCGCCGGGGTGCCGTAATCTGCTTGCTTGTCCATCACTTTCTCCTCTTGCTTCCTCTAAACAAGGTCCGCTGTTTTTATTGGGTGTGGTGCGGATACCTTGCAGTTTGCATTGCCTATTTCATGCCACCTGTTCCTTTTTATGGATACCGAAATCCTCAGGAAAATGATTGAGCGCGCTCAGGACCGGGTAAGGGGTCATGCCGCCAAGTGCGCAAAGTGAACCGTTCAGCATGGTATCGCTGAGATCACGCACCAGCGCGATGTGCTTGGCGTGATCCGTTCCGGTCATGATCTTGTCCATGACTTCGACACCGCGCGTGGAACCGATGCGGCAGGGTGTGCATTTGCCACAAGACTCAATGGCGCAGAACTCGAATGCGTAGCGGGCCATGTGCGCCATATCCACAGTATCGTCAAAGACGACAATGCCACCATGGCCCAATACAGCCCAGAGTTTGCTGAATTCCTCGTAATCCAGCGGGGTATCAAACTGGGATTCAGGCAGGTAGGCACCCAATGGGCCGCCTACCTGCACGGCCTTGATTGGCCTGCCGGATGCTGAACCGCCACCATAGTCGTATAACAGTTCCCGCAACGTCACACCGAATGCTTTTTCCACCAGTCCGCCATGCTTGATATTGCCAGCAAGCTGGATCGGCAGCGTGCCGCGGGAGCGGCCCATGCCGTAATCGCGGTAATACACACTGCCCTTGTCCATGATGATAGGCACTGTGGCAAGGGAGATGACGTTGTTGATGATGGTTGGTTTGCCGAACAAGCCGGAAATGGCTGGTAGCGGTGGCTTAAAACGCACCAGTCCGCGCTTGCCTTCCAGGCTTTCCAGCAGGGCGGTTTCCTCGCCGCAGACATAAGCGCCTGCGGCGCGGCGCACTTCCAGATAGAAATCATGCCGACTGCCGAGAATTTCCCGCCCGAGATAACCGGCCTCATAGGCGCTCTTGATCGCCAGGTTGAGAGTGACGATTGAGTGGGGGTATTCCGAGCGTACATAGATATAACCTTGCGTGGCGCCAACGGCAATGCCTGCGATTGTCATGCCCTCGATCAGGACAAATGGGTCGCCTTCCATGATCATGCGATCAGAGAAGGTGCCCGAGTCGCCTTCGTCTGCGTTGCAGACAATATATTTTTGCTCGGCTGGTGCTTCCAGCACCGTCTTCCACTTGATGCCGGTCGGGAACGCGGCACCACCACGCCCACGCAGGCCGGAGTCCGTGACCTGCTGCACAATGTCTTGTGGTGCCATGCCAATCGCGTTGCGCAGTCCTTTGTAACCGTCATGGGCAATGTAATCCTGCAGCGAAACCGGGTCGGTAATGCCGACACGGGCAAAGGTCAGGCGTTCCTGCTGCTTCATCCAGGGCAATTCGTCTGTCAGCCCCAGGTTCAGTGCGTGCTGTCCACCACCGAGAAATCCTGCGTCAAACAGGGATGCCACCTGGTCAGGCGTGACAGGGCCGTAGGCGATGCGCCCTGTATCTGTCGCAACCTCGACCAATGGCTCGAGCCAGAACATGCCACGCGAACCGTTGCGTACGATTTCAAGCGGGATGTGGCGGGATTCAGCTTCCCTGGCGATGGCTGTCGCCACCAGGTTGGCACCCAGTGAAAGGGCGCTGGAGTCACGGGGAATATAAATGGTATTCATGGATTTTCCCTTCGTGCGTTGGCGAGCAGGGATTCGACTTGTTGCGGGCTGACGCGACCATAGACTTCGTCGTCGAGCATGATGGTGGGAGAGCAGGCGCAGTTGCCTAGGCAGTAAACAGGTTCCAGCGTGATGCTGCCGTCGCTGGTGGTCTCATGGTAATCGATCCCCAGCGAGGATTTTACGTGGGTTTCCAGTGCGCCACAGCCCATGGCCTGGCATGATTCGGCGCGGCATACCTGCAGGACATGCCTGCCTGGCGGGTGAGAGCGGAAATGATGATAAAACGTCACCACACCATGGATTTCTGCGACAGATAGGTTAAGCGCCTTGGCAATCACGCCATAGCACTCTTCCGGGATATAGCCTAAATCGTCCTGAATCGCATGCAACAAGGGCATTAACGCACCAGCCATGTGTTGATGTGATTCGATGTGCGATTCAATGCGTGCCATCTGGTCATGCATTACTTTCTCCTCGAATCCACAAGAATCTGTTCAAGAGCTGCAATGCGGAGCGGGCGCGTTTTCAAGCCATATCTTGCCGGATCAACGTATCCCAAAAGACCTTGAACAGGTTCTAACTACAGACTTCGTTATTGTGATGCTTGCTTTGCTTATAGTACGAACTATATACCGAATTGTACACAGGCAGGGAATAAAAACCACCATGAAAAAATGGCTATTTGTGGCTGTAAATAACGGTCTCTGAATCAAATGCCAAGGCGGCGTTATCCCTGTTCTTGAATGTGAGACAGTAGAACGCTGTAATGGTTTGAAATTGCTAGAGGGAAAGTGTACTACAGGTCAGTCTGCTGGATGGGGAAGTCAGGCTGATGGTTCTTACGGCTGCTCCCAGTACTGTATGCCGGGAGCAACCGGTAATGCAGCAGCTTTTATTACAGGTCGAAAATCTTGCCCGGGTTCATGATGCCGTTTGGGTCGAATATCTTCTTCAACTCGCGCATATAGCCGATCTCGACCACGTCGCGGGTGTAGGCCAGGTAGTCTTTCTTGGTCATCCCTACGCCGTGTTCGGCGGAAATCGAGCCGTTGTATTTCTGCACGGTTTCAAATACAAACTGGTTGACCACCTTGCATTTCTCAAAGAATTCGTCCTTGGTCAGGTTGGCTGGCTTGAGGATGTTGAGATGCAGGTTGCCATCGCCGATATGTCCGAACCAGCAGACTTCGAAGTCGGGATAGTTGGCAGCTACGATGGCATCGACGTCGGCAATAAAGGCTGGCACGTGGGTGATCAGCACTGAGATGTCGTTCTTGTATGGCGTGAATGGCGCAATGGTCTCGGAGATGCCTTCACGCAAATGCCATAGTGCCTGGGCTTGGGCCTGTGACTGGCTCATGACACCATCGAGGATCCAGCCTTGTTCCATGCAATGCTCGAATATCTGCATGGCGTCGTCGACCACGGCTTCAAAGCGGCCCTCGAATTCCAGTAATACATAAAGTGGCGACTCGGTTTCAAAAGGACGCTGTGCGTGCCCATGAGCCAGCACTTTCTCCAGCGCTACCTGGTTGAAGAATTCGAAGGCGGTGAGGTCTATGCGTTGCTGGAAGGCATGCAGGATAGGCATCACGGCGGAGAAGTCGGGCACGCTCAACACCAGTACCTTGAGGTCTTGCGGCGCGCGCGTGAGCTTGATCTCGGCTTCGGTGACGATGCCCAACGTGCCCTCGGAGCCGATGAATAATTGGTGCAACGCGTAGCCAGTGGCGTTCTTGATCATACCCTTGTTGAGATGCAGGATATCGCCCTTGCCGGTGACGACAGTGAGGCCCAGCACCCATTCGCGTGTCATGCCGTAGTGAATGACTTTGATGCCGCCAGCATTGGTACCGATATTGCCGCCCATCTGGCTGGAACCTGCTGCGGCAAAATCCACAGGGTAGTAGAGCCCTTGTTGTTCTGCATATTGCTGCAACTGCTCAGTGACGACGCCGGACTGGATACGCACCAGGCGGTCGGCTGGCAGGAAGTCCAGTACTTTATTCATGCGATCCAGGCTGATGACGATTTCACCATTGGCAGCGACTGCACCTGCAGAAAGCCCGGTGCGCCCGCCGCTGGGGGTGACTGGAATCTGGTGTTCATTCGCCAGTTTGACAATTGCCTGCACTTCTTCAGTCGTGCCAGGGAAGACGATGACGGAAGGCTGCGGTTCAAAGTGCTTGGTCCAGTCCAGGCCCCAGGTCTGGAGGCTATCGTCATCTGTCTTGACGCGTTGTTCACCGACAATGGACTGCAATTGTTCCAATAATGCGGAGGGGAGGCTGGTGCGAGCATTCATCAAACATTTACCTGTGCAAAGTGGCATTGAATATTCAATGCGTAAAGAATCAATGGTCAAATGACCGACTGCCCTGATTTTAGCAGTTTTTGAATTGATATTGATTCCTAATCTCAGTTTTATGGAGTAGCATACTAGATTGCGCTATCGGTGCGGTACCCCTGATTTAATCGGGGTTTAATAAGCGATCCGGTGTGCTACGATCATTGATTTTCGGTCTTTTTCGGAGCTGTAATGACCCAACAACTTTCCCTGCCAAAAGATAAGATTCGTTTTTTGCTGCTTGAGGGTGTGCACCAGAATGCAGTTGACGTACTGAATGCGGCTGGCTATCACAATATTGACTATCGCAAGACCGCCCTGGATGAGGATGTGCTGGTAGAAGCAATCAAGGATGTGCACTTTATCGGTATCCGCTCACGCACACAGATCACCAGCTGTGTGCTGGATGCAGCCAATAAACTGACTGCCATTGGTTGTTTTTGCATCGGCACCAACCAGGTGGACCTGGAAGGCGCTCTGGAACGCGGGATCCCTGTTTTCAATGCACCTTACTCCAATACACGCTCCGTGGCAGAGCTGGTCCTGGCGCAGACTATTCTCTTGTTGCGCGGTATTCCCGAGAAGAATGCATTGGTGCACAAGGGCGGTTGGACGAAATCGGCGGAAGGATCTTACGAGGCACGTGGCAAGACCTTGGGCATCGTGGGTTATGGCTCTATCGGTTCGCAATTGTCCGTGCTGGCAGAAAGCCTGGGCATGAAAGTGATCTACTTCGACGTGATCGCCAAGCTGCCATTGGGCAATGCGCGCCAGGTCGGCTCCATGGAGGAATTGCTGTCGCAGGCGGATGTCGTATCCCTGCATGTGCCGGAACTGCCTTCCACCAAGAACATGATGCGTGCTGAGCAGTTTGCGCAGATGAAGCAGGGCAGCATTTTCATCAATGCTGCCCGTGGCACTTGTGTGGATATTGATGCACTGGCAAAGGTGATCGAGTCCAGGCACCTCGCAGGGGCTGCGGTAGACGTGTTCCCGGCTGAGCCTAAGAGCAATGACGAGGAATTCCAATCACCGTTGCGTGCCTTTGAAAATGTCATCCTCACTCCACATATCGGCGGTTCGACGCAGGAAGCGCAAGCCAATATCGGTATTGAAGTCGGCGAGAAATTCGTGCGTTATTCCGATGCCGGTTCCACCATCACCGCAGTGAACTTCCCGGAAGTGGCCATTCCACAACAACCGGGCACCCACCGCCTGTTGCATATCCACCGCAACGTGCCGGGCGTACTATCTGCCGTGAACAGCCTGTTTGCGCGCAACAACATCAACATCGCGGCGCAAAGCATGATGACCAGGGGCGATATTGGCTACATGATCATGGATGTCGAAGCTTCAGCCTCCGATGCAGCGATTGAGGCATTGCAGACAGTTGAGGGAACATTGCGTACCCGTGTGCTGTACTAGGCACAGGGTTTCAAGCGCTACTTCGCTGTAAAACAGTTTGCAGCACTGCTTTATTGGATGCCCCTTCATTCTGGTTGCCAGAATGAAGGGGTTTTTAATTAAACCGTGTCAAATACTACACCTGTAGTTTATTTCTTTCTCGGATCATCCTTGGGGTTGGAGTAACTAATGTCCCAAGGCCCTGTGGCAATCAGTTCCACGATGGTTTCCTCTTTTTCGGTCCATACGTAATGCGCATGGCTGGCGGGCAACACAAAGCTTTCTCCTACCTTTAGGGTTTCACCCTTATTCTTGTCCAGGACTTCGCCCATACCATTGCCAAGTTTGCCCTTGAGCACGGTAATGACTTCGGTATAGGGGTGGGTATGTGCTGGTATAGGGTAATTTGGAGGGAATTTCAGCCAGGCGATAAATACCCCTGGCTTGGATGGGTCGCCAAGAATCAGGGCGCTCTTGGCACCTTTGGGCAGAAGGGGTTCGTCTTTCCAGTTGATATTAGCCACTTTGTAAGACTGCATCTTGTCTGCCGTCATACGCTCTATCTGATCCTCAGCTTGTGCGCTCAGGGTTGTCAATGCAAGACACAGGGTGATGAATATGGATTTCATTGCCACTCTCCTCTATTTGATGAATGCACGCTTTACGTGTACTAAACAGTTTTTACAATAACGAATGAAGCTAGAAATAATACATTTGGTCTTGAGCTCCTCCCTTTGTTATTGAGCGGACTTGATCAATGTCTGCACCAGATCTTGCGCGTGCTGAATAGATGGACTGCCTGGTTGCTGGCGGCCTGTGATCGAGGCACCTTCTATCACCAAGGCCAGCTGCAGGGCTAGTACTTCTGCTTGCTTGATGCCGGCACGTGTCGCCAGGCTGGCAATCTGCTCGCGTAACTGTCTGGAGAATTCTTTTGCAGTCTGATTGACCGGGTTATCGCACTGTGGAAATTCAACCTCGGCATTCAATGAAGCAAAACCCTTGAAATTCTTATCGGCAATGACATCCAGTAGTTGCTGCACTAAAGACTCTAGCTCAGCCAGCGCATTTTCCTGTTGCGATGATGCGGAAAGTTTCTTCCAGAGCTTGGTATCCTGCTCACGGAGATGCTCAATGATCAGCAACTCCTTGGATTTGAAGTATTTGTAGAGCGTGACCTTGGCGACCTGTGCCTGGGCGGCAATGTTGTCTACGCTGGTGGAGTTGAAGCCTTGACGCGAGAAAAGATCGGCCGCGGCTTCAAGAATGTAATCGCGCATTCTGGATGACATATAAATCCTTATATCCTTGAGATAAATCGTTGCTTGATCTGGGCTTTGGGATAGCACTCCCAGGCACGTTGTTGTTCATACCAGGACAAGAAATTGGCCAGTTTCTGGTTATCGATATTAGGGTTGTTGGATAACCTAGAATGCACTACCTCTAGGTAGACCGGTATCTGTTCCTTGGGCATGCTAAAGAAATTGGGGGTAGGGCAGATGCCAGTTTCCATGCTTTTGCGCAAGGCAAACGCCTTGAGCAGCAAGTCCGGCGCTATGCTTGTGGTGGCGAGTTCGTAGCCGGCATCCTGCTGAGCATGGTGGGTGGCTTGTGGCTGATTATTAGGCCAGAAATACACTGCCAATATCACGGTGGACAGGCCTGCTGCTGCATAACCGCTAGTGCGTATGGCTTGATTTAGTCTTGTTACTCTGGAAGGCTTTGCTTGCGTAATGACTGCGCTGGCTGCACTTTGTGCAGCGCGTAGCGCACCCATTCCGGGATTGCGTAACTCCTCTGCGATAGCACCTTGTAGCAGGATCATCATCTGGTGTACGACAACGGGAGGATGCTGCAGTTTGGCCACGGTGGCTAATGTGAGCAGATGGGCAGTGAGTACTGGACAGGCATCCAATAGATTCAGGTTGTTGGCGTGTGCCTGGCAGACCGCTGTGCGTACACCTGGCGCCTGCAGCCAGGTTTCCAGCAAGCTGTACAAGGCGAGCATCTTGGCGCTAGGTTGAGGGCCAGCCTGCTCTATCATGCGAATCAGCCAGGCACTATTGAGGCATTCCATCATGTGGCGTTATCCAATACTAATTTTTAGCATGAAGCGCATCTAAGCGCTGCTTCACTACCTGGGCTAGCTTCTCAGCGGTGCGTATGGTGGTGCGCTCATCTGTCCATGAACTTTCGAGTTGTGCGGAGTTGGACATCACCACAGTCTGAGTATTGATATCGACGATGATCAGCCGGGGATAGACAAACAAATAGGTAGGTTTGAGTGCTACGCCTATGACTAGGTAGTCAGCTCCCATTTCTTTATTGAGCTCGATGGCGGTGCCCACATTATCGTAAAGATAAGTGGGGGAGTGTTTCTCAATTTCTGCTTGTACTTTCGTGTCTACAGGTATCACATTGACTCCCTGATTCTTCAAGCTTTCCTTAAATGTGGTCGAGAGCAAGGCGATGCGCTGGAGTTCTTCAGGGGCATTGGGCAGGTCGGTCATGTCATTCAGTTCAAAAGCCAGGACGATGATGCTGGGGTTAGCGTTGGCTGCTGATGAAATGAGAACCCCTAAGAGCAGGAGTGCTTTCAGTGATTGCAACAGTTGGTGCATTGGTTCTCCGTGATCAAACAAAATGATGCAAACACAATACTAAACTGTTTAGTATTAATATGTACTTTATAGTACACTTTTTAAAAATGTTTGCAAAGTAGTATTCAATATGGATAGTGGGTAGGAAAAATTTAAAAGGTGAGATGGGGATGGTGTGTTGTCGGATACCGTGTGGCGCATGGATTGCCTTGAGTCTGGAAGCACTAGCTTTTACTTTATTGCTAGGTAGGTGACACGTGAATGGAGCAAGCGGTAAATCAATCAAAGCTGTCCAGGCATCTGGGCTGAAAAGGCCGTCAATGAAGCCGAGTATCCTGGTGCTGCGATAAGGCTATCACTATGGTTGGGAGTGCAGTCTATGCTGGCAGAATAATGCAGCAGGTACCTGGCCCGGCCCATACGGACATGAGCTGAAATCGTGTCGGTACGATTTGGTGTCAGGTCCTGCAAAGCCAGGGCAACCAGCGACATTCACGGATGTCGTGTAGTCTGCTTACCCTGGCGGGGATAAGCTACATTCCTATGTAGGTTGGGCCACCACCACCTTCTGGTGTGCGCCAGTTGATATTCTGCAGTGGATCCTTGATATCGCAGGTTTTGCAGTGAATACAATTGGAGGCATTGATCTGCAACCGCTGATTGCCCTCGGTCGTGACGATTTCATACACTCCAGCAGGGCAATAGCGTTGTTCCGGTGCATCGTACTGTGGCAGGTTGATGTCGATCGGGATGCTCTGGTCGCGCAACACCAAGTGGCAAGGCTGGTCTTCTTCATGCATGACATTGGTGAGATAGACTGAGGAGAGTCTGTCAAAGCTCACGACACCATCCGGCTTGGGATAGGCAATGCTTGGGGTGCTTGCTGCCGGCTTGAGGCATTCGTGATCGGCTTTGCCATGGGATAGTGTCCATGGAGTAGTGATGCCGAATGAGGCCAGCCACATTTCCATGCCGCCATAAATGCTGCCGAGGATATTACCTAGGCGGGATAGGGCCGGCTTGACATTGCGCACTGCCTGTAAGTCTTTCCATATCCATGAATTGCGGATTTTTTCCGGGTAGCTTTCCAATGTGGCGCCGAATATTTCTTGCGCCAGAGCTTCCACCACGGCCTCTGCCGCGAGCATGCCCGACTTCATGGCATTGTGTGAACCTTTGATACGCGGCACATTCATGAACCCGGCAGTGCACCCGATCAGCAAACCGCCAGGGAAGGCCAGGCGTGGGATGGATTGCAGGCCGCCTTCGGTCAAGGCGCGGGCGCCATAGCTCAAACGCTTGCCGCCTTCCAATAATGGACGGATGGCAGGGTGTGTCTTGAAGCGCTGGAATTCCTCGAACGGGCTCAAGTGAGGGTTGCTGTAGTTGAGGTGCACCACAAAGCCGATGGCGACGGCGTTTTCCTTGAGGTGGTAAATGAATGAGCCGCCCCCGGTACTATTGTTCAACGGCCAGCCTTGTGAGTGCTGCACCAGCCCAGGTTTGGATTTTTCCGCTTCGATCTGCCAAACCTCCTTGAAGCCAATGCCGAACTTCTGTGGCTCGGATTGCGCGCGGAGCTGGAAGTGTTCGGTCAGGTCCTTGGTAAGTGAGCCGCGCGCGCCTTCGGCGAACAAGGTGTAGTGCGCGCGAAGTTCCATGCCCAGAGCAAAACCAGGTTTCTCGTTGCCTTCCTTATCGCGCCCCATATCCCCAGTAATGACACCTTGCACTACGCCTGCTTCGTCGTAGATCACCTCGGCAGCGCTGAAGCCTGGATAAATTTCCACGCCCAGGGCTTCTGCCTGTTCACCCAGCCAGCGGCAGACATCGCCCAGGCTGACAATATAGTTGCCGTGATTGTTCATGAGTGGTGGCATGAGTTTGGTCGGCAGTGTGAAGCTCTTTTCCTTACTCAATACCAGAAAGTGATCATCTGTGACCGGCGTATTGAGGGGAGCACCTTTTTCTTTCCAGTCTGGAATCAGCTCATTGAGTGCGATCGGGTCGATGACGGCGCCGGAAAAAATGTGCGCGCCGACTTCTGCGCCTTTCTCCAGGACGCATACGCTGATTTCGCGCTCTTGCTCCTGGGCCAGCTGTTTGACACGGATCGCTGCAGACAGGCCAGCTGGCCCTGCACCTACGATCAGTACGTCATAATTCATTACATCGCGTTGCATGCTAAAACTTTCATGGAATATACGGTATGTTGATTTCATCGCTGCGCTGCACATTATGCGTCAACGAGCGACAGTGATTCAGGAATTCACGCACGGCAGTCGTCTGGTACTTTTTCTTGTGCCAGACAAACATGAACTGGCGTTTCAGGTCCAGTTCCGGAGTTTCGATTGCCACCAGGTTGCCGCGGGCAATATCATCCTTGAGCGCCAGTCGCGAGATGCAGCCAAGCCCGAGTCCGGACTCCACTGCGCGCTTGATGGCTTCAGTATGCTCCAGCACCAGCCTGACATTGAGCTGGGTATGATGATGCCTCAACGCATGATCAAAAGTTTCCCGGGTGCCGGAACCATCTTCCCTCAATATCCAGTTTTCCTGCAGCAGATCATGCAATGTTGCGTTTTTCTTCTGCGCAAGAGGATGCTGGGGAGTGCAGAAAACAGTGAGTTCATCCTCTATCCAGGGTTCAACTTCCAGCTCGGGATGATGGCAGTCACCTTCAATCAGGCCGATATCCAGGTCATACTGGGCGACCTGGTGCATGACTGAATTTGTATTCTGTACATGCAACTGCACCTGGCAATCCTTGTGCTGCCTCATGAAAGAGCCTATGAACAGGGCAGCGAGGTAGTTGCCTATCGTCAATGTAGCGCCTACTTTTAGCAAGCCAAAGGCGGATTTTCCCTGTAAAATACTCTCTATTTCAGCGGCTCGATCAAGCAGGGCGGCAGCCATGGGCAGCAGACTGCGTCCGAGTTCGTTGAGTTTCAGCACTTTACCCATGCGGTCAAACAGTTTGCAGTCAAACTGTCGTTCCAGTTCGGCAAGTGCAGTGCTCGCAGCAGACTGCGACAGGGACAATGCCTCAGCCGCGCGGGACACATTCTCCAGGCGTGCAATGGCAACAAATACTTCCAGTTGTCGTAATGTATGCTTCACCTGAGAATGATTCTCATATCGATGTGGTAGATATGTGATATAGTAATAATTGATTTAACAGATATTTTACCGCCGATTAAAATATGCGGCAAATTATGGAGTGGGATCGCGAATATGAAAGTTTTAGTTGCTGTCAAACATGTGGTTGATTACAACATCAAGCCACGTGTGAAGCCTGATGGTTCTGATGTTGATATCGCAGGCGTCAAGCTCAGTATCAACCCGTTTGACGAAATTGCTGTGGAAGAAGCTGTGCGTCTCAAGGAGCGCGGTGTTGCGACCGAAGTGATTGCCGTAACCATAGGCAAGGCCAATAGTCAGGACAGTCTGCGCCATGCATTGGCGATGGGCGCGGATAAGGCCATCCTGATCGAGACCGAGGCAGAAATGCAGCCTCTGGGTGTTGCCAAGCTGTTGAAGTCTGTGGTCGAGCGTGAGCAACCTGGCCTGATTATCCTGGGCAAGCAGGCTATTGATGATGATCTGGGACAAACCGGTCAGATGCTTGCTGCACTGGTCAATGTTGGCCAGGGGACATTTGCCTCTATCATTGACATCAAGGGTGATGAAATTGAAGTAACGCGCGAAATTGATGGCGGTACTGATGTAGTCGCCCTCAAGCTGCCGGCTGTGGTGACCACTGACCTGCGACTGAATGAGCCGCGTTTTATCAAGCTGCCCAACCTGATGATGGCAAAGAAGAAACCTGTCGAAACCATCAAGGCTGATGATCTGGGTGTTGATTTCAATCCTCGCCTCAAACAGCTGAAAGTGGCTGATCCTGAGCCTCGCAAACCTGGTATTAAGGTGGCGAATGTGGCTGAACTTGTTGAAAAACTACGTCTTGCGGAAGTCCTGTAATGAGTATCCTGATTCTCGCCGAACATGACGGCAAACATATCAAGCAATCCACACGCCAGGCTGTCACTGCAGCTGGTGCATGGCAACTTCCTGTTCACCTGCTGGTGACAGGATCCAATAGTACCGATCTTGCCAGTGAGGCAGCCGGTATTGCCGGTGTCGCCAAGGTGCTGCATGCGGATGCTGCACAATTCGAACACCCCCTGGCTGAGGATGTGGCAGCTTTGCTGGTGCAACTGGGTACTGATTACAAAGTGATCCTGTCTGCACATACAGCCTTCAGCAAGAGCGTATTGCCCCGAGTGGCGGCCCTGCTGGATGTTGCCATGGTGTCTGATGCCATCAGCATCACGGCACCAGCCACCTATGTACGTCCAATCTATGCAGGTAACGTCCTGACTACTGTTGAAAGCAGCGATGCGATCCAGGTCGTGACCGTGCGTGCTACTTCATTTGCCGCTGCTGCTGGCGGTGCCAGCGCGGAAGTGGCAGCAGTCAATGTGCCAGCCAGTGCCGGATTGAGCCGCTGGATCAGGGAAGACAAAACGGTTTCTGACCGTCCTGAATTATCTTCCGCACGGGTAGTTGTGTCTGGCGGACGTAGCCTGGCAGAGCGTTTTGACGAGCTGCTTGAGCCATTGGCACATCATTTCGGCGCAGCACTGGGTGCAACCCGCGCTGCTGTGGATGCCGGCTTTGCACCCAACGATATCCAGGTTGGCCAGACCGGCACGATTGTGGCGCCAGAGCTTTATTTCGCCATCGGTATTTCCGGCGCGATGCAGCATTTGGCAGGCATGAAGGACAGCAAGATCATTGTTGCAATCAATCATGATCCGGACGCCCCGATATTCCAATATGCCGATTACGGCTTGGTGGCCAACCTGTTTGATGCAGTGCCTGAGCTGACCAAGGCCCTGAGCTAATAGTAGATACCTAAAAATTTTTAAAGAGAATTGAATCTAAATGAGTGCATTTAATACCGAAAAAGTGCTGAGTGTCAGGCATTGGAACGATAGCCTGTTCAGCTTCACTACTACCCGCAATGAGGCGCTGCGTTTTGAGAATGGCCAGTTCGTGATGATAGGCCTGCAGGTTGAGGGCAAGCCGTTGATGCGTGCGTATAGTATCGCCAGTGCCAACTATGCCGAAAACCTTGAGTTTTTCAGCATCAAGGTGCCAAATGGCCCGTTGACCTCACGCCTGCAGCATTTGAAGGTAGGTGATGATTTGTTGGTAAGCCGCAAGCCAACCGGCACATTGTTGCTGTCCGACTTGAAGCCAGGCAAGCATCTCTACCTGCTATCTACCGGTACTGGCCTTGCACCTTTCATTTGCCTGATCCAGGACCCTGAAATCTACGAGCGCTTCGAGAAAGTCATCCTGGTTCACGGTGTGCGGCATGTGAACGACCTGGCGTATGAAGAATTCATCACCAAGGAACTGCCGGAAAATGAATTCTTCGGCGAGCAGATCAAGAACCAGTTGATCTACTACCCCACCGTGACACGTGAAGAATTCCGCAACCAGGGCCGCCTGACCGACCTCATGGAAAACGGCAAGCTGTTCCAGGACATCGGCCTGCCGCCGCTCAATCCCGAAACTGACCGCGCCATGCTTTGCGGTAGCCCACAAATGCTGATCGACACCTGCAAGGTACTTGATGACGCAGGACTCAAGATTTCCGAGCGTATTGGCGATGTGGCAGATTACGTGATCGAACGGGCGTTTGCCGAGAAGTAAATTTTTAGTATTAGTTAGTGTTTGACGTAAAAAAGCTGACATAGCGATATGTCAGCTTTTTTATTGAGTATCAGAGAAAGCAATATCTGGAGCGAATAGATGAGTAAACGAGTAGCCAGCACTTCTTGATCAAGCTGAGTTTCTTGAGAAGGTGCGTCATAGTCGTGCTATACACACTCCTTGGGTCTGTCCTCCTGACACCGAAGAGTTGTTTGCGCTTTACCTTGAAAGAATGCAGGCACAAAACAATGTGGCTTACTTGATTTGTGAAGCTTCTACCCATGCCATCATTGGTGTTGTCAATGTTACTAATATCATTATGGGGGCGTTCTGTAGTGCATATCTTGGTTACTATGTATTTACCGGATATGAGCGACGGGGGCTGATGCGTGAAGGCCTGCTGGTCGCGATGGAGCAAGCAAGTCAGGCCTTGGCGCTCCATCGGCTTGAGGCCAATATTCAACCTGATAATTTAGCGTCAGTTGCGTTGGTGCAGTCTTGTGGTTTTTCCAAGGAAGGTTATTCGCCTAGATATCTCAAGGTTGATGGAGAGTGGCGCGACCATGAGCGCTGGGCAATCATTCTTGAGGCATGACTGTACAATTATTTAGCTGCACTCAAGCACACGCAAGTCCTTATAGCTGAGCCGAAGCTAGATTTTATGGTACCGGATACCGAGGCGGCCCAGGCGGCGGCCTGCGGCGTTGGGAGTCGAGGTAACGCACGTCGTTGCCATCACCGAAGAATTCCTTGATCAGGAAGTCTTCCAGGCCGGCATTGTCTTCCATGCGGGCAGACAATGTGACGACACGGCCCATTTGCCTTGATTCCCAGTTGAAGTCGCCCGAGTAGTGGCGGCGTATCAGTTCTATCATTTTGCGCACGGTGGCGCGCTGGATATCTTCGCCTGCCTTGGCTTCGATCTGGAATACCTCGCGTTTGGCGGTGCTGAAGTCGTTGATCCAGCCGCGGAATTCGAAGGTGGACGTGTAGTTGCTCATGCTGAGGATGCGGAAGACGCCGCTGGCACCGGAAGAAAGGTTCTTCTTGATGGTTTCGTCGCGTTTTTCTTCGTCCGACTGTGAGCGGCTGCCGGATTCGCGCTGGGCGCGCTGGTTTTCCATCATGGCAGCATAGTTGTTGTCAGTCGCGCTGCGATATTCGCGCACGGCATTCATGTAGGAAGACATGTCTGCGTATTGCGATGGATCAGGCTCTTGCGGACGTGGTGGAGCTTGCACTGGCTTGGGTGCTGGCGCAGGGCGCTCCACCGGTTGCGGCACAGGCTTGTCCTTGCCGGTGATGACCTTGGGCGCTGGCTTGCTGGGCTGGCGTGGCCGTTTGGGCGTTTTGCGCGGTGTGGGCTCGGGAGCAGGTGTTGGTGGGGCTGCAGTGGGTGGAGGTGCCATTTCCGGCTGCGGTTTTTTCTCAGGTTGTGCCAGGCTGACTACCAGCTCTTTCTGACCACCGTCCTGATCTGCTGCTTCTCCTTGATCCAGGGTGGGCATGATGAAACCAAAGAACAGGACCAGGTGCAGGATAAGCGAGAAAATGACAGCATACAGCGTGCGGCGGCTGATGCGGAATTCAATGTAATGTTCACGCTGCAGCGGTGTCTGCCAGGGCAGGCCGGATGTGGGCGGTTGCGGTCGTATCATGCCCAGGCGGCTTGCAATGGAGGCAATAAAATGACGTAACAGGCGCGAAACAGCCACAGTTGATTAGTCCAGCACTCTTTATTTTGGGTTTAATGAAGTTTCAGTTGCGCCAGCGAGCGGTTGACTGCAATGTAGGAACCCAGCCAGCTCAGGACAACGGCGCAGATGACGACTCCCAGGCTGGCTTCCCAGCTCGGTAAGGTTAAGATGAAGCTGCTGCCATAAAGTTCTGCCAGGTCTGTTACTGAGTGGTTAAAGATGGTCAGGATGGTATTGGCAATGACCAGGGCTGCCAAACTGCCGCCAAAACCATACAGAGCGCCTGCGTAAAGGAAAGGTCGGCGGATAAAGCCATCTGTGGCGCCTATCAGTTTGCTGACTTCGATTTCTTCACGCTGGGTGGCAATCTGCAGGCGTATGGTATTGCCAATGACGGCAATCAGTGCAAAACCCAGCAGCCCGGAAATGATCAGGACGGCTTTCTTCCCCAGTTGCAGGATGGCATACAGGCGTTTGGCCCAGTCTGCATCTGCAAGTACGTGTTCCACACCTGGCCAGCTCGAGATTTCGTGCTGGATTTTCATGATGGTTTCAGGAGCGAGGTCCTTGGGCTCAATGAAAAAGGCGTCGGGCAGCGGGTTGCTATCCAGTTTGCTGGCGATGCCCTGGCTCAGGTCCTGCATCTCCTGCCAGGCAGATTCCTTGCTGACAAATTGCTGGTGGGCAATGTCCGGGTGCTGGTCCAGTTTCTTGCGGAAGGCGTTGATTGTGGCAGGTGTGGCATCCAGTTTCATGAATACGCTGATCTGCGGTTCATTTTTGACTTGCCCAGCCAGTTGGTTGAGGTTGTCGATCACGATGTAGAGGATTGTGGGCAGGCTCAGGGCGGTGCCAATGACACCCCAGATCATCAGGGTGGACAGCTTGTTGCGGAAGATGCGCGCGAGAAGAAGACGCCACACCAGGATGTGCTGGTTGATCCAATGTTTCATGATATGGTGAGCTTTCCATGGTCAAGATGCAGCAATTTGGCTGGAATGTTCTGTATCCCGTGCGCATCATGGGTTGCGATGATGACGGTGACGCCTACCTGCTGGAATGCATGGAATAAGCGCATGATGTCTTTTGCATAGGCTTCATCCAGATTGCCTGTGGGCTCATCTGCAATGAGGATGGCCGGCCGGCTGACCACTGCCCGGGCAATTGCCAGGCGTTGTTGCTCGCCGCCGGACAGGGTGATGGGCATGGATTTTTCTTTGTTGAGCAGGCCGACTTTGTCCAGGGCCGCGCGTATGCGCCTGCCGGCTTCATGTCCGGTGATGCCATTGATATAGAGCGGCAGAGCGACATTCTCGAAGCAATTGCGGTCGTACAGCAGTTTGTGGTCCTGGAAGATCAGGCCGAATTTCCGCCTGAGGTAAGGCAGCATGCGGGAGCGCAGTTTGCTGATATTCTGGTTGCCGATCAACACTGTGCCGCTGCTGGGGCGTTCAATGCCGGCCATGAGTTTGAGCAATGTACTTTTACCGGCGCCGGAATGCCCGGTGACGAATACCAGTTCGCCGCCAGCAATTTCAAGGGAAACATCGCGCAGAATTTCATCGCTACCAGGGTAACGTTTATTGACCTGATCAAAACGTATCATGCGCGCAATGCCCCTTTACTCAAATAATGCATCAACAAATTCACTTGCCCTGAATGGACGCAGATCGTCTATGGATTCGCCCACGCCGATGAAGCGGATGGGAATCGGGCGGGATTGTGCAATGGCGGCGATTACACCTCCCTTGGCTGTGCCATCCAGTTTGCTCAAAACCAGGCCGGTGACGCCCAGCGCATCATCAAAAGCCTTGACCTGGGTGACTGCGTTCTGGCCTGTGTTGGCATCCAGTACCAGCAGTATTTCATGGGGTGCCTCAGGCATGGCCTTGCCAATCACGCGCTGTACCTTGCGGATTTCCTCCATCAGGTTGAGCTGTGTCGGCAGCCGCCCGGCAGTGTCGGCCAGCACAATATCAATCCCTTTTGCCCGGGCCGAGTTGACGGCATCAAAAATGACGGCGGCGGGATCACCGCTTTCCTGGGCGACCACATGGACATTGTTGCGCGCACCCCAGACTTGTAATTGCTCACGGGCCGCAGCGCGGAAAGTGTCGCCTGCTGCAATCAGTACGGATTTTCCCTGGGCCTGGAACAGGTTCGCCAGTTTGCCGATGGTGGTGGTCTTGCCTGCGCCATTGACGCCGGCCAGCATGATCACGTAGGGATTGGCCCTGGAAATGTCCAGGGGTTGCTCCAACGGGGCGAGCAACTCCAGCAGGGATTGCTTGAGTGCTTCCTTGAGTTGTGTGGTGTCGCTGAGGTTCTGGCGCTTGACGCGAGTGCGTATCTGTTCCAGCAAGGCTTGTGTTGCCGCAATCCCCACATCTGAAGTCAGGAGGATGGTTTCCAGCTCTTCATAGACATCCTCGTCAATTTTGCCGCCACCGAACAGGGCGGCGAGTTGGGCACCAAGCTGGCTGCGTGTTTTGGCCAGGCCACGCTTGAGTCGCTCAGTCCAGCTCAGCGTGGGTTTTTCCTGCGTGACCACGGGAGCCGCTGGTACTGGTTCTGCCACTTCCGGCGCTGGAGGTGGATCGGCAGGTTTTTTCTTGAAAAAATCGAACATGAGTATCGTGCTTACGGTGAATTGCTTATTCTAAAGCAAAACAAGGCGCTTATAACCTACTGCGCTGTGACATTTTGAGCAACAGTGAAGATACGAACTTATCAGGCGACGGACGGGTCTGAGCGGAATTGTGGATGAATAAGGCCGTAAGCAACGGCCACGATAAGGGGTTTTGCCAGATACGTGCATCAACAAGTGTCGCTATAATGCGGCAGTACGCCTAATAGGAGAATTGCAAGGTGTTGGAAGAATTGAAACGTTGGCCAAGGGCTGACAGGAAACGACTAAGTACCACGCTGTTGGTGGCTTGTTGCGCTGCACTGGCAGCCATGCCAGGGGCGCAGGCTGCCACGATACATGAGTTCAAATTGGATAATGGCATGCGCGTCATTGTGCAGGAGGATCATCGTGCGCCTGTGGTGGTTTCGCAAGTCTGGTATCGCGCTGGCAGCATGGATGAAGTCAATGGCAAGACCGGGGTGGCGCATGTGCTGGAGCATATGATGTTCAAGGGCACGAAGACTGTTCCTCCGGGCCAGTTCTCCCGGTTGATTGCTGCTGCGGGCGGGCGCGAAAATGCGTTTACCGGCACGGATTACACTGCGTATTACCAGCAACTGGAGAAATCCCAGTTGCCGCTGGCGATCAAGCTGGAAGCTGACCGGATGGCCAACCTGCAACTGACCAAAGAGGAATTTTCCAAGGAAATCAAGGTGGTGATGGAGGAGCGGCGCTGGCGTACGGATGACAAGCCACAGGGTATGCTCAACGAGCAGTTCAATGCGGTGGCTTTCCAGGCACATCCTTACAAAAGGCCGATTGTCGGCTGGATGAATGACCTGGAAAACATGACGGTGGAGGATGCGCGGGAGTGGTACCAGACCTGGTATACCCCCAGTAATGCCGTTCTGGTTGTGGCGGGAGATGTCGAGCCGGAAGATGTGCTGAAACTGGCCAAGCAGCATTTTGGCGTGATCAAGCCACATGCCTTGCCTGCACGAAAACCGCAGCTTGAGCCTACACAGATCGGGGAACGTCGCACTGTGGTCAAGGTGCCGGCAGAGCTACCTTATGTGCGCATGGGGTTCCATGTGCCGGTATTGCGCGATGCAGAAAAGGACTGGGAGCCTTATGCGCTGGAAATACTTGCCGGCGTACTGGATGGCAATGCCTCTGCACGCCTCAACCAGCATTTGGTGCGACAGCAACAGCTAGCCGTGGATGTGGGGGCTGGGTATGACCTGATACAGCGCGGGCAGGTAGGACTGTTTGAGCTGGAAGGTACGCCGAGTGAGGGCAAGACCGTGGCTGAGCTGGAAGCTGCTTTATGGAACGAGTTGGAGCAGATCAAGCAGCAGGGTGTGACGGATGAGGAATTGCAGCGAGTCAAGGCGCAGGTCATCGCCGCTGATGTTTACCAGCGGGATTCTGTGTTCTATCAGGCCATGCGGATAGGGCGCCTGGAAACAACGGGCTTTTCGTGGCGTACGCTGGAAAGCTATCCAGCCCGGTTGCAAGCAGTAACCTCAGAGCAGGTGCAGGAGGTTGCGCGCAAGTATCTGGTCAGGGATAGCCTGACTGTGGCAGTTCTTGACCCGCAACCTATAGACCCCAATGCAAAACCAAAAGGTAAGCCCCATGAGCATTAAACATTCCGTGATCCGGCGCGCAGCACAGGCAGTGGCCGTTGTAGCTGGCGTGGTGATTGCCGTACAGGCACAGGCAGCGCTGAATATTCAGCACTGGCAGACCAGCAAGGGATCTGCCGTATATTTTGTTGAAAATCACGATCTGCCTATTATCGATATCAGTACCAATTTTGCGGCTGGCAGCGCACGCGATGGCGAGAAATCCGGCCTGGCGGGAGTTGCCCGTTACCTCATGACATTGGGGGCGGGTAGCCTGACCGATCAGCAGATTTCCAATGGATTGGCTGATGTAGGTGCTGTTCTTGGCGGTGAGCTTGATGCTGACCGTGCGGCGATCAAGCTGCGGACGCTGAGCAGCGCACGTGAACAGCAGGCTGCACTGGATATTTATACCAATATCCTGCATAAGCCGGATTTTCCCGATGCCGTGCTGGCGCGTGAGAAGGCGCGTATCATCGCAGGCCTCAAAGAGGCTGCAACCCAGCCGGAAAGCATTGCCAACAAGGCATTCATGAAGGCTTTGTATGGCAATCACCCGTATGCTGTCGAGGAAGATGGACAGCCTGAATCAGTGGGGGCGCTGCAGCGCTCGAACCTGCAGCAATTCTATCAACAGTACTATGGTGCCAGGAATGCCGTGATTGCCTTGATGGGAGATATGACGCCGGAACAGGCAAAAGCCATTGCCGAACGCATATCTTCCGGTTTGCCGGATGGCCCGGCTGCTGGTAGCTTGCCTGCTGTCAGTTATCCGCAGGCTGCAGTGGAGCGGCGTATTCCGCATCCGGCCAGCCAGTCGCATATCCTGCTGGGTTATCCGGGCTCCAAGCGTGGTGATGCAGATTACTTTGCATTGTATGTCGGCAATTACATTCTGGGTGGGGGAGGTTTCGTCTCACGCCTGACAGAGGAGGTGCGCGAGAAACGCGGCCTGGTATACAGTGTTTACAGTTATTTCCTGCCCTTGCAGGAGCTGGGGCCATTCCAGGTTGGTCTGCAGACCAAGCGTGACCAGGCGGAAGATGCATTGAAGCTGGTGCGCGAAACCTTACGTAATTTCATCAGCAAGGGCGTGACTGAGGCAGAGCTCAAGGCTGCCAAGCAGAACATTATTGGCGGCTTTCCCTTGCGTATAGACAGTAACAGCAAAATTCTCGATTATCTTGCCGTGATTGGCTTCTATAAACTGCCGCTCAACTATCTGGATGAGTTCAACAGCAAAGTGGAAGCTGTGACGACAGCCCAGATCCAGGATGCATTCAGCCGGCGCATAGACCCGGATAAAATGGTGACGGTGGTGGTCGGTGGCAGCAAGTAATCGTGTGCGTATCAGCGGCGGTGAATGGCGCAGCCGCCTGTTGAGTTTTCCTGATGTACCTGGTTTGCGCCCGACACCGGATCGGGTGCGCCAGACCGTGTTCAACTGGCTGGGGCAGGATATGCATGGTCGCCGCTGCCTGGATCTGTTTGCCGGTACGGGTGCAATGGGGTTTGAGGCATTGTCGCGTGGTGCGAGTGCAGTGGTGCTGGTGGAAAAGTCTGCAGTAGCGGCCCGTTCCCTGCAGCAGAACCAGGCCTTGCTCAAGGCTGGCCAGGCAACAGTGCTGCAACAGGATGCCATGCAGTTTCTGGCGCAGAGCCATGAGCGCTTTGATGTGATATTTCTTGATCCTCCCTATCAGCAAGGTTGGTTGCCCAGACTGTTGCCACTGCTTTCCAGCCACCTTGCCGAAGACGGAGTGGTCTATGTCGAGGCTGAGTTTGTGCTCGGCAATGATGCTTCATGGCAAGTGATCAAGCACGGCAAGGCAGGCAATGTTTGTTATCACCTGTTAAAATTGGCAGATATATTACCAATTGATCAGTAAGCCAGCCGCAGCATGCCTGTGTGCTGCTTTTCAGGGATTCTTCATTTGAGCAAGTTGAAAGTTGTATATCCGGGTACCTTCGACCCTATCACGCGTGGGCATGAGGACATCGTGCGCAGGGCTGCAGGCCTGTTCGATCATGTGATTGTGGCGGTTGCCAGGAGTCCGGGCAAGCACCCGATGTTCTCACTGGAGGAGCGCGTCGAGCTGGCGTCCAGCGTTTTGTCTGATTGTCCTAATGTCGAAGTGCTGGGTTTCTCAGGATTGCTGATGCAGTTTGTACGTGAGCAGGGCGCACGCGCAGTGGTGCGTGGTTTGCGCGCAGTATCGGACTTTGAATACGAATTCCAGCTTGCTGGCATGAATCGCCAGTTATTTCCCGAGATGGAAACCATTTTCCTCACACCGGCGGAGCAATACATGTTTGTCTCTGCCAGCCTGGTGCGGGAAATTGCGCAGCTGGAAGGGGATGTCAGCCAGTTTGTCTCTCCTTTGGTGCAGGCCAGCATCGCACGCAAGTTGGGCCGGGAGTAAGGAGCTCAGCATGGCCTTGATGATCACGGATGAATGCATCAACTGCGATGTCTGCGAGCCTGAATGTCCTAATGGCGCGATTTACCAGGGCGAGGAAATCTACCAGATCAATCCTGGCTTATGTACCGAATGTGTCGGTCATTTCAACAACCCGCAATGTCAGGACGTTTGCCCGGTTGCTTGCATCCCGCATGACCCTGACAGAGTGGAGAGTCATGACCAGCTCTATCAGAAATATCTGCAGATTATGTTGGTGAAGTAATTTTTGCAGTCATCGAGTATGGCGGCCAAGAGAAATTCTGGCGGTTATAATGAATTTTTCATTATGGTGTTAAGGAGTCGTTTGTGCGCATATTGCATACCATGTTGAGAGTTGGCGATCTGGAAAAGTCACTGGCATTTTATACCAATGTGCTGGGCATGAAATTACTGCGGCGTCACGAGTACCCGGAAGGCAAGTTCACATTGGCATTTGTAGGCTATGGCAGCGAAAGTGAGCAGGCTGTGATCGAGCTTACGCATAACTGGGACACGGCCAGTTATGACAAAGGCAATGCCTATGGACATATCGCCATTGAGGTGGAGGATGCCTATGCTGCCTGTGAGGCAGTCAAGCAGGCAGGGGGCAAGGTGGTACGCGAAGCTGGCCCCATGATGCATGGCACGACTGTCATTGCCTTTATTGAGGACCCGGATGGCTATAAGGTTGAGTTCATACAGCAAGGCACCTGGACGCCCGCCTGACCGTGAAGTTCTTTTCCTAGGTTTAGGTATCGGAACTTGTTTCCAGTGCCTGTTTCAGGCGCTTGATACCCTCCTCGATCTCGTTCAGGTCAAGATTGCCAAAGCCCAGCCGGAAAGCGGCTGGGGCTGGCTGAGCCATGGCAAAATTGGCAGCCGGCAGTAGCCCTATCTTATTAATTTTTGACTTTTCCAGCAGAGATTGCATCTGATTCTGCTTTTTAAGCAGAACCCAGAATGCCAATCCTCCTACCGGCATTCTGAAATCCATATACGCCGTTAGGTGTTCATTGATCAGATTTTCCAGGCTGTGGCGGCGTTCAGAATAAATCTTGAATGTTTTACGGATATGGTGACGCAGTTCGCCACTATTGATCAGCCCTGATACTGTCTGCTCGGTCACGGAATTTCCCTGTCGGTCGATCAGCAATATTTCCTGGCTGCATCGCTCTATCAGGCTACTGGATGTCACGAGATAGCCAATCCGTAATGCCGGGGCCAGCACTTTGGAGAGTGAGCCCACGTAGATGACGCGTTTCTGCTTGTCGTTGCTGGCCAGTGGCAGTATGGGATGGTTGGTGAAGTGGAATTCATGGTCGTAGTCATCTTCTATGATATGGAAATCATAGGTTTCTGCCAGCATCAGCAGTTTCAGCCGCCGCTCGGCGGTCATGGTGACGGTAGTAGGGAACTGGTGGTGAGGCGTGACGTAGACTGCGCGGATAGGGGTGGTCTGGCATAGTTGTTCCAGTTCATCCACCTTGAGTCCATATTCATCCAGGCCGACAGTCAATATATTGGCGCCACAGGATTGAAAGGCATCACGCGCCGGAGGGTAAGTCAAGTGCTCGACGACGACATGATCACCGGCCTGTACCAGCACCCTGGCGGCAAGAAAAATCCCCATCTGACTGCCTCGGACAATGCATATATTGTCCGGGGTGACGTACAGGCCGCGTTCCATATTGAGCATATCCGTAATCGAGCTTCTCAGTGAGTACATGCCCTTGGGATCTCCATATGTCAGGCAATGATTCTTGTCGGCATGCAACAGGCTGTGGCGAAAGGCGCGGGCAATGATGTTGTTGGGAATCAGGCGTGTATCAGGCATGCCATCACTGAAATGAATGACGCCATCTTGTGGTAGCACGAATGCGGATGCCACTGTGGTTGATGTGGAGAGTGGATGGCTTCGGACATTGGTCGCCGCAGGATGGGGAGGTGAAGCCGGCAGATTGGGGGAAACAAAGGTCTGGCTGCGGGCGGCGGAAGAAAGCCAGCCTTGGGCAATCAATTCCTCATACGCCATGATGACTGTTTTGCGATTGACTGCCAGGTTGCTGGCGAGCTGCCGGCTACTGGGCATAGGGGAGGATGGTGTCAGCCTGCCTGCCTGAATTTCCTCAATGATCTTCTGCACGATCTGCATAAAGACTGGCAGTTTGGAGCCAGGGGCCAGTTCGAATTTGAAATCCCACAACCTGACGCGTTTTACCATGACCTTTCCTTTGCTGACCTTTTCAAGGAATTGTTAATTTTTTTGTATGTGAAAAATTCATTCTGGACCATGCATTATAAATTTTCTGGCACTTATGTATACCAGTAACAAATTATTACAATTGGTAACACTTAAGGTTGTAAATAATAAAAATATATAAAAAACATACGGTTGTTTAAATTTCATTATGACGCATGGATGAAGCGAGGAGAAGCATGAATACAGTTTCTTATGATATTGAGCTGGCGGACTGGCGTACCAAGGCGCTTAAGCTGGAAAGCGAAGTGGGCAAGATCATCGTGGGCCAGACAAAAGCGATACGCTTGATGACAACCGCGATTTTCGCGCGCGGCCATGTGCTGCTGGAAGGCGGGGTGGGTGTAGGTAAAACCACTTTGTTGCAATCCATCACTCGCGGTATGGGAGGCGCCTATGAGCGTATCGAGGGCACGGTTGACTTGATGCCCAATGATCTCATCTACCACACCTATCTCAATTCCGAAGGGCGTCCGCAAATTGACGAAGGTCCTTTGTTGCGTGCTGGCGAGAACCTGTCGGTGTTTTTCTTCAACGAAATCAACCGGGCCCGCCCACAGGTGCATGCCTTGATGTTGCGTGTGATGGCGGAACGTCACCTGCAAGCATTCAAGAAAGATTACCGCCTCCCACATATGGTGGTGTTTGCCGACCGCAACCAGGTGGAAAAGAACGAAACCTTTGAAATTCCTTCTGCTGCACGAGATCGTTTCATGATGGAGATCCCCATTGAGATTCCGGAAAGCCGCGAGCACAGGAAATCCCTGATTTTTGATACCAAGTTCCAGCATGCCGAAGTGCTGACACAACAGGTTGAAGATCATATCCTGCAATTTGACCAGCTCAACAGCTTTTCCGACACCATACAGCGTCATGTGCGTTCCAGCCCTGTCCTGGAAGAATATGCACTGGATTTGTGGGAGGCAACGCAGGAACCAGCCAGGTTTGGTATCAAGCTGGATGGTGTGGAAGTTTCCCGCCTGGTCCAGGCGGGCGCCAGCCCTCGCGGTATGGGCATGCTGATGAAGGCATCACGGGTTAATGCCTGGCTTAACGGGCGTGACAGCTTGCTGCCTGAGGATATTCACGCGGTATTCCATGAAATCATTGCGCACCGCCTGGTGTTCAATCCTATGTATGACTCCAAGCGTACTGCACTGGCCCGCGAGTTGACCGCGCAGATCATCAATACCGTTGTAGTGCCCGGCAAGCACTGAGGCAGCCATGATTGCAATACCGGAAAAATCCTTTACCTACAGCATTCCATGGAAATCGGATAACCATCACTTGGGCGATCATCCGGGTAATCAGCGCGGTATCGGGTTTGAATACCGAGGCAATGTGCCCCTGGTGGATTATCCTGATACCCGGCGCATGGATATCAGTCGCAGTTTGCGTGATCCGTTCGAACAAATACAGGTGCGCCTGTTCAACCAGGAAAGTCCGACCCCGGTATATATCCTCTGCGATATGTCCAGCTCCATGCAGTTCAAGGGACAAATCCGGAAGCTGGATCTGGCTGTAGAGATTGCGGCGTCCATTGGTAGTGCTGTAGCACATGCAGGCGATGTTTACAGCTTTATTGGATATCACGAGAAGGTACTTGCAGAGACTTTGCTGCCGATGGGTAATCGCCTATCCGAGCTGCTGGCGCAGTTGTGTCAGGTGGCGGCATGTGAGGATATGGGACGCAATAGCGCTGGCGTGCTGGACGTGCCGCAATATCTGGGGCAGAAAAAAAGCCTGGTGTTCTGGCTGTCTGATTTTCATATGCCCCTGGAGCATGTGGACCAGACGTTGACAGCCATGTCTGCACACCAGGTCATTCCCGTTGTGCTCTGGGATGAACATGAAGTCAGCAGGCTGCCCAGGCTGGGGTTCAGCAACATGATAGATCCCGAGACCGGCGTCAGTCGCAATATGTTCTTCACCTCAGCCTTGCGGCAGCGCATTGAGGAGATGTATGCAGAGCGCCAACACACCTTGCAGCAGCTGTTTCTCAAGTTCGATAGTCCTGCACTCTATATCACGGATGACTATCACCCGGACCTGATGACCAATTATTTTGAACAGTATTTGAGCTTATGAAAAATATCATTCCACTGATGGGTTTCCTGATGGCCTTGCTGCTTACGCCGCACGCCATGGCAGGAGCCGATACGATGCCTGAGGTGACAGTCACCGATCCTGCCCGTAGTTATGGTGTGCAGATTGGCGATGTGTTGTCGCGGCACTTGAGTTTCACTTTGCCTGCCAACAGCCAACTTGCCAAGGACAGCTTGCCTGCCAAAGGCAGCAGGCAGGATGGCATAGAGTTGGTCAGTGTTCAGATGCAGCAGGATGGCAAGCAGGGCTATGTGCTGCAATTGCAGTACCAGGTATTTGCTACCCATAGCACCCCTGTTGCCATGCAGCTGCCGGAGTTGAGCCTGAAATACCAGGCAGCCGATGGACAGGAGCATGTGCTGGCTATACCCGCATGGAAATTCTGGTTTGCACCTCTGGTCAGTAGTAATGCCGCCCGGCTGGGCAAGGCCGCGGTGAATATGCAGAACCAGTTCCGCCCACCACTGGTGGATATGCGTGAGATGCGCTATTGGTTGCTGGTATTTGCCGGCCTGGTTGTAGCTGGTGCGCTGGCCTTGCTCTATATCAATGCAGACCGCAAGTGGCTACCGTTCATGGGAGGCGCGTTTGCCGAGGCGCATCGCCGGATCAAGCGTCTCAAGCCATCATCACCGCAAGCCGTGCAGGAGGCGTTCTATCACTTGCATACTGCGTTCAATACCTGGCACGGCAATAATTGTTTCGCGCAGGATATTGACAGTTTTGTACAGAAAAACCCGCGTTTTGGCAGGTCACGTGCAGCCATCGACCGTTTTTTCGCCAGTTCGAATGAGCACCTGTTTTTAGAACAGGGACAGGATACGGCAGAAACCATCAAGGAGTTGAAGCAGATCAGCAAGCAACTCCGGCATTGTGAGCGAGGCGTAGCGTGAGTTTTCAATATCCCTGGCTGCTTGTGCTGCTGCCTTTGTGTTTTATCCCTTTCTGGCTCAAGGGACGGCAGGGCACCTTATATTCCTGGATCGCGATGTTGCCGCAGGACCGTATTTCTCGCCTGATGGATAATGGCCTGAAAGTACTCATGACTGCTTTGCTGTTGTCCATCCTGTTGGCATTGGCGCATCCTCATGGCCCGGAGAAAGTGGTGCAACGCGTTGGCAAGGGCGCGCAGATTGCACTGGTGATTGATCGCAGCGTGAGTATGGATCATCCTTTTGCCGGAGATGTGTCTTCCGGCAGTGCGGGGGAAATCAAATCCACTGCTGCGCGACGCCTGATTACCAAGTTCATTGATTCGCGTCCTGATGACATGATGGGGGTAGTGGGGTTTTCCAACTCTGCGCTCTACAGTGTCAAGATCACCAACAACCGTGCCGCGATTCACGCTGCCATCAATGCTGCTACCAGCCCGTCCCTCAACCAGACCAATATCGGTTCCGGCTTGACCAAGGGTATTACGCTGTTTGACAACATCGACAGCACTGGCTCGCGCGCCATTATCCTGTTGTCCGATGGTGCGGGAAAGTTGAGCCCCAGGGTTAAGGCGACTTTGCAGGCGACCTTGAAGAAAAATCACCTGGCTCTGTACTGGATTGTGCTGCGCCAGCCGGATGATGTGAGCATTTTCTCCAAGAACGAGTATGACGAAGACCGTGTGCCGACTGCAATTGCGCTGGATCGATACTTCAAGTCACTGAATATTCCGTACCAGGCATATGAGGCGGACAACCCCGATACCCTGCAATCTGCAATCCAAGACATCGGCAAGCGGGAAAACAAGCCTATCCGTTACCCGATCACTATTCCCGGACGCAACTTCTCGCAGGATTTCGCGGTACTGGCACTGGTACTGGGATGTTTGATATTGCTGCTCAAGAATCTGAGGATTTATTCATGGAAAAACAACTGAAAATCAAGAACGCCATCGCGAGCCTGGTGCTGGTTACCGGGCTGGTGGGAGCTGGCATCACCCTGCACCAGATACGACAGGCAGAACAGGTCAACCACGCTTTGCGCACCGGTGGCGAGGTGAGCAGTGAGGAAACATATGCCTTGCAGCGCAAGTTTGCCGAGGCATACTTCCAGGGGGCTGCCAAGAACTACAAGCATGCCGTGCAGAATTACGGGCAGCTGCTGGAAAATCTGGAGAAAAAAGGCGATGTAGACCCTGAGTTGCGTGCGAAGATTTTCTACAACATTGGAAACAACCTGTTCCGCTCTGGTTTGATCCGTATGGTGAACTCTGATGGCAGCCTGCAGGATGATGCCAAATATGCCTATGCACAGGCCGTGGTAGCCTATGAGCAGGCATTGAAACAGAATCCTGCGCAATCCGAAGCCAAGTTCAACCTCAGCCTGCTGCATGCCGTGATTCCTGCCAATATGCAGATCGGTAAACGTGAGCAGACCGGGATGGAGCTGAGCAACCTGCCGATAGGATTGCCATGAAGCCAGCATTGATTCTTCGCCGTATCGTGGCATGGAGTCGGCAGCATTACGAAAACGTGCTGATCGTGCTGGCCTTGCTGTTGTTGCTGGCTTCCCTGATCAAGCCGCAAATACTCCTGAAGCAGGAAGTGCATAATTTCCTGTTGCTGGCTGACGTGTCGCAGAGCATGAATGCGTTGGATTCCAAGCTGAACAACAAGGAAGTCAGCCGCATGGAGTTCACCCGCCATCTCATGAAGCGTGTGGTGGAAAACTCCAAATGTGGCACTTATATCAGTGTTGGGGCATATGCGGCACAAAACGTGGCCTTGCTGCTCATGCCGCTGGAAGTGTGCGCGAATTATGATGAAATCATCGATACCATCGCGCAGCTGGAATGGCGTATGGCGTGGAGCGGCAACAGTCGCATCACCTTCGGGGTCAAGTCTGCAGAAGCTACACTGGACTACCTGGACACACCAGCCAAAATGCTGTTTTTTACGGATGGTGATGAAGCGCCCAAGGCCAATGGTATCAACAGGCTGGATCTCAGTGATGTGCGTGTTGGTCCTCGATTGGTGTTTGTCGGTGTTGGAGGCAAGGAAGCAGTAGGTGTGCCACGCTACAATTCCAACAACAAATGGGTGGGTTATTGGAGTATGGAGTCCAAGGATGAAGAGGGCGGTGGTGGTGGTAACTACGCTGATGCCAGTAAAGATGACCCTGATCCTGTGGTTGCATCTGCCGAGTGGGACCGCTACTTATCCATGCTGGACGAAGAGCACCTGACCAACCTGGCAGGGGAGATCAAGGCGCAGTATGTGGAAGGTGCGGACAATCAGGAGTTCCTGGACTTTGTGCAGAAGCAGAAGCCGGCAGCCAAGATAGTGACGATTTACTCTCTGACCTGGCTTTATTACAGCCTGGCTTTTCTCTGCATACTGGGTATTTACCTGCCCAACTTGCGAGTGGGAAAGAACCGCATGAAATTCAGTTAACGTAGTGATCATTATGGGGCTGATGCGCTCCGGTGCAGGATGTACTGACAGTTATCATGCACATTCCAGGCAAACCTCCATTGTTATGGGGGTTTGCTTTTTTTATATGGAGCAGCCTTGGAATGAATGTAAGGTTTTGTAAATCATATAGGCTGGGAGAGGGAGGTAGCTGGCAGTGTCAAAATATCCCGTAGCTGCGGAGATTTTTTATAAGTTGTTGATTTATATTTTCTTAAATGTATGTGATGTTGTTTTCCTGGATGCGGCTGGGAGCTAGGTGAGGAATATCTCCTGCATGAACAGATCGCAAGGTGTAGGGATGTGTAAATTAGTTTGCAGCGAGTGATTGGGGAAAATAACATGATGGTCAGGAAAACAGTCTGCTAGCTTGTTTACTATATATAGACTGGTTTCATTTCTTAAATTTATGTTCTTGAAATTCCTATGTCCAGTTCATTATTGAAGACTTTGCGCCCCTGGTTAATCCTGTTTGTCATTTTGGCCGCAGTTGCCTACAGCCTATGGAAATACCTGCCATTGACACCTTCCGGTACTCAAGGTCCTCCGGGGATGCAGCAAGGTATGCCAGCAGGTGGTCCGGGTGCTGGGGCGCAACGACCATCCGGTGGGCCACCTGGTGGTGGGCGAAGAGGCATGTTTGGAGAGAGCATGCTGGTCAATGTGGGAGAAGTGACAGAGTCACCGCTTTCCGTACAACTGGAGGCGGTAGGAACCGTAACCTCGCTCAATACTGTCAATGTAACAGCGCGTGTGGATGGTCAACTGAGCAGGATATTGTTCACCGAGGGGCAGGAAGTCAAGCAAGGCGACATATTGGCAGAAATCGACCCTCGTCCTTATGAGGCTGCGTTCAAGCAGGCTGAAGGTACCGTGAGTCAATATCGCGCACAACTCAAAAACGCAGAAATTGACCTGGCACGCTACCAGGAATTGCGTGATGAGGACTCTATCGCCATTCAGACATTGGATACACAGGCAGCGTTGGTACGCCAGTATCAGGGCAATCTGGATAATGCACTGGGTCAGCTGGATGCTGCCAAGCTCAACCTCGAGTTTACCAAGGTTCGTGCACCTATCAGTGGTCGTGTCGGCTTACGCCAGGTAGACGTTGGCAACCAGGTGACTGCCAATGCCACTACCCCGATCACGGTGTTGACACAGACACGGCCTATCAGCGTGGTATTCAGTTTGCCGGAACAGCAACTTTCCACCGTGCGCCAGCAGCTCAAGCGCAATCCGGGAAAACTGGTAGTAGAGGCGCTGGATCGTCAACGCCAGGTGCGGCTTGCCACAGGTAAGGTGGCCAGTATCGATAACCAGATTGATACCACTACCGGTACTTTCAAGCTGCGGGCGCAGTTTGATAATGCGGATGATGGACTCTACCCGAATCAATTCGTTAATGTGAAACTGCACGCAGCGGAAATGGGCAATGCCTTGCTGATTCCGAGCGGTGCATTGCAACGTGATGACCAGGGGACTTATGTCTACACCATCAATGCAGAGAAAGTGGTTGCCAAGCAACGTGTGACTGTCGGCATCAGCCAGGCGGAACAGGTGGAGATTCGCGAAGGCCTGAATGCTAACCAGCGTATCGTGATTGACGGCGTGGACAGGTTGTCGGATGGTAGGGTGGTCCGCGTTGCCGGTGAGGATGATGTTGTGCCTGCTGCTGGCAGTCAGGTACCACGCAGGCCTGGCACTCGTAATGAAGGGCAGTCAGGGCAAAACAGAGGTCCGCGTTCATGAATCCCTCCCGGATCTTTATTGAAAGGCCGGTAGCCACTACTCTCTTGATGTTTGCCCTGTTGATTTCAGGGATACTGGCTTATCGCATGCTGCCAGTGGCATCGCTGCCGGAAGTGGAATATCCGACTATCCAGGTCAAGACACTGTATCCTGGCGCCAGCCCTGAGGTGATCAACTCCATGATTACAGCACCGCTGGAAAGTCAGCTGGGCAGGATCGCAGGGTTGGATGAAATGTCCTCTAGTAGTGCAGGCGGTGCCTCGGTGGTGACCTTGCGCTTCGGCCTGGATACCAGTCTGGGCATTGCTGAACAGGGTGTGCAGGCTGCCATTAATACAGCTTCTAACCTGCTGCCCAGTGATTTGCCCAGCCAACCTGTTTATAGCAAAGTGAACCCGGCTGATGTTCCCATCCTGACCCTGGCGGTCACCTCTACTTCCCTAACCCTGCCCAAGGTTCAGGACCTGGTGGATACGCGCCTGGCGCAGAAGATTTCCCAGATTTCCGGCGTCGGCATGGTCAGTCTCAGTGGCGGGCAGCGGCCTGCCGTACGCGTCAGTGCCAATTCCACAGCACTTGCCTCCTATGGCATGAGTATGGAAACCATACGTAGCGTGATTTCCAGCAATAACCTGAATGGTTCCAAGGGAAGCTTCAATGGCGCTAAGCGTTCCACCACCATCGATGCCAACGACCAGATGCGCAGTGCGGATGAATACAGCAACCTGATCCTGAGTTATCAGAATGGTGCCCCGGTTCGCCTCAAGGATGTCGCCAAGGCTTATGATGGCGCAGAAAATGAATTCCTGGCTGCATGGGCGGATGACAGTCCGGCCGTCATTGTCAATATCCAGCGTCAGCCAGGTGCCAATGTAATTGACGTGGTTGAGCGTATACGCGCCATGTTGCCTGACCTGAAGGAAAGCCTGCCGGAGAATGTGCAGGTATCCATACTCAGCGATCGTAGCCAGACCATACAGGCGTCTGTCAAGGATACCCAGTTTGAGTTACTGCTTGCCGTGTCCCTGGTGGTGCTTGTCACCTTCCTGTTCCTGCAGGATGGCCGCGCGACCCTGATTCCTTCCATTGCTGTCCCCCTGTCCTTGATTGGTACTTTTGGTGTCATGTATCTGGCCGGGTTTTCCATCAATAACCTGACGTTGATGGCATTAACCATTGCCACCGGTTTCGTGATCGATGACGCCATTGTCATGCTGGAAAACATCGAGCGCTATATTGAACAGGGTGATCATTCTCTGCAGGCAGCACTGAAGGGCTCCAAGCAGATTAGTTTTACCATTATCTCACTGACGATTTCACTGGTGGCTGTGCTGATTCCGTTGCTGTTCATGAGTGATATTGCCGGACGCCTATTCCGCGAGTTTGCGTTGACCCTGTCCATTGCCATTCTGGTATCCATGCTGATTTCGCTGACCCTGACACCCATGCTGTGCGCACTATGGTTGAAGCATGTGCCGCAAGGAGAAAAGGGCAGGTTTGCACAAGCTGGCGCTCGTATGATGGATGGTCTGATTGGGCGTTACGGACAGGCCTTGAAATGGGTGCTTAGACATCAGGCGCTGACGTTGATGATTGCAATCATTACCCTGCTGATCACGGTATGGTTCTACCTGTTCCTACCCAAGGGATTCTTCCCTTCCCAGGATACCGGACTGATCCAGGGGGTGAGTGAAGCACCGCAATCTGTGTCGTTTGCCGCCATGTCGAAAAAACAGGAGGCGCTGGCCAGAATCATCAAACGTGACCCGGCGGTGGAAAGTGTATCCTCCTATATCGGGGTGGATGGTACCAATGAGGCCCTTAATACCGGGCGGCTGTTGATTAACCTGAAGCCGCACGCGGAGCGTGATGTGACTGCGAATGAGGTGATTGTCCGCTTGAAGCAGGCGACAGCTCATATCCATGATTTCAAGCTATATCTGCAACCAGTCCAGGATCTGACAATAGAAGACAGGACCAGCCGTACCCAATACCGCTTCCTGTTGACCGATCCGGAAATTGAGGTGCTGAAATCTTCCATGCCCCGTGTGCTGGAAAAACTGCGCCAATTACCGCAAATTATAGATGTGGCAAGCGATTTGCAGGATCAGGGCTTGCAGACTTATCTGGTGATAGACCGGGATAATGCCACGCGCTTGGGTGTGACGGTTTCCAATATCAATGCGGTGCTCTATAACGCATTTGGCCAGCGCCTGATTTCCACTATCTACACCCAGGCCAGCCAGTATCGCGTTGTCCTGGAAGTGCCGCCAAATTACCGTAGCGGTCCGGAAGCCCTGTCAAACTTGTATGTGCCGGGAAGCAGTGTCGATAGCAGTGGCAATACGGTATCCACACAGATTCCCCTGACTTCGCTGGTCCGGGTGGAAGAGCGCAATACACTGCTGACGATCAATCATATTGATCAGTTCCCGGCAGCAACTGTCTCGTTCAACCTTGCCGATAAAGTGGCACTGGGAGATGCGGTTGATGCGATTCGCGCTGCGGTGGCGGAACTTGAATTGCCAGGTAGTGTACAGACCCGTTTCCAGGGGGCTGCCCTGGCATTTGAGGCATCACTGTCCAATACCCTGTACCTGGTACTGGCAGCGTTGCTTTGCATGTATATCGTGCTGGGTATTCTTTATGAGAGTTTCATCCATCCGATCACTATCCTGTCCACCTTGCCATCGGCAACTGTCGGAGCCATGTTTGCGCTCTGGATTTATGGCCATGAAATAGGCATGGTGGCCATTATCGGCATCATTCTCCTGATCGGTATTGTCAAAAAGAATGCCATTATGATGATCGATTTTGCGTTGGCTGCCGAGCGTGAGCAGGGGCTGAAGCCGGTGGATGCCATTTACCAGGCTTGCCTGTTGCGTTTCCGCCCTATCCTCATGACGACCATGGCTGCGCTGTTTGGTGCCTTGCCTCTGATGTTTGCAAGTGGGGCCGGAGCCGAATTGCGCCAGCCACTGGGTATCACCATGGTGGGAGGGCTGCTGCTTTCACAATTGCTGACCATTTTCACCACCCCGGTGATCTACCTGATGTTTGATCGCCTGGCGAATTATCGTGCCAAGGCAGGAAAACCTGGCAGCAAGACAGACGGAGAGCTGGCGTGATGCAGGCAGGAGAAATGGCATGAAGCGCTCCCTGTCCTGGTCGCAGCTCAAGGATAATGAACGAGGGCTATCCTCGCTGTTCATCCTGAGGCCTGTCATGACCTGGCTGTTGTCCCTGGCCATGCTATGTGCCGGCTGGTTGGCATTCGGCTTGCTGCCGGTGGCGCCGCTGCCGCAAGTGGATTTCCCTACCATACAGGTAAGTGCCTCACTAGCGGGGGCGAGCCCGGAAACCATGGCCTCTTCCGTTGCTACTCCTCTTGAGCGCAGCCTGGGGCGTATCTCCGGGATCAGCGAGATGACGTCCTCGAGTTCGCAGGGCAGTACATCGATCACCTTGCAGTTTGATCTTGGTAAAGATATTGATGTTGCTGCACGAGAAGTGCAGGCGGCAATCAATGCTGCAGCCAGTATGCTGCCCAGCGGCATGCCCAGCCGTCCCAGCTATCGCAAGCTGAATCCTTCGGATATGCCTAGCCTGGTGTTCACCATGACCTCCAAGAGCAAGAGCATGGGGGAACTGTATGACCTGGCATCCAATATGGTGTCGCGCAAGATCTCACAGGTGAAGGGTGTGAGTCAGGTGACAGTGGCGGGAAGTGCCTTGCCGGCAGTCCGCGTGGATATCAATCCGGATGCGTTGGTACAGCAAGGGCTTGCCCTGGATGATGTGCGTACTGTGATCAGTGCTGCCAATGGCAATGGACCCAAGGGATATCTGCAGAATGACGAGTACAGTTGGCAGATAGATGTAAATGACAGGCTGTTGCGGGCCAAGGATTACCGTTCCCTCATTATTGCCAATAATAATGGGGCAGTGACCCGGCTCAGCGATGTTGCCAATGTATACGACTCGGTGGAAGACATCCGCAACGTAGGATTCCATAATAACCAGCGTGCCATCCTCTTGATGGTGAGCCGTGAATCTGGTGCCAATATCATTGACATGATAGAACGTATCCGGCTCGAGCTGCCCAGCATCCAGAGCAGCCTGGGTGACGAGATCAATCTGACAGTGGTGGAGGACAGAAGTCCCAATATCCGTGGTTCGCTGCATGAGGCCGAATTGACACTGGTGATAGCAGTGGCGCTGGTGATTCTTGTTGTCTTCATGTTCCTTCGAAATGGCCGGGCCACCCTGATTCCCGCACTTGCGGTGCCAGTATCGCTGGTGGCTACATTCGCTGTCATGGAATTATGCGGATATTCGTTGAACAACCTGACCCTGATGGCATTGATTATCTGCACGGGCTTCGTGGTGGATGATGCCATTGTGGTGGTTGAGCATATCAGCAAGCGGATCGAGCAAGGTGAGCCTCCCTTGAAGGCCGCACTGCGCGGTGCCAAGGAAGTTGGATTTACCGTGGTCTCCATGAGTATTTCACTGGTGGCTGTCTTTATTCCGCTGTTGTTCATGGGCGATATTACGGGCCGCCTGTTCCGTGAGTTTGCCGTAACCTTGTCGGTCGCTATTCTGATTTCGTTGTTTGTCTCCCTGACATTGACTCCCATGCTCTGTGCCTACCTGCTGAAGCGCAAGGATGCAGCGGCAGTGGAGGGTCATGGCGGGAAAGAAACGGGTCGGGGATTTTTCCAGCGTGTACAGCATGGATACGGCAGGAGCCTGGGTTGGGTGCTGGATCATTCGGGCCTGATGCTGGTGGTCTTGTTGTTTACCGTTGCGATCAATGTTTACCTGTATATCGCCATTCCCAAAGGCATGTTCCCGGATCAGGATACTGGACGTTTATTCGGTAATGCCCGGGCCGATCAGGGAGTATCGTTTACTGAGTTGCAGAAAAAGCTGGAAGCTTTCCGCAGTATATTGCTGACAGACCCGGCCGTAGATCAGGTGATGGGCATGTCGGGAGGCGGCCGGGGGGCAGGAGCTTCCGGCAACTCCGGTAATTTCATCATTATTCTCAAGGATATTCGTCAGCGCGAATCCGCGGGTACCATTATTGACCGTTTGCGGCCCAAGCTGGCGCAAGTGCCTGGAGCATCCATTTTTCTTGTCAATATGCAGGATCTGCGCATTGGAGGCCGTTCCAGCGATTCCAGTTATCAGATGACCTTGAAAAGCGATGATGTCAAGGATTTGCGTACCTGGGAAACCAAAGTGCTGGATACCTTGCAAAATATGCCGGAGATTATCGATGTCAGTGGTGGCGGTCGTAGTCGTTCTGTACAGGTTTATCTCAATATAGACCGCGATGCCGCCCGGCGCCTGGGTGTCGACGTGGACATGGTGATTGCGTTGCTGAATAACTCTTATGCGCAACGTCAGATTTCCACTATTTATCAGGAACAAAATCAGTACCGGGTGGTGATGGGAGTTGCCGATCAGTATATGCAGAGTCCGGACATACTTTCCAGCTTGTATGTGGTGACTACCGGCGGCGCACGTGTGCCTTTATCCAACCTTGTGACGTTGGGTTACAACTCAGCTCCGGCCACAGTGCATCATGAAGGACAATTTGCTTCCATTACCTATTCATTCAATCTGCCTGTAGGCGGTAATCTTGAGAATGCCAAGCAGCAGATCAGGAATGCACTGGCAACACTCAAAATGCCGCTCAATGTGCAGGCTACGTTCTCCGGAACGGCCAGCGCACAAAGCAAGGTGTTGCAACAGATGCCATGGTTGATCCTGGCTGCGTTGGTCGCGGTGTATATCGTATTGGGCATGCTATATGAAAGCTATGTCCATCCGCTTACCATCCTGTCCACTTTGCCATCGGCTGGGGTGGGTGCCTTGCTGGCACTGATCCTGTTTGATACGCCGCTGACACTGATTGCCTTGATCGGCATTATTTTGCTGATCGGGATTGTGAAGAAAAATGCCATTCTCATGATTGATTTTGCCTTGATTGCTGAGCGCGAGCAGGGGTTGAAGCCGCGGGAGGCCATCATGGAGGCATGCCATCAACGCTTACGCCCTATCCTTATGACCACCATGGCTGCCTTGCTGGGCGCCTTGCCATTGATATTTGGCACTGATGGTGATGCGCCCCTGCGCAGGCCCCTGGGTATCGCAATCGTTGGTGGATTGCTGCTCAGCCAGTTATTGACGCTTTATACCACCCCGGTGATTTATCTTTATCTTGACCGTTTGCGCTTGTGGGTTCTCAACCGGCGTAAACCTCAAGGCGTAATGTTGGAGAAAATGGAATGAGTACCTCTGTCAGGCTCGGTGTCATCAGCTTGTCGATCCTGCTGTCTGCATGCATGGTGGGGCCGGACTATCATCGACCGGAATTAACCACGCCTGTTGCATTCAAGCATGTGGAAGGATGGAGTTTTGCCACTCCTGCGGATGAGGATACCAAGGGCGAGTGGTGGCGACGTTATCATGACGTTGAGTTAAACCAGTTGGTGGAAAAGCTCAACCAGGGCAACCAGACCGTTGCGCAATACGAAGCACAGTATCGCCAGGCATTTGCCCTCGCCCAGAGTTCGCGCGGTGCCTTGTGGCCGCAATTGACCACGAGTGCCGGCAAGACACGGGCAGGGCAGGGAACAGGCAGCTCGACTTCCAGCCAGGCAGTACAGACCAGTGGTATCCGCACTACTTACACTGCGACCTTGAACGCTAGTTGGGAGCTGGATATCTGGGGGCGATTGCGTCGCACCCTTGAAGCCAACCAGGCCAGTGCTGATGCCAGCGCCGCAACGTTGGCGGCCATGCGTCTCAGTATGCAGTCCGAGTTGGTGCAGAATTATCTGCAGATTCGCGTCATGGATCAGCAAAAGCGCCTGCTCAGCGAAACAGTGGATACCTACAAGCGGGTGATACAGCTGACAGAAAGCCAGTACAAGCGCGGGATTGTGGCCAGCGCCGATGTGGCTGCTGCCACTACACAATTGAAAAATGCCGAGGCTGAACTGGTAGACCTGGTATGGCAACGTGCCCAGCTGGAGAATGCGATTGCGGTGTTGATAGGTGAAGCACCAGCCAACTTCAGCCTGGCAGAAACCGAAGCAGTGCCACAATTGCCGGAAATTCCTGTTTCTGTGCCCAGCCAATTGCTTGAGCGGAGGCCGGATGTCGCGGCAGCAGAGCGCTCGGTCATGTCTGCCAATGCTAGTATCGGTGTGGCCAAGGCAGCGTACTATCCAAGCTTGTCACTGTCAGCCAGTGGTGGCTACAGAAGCAGTACTTTCAATGACTGGATTACCATGCCGAACCGGTACTGGTCCGTAGGTCCCCAACTGGCGATGACCCTGTTTGATGGATTCCAGACCAAATACGGTGTGAAGCAATCAGAAGCGAGCTATGACGCTTCAGTGGCCTCATATCGCCAGACCGTGCTGACCGCATTCCGCGAAGTAGAGGATTATCTGGTGGCATTGCACACACTGGGAGATGAGTCCGTGTTGCGTGAACAGGCACTGGCAGCCGCCAAGCAGTCGCTCAAGCAATATACCAATCAATACCGTGTTGGCCTGATTGGCTTCCTGGATGTCGTGACAGCCCAGACTACAGCATTGAGTGCTGAACGTACCTTGTTGACATTGCAGCAAAGCCGTCTGATCAACAGTGTCCAACTGATCGCAGCACTTGGCGGCGGTTGGGAAGGGCTGTCGGTACAGGATTAGTACGGGGTGTTCTGCCTCCGGCAGGCTGTGCTGTACCTGGATGATGCCCGGCCTGCTAATAACTGATAGCTGACATCAGGATTGACAGTTCTGACAACGTTATCAGGCATAGACTGACAGACGAAACCTTCGCTGGCCAGCATACTCAGGATTCACTACCAACCTGCATGGGAGACGTATTGTGAACATCCTTGATCCGATTATGCATACTTGGAACCCGGCAACAGACAAATACAGTGGTATGGAGCCGAAAACCAGGGCGTTCCTGGAAGAGCTCGCAGCATCAGACGGTAAGCCGGTAGAAACCCTGGGGGCTGAGGAAGCCAGGAAAACGCTGAGTGATCTGCAAGGTAGTGTAGAGGTTGAACTGGGTAATGTGACAACTGAAAGCCGGGAAATAGCGACCGAAGGTCACTCCATTCATCTGATGGTGGTCAAGCCTGCAGACATTGCGGTTGATCCGCCTGTCATCATGTTCTTCCATGGCGGCGGCTGGGTACTGGGGGATTTTCCGACCCATCAGCGCCTGGTGCATGATCTCTGTATCATGTCCAACTGTGCCGTGGTCTTTGTGGATTACGCGCGCGCACCGGAAGTGCAGTATCCCGCCGCATTGATTGAGTGTTATCTGGCGACCAAGTGGGTGGCACAGCATGGAAGTGACATTGGAGTGGATGGGTCCAGGCTTGTGGTTGCCGGTAATAGCGCGGGTGGCAATGTGGCAACCGTGGTGTGCCTGATGGCCAAGGAGAAGCGAGAACCCTTGATACGTCATCAGACCCTGTTCTGGCCTGTTGCCGATGCTTCTTTTGATACTGGTTCCTATGCCGATTATGCAGACGGATATTTTCTCACCCGCAACATGATGAAATGGTTTTGGGATTCCTATCTGGATGATCAAGAGGCACGGCGCGAGATATATGCATCTCCTGTCCGGGCAACACTGGAGCAATTGAGTGATTTGCCGCCCGCACTGATCCAGACTGCGGAATTCGATGTGTTGCGCGATGAGGGAGAAGCATATGCCCATCGCTTGAGCGACGCAGGCGTCACTGTCATGTGCTCACGTTATTTGGGTGTTATCCATGATTTTGGTTTGCTGAATCCCTTGGCCCGGACGCCGCAAGTGCATGCAGCCATCCTGCAGGCAGCTGGAGAAATCCGCAAATACATCTGATGGAAGCCTTGCTGGATGCCAAGGTTTGACACGGATAATACCTGTGTTTATGATGACGGCATTATGTGCATTCAGCAAATGACATTCCTGCTACTCCCTCAGGCCGTTCTGGGCCTGCTGCTGCGCCTCGCGCGCATCTAACCTTATCTCCTCCTGTCGATGTTATATCCTCGTTCCTGATAGTCAGGGGCAGGGTGCTTGTATCCATTTTCCGGAAACCTCTCACGATGTATAGAAAACCATGTTTTTTCAGACAATTCCGACTGCCAAGCGGTTGTCAGGCCTTGCATGAACGCGGCAGCCTGCCAGCCCCTGATGCCGCATGAACTGATATCTGAAAGAGAAAACAATGTTGAAGAATCCAGGCAGCAAATACCAAGCATTCACTCCGATTGATTTGCCCAATCGGCAGTGGCCAACCCGTACCATTACCCGTGCGCCCATCTGGATGAGTACAGACCTGCGTGATGGCAATCAGGCTTTGTTTGAGCCCATGAATGCGGAGCTCAAGCTGCGCATGTTCCAGATGCTGGTGAAAATCGGTTTCAAGGAAATCGAGGTTGCCTTTCCCTCTGCGTCACAGACGGATTTTGATTTTGTGCGTACGCTGATTGAGGAAGGGCATATCCCGGATGATGTGACCATTGAAGTATTGACCCAAGCACGTGAGGATTTGATTCGCCGTACATTTGAATCCTTGCGTGGTGCAAAACGGGCCATTGTGCATGTCTATAATGCGGTATCCCCCGCTTTCCGCAAGACGGTGTTCCGGACTGACAAGGCTGGTGTCAAGCAGTTTGCCACAGACAGCGCACGCCTGATCAAGCAGTTGGCGGATGAGCGCCCTGAAACCGAGTGGGTGTTCCAGTACAGCCCGGAAACTTTTACCGCGACTGAGCTTGAGTTTGCCAAGGAAGTCTGCGATGCTGTGACGGAAATCTGGCAGGCTACTCCCGAGCGCAAGGTCATCCTGAACTTACCAGCCACCGTGGAAATCGGCACTCCCAATTTCTATGCCGACCAGATCGAGTGGATGCATACCAACCTGGCGCGTCGTGAAGGTGTGATTCTCAGTGTACATCCCCACAATGACCGCGGCACTGCGGTGGCTGCTGCAGAGCTGGCAGTGATGGCTGGTGCAGACCGTATTGAAGGATGCCTGTTTGGCCATGGTGAGCGTACTGGCAATGTCGACCTCGTGACCCTGGCACTCAATCTTTATACACAAGGCGTTGATCCTGCACTGGACTTTTCCCAAATCAATACCGTTGCACGCACTGTGGAAGACTGTACCCAATTGCCTGTGCATCCGCGCCACCCTTATGCGGGAGATCTGGTCTTCACGGCATTTTCCGGTTCACATCAGGATGCGATCAAGAAGGGCTTAGCCGTCCAGAATTCTGATGCAGTCTGGGAAGTTCCGTACTTGCCGATTGATCCTCACGATGTCGGGCGCACTTATGACTCCATCATTCGCGTCAACAGTCAGTCCGGTAAGGGCGGAATCGCTTACCTGCTTGAAACGGGCTATGGCCTGGCCATGCCTCGCCGCATGCAGGTGGAATTCAGCAGTGCGGTGCAACGCATGACAGACAGTAGCGGACAGGAAGTGAGTGCTGACGGCATCTGGCAACTTTTCAATGAAGAATACATCGCGGCAGAAGAGCCGGTGCATTACATTGATCATGTACTGGACGAACAGGGTGATATCCAGCACATTACACTCACTGCGCGCATTCATGGTGTCGAGACTGTGCTCGAAGGCAGAGGTAACGGCCCGATTGATGCGCTGGTGCAGGCATTCGGCAGCAAGTTCCGCATCCATGATTACGAAGAGCGTGCCCTCGGAGCAGGTGCGGCAGCCAAAGCCGTGGCATTTGCCGAGCTGGAGAAGGACGGGCAACCAGGCACGGTTTATGGTGCAGGGATTCACGATAACCTGGTGACAGCATCCATTCTGGCTGTGATCAGTGGTGTCAATCGGCTGTATAACCGGCTTGATACAGCTGCGCAGCAGGAATTCCTGCCAACTTGATGGTGGAGCAGAGTTCAACCTGAACCCCACAAGCCCGGGCTTGTGGGGTTTTTTATTTGCGCTGTGACAGTGGCCGCTTGATTATCAGACGATGTATCAGCAAAGCACCCATGCCGCATCCGGCCATGACCATGGCCATCGGGAAGGTAGTGCCGTCGTGCAGCATATTGACCGAGCCACCAGCCAGTGTGGCGAGGCAGAATTGCAATGAACCCATCAGTGCAGAGGCTGTACCTGCCTGCTGGCCATGGGTGGCCAACGTGGCGGCGCTGGAGTTGGGGCCGATATAACCTATGCTGGCAACAAAACCGAAAATGCCGAGCAGCAGCAGGGGCAGGGTGATATGGCCTGATAATGATAGCCCCAGCAGGATCAAGCCAATACCGCCCGGCAGCCACAATGCGCGTGAAAGCAGCACAGTGGCATCATGTTGCTTCAGGCGCCAGGCGTTGATCTGGCTGAATAGAATCAGGCCGGCGGCATTGGCTGCAAAAATCCAGCCATAGTGCTGTGTTGGAATTTGGTAATACTCAATGAATACAAACGGTGAGCCGGCAATATAGGCAAACATCCCGGCACGCGCCAGGCCGCCGCTCAATGTGTAGCCGAGGAAGCTGCGGTCTGTCAGTAATCTGCTGTAATTCCGCAAGACATGGGTAAGCACCAGTGGCGGCTCATGGCGTGTGTCATGTGTTTCCTCCAGCTGGAAATAGACTGCTATCAGTCCTGCGCTGCCTGCCACTGCCAGTGTGAGGAATAACACACGCCAGTCAAACACGGTGACAATCCAGCCGCCGACCAGTGGTGCAATAATAGGAGCCAGCCCCATCACCAGCATCAACATGGAAAGTGCACGTGCTGTATCGTTGGCGTTACACCTGTCCCGGATAATTGCCATAGTGACCACCATGCCTGCGCACCCTCCGAGAGCCTGCAGGAAACGCCAGGCAATCAGTTCGTGAATGCTGCCTGTAAAAGCGCAGCCGATGGATGCCGCAATATAAATCACCAACCCCACCATTAATGGCAAGCGCCGACCAAAACGGTCGCTTAGTGGTCCATAAAATAGCTGGCCAATGGCTAATCCGATGAAATAACTTGCCAGAGTCAGTTCAGCGCTGCCTGCATGTGCCAGCAGGCTTTTCTCTATTTCCGGGAAGCCCGGCAGGTACATGTCTATGGATAGAGGGGCAAGGCCGGTAAGGGCACCTAACAGGAGCAGCCAACCACTTGTGAGGGAAACGTTGGAAGAAGATGCGTTCTTGTTATGTGTCATAGAAAAATGTCTGATATGTTCAGGCCCCATACTACAGGGCGAGGAGGCCGTTGCACAGGGAAATGAGGCTGCGGCAGGGATGTGGTATCTGGAAACAGAGTCAGAAATACTTCTCGATTTCATATGCCGCAGATACTGCTATCAAGTCATGAGAAACAAAAAGGCATGGTGGTAACCATGCCTTTTTGTTTTTGCAGATCAGCGAGAGTTACTGGAAGAAATCCTTCACTTTTGTCATCCAGGATTTTGCCCGAGGGCTGTGCTTGCCGGAATCCAGCTGATTGATGTCTTCCAGTTCGCGCAACAGTTCCTTCTGTCGTTCGGTCAGCTTGACCGGGGTTTCTACCACGACATGACACATCAGGTCGCCCATGTCGCTGCTTCGCAGTGGTTTGATACCCTTGCCACGCAGACGGAATACAGCGCCAGTCTGAGTTTCTGGAGGGATTTTCATCTTGGCATGACCATCCAGGGTTGGGATTTCGATTTCACCGCCCAGGGCTGCTGTCGTGAAGCTGATCGGCATTTCGCAGTGCAGGTTGGCACCTTCGCGCTGGAAGATGTCATGCTGCTTGAGGTGCACGACAACATAGAGATCGCCGGGAGGGCCGCCGTTGACGCCGGCTTCGCCTTCGCCAGATAGGCGGATGCGATCGCCTTCATCCACGCCGGCTGGTATCTTGACCGAGAGTGTCTTGTGCTGCTTGACACGTCCGCCGCCGTGGCAGGTCGGACACGGTTCCTTGACCATTTGGCCGGAGCCATGACATTTGGGGCAGGTTTGTTGTACGGAGAAGAAACCTTGCTGCATGCGTACCTGGCCATGGCCGCCACAAGTGGTACAAGTGACAGGCTGTGTGCCGGGGCGTGCGCCAGAACCGTGACAGGTTTCGCATTCCGCCATGACAGGAATACGGATCTTGGTTTCGGTGCCGCGGGCTGCGTCTTCCAGTGATATTTCCATGTTGTAGCGCAGGTCCGCGCCACGATAGACATTGGAGCGACGGTTGCCTCCGCCTCCGCCAAAGATATCACCAAAGATGTCACCAAAGGCATCAGCAAAATTGCCAAAGCCCGCACCTCCGGCGCCAGCGCCTGCGCTGGGGTCTACACCTGCGTGGCCATACTGGTCGTAAGCACCGCGTTTCTGGTCATCCGACAGGATTTCGTAGGCTTCCTTGGCTTCCTTGAAGCTTTCTTCGGCCTTGGGATTATCCGGGTTGCGATCCGGATGGAATTTCATCGCCAGCTTGCGGTAAGCCTTCTTGATTTCATCATCCGAAGCGTCCCGGTTGACACCCAGTACCTCGTAATAATCTCTTTTTGCCATATTTTTCTGCTAACAATATCAGTAAGCCCTGAACAAGCCACCGCCTTGCCGCGTGTGGTTCATCCAGGACTTCCTGGAGGCACAGCAGGGAGCATCCTGTGTGCCTCATGAGGTTACATGGTAAAGGACTTACTTCTTGTCATCCTTGACTTCCTCGAACTCGGCATCCACAACTTCGGCGTCCACGGTCTTTTCCTGTGGCTCGCCTTGGTCTGCGGCACCAGCTTCAGCCTGACTGGCAGCGTAAACTTTCTCGCCCAGCTTCTGGGAAGCTTCCATCAAGGCATTGGTCTTGCTCTCGATGGCATCCTTGTCGTCACTCTTGATGACTTCTTCCAGCTCTTTCACCGCGTTCTCTATGGCTTCCTTCTCGTTGGCTTCCAGCTTGTCGCCGTGGTCAGCCAGAGATTTCTTTACGCTGTGGATTGCGCCGTCGGCGCTGTTGCGCGCATCGACCAGTTCACGCAGTTTCTTGTCTTCATCTGCGTACTTGGCGGCATCTTCTTCCATGCGCTTGATCTCTTCATCGGACAAACCGGAGTTGGCTTTGATGGTGATCTTGTTTTCCTTGCCGGTCGCCTTGTCCTTGGCGGACACGTGCAGGATACCGTTGGCGTCGATGTCGAAAGTGACTTCGATCTGCGGCATGCCGCGTGGCGCTGGAGGAATATCGCTCAGGTTGAACTGGCCCAGGCTCTTGTTGCCGGAGGCCACTTCGCGCTCGCCCTGCAGCACATGGATGGTCACGGCGGACTGGTTGTCGTCGGCTGTGGAGAACACTTGTGATGCCTTGGTCGGGATCGTGGTGTTCTTCTGGATCAGTTTGGTCATTACGCTGCCCAGGGTTTCGATACCGAGGGAGAGCGGAGTAACATCAAGCAGCAGCACGTCCTTCACGTCACCCTGCAACACACCGCCCTGGATGGAAGCGCCAACTGCAACGGCTTCGTCAGGGTTCACGTCTTTGCGCGGCTCCTTGCCGAAGAATTCCTTCACCTTTTCCTGTACCTTGGGCATGCGGGTCTGGCCACCGACCAGGATCACGTCCTGAATGTCGGATACCTTGACGCCAGCATCTCGCAAGGCAGTTTCACAAGGCTTGATGGAGCGTTCGATCAGGTCTTCCACCAGGCTTTCGAACTTGGTGCGGGTGATCTTGACTACCAAGTGCTTGGGGCCGCTTGCATCAGCAGTGATGTAAGGCAGGTTGACTTCGGTCTGTGTGCTGGAAGAGAGCTCGATCTTGGCCTTCTCAGCTGCTTCCTTCAGGCGCTGTTTAGCCAGCAGGTCGTTGCGCAGGTCAAGGCCATTTTCCTTCTTGAACTCGTCAGCAAGGAAGTCAATCAGGCGATTGTCGAAGTCTTCACCGCCGAGGAAAGTGTCACCGTTGGTAGAAAGTACTTCAAACTGATGTTCACCATCAATTTCAGAGATATCGATGATGGAGATGTCGAAAGTACCGCCACCCAGGTCATAAACGGCAATCTTGCGATCACCTTCTTGCTTGTCAAGGCCGAAAGCCAATGCCGCGGCAGTTGGTTCGTTGATGATACGCTTGACATCCAGGCCTGCAATACGACCGGCATCCTTGGTTGCCTGGCGCTGAGCATCGTTGAAGTATGCTGGTACTGTGATCACAGCCTCGGTGACTTCTTCACCCAGATAGTCTTCAGCAGTCTTCTTCATCTTGCGCAGTACTTCTGCGGAGATTTGTGGTGGCGCCAGCTTATCATTGCGTACTTCTATCCACGCATCGCCATTATCAGCCTTGGTGATGGTGTAAGGCATCAGGCCGATATCCTTCTGCACTTCCTTTTCTTCGAAGCGGCGGCCGATCAGACGCTTGACTGCGTAGAGTGTGTTCTTTGGGTTGGTCACAGCCTGGCGTTTCGCTGGTGCACCCACCAGAATTTCGCCATCTTCCTGATAAGCAATAATGGATGGCGTGGTGCGAGTGCCTTCTGCATTCTCAATCACACGTGGCTTGCCACCTTCCATGACGGATACGCAGGAGTTGGTGGTGCCTAAATCAATACCAATAATTTTTCCCATTGTCTGGATTCCTTGTGTTCTTTTAATTCAAAGTGGATAACTATGTTGCCAAAGTGGGGATAGGTGAGATGATTTCAAGTCTCTTTGCGAAAAAATCCCCACGGGCAACTGAACCTGATTATTTGGCAACCATCACCAGTGCCGGGCGCAGTACGCGATCATTCAGGGTGTAGCCCTTCTGCAATACGGTAACCACGGTGTTGGGTTCTGCGTCACTTTCCACAGTGCTGATGGCCTGGTGCTTGTTGGGGTCGAATTTTTCGCCCGCTGGGTTGATTTCGACAATACTGAACTTCTCAAATACCGAAGTCAGCTGTTTGGAGGTGAGCTCCACCCCGTCACGGTAGCTTTCCAGTGTGGCTGAGCCTACATTCAGGGCAGCATCCAGGCTGTCCTTGACGGAAAGCAGTTCGTTGGAGAATTTTTCCAGGGCGAACTTGCGTGCCTTGTCAATATCATCTGCAGCCCGGCGACGAATGTTTTCGCCTTCAGCCTTGGCATACAGTACAGCAGCCTGTTGTTCGGCAAGCTGGGCTTCCAGTTCGGCAATCCTGTCATCAACGGAACCTGCTGTCGCGGCATCCTGTGCCGCTGCATCTGTATTGTCGATCAGGTCGGTTTCTGGCGTCTTGTCTTCTTGCTGCATGATAAGTCCCTGTTGGTAATGATGTAACAACGAAGCAAATGGGGATATATATGCAAATTACAAGTAGGGCGGGGTAATTTAAATGTGAACAGCCGCTAATGTTGAGTTAAATATTTGACTTTACTGAATAATGACCTGTTTCAGCGCGTCCAGTACAGTCGCGACTGCCGGTACTTGGTTTTTTCCACCGAGGTTGCGCACCTTGCGTTGGTCATACGCAAGCACACCTGTCAGCTGCGGGTCAGTATCTGTATAGAGTGCGACAGTAGGCTGTTTTAAAGCGGCGGACAGGTGTACCAAGCCGGTATCTACCCCGATGGCTGCCTGGCTGTGTGCGATCACCGATGCGAGTTGATGCAGTGGCAGGCGCGGCAGTACCAGGCAGGAAGGCACTGCCTGGGCAATACGCTGTGCACGTGCCTCTTCGCTGGCATTACCCCAGGGGAGTACCAGTTGCAATCCTTGTTTGTGCAATGAGTGACCCAGCGCTACCCAGAGCGGTTCTGGCCAGAGTTTTGAGTCACGGCTCGTGGCATGCAGTCCAACAATATAATGTGGCGGAAGCTGCCAGCCTGGATCAAGGATGCTGGCAGTAATACCGTAATCCGGAGGCGAGTCTGGAACAGGATAGCCAAGTGCGCGTGCCGCCAGCTCACGATTGCGGGTGACGGCATGCTGGTTGCGGGCAACGGTATGACGGTGCTGATAAAACATGGCAGCCCATGATTCACGGGCGGAAGCACTGTCCTGGCCGTGGTAGGCTCCTTTGGCCTGGCTGCCGATCAGGGCGCTTTTCAGCAATCCTTGGGTATCAATGATGGCATCATAATCCTGGGTACGTAGCTGCTGCCGCATTTGCTGTAGTTCGCGCCAGGTGGCGGGGTGCAGCAAATGCTTGCGCCAGCGTCGAATAGCAACAGTGATGACCTGGGATACGCCTGGGTGCAGGCGCGGAATGTCGGCAAAACTTTCTTCCACTACCCAGTCTATTTCCATATCCGGAAATGCGGCCCTGATGTCCGTAATGACAGGCAGATTGTGGATGACATCTCCCAAAGATGTCGTTTTGATCATGAGCAAACGAGGCATGGACGGCATTTTCGCATACAATCCAGTTTATTTTTTCAATTCAAGGCTGGCGACTGTTGAAGTTTGCATTTTTGACCTTCAAGTATTTCCCGTATGGCGGCATGCAGCGCGATATGCTGCGTACCGCCATACGCTTGTCTCAGGCTGGGCATCATGTGGATATTTTTACCATGTCATGGAGTGGTGAGTTGCCGCAAGGCAATATTGCCGTCCATATCCTGCCTGGGCGTGGCTGGTTCAATTTCCAGAAATACCAGGATTTTATCCGGCAGGCGCAGGCGGAAATTGCCAGTCGGGGCGGTTTTGATCTGGTGGTTGGTTACAATCGCATGGAAGGGTTAGGTGCCTATTTCGCGGCTGACCCTTGCTTTATCGAGCGCGCGCATCGCCAGCGTAACTGGCTGTATCGGTTGACGCCGAGATATCGCTGGTTCCAGCGGATGGAAGAGGCCATTTTCTCGGTGAAGGCCGATACCCAGATGCTGATGGTGGATATGGCGGAGAAGGCCGTGTTCCAGCACTGGTATCACACTCAGGATGCGCGTTTCCACTATATCCCACCATATCTGTCTGCTGAACGCCTGCAATTGCAGGACAGGGCGGAGATGCGCGACTATCTGCGGCATACGTTCAATTTGCCGCAGGATGCGCATGTCGCGTTGCTGGTCGGCTCCGGTTTTTATATGAAAGGGTTGGATCGCGCAGTGATAGCGCTGGCGAAGTTACCCGTGCACTTGAGAAAGAATTTCAAGCTGATCGCCATCGGCCAGGATAAGCCGGAGCCCTTTATACGCATGGCGCGAAAACTGGGAGTCAGCGATCATTTAATCATCTCCGCAGGGCGCCCGGATATTCCACAGCTGATGCAGGGCGCTGATTTCTATCTGCATCCAGCCTACCGGGAAAATACTGGCCTGGTGATCCTGGAAGCGATGGCCAGCGGCTTACCAGTCGTTGCGACGGCCAGTTGTGGTTATGCTACGCATGTGCAGGCGGCAGGGGCTGGCCTGGTTGTGGCAGTGCCTTTTGAGCAGGCTGCATTGGAGAAGACTTTGCGCGATATGCTGGAAATTGTGCAGGCACGTGGTGAGCAGCTACAGGCCTGGCGTGAAAACGGGCTACGTTATGTGCAACAATTGATGCAAGCCAATAATGGCGATGCGGAAGCGCTGATCCTGCAGGATATTGTGATGTCCGGGGCAGTGTCCAACCAAACACAGGAGTCGTTGTAATGACGCGCGAAATATTGGAGTTATCACCAGAAATTCGCGTAGGCGTGCAGGGCGAGGATATATTTGCTGCTGTTATGGATTTGCAGGGTCAGGTGTTTCGTGATGTGCCAGGCCGTAAGACTATCCGGGTTGATATTGCCGGCCAGTCCTGTTTCATCAAACAGCATTTTGGTGTGGGCTGGGGTGAAATTTTCAAGAATCTCTTGGCATTCAAGTTGCCGATTATCAGTGCTGATACGGAGAGGCGGGCAATCGAGGCCCTGGGGAGAATCGGGATTGCCACGACACCATTGGCAGGGTACGGAGAACGCGGGTGCAGCCCTGCAAGCCGGCAGTCTTTCCTGATCACGCATGACCTGGGGGATATCCTTTCGCTGGAAACACTGGCTGAACAATGGGCAGTCACGCCACCAGAGCCACGTTTCAAGCGGCATCTGCTCATTGAAGTGGCATCACTTGCTGCCCGCCTGCATGATAGTGGCCTCAATCATCGTGATTTCTATCTTTGTCATATCTGTCTGGATTTACCACGCCTGCGGCAGGGTGACATTCATTTGTATTTGATAGATCTGCACCGCGTCGGAATCCGTGAGACAATCCGTTCCCGTGATCGTATGAAGGATATGGCCGCGTTATATTTCTCGGCAATGAATGCAGGATTGTCAGCACGCGATTACTTACGTTTCCTGCGCAGGTATCGTGGTCGGTCAATCAGAATTACTCTACAGGAAGAGCGTGATTTCTGGCGGCAGGTACAAGTACGTGCAATCAGACTTTATATCAAATTACACAAAGTTGCGCCTGATCTGCATCAGCTTGGCGGCATCATCGCCTGATTCATGACAGGCTGGCACACAGCCAGGATATCTATGCAAACACCATTCAAGCTTTCTTTGCAGCGCCCGGGTTGGAGTGCTGTTCTCGATTATTACCTGTTTTTCTTCTATTTCTCCGGTATTACGCACATATTGCTGCAGATAAGCGGCGCTACCATTTTTGTCGGCTTGCGCCAGGCGATTGTGATGAGTTTGCTTTGGCTGATTCCTGTTATGTTGTTGCCTCGTTATGCGCGCAAGTTAGCGGCCGGAATCGGATTGGTGCTGTGGGGCTTCTCCCTTGTGAGTCTGGGGTATTTCTGCATTTATGGGCAGGAATTCTCCCAAAGCGTGATGTTCACGATTTTTGAATCCAACCCTGCTGAGTCGAGTGAGTTCATTGCGCATTACTTTGTATGGTGGATGATCCCGGTATTGTTGTTGCATAGTGCAGTTGCCTATTGGTTATGGCATAGGCTGGGCCGGGTGCAAGTCAGCAGGCGGGCGGCCTGGACGGTAAGCCTGTTGATTCTGACACTATTGTTTGTGCAGCCGATGTTCAAGCAGTTGGTGATCAAGAGAGCGGGCCTGGATACGGCTGTTGAGAAGTTGCAGTTGCGGATGGAGCCAGCAGTTCCCTGGCAGATGGTGATTGGCTACATGCATTACCGCAAGCAACTTGCCAATATGGAAGCATTGTTGGAGCAGAACAATAAAGTGCCACCGTTGAATGCATTGCAGGATACCAATGCCGGGCAGCCTGCTACACTGGTATTGGTGCTGGGTGAGTCGACTAATCGCGAGCGCATGAGCCTGTATGGCTATCCGCGCAAAACCACGCCACGGCTGGATGCCATGCGTGAACAATTGAGTGTCTTCGAAAATGTCGTGACTTCCAGGCCTTACACCATCGAGTCACTGACCCAGGTATTGAGTTTTGCGGATCAGGAGCATCCTGATCTCTATCTCACCAAGCCATCACTCATGAATATGATGCGCCAGGCAGATTACAAGTCGTACTGGATTACCAATCATCAGACGATTACCAAGCGCAATACCATGTTGACCAATTTTTCCAAGCAGACTGACAGGCAGTTTTATATGAACAACAGCCGGGCGCAGAATTCACGTGAATACGATGCCAATGTGTTTGCTCCGTTTGAAGAAGTGTTGGCTGACCCTGCTCCCAGGAAATTCATTGTGGTGCACCTGCTTGGTACACATATGAAATATGAGTACCGCTATCCTGCAGAATTCAATGTGTTCCGGGGACGCGCCGGGGTGCCATCCGTACTCGATGATGATGAGGCCGAGGTATACAATAGCTACGATAATGCCGTGCTTTACAATGATTACGTCATGTCTACATTGATTAATACCTTGCGTGAACGTGCCCCGAACAGTCTGCTGGTGTATTTCTCGGATCATGGCGAGGATGTCTATGATGGTCCCGATCATGACATGCTGGGACGCAATGAAAGCAAGCCAACACTGCCGATGTATACCGTGCCATTCATTATCTGGGCGTCCGAACAATGGAAATCCCACCATGACATGAATTTTGAAAGCATGCTGCAACGACCCTACAGCAACGCGCATTTCATTTACACATGGGCAGACCTGGCCGGATTGAGCTTTGATGGATTTGATCCCCAGTTCAGCCTGATCAATTCCCAGTTCAAGGAACATCCGCTGCTTATCGGAAATCCGAACCAGCCTGATACCCTCCATATACTGGATCTGCATGACCACTGAACCGGATTTGCTGCAGCGTTCACAGCAGTTGTTGGGGACGCCATTCGACCTGGTGCTGGACAATGGTGAGCATTTGCAAGTGCTGGAGATTGTGCGGCGTGTGCCGGGGCGGCGTATTGTCTGCCGTGGCATTTGGAAGTCGCAACTGGTCTATGTCAAAATTTTCCTGGGCAAGCAGGCTGAGCGTTATGCCACCCGGGATCGGCGGGGCGTACGGCTGTTGCGCGATGCAGCGATTGCGACTCCTGAGTTATTGTGTGAAACAGGGATTGAGGCGCAAAAAAAGTGCCGCATCCTGGTATTTGCTGCTATCGCCGCGGAAAATGCGGAGCAGGCCTGGTTGCAGTTGGAGGTTGGCGCGAGATTGCAGCTGGCCAGGCGCCTGGTGGAGGCAGTCGCGCATCATCATCAGGCGGGCCTGGTGCAGACTGATTTATACCTCAAGAATTTTCTTGTGACGGAACAGCAGATTTACAGTCTGGATGGTGATGGCATTCGCCCGCAGACTTTCTGGCGGTGGTGGCATCAGCCGCTGGATAACCTCGCGCGCCTTGTGTCCAAGTTTGATGTGGGTTCCGTAGGCGCGTGGTTGCCGGAGTTGCTGCAAGTCTATGCGGATGCACGTGGCCTGAATGCCGTTCCTGCGATCAAGGATATGCAACAACGCATTGCCAGGCATTGGCAGGCTGACATGCGCCAGTATGCGGCCAAGGTGCAGCGCAGTTGTACTGATGTCCGCACATTGAAAACCCCCAGTGCATATCTGGCAATCAACCGGGCGTATGATCACCCTGGGTTGCTGGCAGCGCTTGAGGCACCGGATGCCTTGTTGGGCAAAGCCGGGGTAGCGCGATTGAAGAGTGGCAATACCTGCACGGTTGCTTCTGTGCAAATTGATCAGCGCAATCTTGTGATCAAACGGTACAATATCAAGAATTTCTGGCATTGGTTTGGCCGTATGTGGCGGCCATCACGGGCTGTCCAGGCCTGGGCCAATGCTTATCGGCTGCAGTTGAAGCATATTGCAACACCTGTGGCTGTGGCTGTGCTGGAACGTAGGTGCTGGGGTTTGCGCCGGGAAGCGTATCTGCTGACCGAATATGTTGAAGCGCATGATGCAAAAATGTTTTTTGCTGACCAAACTGTGGATGTAGAGGTCAAGCAGCGGGTTGCCATGTTGATCGTCCAGCTGTTCTACCAGCTTTACTGCCTGCAGCTGGAGCATGGTGACTTCAAGGCAAGTAACCTGTTGATACAGGGGGAGCAGCCGATATTGATTGATCTTGACAGTATGCGCCAATATGGGGACGTGAAACGGTTTCAGCGTCGGCATGTGCGTGATTTACGACGCTTCATGAGGAATTGGCAAAATAACGAGACAGTCCGTTATATTTTCAATAAGGCATTTCTGACAGTTTATACTGATGGCAAGTTATTGCATCAGGCTGGTATTAAATAAAGCGGAAAACGAATGATCATTCTAGGTTTATCTGGTGCGCTGGGGCATGATGCCTCAGCTGCCATTATTGTTGATGGGAAAATTGTGGCAGCGGTGGAAGAAGAGCGTTTCCTCCGTGATAAGCATGCCAAGAACAAGTTTCCCCTGGAAGCTGCACGCTACTGTCTGCGGGAAGCCGGAGTGCGTCCGGATCAGGTAGATATCGTGGCATTTCCCTATGGTGAAATTCCATTAAGCAGTGCTGCGCGCTGGCATTATGCCAAGCGCTATTGGTATGCACCTGACCGTGCGCTCGACGCTATTTTCAACGGCAATCGACGCTTCCGGCGCAACCGTGACAAATCCCTGGACTTGATGCGCGAGCTTGGGCTGACCAAGGCACGCTTTGTGCCGGTCGAACATCACCTTGCGCACGCCAGCAGCGCTTATCATTTGAGTGGATTCAAGGAAAAAACCGCCATCGTCGGTATCGACGGCAAGGGCGAGTACGCCACGACATTCTTCGGCTACGGTGAGAATGGCAAGATTCACAAAATCAAGGAGTTCTACGATCCGGATTCACTGGGTGGCATGTATGGCGCGATCACCGAATATCTTGGCTTCGAAATGCTGGATGGCGAGTTCAAGGTCATGGGGATGGCGCCTTATGGCGACCCTGCGCGCTATGACTTGTCCCGGCTAGCCAAGTTTGAAAATGGCGAACTCAAGATCAATACTGATTATGTCAACGTAGTTGGCTTGCGTCGTTATAAAGAGCAGGGTAAAGGCTTCTATTTCACGCCAAAACTGATCGAATGGCTGGGTCCCAAGCGCAATGGCGACGAGATCGATGACCCTTATATCCATTATGCAGCGTCGGTGCAGAAACTCCTGGAAGATCTCGCACTGGAAATGATCGAGTATTATCTGGGCGACATCATCCGCGAGACTGGCCGTATTGCCATGGCGGGCGGCGTAGCGCTCAACGTCAAGCTCAACCAGCGCATCATTGCCTTGCCGCATGTGAAGGAACTGTTTGTGCAGCCTGCATCCGGCGATAATGGTACATCGCTGGGCGCGGCCAGTTTTGTGGCCGCCGAGATGGGTGAGCCGCTGGAGCCTATGCGTCATGCCTACCTCGGCCCATCATTCACCACAGAGGAGTGCCTTGCCGCCTGCGAGGCACACCCTGCCAAGCCCAAGTTCCAACGTGTTGAAAATGCGTCACAGAAAGGTGCCGAGATCCTCGCTGCCGGCAATCCGTTGGCCTGGTTCCAGGGGCGCATGGAGTTTGGGCCGCGTGCATTGGGCTGTCGCAGTATTCTGGGCGATCCCAGCCATCCTGGCGTGGCGGATCGTATCAATGCTCAGATCAAGTATCGTGAACGTTGGCGCCCATTCTGCCCAAGCATGCTGGATCGTGTGGCGCCAGATATCCTGCAGACAGATCATCCTGCGCCGTATATGACCTTCACTTTTGATGTGGCGGAACATTGGAAGCCGCGTATTCCTGAAGTGGTGCATGAGGATGGGACCGCGCGTGCCCAGGTCGTGACCAGGGAGACCAATCCACGGTATTACGCGCTGATCGAGGAGCTGGAGCGCCTGCGCAACGTGCCTGTAGTGCTCAATACCTCGCTCAATCGGCGTGGTGAACCCATGATCTGCAGCCCGACAGATGCGCTCAATATGTTCTATGGATGTGATCTGGAATATCTCCTCATGGAAGATGTCCTGGTAACCAAAAAATAGACGGGACAAGGCCTGCAGGGGAGTTTTGTTTACTGCAGGCCTATAGTTTTTTTACCTTATCTCAGTCGTGGTTAATTTGACGATGCCTGGCGCTTTCAGCGATAATTCAAAGCTAACCTCCAACTTTTCAGCAGCACAAAATTAATGACACAAACCCTCATAGAAGTCACTGAGCGTATTCGCGAACGTAGTGCGCCAACCCGCAAGGCCTATCTGCAACGTATAGACCAGATCATCAATCGCACACGTGGTGCCGATCGTCTGGGCTGTGCAAACGTGGCGCATGCTTTTGCTGCCTTGCCGAACAATGACAAGTTCCGTGTGGTGGCAGAAAAAGCGCCGCATATCGGTATCGTGACGGCTTACAACGACATGCTGTCGGCTCACCAGCCGTACGAGAATTACCCCAATATCATCCGTGACGAAGCGCGCAAGCATGGTGCCACTGTGCAAGTGGCTGGCGGTGTGCCTGCGATGTGTGACGGGATCACGCAGGGCGAGCCTGGTATGGAGCTGAGCCTGTTCTCGCGCGATACCATTGCCATGAGTACAGCGGTTTCCCTATCCCACGATGTGTTCGATGCGGCATTGATGCTGGGGGTCTGTGACAAAATCGTGCCTGGGTTGCTGATAGGCGCTCTGCATTTTGGCCATTTGCCGACTGTATTCGTGCCTGCTGGCCCGATGGCGACCGGTATAGACAATACAACGAAATCCAAGGTACGCGAGAAATATGCCCAGGGCTTGGTAGGGCGTGAGGAGCTGTTGGCTTCTGAATCCGCGGCCTACCATGGTGCTGGTACCTGTACTTTCTTTGGTACCGCCAATAGTAACCAGATGCTGATTGAGGCGATGGGTTTGCATGTGCCAGGCGCTGCCTTTGTGCATCCGCATGACGATATGCGTGAGATGTTGACCCGGGAGTCAGTCAAGACTGTACTTTCCATCACCAAGGGGCAGCGTTTTACCCCCATTGGCCAGATGGTGGATGAACGCGTTATTGTGAATGCAATCGTGGCTTTGCTCGCTACTGGCGGCAGTACCAATCACCTGATTCACTGGGTAGCTGTGGCGCGTGCAGCAGGCATTATTATTGACTGGTCTGATTTCTCCAAGTTGTCACAGAATACGCCATTGCTGGCCCGTGTCTATCCTAATGGCACGGCCGACGTGAACCAGTTCCAGGCAGCAGGTGGCCCCAGTTTCGTGATTCGTGAACTGGTGGATGCCGGCTATATGCACGGTGACGTGAATTCTGTTGTGATTGGCGGTTTGCGCGATTTCGGCAAGAAGCCAGTCAAATCTGACGATGAACTGATTTGGGTTGACCTGCCGAAGGAAAGTCCGGATGAAACGATAGTGCGTAATGCCTCCAAGCCATTCAGTGCTTCTGGTGGCTTGCGTCTGTTGACTGGCAACCTTGGCCGCTCTGTCATCAAGAGTTCAGCTGTGCCGGAAGACCGCCAGATCATTGAGGCACCTGCCATTGTGTTCAATGGCCAGGAAGAATTGCTGGCCGCGTTTGAACGCGGTGAGTTGGAAAAGGATTTCATTGCGGTCGTACGCTTCCAGGGGCCACGTGCCAATGGTATGCCGGAACTACATAAGCTCACACCACCATTATCCGTACTGCAAGGAAAGGGCTTCCGTGTCGCGATCGTGACCGATGGCCGCATGAGTGGCGCCTCTGGTAAAGTGCCGGCTGCAATTCACTTGAGCCCGGAGGGGGTAGCTGGCGGTGCGATCTGCAAAATCCGTACGGGTGACATGATTCGTCTCAATGCGATTGTCGGTACATTGAATGCGCTAGTTGATGATGAAGAATGGCAGGCGCGTACTGTGGCCGTGATGACGGAAGCACAACGCAACAATAATGGACATGGCATTGGTCGCGAATTGTTTGGCGGGATGCGCAAGAATGTACACAGTGCCGAAGAAGGCGCTGTCACCTGGCTCTAGCCATGTGAAAATGCGCGGGGGATTTCGTTGTTTTTCGCTTGCCGTACTCGCTACTGCTTGTGCTCAAACACCTCGTCCGCCGCAATTTTTAAATGCTAATGGTATCAGTGGTTACAAAATCACGCTCCACTCTCAGTCTTTTAATTATTAACCCATAGGTATAGAACATGAGCACACTAGATTTAGCCAATCACGGCCCGGTCATCCCGGTTATTGTCATCAACAAAGTGGAAGATGCCGTACCTATGGCAGAAGCCTTGCTCGAAGGCGGCATCAAGGTATTGGAAGTGACCTTGCGCACGCCCGTGGCATTGCAGGCAATGGAAGCGATTGCCAAGGCAGTACCTGACGCTATTGTGGGTGCGGGTACTGTACGCAACATCAAAGATGCGCAAAACTGCAAGGACGTTGGTTGCCAGTTTGCCGTTAGCCCCGGCTATACAAGTGAGCTTGGCCGCGCGGCGCGTGAAATGGGCCTGCCTTTGCTGCCTGGCGTTTCCACCGGTAGCGAAATCATGCAGGCTAATGCCGATGACTACTACTTCCTCAAGTTGTTCCCTGCTGTCGCTGTGGGCGGTATCAACCTGCTCAAGGGCTTTGCCGGACCGTTCGGCGATGTCAAGTTCTGCCCGACAGGCGGTGTCACTGTGGAGTCTGCCCCACAATTCCTCGCATTGCCAAACGTCGTTGTATGTGGTGGTACCTGGTTAACACCAGCTGATGCAGTAGCACGTAAGGATTGGGCGCATATCACCAAGCTGGCTAGGGAAGCTTCTGCTATCGTTGCTGCGAAGTAAACACGGAAATGTGATCAATCAACCAAGGCTTGTAGCAATACAGGCCTTTTTATTATCTTTCGCTTATGCCTGCAAAACCGGATCTCGCAAAATATAAAACCATCGTGTTGGATTGTGATGGCGTGGTACTGAACAGCAACCAGACCAAGGTCGATGCGTATTTCAATACAGCCAAACGCATGGGAGGAACAGATGCGCAGGCGCAGGCATTTGTCGACTACCACATCAAGCTGGGCAGTATTCCACGCAACGACAAAATCCGTCATTACATTACCGACATTATCCATCAGCCGTTGACGCCCGAATTGTTCCAGGCGTTTATGGATACCTTTACAGTGATACTGGACGAAACCCTCATGCAGTGCCAGGTTGCACCGGCGCTGCATGAGCTCAAAGCTGCAACCAGCCAGGCAAAGTGGATGTTGATGTCCGGTGGCGACCAGGATGAGTTGCGCCAGATTTTCCCGCGGCGTGGCCTGGATGGCTTGTTCGAACTGGGAATTTATGGCGGCCCGACCAAGAAAAACGAACATCTGGCTCGCATGATTGCGGATGGTACCATCCAGTTCCCGGCCTTGTTTGTCGGCGATAGCCGTTTCGATCATCAGGCATCGACAGGTGCCGGGTTGGACTTTATTTTTGTCAGTGACTGGACGGATATGCCCGATTGGGAAACATACTGCAAACAGCACCATGTGACTGTTTGCCATCATCTGGAAATGTCTCTGAATGAAGCTTTTCCATCAATCTGATGCCTTCCTGATTGGCGTTATACAGATGTGCAGGGAATAGCTGTTATGATCATGCATTATTCATATAGGTTGTATTGGGTTCCATTTGTGAGTATATCCAGACTGGGATTCAACTCGGTGTTACCGATTGGTCGAACTGTATGCTGATTCCCCGGTTGAAAATTCGTGCCAGCTATTTGCTGACTCCAGAACATCTGGAACAGATAAGCCAGAATGCCAACATTCTGGAGCAAGATGAGCGTGGCATCAAAGTAATGAAGCTTGAGAATGGCAATATCCTCAAAATATTCCGTGTGCGGCATATATTCACGTTGGCACGCATTTACTCTTATGCGCGCCAGTTTTGTAAAAATGCGGATAAGCTGAAAAAGCTGGGTATCCCGAGTGTAGATATCGTGCAGTTATTCCACTTTGAAGATAACACGAATACTGCCGTGCTTTATCAGCCTCTACCCGGGGAAACCTTGAACCAGCTGAGCCGATCCGGTCGACTGGATAATGCCTTGATCAAGGCATTTGGTCAATTTGTCGCACATTTGCACCAGCAACGCATTTATTTCCGTTCATTGCATTTTGGCAATGTGGTCAGAACACCAAGTGGCCAGCTTGGCCTCATCGATATTGCGGATCTCAAAATATATCCTTACAGCCTGACTACATGGCATCGTGCGCGTAATTTCAAGCATCTGCAGCGATATGACGAAGATTGGATGGTATTGTCGGAAGCGGACCGGAGAACGTTCGCGGATAGCTATTTTGCGGTAGCTGCATTGCCTGCTGAAACCAAAGCGATGTTGCGATCCAAACTGGCATTTTTATCTGGTGGGTGAGCTATGTATGTTCTTCACATCTGTCATAGTTATTACCCGCCGTTTCTTGATTGTGCCCGTCAGTATGCAGCCCTTTTCACAAACCACCCATATAAGGTAGTGACGGTCTACCTGACAGGAAAGCCTGACCCGGAAGTAGAGAAGATCAGTGCTTCTGATGAGGTGATTTTCCTTGGCTATAGCAGCAAGCAGGTACGGGGGCTCAAGCTGGGAGCGATTGCACGGATTCGCCATCTGGTGAAAAGCCGGGCTTTTGCCTTTTGTATTGCTCATCGTGCAAAACCTACCTATGTGGCATTGCTTGCTAGCGATCTTCCTGTCATCAGTGTGCACCATAACTATGACGATTATGGGCGCTTGACTCGCCGTATCCTTGTTAATTATTACCGTAAGCGATTGTTGATGTTATGTGTCTCGGACTCTGTTCGTGATGAAATGCGCCAGCACCTTGAACACTGGCCTGCTGAGCAGATCCAGACTTTGTATAACCGCATCGATGTGGACGCGCTCAAACAGTCTTTGTTATCCAGGCAGCAAGCACGCCGTGCCTTTGCTCTCGAGGATGATACCTATGTGATTGCCAATGTGGGACGGTTGCACCGTGACAAGGATCAGGCAACCCTGTTACGTGGTTTTGCCGAGGCATTGTCTCAATTGCCAGCCAATACCTTGCTGCTCATCCTCGGTAAGGGCCCCTTGGAGCAGAATCTCAAGGATTTGGCTGATAAATTGGGAGTGGCCGGAAAAGTCCGCTTTGCTGGACAAATTCCTGATGCCAGGTGTTATTTTCGCGCCTTTGATTTGTTTGTCCTGACTTCTGATCATGAGCCTTTTGGCATGGTCCTGCTTGAGGCAATGGCAGCGGAGTTACCTGTCATTTGCAGTAATAGTGGTGGTGGTGCAGAAGTGGTGGCAGGAGTAGGCCAGACATTCCCACTGGGCGATGCTACAGCTTTGCGCGGGGAAATACTCGCAGCAATGCATAGGAAGCATGACAGGGCACATGAAATTCAAGTGTTACAAACCAGGTTCAGTGATGCTGCGGCCCGGGAGAGATTCTGGGCGTTGCCATGGGTCAAGAAAATCAGTAACGTGCATTGGAAATAGTGAGTGATGCAACAGAGAGAGAATAATAAAATATTGATCCTTGACGGGCTGAGCCAGATTCCCTTGGGCAAGGAAGTTGCCGAAGCAATCCGGAATACCATGATGAATGCTGAATATATTGATTTAAGGAGTTTGAAAAATTCAACTTCTTATAAAATAAAATCAGCATTGCATAAAGTTATTCATAAAAACTCATTGCTACATGAGTTTGAGAATTCTGCATTGGCAAGTGTTATTCATGCTGTGCAACCAACCCATATCCTGGTTATTTCTTATCTATATCAGTATATTGATCCTAGGTTTTTGCAGAAAATTGCAAAAGAGGGAAATATAAAGCTATTTTTGTATGATACTGATAGCTGTAATTTGTATGAGCGTCGCAATGAGTTTGAGTATTTCCTGGATGTGGAACTACCGATTTATCATAAGATATTTTCGTTTTCCATGGTAATGACGCATTTCTTCAGGGAAACAAAACATCTTCCTGCCATATTTCTTCCTTATGGTGCTAATCCGGTATTAATCAAGGAGGCGAAGAATTTCCGGCATGATGTGCTATTTGTTGGTACGTGCGATATCCGGAGAATTTTTCTGCTGGAGAAAATACGGGATCATGTCACTCTCTATGGAAATAGATGGGGTAAGTATTCTGGGTTGATGACATCAGCACTGAAAGCCAGAGTGAACAATAAGAAGATATGGGGTAGTGAGCTATATGAGATCATGGCTCAGTCCCATATTGTGCTGAATATTAATAATATTCAGTTTCATGGTGTAGAGACTGGTGTGAATCTACGTATTTTCGAAGCATTGTCTATGAAGAAATTCCTGCTGACTGAATATTCGGAGGAATTAGCAAGTTTGTTCGAGATGGGGAAAGAAATCGAAACTTTCCGGGATGCAAGGGAGCTGAAAGAGAAAGTCGAGTTTTATCTGCGTCATCCAGAAAAAATGCAATCGATTGCGGAAGCTGGCTACCAGAAATTTATTACCCATTATACATGGGAGTCATGCACAAAAATTATGTTGAGTAAGATGTTGGAATGATTGAAAAAAAAATGGAGGTTGAAAAACCCAATACAATACGTATCATTATTCCCTATTTCGGCAACTGGCCTTTCTGGATGCCAGTATTCCTTGAGAGCTGTCGTTACAATAGCACCATAGACTGGCTGATCTATACAGACTGCACTATTCCAAAAAATTGTCCTGATAATGTCAAGGTTATACAAGTAAGTTTCAGGGCTTATTGCACGTATCTATCATCTCGGTTGCAAATGGATTTTTATCCTGATAGTGCGTATAAACTCTGTGATATTAAACCTATGCTGGGGCATGTTCATCATGACGAGATTGCAGGATATGATTTCTGGGGTTTCGGTGATATTGATGTGGTCTATGGGAATTTACGTGCTTATTTCACCCGGGAACGCCTGAGCCATTATGACTTGTTCTCCATGCATGCGCGCCGTATCAGTGGACATTTGTGCCTATTGCGCAATACACCAGAAATGAATACCGCTTTCCAGAAGGTTTCCAATTGGCCTAATATGCTTGCTGATCATGCACATGTGGCATTTGATGAAAAAGCATTCAGCAAGATATTTCTGCGTCACAAAAACTCTGCTGCCTTGGTGCAATGGTTGGCGAAGAAAATTGACCCCTGGCTTGAAAAGGCAGAATTCAATGAAACTTATACTACTCCAAATGCCAGGATAAAATGGCGTAATGACTCAGGAGATTTTCCTGAAAAGTGGTACTGGTCCAGAGGGCAGGTTTCCAATGATTTGGACCAAGGATATTATTTTCCGTATTTCCATTTCATGGAGTGGAAAAAAGGCTGGGATTCGGCCAATCAGGAGTTGAAGGATTTTCTTGCTACCACTGATGCCAAGGTTGAAATTGATTGCCGGGGAATGAGAGTGGTTGGCTGACAGTTGTTATAGCTGTGCGCGCTGATTGTCATATATTCTGCATAGTGCATCCGTGGTGCCCCTGGTGACCGCACGCAGTTTTTTCTGTTTATTTTCTTCGTAAAAAATAATCTGGAAGCACCAGACGATATACCGTGATATGGCCTTCCTGAGCCAGAATCCCTTAGCATATTCCGGAAATAAGCGTTCTGTGATGATTTGGTTTCTTGCCATATAGTATCGGCGGATTGGGTTATGGTTGTGTAGCGAGAACTTATGCCAGAAGAAGCGATGTGACGTGGGAAATCCAATCTTGTGCTGCATGAGGTGTTCCACGGACTTGTAAATTTTATAGCCATGTTTTCTCAGGCGGAAACAGTATTCTATATCGACATAATCAATAAAGAAGTCATCCCGGAACTCTCCAAGGTCAGTGAAGATGCGATTTGAGATTAATGAGCCAGATGTAATGGCGCGTCTGACTTCTTTATATGGCGCATTGGCCTGCTTATTTTTTTTCTTTTTCGGTAGGTGGTATTGATAGGCACTACAGATGATGGCTGCTGATTCTTTATCAGGAATGGCTGTCAATATTGAATACAAGGCACCCGCACATTGTGGAAATGGCTGGGAGTCCTGGTCAAAGAGCAGGGTATATTCATAGCCATACTCTATAGATTTTCTGACGCCTATATTGAGTGCAGTGGCAATACCGAGATTCTCATTATTCCTGATTAATGTGGTGTGTTCCTGTGCATCCAGATGATGGATTTCCTCTGGTAGGGATCCATTATCTACAATAACGACATGACTTACCTGAGCAATAATTGTGTTTAAGCGGCTAATGAAGTTTGCGTCTGGATGATAGGTAATAATGACGGCACAGACAGGAGATTTTGCGGAGGTGGGATGTATCATCACAATTGAAATGTTTAGATCAGCTTTTGTGTCACTGTATCAGGTTTGATTCTTCTCAGGCAATTCAAGTGCCCCAACGGACACTCCCGCTGAAAGCAGGGGCTGCACTCCAGTCCGAGGTATTCAATAATGGCCTTGCTGCTCATTGGTGGGGTGTGGTGAGGGTCTGATGAGCCGTAGATGGCGATCAGTTTCTTGTTCAGTGCGGCAGCTACGTGCATGAGGCCGGAATCATTGCTGACCACGGCATCGCATAGCGACATGAGATCAATAGCATCGCCCAGTTTTGTTTTTCCGCCAAAATCCAGGCATGCCATGTTGCTCAAACGGTTGATTTCTGCCGTGAATGGCACATCTTTTTCTGAGCCGAACAGCCAGACTTGCCAGCCTTGCGCGTGAGCAGCGCGTGCGACTTCTGCATAGTATTCCAGCGGCCAGCGCTTGGCTTCGCCATATTCAGCACCAGGGCATAAGCCTAATACTGGTGTTTGGGGGCTGGGTATGCGCATGCTCGCCAGGCAGGCCAGCGCATTGTCCCGGCTGGCGGCCAGGCTTGGATTGGAAATGTCAGGCAGTGGGGTATTGGCATCGGCGCTGAGCGCCACAAAGCGGTCGACAGTGCGCGGTAGCGCCTGCTTGTCCAGTTTTCGGATGTCGTTGAGCAGGCCATAGCGCATTTCACCGACAAAGCCAGTCCGCTTGGGGATGCGGGCAGCGAATGGCAGGATGGCGGATTTAAGCGAATTGGTGAGCATGATGCTTTGGGTGTAGCCGTGATTTTTCAGGCTATGGCCAAAGCGGATGCGCTCTCCCAGGCCTAGTTCGCCATGCTTGAAGGGTAGGGCGATGCCTGCGTTGACTTCGGGCATGCGCTCCAGCAGGGGCAGCGTCCAGGCAGGTGCCGCGACATCGATGATGCAACCGGGTTTTTGCTGCTTGAGCGCCTTGAACAGGCTTTGCGCCATTACCATGTCGCCGACCCACGATGGGCCCATGACCAGGATTTTGTCTTGCAGCGCAGCGTTCATCAGGCGCCGAGTTTCCGGATGATATTGCTGGTGCTGCGGCCAGGGACGACATCAATCAGGGCGACTTCGCCGCCCCAGGATTTGACTTCCGTGCCACCGACGACCTGGTCTTCGGTGTAGTCGCTGCCTTTCACGATCACATCAGGGCGTACGGCCTTGATCAATGTCATAGGGGTGTCCTCATCAAACAGGATGACGGCATCGACGGATTCCAATGCGGCCAGGACACGTGCCCGGTCCTGTTCATGAATGACCGGGCGGGTTGGGCCTTTGAGCGCGCTGACCGAACGATCGGTATTGAGTCCGAGGACCAATCTGTCTCCTGTTTTGCGAGCAGCCTCAAGGTAAGTGACATGGCCTGCATGCAGCAGGTCGAAACAGCCGTTGGTAAATACGATACGGTCACCCTGATTGCGCCAGGATTGCACACGGGATAACAGGGTTTGCAGAGAGGCGCATACCTTGTCAGCCTGCGCTGCTGTCTGCTGGGAATGCAGTTCAGTTTCCAGATCAGTTTTGCTGATTGGTACAGTGCCAACCTTGCCCACCACGATGCCAGCAGCAATATTGGCGAGCTCAATGGCTTCATGCAGGGGCAGATGGTGTGACAGTGCCGCAGTGAGTGTGGCGATGACAGTATCACCTGCGCCAGAGACATCATAGACCTGGCGCGCGGTCGCAGCGAGATGGGCGCTGCCGTGCTTGTCCAGAACAGTAATACCTTCTTCACCGCGGGTGACTGCCAGGAAATCAAGGCCCAGTTGCTGGCGCAATGTGTCGGCAGCGTGCAGAAGTTCAGTAGTATGACTGATGGCGATATTGCAGGCTTCGGCAGTTTCGCGCTTGTTTGGCGTCAATCCTGTGGCACCGCGGTATTTGCTGTAATCACGTCCCTTGGGATCCACCAACACAGGAATATTTGCGCTATGCGCTTGCTGCATGATTGCCTGGCAAAGCTCCTCGCTCAGTACGCCCTTGGCATAATCTGACAGGATGATGGCGGCAGGTTTGTCATTCAGGGCTGCAGCAGCAGCGGAATGAAGAGCTGCATATTCTTCCGGGGTGAAGGATGAAGCGTCTTCCTGGTCCAGGCGCATCATTTGCTGATGTCCGCCCAGAATGCGTGTTTTGGTGATGGTGGGCCGGTGTGGGCTGCGATAGATATGCCGGATATCGATATTGGCTGCATTCATCAAGTCCAGCAGTGTCGCCGCTTCATGATCATCGCCCACCGTGCCGACAATACGTGTTTTGATATTGAGCCCCACCAGGTTGGCAGCGACATTGGCAGCGCCGCCTGCGCGTTCATCCTGGGATTTGAGCAGCACGACGGGAACCGGTGCCTCGGGCGAGATGCGCTGGACTTCGCCAAACAGGTAGCGATCCAGCATGAGATCGCCAATAACCAGAATCCAGAGGTCGTCGGTGCCGAAATGGTGTTGTACGGTATTGAGTAATGATTCGCGCATTGGAGTGGTAACTTAGTCGGCTTCTATCAGATCACATAAACTGTGCCCGACCAGGATGTGAGCTTCCTGGATACGAGGAGTATCGCTGGTCGGCATGATGAGGGTGTGATCACATAAAGCGGCCAGCTTGCCGCCATTACCGCCTGTCATGCCTACGGTGACGGCACCAATCTCGCGGGCTTTTTCTATGCCCAGCACGACATTGCGGCTATTGCCCGAAGTGGAAAAACCGACCACCAGGTCGGCAGGTGTGCACAATGCTTCCACCTGGCGCGAGAAAATGAAGTCAAAGCCATAATCATTGCCGACAGAAGTGAGAATGGAAGTGTCCGTAGTCAATGCAATGGCAGGCAGTCCCCGCCGCTCTTTCTTATAGCGGCCGACAATCTCTGCCGCTATGTGCTGGCTGTCGGCGGCGCTACCACCATTGCCGAACAGCAGGATTTTTCCGCCATTTGCAAGACAGGTGCGCATGGCTTCCGCTACTGCGGCTACTTTCGGCAGTAACGGCTCCAATGCCGCAATCACGGCCTGATGTTCGGCAACAGCGTGTTTCAAGAGGTCAACAGCACTCATGAGGTTCTCCAGTGGGTGGCTCAGCAATAAGGATCAGCTTGCATGAGGTATTGTTGGACATAATCCTGTACACCTTGTTCCAGGGTATGGAACGGCGTGGTGTAGCCGGTATTGCGCAATTTTTCAATATTGGCCTCGGTGAAGTATTGATATTTACCCATGAGGTCCTGCGGCATATCAATATATTCGATGCTGGGTTCGCGCCCCATACTGGTCATGACCGCCGTGGCCAGATCCTTGAAAGCACGTGCTTCGCCTGTGCCTATGTTGTACAGGCCGGAGTGTTGTGGCTGGTCGAGAAAATGCGCCATGACGGATACGGCATCCTTGACATAGACAAAGTCCCGCAACTGCATGCCATCCGCGTAACCTGCCTTGTGGCTCTTGAACAGTTTGACATGTCCCTGATCGCGGAACTGGTTGAAGGTATGGAATGCCACACTTGCCATACGCTCCTTGTGGTATTCATTCGGGCCGTAGACATTGAAGAACTTGAAGCCGCACCACTGTGGCGGCGTGGCCAGGCCTTCTGCGCACTGGCGTAATGCCCACTGGTCGAAGAACTGCTTGGAATAGCCATAGCCATTGAGCGGACGCAGCTGGTCTATCGTCGATTCCTCATCATCATAGCCAAACTCTCCACCGCCATATGTGGCTGCAGAACTGGCATAAAGGAAGGGAACTTCGTTTTCTGCACACCAATTCCAGAGAAACTGGCTGTAGCGGATATTGTCCTGCACCAGTTTGTTGAAATCGCGCTCTGTCGTGGCGCTGATCGCACCCATATGAATCACGGCATCAATCTGCCCGGAAGCTCCGGACAACCATGCAGGCAACTCATCCTTATCCAGATAGTTGGCATATTGCCTGTGGCACATGTTCTGCCATTGATCCGGATGCAGAATGCGATCCACGATGACAATATCTTCGCGCTGATGCACGGTATTGAGATGCCATGCCATCATGCTGCCTATCATGCCTGCGCCGCCGGTAATGACTATCATTGTTTGAATCCGTTTAAACTAATCTGAAAGTATAGCAAAAGCCCATGGCTTTAGCGCGGCGTGATCCAGCCTTGGAGATTCTCCAGGGCAATGTCGCGCATGGCGTTGATCCAGGTATCGCGTTCATTCAACGCAGGAATATAGTGATATTCGCCACCGCCGGCTTCAAGGAAGAGATGTTTGCCTTCCATGGCAATTTCCTCCAGTGTTTCCAGGCAGTCGCTGGAAAATCCGGGACATACCACATCAACCCGGCGCAGTTTCTGTTTGCCCAAGGTCTCTATGGTGGGCGCGAAATAGGGTTGCAGCCATTCAGCGGCGCCAAAGCGGGACTGGAATGTCACCATGTATTGTTCAGGGCGCAGCTGTAGCGCTTCTGCAATCAGCCTGCCGCTGCGCAGGCATTGCGCACGGTATGGATCTCCGAGATCGCAGGTGCGGCGGGGCACACCATGAAAGCTCATGAGTAGTTTTTCCGGTGTGCCATGTTCCTGCCAATAAAGGCGAATGCTTTCGGCGATGGCGCCGATATAAGCCGGGTGGCTATGATAGTCGCGGATGGTGCGGATTTCCGGCATGTTGCGGGTGCGCAGCAGGGTACGCATGGCTTCATCAATCGCTGATGCGCTGCTGCTGCCTGCATATTGCGGATAGAGCGGGAACAACAGGATGCGCTGACAGTTTTTTGCCTTTAGTTTTGCAATGGCTGAACCGACGGAAGGCTGGCCATAGCGCATACCAAGCTCGACGACATAAGGCGAGGCGATACTTTCGTGAAGGGCGCCGGAGAGCAACCTGGCTTGCCTCTGGCTATGTACCATCAGGGGCGATCCCTCAGGATCCCAGATGGCGGCATATTTATGGGAAGATTGTCGTGGGCGGAACGGCAGGACAGCACCATTGAGGATAAACCACCAGATGGCGCGAGGAATCTCGATTACGCGGCGATCACTGAGGAACTGGCGTAGATAGGGGCGCAAGGCCTTGGCTGTCGGGGCGTTGGGTGTGCCCAGGTTGATCAGCAGAATGCCGGTATGTGCGGGCTCCTGCTCGGGAATGTCAGGCTCTTTCAGGTAAAAAGACATGTTTCTCCTCAGGTTGCAGGACTACGCGTGATAGCTCAGTTATTGGATAAGGCATTGGATAACAAGCGAGCCGTGATATCCACGATCGGAATCACGCGCTCATAGGCCATGCGCGTCGGGCCAATCACACCCAGAGTGCCTATGGTCTGCCCGTTGGTTTCATAGGGTGCAGTTACCATGCTGCACTCATCCAGTGGCAGATAGCCGGATTCCCCGCCTATGAAAATCTGTACGCCAGCGGCTCGTTGGCTGTTGTCCAGCAGTTGCATGAGTGATGTCCGGCGTTCAAACATCTCGAAAAGTTTACGCAGTGAGCTGACATTGGATGACAGATCCTGCACGTTGAGCAGGTTGCGCTCTCCCGCTATCACGACGCCATCCTTGTTACTGTCGGCAGTTTTACTACTGGCTTCCAGTGCCGCTGCCATCAGCCGTGACATGTCCGACTGCATTTGCTTCAATTCTTCGTGCAGTTTCTGCTTGACCTCATCGAATGAGTTACCGGCATAGTGCTGGTTGAAAAAGTTGCTGGCCTGCGTGAGTTCGGAAGCACTGTATGGTTTGTCGGCAAGAATGATACGGTTCTGTACTGCACCATCAGTTGTGACAATAATGACCAGGATGCGTTTTTCCGATAAAGGTAGAAATTCCAGGTGGCGGAATGCGATGCTCTGGCGCTTGGGGATCATGACCAGCCCGGCAAAATGCGTCAGGGATGAGAGTAGCTCCGCCGCTGAATTGATGAGTTCCTGTGGGTCTGGGGAAGATAATTCAGTTTCCAGGTGGCGGATAATCTGGCTTTGTAGCGGCTGTACTGTCAACAGGGTATCCACGAACATGCGGTAACCACGCTGAGTCGGGATGCGACCGGCAGAGGTGTGCGGGCTGGCGATAAAGCCGTGCTCTTCCAGCTCGGACATAATATTGCGGATGGATGCAGGGCTGAGGTCAAGCCCTGAAGCTACAGATAATGTGCGTGAGCCCACAGGTTGACCATCACTGATGTAATGTTCAATCAAGGTTTTCAGCAATATCTGGGCGCGTTTATCTAGCATGGCTCATAGGTTGGGATAGGATGTTGCGAATTCAATGCATTATGTACTGCTGGGCTGCAATTCCAGAAAAATTATGCGATACCAGCCACTCTCGCGCAATCAATTATTGAATCCGGGCTACGTGAGGGTTTTATGCAACTACCTTCTATGATTTAATGCCAGCCATGAAAAGTGCATTTCAGACAGTGGCATTAATCGGTAAATATATGAACCCCGAAACCCGGGATCAGATTCTTGCCTTGGCGCGGTTTCTTGCCGAGCGCCAGATTGGGGTGTTTGTTGAAGAGAAAACCGCTCAGCATTCCAGTATCAAGGGGTATACCACACTGCAAATGAATGCGATAGGCGCTTATGCCGACCTGGCGATTGTGCTGGGTGGCGATGGCACCATGCTGACGGTGGCGAGAGCTCTGCTGGATTACAAAATTCCATTGGTCGGTGTCAATCGTGGCCGGTTCGGCTTCCTGACCGATATCAACTCGGATCATATGCTGGACAGTGTTGCCGGTATTCTGGATGGGAAATATGACACCGAGCAGCGCATCCTGCTGGAAGCCTGCATTGTTCGTGCTGGTCAAACTGTCGGGCAGGGATATGCACTGAACGATGTCGTTATCAATAAAAATGGCCTGGCACGGCTGATTGAGCTGGAAATTCATGTGGATGGGCACTTTGTCCAGAAGCAGCGTTCCGATGGGTTGATCGTGGCAACGCCTACCGGCACTACGGCTTATTCACTTTCCGCAGGTGGACCTATCCTGCACCCTATGCTTGATGCTATCGCGCTGGTGCCTATCTGCCCGCATACCTTGAGTAATCGACCCATTGCAATCGGTAGTGCCAGTGAGGTCGTGGTTGAGGTGGTGCATGCCGAAGATGCCAGTGTGCATCTGGATGGGCAGATGAAAATGGCTTTGCAACCCGGTGACCGGGTGCAGATCAAGTGCGCCAAAAACAAGATTACGTTATTGCATCCGCCCGGGCACAACCATTTTGACGTGCTGCGTGAAAAGCTGCATTGGGGATAGGCATGTTGCAAACACTCTCTATACGTGATTTTGTCATTGTGGATCAGTTGAGCCTGGATTTCGGTTCCGGATTCACTGTGTTGACCGGGGAAACCGGGGCCGGAAAATCCATCCTGATTGATGCCTTGTCATTGGTGCTGGGGGCGCGCGGCGAAGGCGGAATTACCCGTGCCGGCTGCGAAAAAGCCGAGATCAATGCGGTATTTGAAATTTCGGCACTGGCTGAATTGCAGGCATGGCTGGATGAAAACGAGATTGGCGTTGATGATGCGCAGCTGTTGTTAAGGCGGGTGATTTATGCAGATGGGCGTTCCCGGGCATTCATTAACGGTTCTCCTGCCACGATCCAGCAATTGCGGGAAATCGGCGAATTCCTGGTTGATATCTATAGCCAGCATGCTCATCACTCCCTGCTGAAAAGTGCCAGCCAGCGGCAAGTGCTGGATGCTTATGCTGGATTGCAGCCTTTGGCTGCACAGGTAGCTGCTGCTTATCAGGCGTGGCAAGTGCTGTATCGCCAGCGCATGGATGCTGAACGTAATGCCGAAGCCTATGCTGTCGAGCTGGCAGAACTGCGGGACCAAGTGCGTGAACTGGCGGCCCTGGCACCTGTGGATGAAGAATGGGAACCCCTGCAGCAGGAGCATGTGCGCCTGTCTCACGGTGCCAGTATTCTTGCTGGTGGAGAAGAGTGCCGTGAATTGCTGAGTGAAGGTGAGCTGGCTGCAATTCGCCAGTTGAACCGGGCACAATCCAGATTGCAGGAGCTTGCTGAGTACGATAACAGTTTGCAGGAGGCGCTGGATATCCTGAATACTGCCTTGATCCAGCTGGACGAAACAGATCGTTTCCTTAACCGTTACCTGCAACATGCGGATCTTGATCCTGAGCGTTTGCAGGAGGTGGAGAACCGGATTCATGAATTGCATGCTGCCGCACGTAAATACAGAACAAGGCCGGAAGCACTGGCAGTGCTGCTTGAGGCTTGTCAGGCGCGGATGGGCGAGCTGGAACGCACGCATGACAACCATCAGTTGCAGCTGGATGAGGCCAAGGCGCGATCGCAGTATGATGGGTTGGCTGAACAGCTGAGCCTCGGTCGTCAACAGGCTGCGCAAAGCCTGGGAGAGAAGATTACGGCTGAAATGCAGCGCCTGTCGTTGAGCGGAGGGCGTTTTGCCGTGGATTTGCTGGCACAGGAACCAGCAGCCACTGGCACTGAGCAGGTGGAATTCCTGGTTGCCGGTCATGCCGGTGTTGCGCCACGGCCTTTATCCAAAGTGGCTTCTGGTGGTGAGTTATCTCGTATCAGTCTTGCCATTCGGGTTGTGACCGCCAGGCAAGGAGATGTGCCGACCATGATTTTTGATGAAGTGGATGTCGGTATTGGTGGTGGAGTTGCAGAGGTTGTGGGGCAGTTGCTCAAGACGTTGGGGAATCAGCGCCAGGTACTTGTGATTACGCATTTGCCACAGGTCGCGGCCCAAGGCAGCCAGCATTTGCGCGTAAGCAAGCAGGTGCTGGATGGGCAGACCCTGAGCCGGATTGATGCGCTGGATCAAAATCAGCGAGTGGACGAGGTTGCCCGTATGCTGGGTGGCGTGGAGATTACGGAGACTACCAGGCAGCACGCGACAGAAATGCTGGCAGCCAGTCATTGAGTCGGCATTGCAGTCTGGGTGAGGGATTTATCCGGTTAAAATTGCTGCGCACATGAATATGCGTGAAACCTGAGCCGGAATGTCGTGGTATATTACGCCATTTCCTGCAAAAGTCGTGATGTGATGCGTCATATAATTTTGTCGGCGGCATTACTGTGTGTCGCTTGTAGTTCAGCCTTGCCTTCTTTCAAGCCTTACCGGATGGATATCCAGCAAGGCAATATCGTAACGTCCAAAATGATGCTGCAGTTGCGGCCTGGAATGACCAGGTCCCAGGTGCGGTTTATCATGGGTACGCCATTGATACAGGATAGTTTCCATCGTGATCGTTGGGATTATGTCTATCAGATGCGCAAGGGTGGAAAAGTCATTGAGCAACGCCGCGTTATCATGGAGTTTGAGGGCGATTCGCTCAAGCGTGTACGTGGTGATGTGATTCCGGCCAGTCCTGAGGATACGGCCATGGACGCGCAGCAGACGGCACCAGCTGCCGTGGTGATCGAGCCGAGGGCGCCAGAGGAGAAAGGCATGCTGGAGCGCCTGAAATTCTGGAAGAGTGATGAGGAGAAGGCTGAAACTGAAGGTGCTGAATACTACGATGCCAAGCGTGCCACAGAGATCGTGACCGAAGATCCCAAGGCGCCTAGGAAAGTGGTGCCGGAACTGATTACTTCAGAGACAAGACCTGCTGCGGTTCCGGTTGAACCGTCTGAACCTCAGGTAAGTCCAGCTGAGCCTCAATTAAGTCCAGAGCCGTCTGAGCCTGCAGCCAGCCCTGCGTTACCTGAGCCTGAGCCTGAGCCAAGCCCGGTATCACCAGAGCCTGTGGTAACTCCGAGTGCGCCTGAAACCCAAGAAGCGCCAGCCAAGCCTGCAGCGGCGGCACCAAAAAGCAATGCGTCGGCGGATGCGGCCACCAGTCAGCCTGATGCTGGTGACGACGACGATGACCTGCCACGGGAAGATGAGCCTGGATATTTTGAACGCATGCTGGAAAAAATCGGCTTCTAATGTGCGTGCAGTCAATAGAGTGAAAATGGTTTGAAAATGCAGAAGATTGTAATTGCCGGATGTTCCGGTCGAATGGGCCATGCCTTGCTTGAAGGTGTGTTCAATGATGAGGAACTGGTGTTGCATGGCGCACTGGATCGTGCTGATAGCTCCCAGATCGGGCGGGATGCCGGTGAGCAGTTCGGCCGCGAAACTGGCGTGAAAATCACTGCTGACCTCGCAGCAGCCCTGCAAGGTGCTGATGTGCTGGTTGATTTCACCCGGCCAGAACCCAGTCTGCAATACCTGGAAGCCTGCCGCCAGGCGGGCGTCAAGCTGGTGATAGGTACCACAGGATTTTCTGCTGAACAGAAACAACAGATTGAGCGTGCGGCACAGGATGTCGCGATTGTTTTTGCACCCAACATGAGTGTCGGTGTGACACTGCTGATCAGCCTGGTTCAGGCGGCAGCCAGGGTGCTGGATCAAGGTTATGACGTGGAAATCATCGAGGCGCATCATCGATTTAAAGTCGATGCGCCATCGGGGACGGCATTGCGTCTGGGCGAAGCGGCGGCAGAGGCGCTGGGCCGTAACCTGGACGAATGCGCGGTCTATGGCCGCGAAGGCGTGACCGGCGAACGCGATGCCAATACCATAGGGTTTGCTACCGTGCGCGGTGGTGATGTGGTGGGGGATCACACCGTGTTGTTCGCTGGTACAGGTGAGCGGGTGGAGTTGACCCACAAGGCATCCAGTCGCGCCACTTTCGCCCTTGGTGCTTTGCGTGCGGCCAAGTACCTCGCGACGCACCAACAAGGCCTGTATGACATGCAGGATGTGCTGGGATTGAGAAAATAATCGATATCCTGTGGTAGGAAGAGGGGTGAGAGATCACCCCTTTTTTATTGTCGGTTCATCCTGGCTACCATTTCGACAGGCCGCAATATTAGGCAGAGGATTTTTGCCGTTGCTGGCATGCAGCTCCTGCAGACGGTAGCCGAAGGCAATCAAAGTAAGCATGCTCCACAGGATGTAAGGAAATGCTTGTTCGAGCAGATTCTCCGTGGTGTCCATATCAATAAACGCCCTTTAAATACCAAGCATTTTAAGTGTGGATGGAAAATATGGGGTATATTAACCATGAAGTGAAAATGGTATAGCCTGATTGATGCCGTGCCACTTATGCAGCCAACTCTAAGGAGAAAGTAATGGGTGCTTACAAGAAGCTCTGGTTCACCCTGATTGCTGTCCTGACCGTCACATTTACTATCTTGGGATATTACGGGGCGGAGATTTACCGGCTGGCCCCACCCATTCCCGAAAGAATCATCAGCACGGATCATCGTCTGGAATTCAGCCAGGATGATATTCTGCAGGGGCAATCCCGTTGGCAATCCATTGGTGGTATGCAGGTTGGCTCCGTCTGGGGGCATGGGGCTTACCAGGCACCCGACTGGACCGCGGACTGGTTGCATCGTGAACTGGTGGCATGGCTGGATATCGCAGCCAATGCCATGTACCAGAAACCTTACCAGGAGCTTGATGCCGTCCAGCAGGCTGGATTGCGCGAGATGTTGAAGCTGGAATACCGAGGCAACAAGCTGGATGACACCGGCACCTTGACGTTGACGCCGCGCCGGGCCGAAGCCATGCAACAAACCGCGGCCTATTATGAAGCCTTGTTCTCGGATGATCCCGCGCTCAAGAGCACACGCATCGCCTTCGCCATGAAAGACAATACCTTGCCTGGCGCGGAAAACCGGCAGAAGTTGTCCCACTTCTTTTTCTGGACCGCATGGGCGGCTGCCACCGAACGCCCCGACAGCAAGATCACTTATACCAATAACTGGCCGCATGAGCCGCTGATTGCCAATGTGCCCAGCAGCGAGAATATCCTGTGGTCCATTGGCAGCGTGGCATTGTTGCTGGCTGGTGTGGGCTTCCTGGTGCTGGTTTGGTCCATCCTGCGCAATGAGGATAAAACCGTGCCGCTCACGGGCAAGCTCGACCCCATTTCCGGCTTCACCCTCACGTCATCCCAGCGCGCCTTGGGGAAGTATCTATTCATCGTGGCTGCTCTGCTGGTGTTCCAAGTGTTCATTGGCGGCTTTACCGCCCATTACACCGTGGAAGGGCAGGAGTTTTATGGGGTCAATGTATCGCAGTGGTTCCCCTATGCCCTGACGCGCACCTGGCACATCCAGAGCGCCTTGTTCTGGATCGCCACGGGTTTTCTTGCTGCGGGTTTGTTCCTGGCACCACTGATCAATGGTGGCCGTGATCCGGCTTACCAGAAGCTGGGGGTGGATATCCTGTTCGTGGCGTTACTCATCGTTGTGGTCGGCTCCTTCCTGGGCCAATACACTGCGATTGCCAATATGTTACCCATCCAGTTCAACTTCTGGTTCGGCCATCAAGGGTATGAGTATCTTGACCTTGGCCGTTTCTGGCAGGCAGCCCTGTTCGTTGGCTTGTTACTGTGGCTGGGTCTGATGCTGCGATGTATGGTGCCTGCGCTTAAATCGGGCGATGGCGACAAAAATCTGCTGGCATTGCTCACCGCTTCCGTGGTTGCCATCGGCCTGTTCTATGGCACCGGTTTGTTCTATGGCGAGCACAGCAATATCTCCATTATGGAATACTGGCGCTGGTGGGTGGTGCACCTGTGGGTGGAAGGCATCTTTGAAGTCTTCGCCACCGTTGCACTGGCCTATATCTTCATGTCACTAGGCCTGGTGTCACGCACCATGGCAACCACTGCCAGCCTGGCTTCCGCCTCGCTGTTCATGGTGGGCGGCATTCCCGGCACTTTCCACCACCTCTATTTCTCCGGTACGACCACGCCTGTCATGGCGATAGGTGCCACTTTCAGCGCGCTGGAAGTGGTGCCCTTGCTGGTGCTTGGCCATGAGGCATGGCATAACTGGCATATCCACACCCGTGCTCCGTGGCTCAATAGCCTGCGTTGGCCACTGTACTGCTTCGCAGCCGTGGCGTTCTGGAACATGCTTGGAGCTGGCGTGTTTGGCTTCCTGATCAATCCGCCGATTTCCCTGTACTATATCCAGGGGCTCAATACCACTGCGGTGCATGCGCATGCCGCATTGTTCGGTGTCTATGGTTTCCTGGCCCTCGGTTTCACCTTGCTGGTGCTGCGTTACATTCACCCGCATATGGTGTTCAACGAAAAGCTCATGAAAACCGGCTTCTGGTCGCTGAATATCGGACTGCTGCTGATGATTTTCACCAGCCTGCTGCCGATAGGATTCATGCAATTCCAGGCCAGTTTTTCTGAGGGCCTGTGGTATGCCCGTAGCGAGGAATTCATGCAGCAGGCGCATCTGCAAACCCTGCGTTGGATAAGAACGTTTGGCGATGTCGTGTTCATCATTGGCGCATTGGCGATTGCCACCCAGATTGCAGTGGGCCTATGCAAGAAACAGGCTCAGCACAAGATAAATCCCGAAAACACTTCAACCTGAATGGAGGATGAGCATCATGAGTATCCAGCACTGTGTTCCTGGCGAGATTATCGATATCAGTCCTTTTGGAGACAACTTTGATACGGCTACTTCCGCTACTCTGATCCGTGAAAGTCATCTTGAAGTATTCCGCTTTGTGCTCAAAGCCGGCAAGGCGACACCGGAACATATTGCCGCAGGCGCGCTGACAATCCAGTGTGTTGAGGGGGATGTGGAATTAGCTTCCTGTGGGCAGACCCAGGTCTTGAAAGCCAGTACGTTAGTATATTTGCGGGCGGGAGATCCGCATACGGTCAAGGCGTTGACGGACTCGACCCTGCTGATCACCATCTTGCTGGAACGGGAATAAGGGGATGAGGTGGAAGAGATGACATGACAATTTTCGAGTTGTTACGCTTTTTAATATGTCCAAATTACAATAAATGTAAAATATTGTAATTGACGTCAGGGTTTTTGAAGCTGGACAGTTATATAGATGAAAGCATGAAATTCCTTCATCCATCTCCTGTCATCTTGGGCCTGGTCCCAGTTTTTGCCTTTCGATGTATAAAGATGCGGAGCGACTGATTGTTGTGGCACCAGATGGCGCATGAAAAGCCGATCACTGCTTTGGGTTGCGAGTGCAGTATCTGCGGTGCAGGGACGGGTTCGCGTTGAAAAAATTCTTATGCGGCGCGTTGAAGCCAAGTGCGCTTTAGGCTATAATTCTGCAAAATTTCAAGCGGGATGGGCGAGTGCTCTTCCCGCTTTGCACATCCGCCTTTCGTGCTGATCTTTGGTACGGATATCAAATAGTTACAAGGAGTCAGAATTGCCGCAAACCCCAGCCGTACTTGTGCTCGCAGACGGGACAGTGTTCAGGGGCATTTCAATCGGTGCCTTGGGTCAAACTGTGGGGGAGGTCGTCTTCAATACCTCCATCACAGGTTATCAGGAAATTCTCACCGATCCATCCTATACCAAGCAAATCGTCACCTTGACCTACCCGCATATCGGGAATGTCGGCGTGAATGTCGAAGATGTCGAGTCTGAACAGGTATATGCCAGTGGTCTCGTCATCCGTGATTTGCCTTTGCTGAACAGCAGTTGGCGTAGTGAAAAATCCCTTTCCGAATATCTTGTTGAAAATAATGTGGTTGCCATTGCGGATATTGATACCCGCAAGTTGACACGCATCCTGCGCGAAAAGGGTGCGCAGGCAGGCTGCATCATCGCTGGTGAAGTGGATGAGGCGAAAGCGCTGGAGTTGGCGCAGAGCTTCCCTGGCATGGCCGGCATGGATCTGGCCAAGGTGGTAAGCCGCAAGGAGAAGGGCGCATTTACGCTGGGTGAGTGGAAACTCGGCGAAGGTTATGCCGTGCCAGAGAATACCCGGTTCAATGTGGTGGCTTTCGACTATGGCGTCAAACAGAACATTTTACGCATGCTGGTCGAGCGTGGCTGCCAGGTTACTGTGCTACCAGCTGAAGCGACTGCGGAAGAAGCGCTGGCGCTGAATCCAGATGGTATTTTCCTTTCCAATGGCCCTGGCGATCCAGAGCCTTGCGACTACGCCATCAAGGCGATTGATACATTGGTGGATAGCGGCATTCCTGTATTTGGCATCTGCCTGGGCCATCAGTTGCTGGCGCTGGCAAGTGGCGCCAAGACAGTGAAGATGAAGTTCGGCCATCATGGCGCCAACCACCCAGTGCAGGACCTGGATGACAAGCGTGTGCTGATCACCAGCCAGAATCATGGTTTTGCGGTTGATGCGGATACGCTGCCTGCCAATGTGAAGGCGACGCATATTTCCTTGTTCGATGGCAGTTTGCAGGGCATTGCGCGCACCGACAAGCCTGCGTTCAGCTTCCAGGGACACCCTGAAGCCAGTCCCGGCCCGAACGAGATGAGTTATCTGTTTGACCGCTTCATCAACCTGATGGAACAGAAAAAGCAATAAATACCATGGCAAAACGTACTGATATCAAATCCATTCTTATCATAGGCGCTGGCCCGATTGTGATCGGACAGGCTTGTGAATTCGACTACTCCGGTGCTCAAGCCTGTAAGGCCTTGCGGGAAGAAGGCTATCGCGTCATTCTGGTGAACTCTAACCCTGCCACCATCATGACTGATCCGGAAATGGCGGATGCCACTTACATCGAGCCAGTCACCTGGCAGGTAGTGGAGAAAATCATCGAGATCGAGCGTCCCGATGCCCTGTTGCCAACGATGGGCGGCCAAACTGCGCTGAACTGTGCGTTGGATCTGGACAAACATGGTGTACTGGAAAAATATAATGTCGAGCTGATCGGTGCTTCAAAAGAAGCCATCGACAAGGCGGAAGACCGCGAGAAATTCAAGGTGGCGATGACCAAGATCGGCCTGGGTTCTGCGCGTTCCGCCGTGGCGCATAGTATGGAAGAAGCCCTGCAGGTGCAGGCTTCGATTGGCTATCCTGCGATCATTCGTCCGTCCTTCACCATGGGCGGTAGTGGCGGCGGTATTGCTTACAACCGTGAAGAATTCATTACCATCTGTGAGCGTGGTCTGGAGGCGTCGCCAACCAGTGAGCTACTGATTGAAGAATCCCTGCTCGGCTGGAAAGAGTACGAGATGGAAGTTGTTCGCGACAGCAAAGACAACTGCATCATCATCTGTTCCATTGAAAACCTTGATCCCATGGGTGTGCATACCGGCGACTCCATTACGGTAGCGCCAGCACAGACCCTGACCGACAAGGAATACCAGATCATGCGTAATGCCTCTTTGGCAGTATTACGCGAGATCGGTGTGGATACTGGTGGTTCCAACGTGCAGTTTGCCATCAATCCTGATGACGGCCGCATGATCGTGATTGAGATGAACCCGCGTGTATCCCGTTCTTCTGCGCTGGCTTCAAAGGCAACCGGTTTCCCGATTGCCAAGGTGGCTGCAAAGTTGGCTGTCGGCTTTACCCTGGATGAATTGCGTAACGAAATTACTGGCGGCGCAACCCCGGCTTCATTCGAGCCAACCATAGATTACGTGGTGACCAAGATACCGCGTTTTGCTTTCGAAAAATTCCCTCAGGCTGATTCCCGCCTGACCACCCAGATGAAATCCGTAGGTGAGGTAATGGCGATCGGCCGTACTTTCCAGGAATCTTTCCAGAAGGCTTTGCGCGGGCTGGAAGTGGGCGTGGATGGTCTGGATGAAAAGACGACGGACCTGGATGAAATCCAGAAGGAACTTGGTGAGCCAGGCCCTGAACGTATCTGGTATGTGGGTGATGCTTTCCGCTCCGGGCTGACTGTGGAGCAGGTGTTTGACCTGTCCAAGATAGACCCATGGTTCCTGGTGCAGGTCGAGGATATCATCAAGCGTGAGCAGGCCTTGAACGGTCGCCAATTGGCCGATCTGGACAAGGATGCTCTGTTCCAGCTCAAACGCCGTGGTTTTTCCGACAAGCGTCTTGCCAAATTGCTGGGTACAGACCAGCATGCCGTGCGCGCTTATCGCCAGGCATTGAACGTGCGCCCGGTTTACAAGCGTGTGGATACCTGTGCTGCCGAATTCTCGACGGATACTGCCTATATGTACTCCACCTACGAGGAGGAGTGCGAGGCCAACCCGACCAGCAAGAAGAAAATCATGGTGCTGGGTGGTGGTCCTAACCGTATTGGACAGGGTATCGAATTTGATTACTGCTGTGTGCATGCTGCATTTGCTATGCGCGAAGATGGCTATGAAACCATTATGGTCAACTGTAACCCGGAAACTGTTTCCACCGATTACGACACTTCTGACCGACTCTATTTCGAGCCATTGACATTGGAAGATGTACTGGAGATCGTGGCGCTGGAAAAACCGGCTGGCGTGATCGTGCAATACGGCGGGCAGACACCGCTCAAGCTGGCACGTGACCTGGAAAAGGCTGGCGTGCCCATCATCGGCACCAGTCCCGATGCAATTGACCGCGCCGAAGACCGCGAACGCTTCCAGCAGATGCTGCAGGAACTAGACCTGAAGCAACCACCGAATCGTACTGCGCGTACACCAGAAGAAGCCATTCGCTTGGCACAAGAAATTGGTTATCCGCTGGTGGTGCGTCCATCTTACGTATTGGGTGGTCGTGCCATGGAAATTGTGCACGAACAGGCACAACTGGAGCGCTACATGCGCGAAGCCGTCAAGGTTTCCAATGAGTCTCCCGTATTGCTGGATCGTTTCCTCAATGATGCGCTGGAAGTGGATGTAGACGCCTTGTCCGATGGCGAAAATGTCATTATCGGCGGCATTATGGAGCACGTGGAGCAGGCTGGGGTTCACTCTGGTGACTCCGCATGCTCATTGCCGCCATACAGTTTGTCTGAGGCTATGCAGGATCAGCTGCGTGATCAAACAGTGAAGATGGCAAAAGCGCTGGGCGTAGTCGGCCTCATGAATGTGCAGTTTGCGATCCAGGGCCAAACGGTCTACGTGCTGGAAGTGAACCCGCGTGCTTCACGTACTGTGCCATTCGTTTCCAAGGCCTGTGGCTTGCAACTGGCCAAGATTGCCGCGCGCTGCATGACTGGACGTACTTTGCCTGAACAAGGTGTAACCCGTGAAGTGGTGCCACCATATTATTCAGTGAAGGAAGCCGTATTCCCCTTCATCAAGTTCCCAGGTGTGGATACCATCCTTGGCCCTGAAATGAAGTCCACGGGTGAAGTGATGGGTGTGGGCAAGACGTTTGCCGAGGCTTTTGTCAAATCCCAGTTAGGTTCAGGCACCAGGTTGCCCAAGGGCGGCAAGGCTTTTATCAGCGTGCGCCGTGAAGACCGCGAACGCGTGGTGGAAATTGCCCAGGCGCTGGCTGGTCTTGGCTTCCAGTTGGTGGCGACGCGTGGTACTGCCAGTGCTTTGACTGAAGCAGGCCTGAGCGTGACTCCTGTCAATAAAGTGGCTGAAGGGCGTCCGCACATTGTGGATATGATCAAGAACGGCGAGATCAGCTTTATTGTCAATGTGACCGAGGACAAACGTGCCGTAGCGGACTCCTACGAAATCCGCCGCAGTGCCTTGCAGCAGAAGGTGACGTATTACACGACCCTGGCTGGCGCCAAGGCTGCCTGTATTGGCATGGCCCATATGCAGGAGCTCGAGGTCGAATCGCTGCAAAACTTGCATAAGCAACTCGCTCAGTAATAAGATAATCAGAAACTAGACCACGCCTGTGCTACAGGTGTGGTTTTTATTTTTATTCATGGTATGAATCGCTCGCGACTATAGTCCGGCAATCAATGCATGCTTTTCATATCGATTGTGGAAGCTCAAGGAAGATACATGAACCAAATTCCAATCACAGTTAAAGGTGCCGAATTACTCAAGATTGAGTTGCAACGTCTGCGCAGTGTGGATCGTCCCAGCGTGATTCAGGCAATTGCCGAGGCACGGGCATTGGGTGACCTGTCTGAAAATGCGGAATATGATGCAGCCAAAGAGCGCCAGAGTTTTATTGAGGGACGTATCGCGGAAGTCGAAGCCAAACTTTCCAATGCCATGATCATTGACCCTACGACCCTGAATGCAGAAGGCCGCTGTGTGTTTGGCGCGACGGTTGAGCTGGAAGACCTGGACAGTGGTGATGTGACAACCTACCAGATTGTGGGAGACGATGAAGCTGATATCAAAGGTGGCAAGATTTCCATTGGCTCACCTATCGCCCGCGCCCTGATCGGTAAAGTGGAGGGAGATGTCGCCGAGGTCATGGCGCCTGGTGGTATCCGCTCCTACGAAGTACTTGGCGTGCAATATATCTGACAGGGCAGAACAACGTGAGCGCCTGGTCTGACAAGTTGGCATGGATCGTCACCACCTTCTGGGTGGGTGCGTTATGGGTGGTTGGCTATGTCGTGACGCCCAGCTTGTTCAGCCAGCTTTCATCCGATAAGCAACTGGCGGGTAGTCTGGCCGGACACTTGTTCGAGCTGGTCGCCTATATTGGTATTACCAGTGCGGTTTACCTGTTATTGCACCGCTGGTTGCGATTTGGTGCTGGCGTCGCTTTGCGACAGGGTTTTGTCTGGGCTGTGGTTGTCATGCTGGTGCTGACCTTGGCAGGGCAGTTCGGCATCCAGCCTGCCATGGCTGCCCTGAAAGCCCAGGCGTTGCCGCTGGATGTCATGAGCAGTGAGTTCGCTGGTCAATTCAAGGCCTTGCATGGCATTGCCAGCATAGGCTACCTGCTTGAGAGTCTACTGGGCCTGGTATTGGTGCTCAGGGTAAAATCCTGATTGAAAAAGCCGCCATTCATGGACATATGAATCGCGGCTTTTACCATGTTGACCAGGCTGGACCTGGTTTTATTTCGGAATGATGATCTTGGCTTGTTCCGCTTGTCGATAGATTACGAGTTGTTTGCCGATATGATGTACCGCGATGGCGTTGGTTTTTTCGCAGATTTCCTGCAGCATTGCGATACGGGCAGCACGGTCATCGCCGAACACCTTGATCTTGATCAGCTCGTGGGATTTCAGGCTGATATCGATTTCCTTCAGAACCTGTTCCGTCAGGCCGTTATTGCCGATCATCACTACCGGATGCAGATCGTGGGCGAGACCACGTAAAAAACTGATTTGTTTGGAATTCAATTGATTTATCTTGTTGATTCGAAAAGGCTCGCAGTTTAACAGATGAAACGTCGACCTACCAGTAAAGCATGGTTACAAGAGCATGTGAATGATGAGTTCGTCAAACGTGCTCAGCGTGATGGTTATCGTGCACGTGCCGCGTACAAACTCCTTGAGATTGATGACAAAGACCAATTGATCAAGCCAGGCATGACGATCGTGGATCTTGGGTCGGCCCCAGGCAGCTGGTCGCAAGTAGCCGTGCATAGACTGAATGGACAGGGGCGCGTGATCGCACTGGATCTCCTGGAAATGCCGCCTGTACCCGGAGTGGAGTTCATTCAGGGGGATTTCCGGGAAGATGTGGTATTGGGGCAACTGGAAAAAAGTCTGAATGGCAAGAAGGTAGACCTTGTAATTGCCGATATGGCCCCCAATATGAGTGGCATCAGTGATGTCGATCAGGCGCGTGCGGCGCACCTGACGGAGCTGGCGCTGGAATTCAGCAGGGATTGGTTGAAACCGGGCGGCAATTTCCTGGTCAAAGTATTCATTGGTTCGGGCTTTGATGAAATAGTGCTTGCCATGCGTGAAAGCTTTGACAAGGTAGTGACGCGCAAACCCAAGGCATCACGTGATCGCAGCAGCGAAGTGTATCTTCTGGGCCTTAAACGCAGTGATGCCGATTTGTAGGGCATGGCCGCGAAAATAGGATTAGAATAAAGCAGTAATTCCCATATGAACAAGGAACGGGGTTTTCTTTGAATAACATCGTAAAGAACATTGCTATCTGGCTGATTGTCGCGCTGGTGTTGATGACGGTTTTCAATCAGTTTGGCCTCAAGAGTGCGGCAGAAAGCCAGGTGGTGTATTCACAGTTCATCCAGGATGTGAAGAGTGGGCGCATTGCCAAGGTCACGATTGATGGACGCGTATTGCGCGGCGTGACTAATGAAGGTCGCAAGTTCAATACTTATGCCCCGACTGATCCATGGCTGGTGTCTGATTTGCTGAAGAATAATGTGACTGTGGAAGCCAAGCCTGACGAAGAACCTTCCATGCTCATGAGCATTTTCGTTTCCTGGTTCCCCATGTTGCTGTTGATCGCAGTATGGATTTTCTTCATGCGCCAGATGCAGGGTGGCGGCAAGGGCGGGGCATTCTCGTTCGGCAAGAGCAAGGCCCGGCAACTGGATGAAAACTCCAATCACACAACATTCGCCGATGTTGCGGGTTGTGATGAAGCCAAGGAAGAAGTTTCCGAATTGGTCGAATTCCTGCGTGATCCCACCAAATTCCAGAAGCTGGGTGGTCGTATCCCGCGCGGCGTGCTGATGGTAGGCCCTCCGGGTACAGGTAAGACCTTGCTGGCCAAGGCGATTGCCGGTGAAGCAAAAGTACCGTTCTTCACCATTTCCGGTTCTGATTTTGTGGAAATGTTTGTCGGTGTCGGCGCGGCTCGTGTGCGTGACATGTTCGAGCAGGCCAAGAAAAACTCCCCTTGCATCATCTTTATCGATGAAATTGATGCGGTGGGTCGTCATCGTGGTGCCGGTACTGGCGGCGGTAATGACGAGCGAGAGCAGACCCTGAACCAGATGCTGGTGGAAATGGACGGTTTCGAGGCTAACTCTGGCGTGATCGTGATTGCCGCGACCAACCGTGCCGATGTGCTGGATAAAGCCTTGCTGCGCCCCGGCCGTTTTGACCGTCAGGTGATGGTAGGCCTGCCGGATATCCGTGGCCGCGAGCAAATCCTCAAGGTGCACATGCGCAAGGTGCCTATCGATGCAGACGTCAAGGCTGACATTCTGGCACGCGGCACCCCCGGTTTTTCCGGCGCTGATCTTGCCAACCTGGTGAATGAGGCTGCCTTGTTCGCTGCACGCCGCAACAAGCGTACCGTGGACATGCAGGATTTCGAGGATGCCAAGGACAAGATTTTCATGGGTCCGGAACGCAAGTCCATGATCATGCGTGAAGAAGAACGCCGCAATACGGCTTACCATGAGTCCGGGCATGCTGTAGTGGCAGCATTGTTGCCCCATGCCGATCCTGTACACAAGGTTACCATCATGCCGCGTGGCTGGGCGCTGGGTCTGACCTGGCAATTGCCTGAGCACGACCGTATCAGCAACTACAAGGACAAGATGCTGGAAGAAATTTCCATCCTGTTCGGCGGGCGGATTGCTGAAGAAATCTTCATGAACCAGATGTCGACTGGCGCTTCCAACGACTTTGAACGGGCGACCAAGATCGCGCGTGACATGGTCACCAAGTATGGTATGTCCGATGTCATGGGCACCATGGTCTATGCTGGTAATGAGCAGGATTCCGTATTTGGCAGTATGTCGGCCAAAACAGTATCCGAAGCGACCCAGCAGAAGGTGGATGCAGAAATTCGCCGTATTCTGGATGAACAATATGGGGTTGCGCGCACCTTGCTGGAAGATCATCGCGACAAGGTGGAAGTGATGACGGCTGCCTTGCTCGAGTGGGAAACCATTGATGCCGAGCAAATCCATGACATCATGGAAGGCAAGCCGCCACGTCCACCCAAGCCCGCACCATCCAGCAGCAAGTCAACAACTGATAGCGGCAATAGCGGTAGTGGTACCACAACAGAACCCGCCCCGCAGCCTGCCGCCAAAGTCTGAGGCTGGTTAAACCTTCAGGCCACAAGCTGCTCGAAAGCAATGATTCGAGACTTGTGGCCTTTATTGTTTCTATTTGACTAGTGATCCCATGCAAAACGCTCATCAATTCATCTGTGGTAAATATCAGCTTGACCTCAGGCGCCCCCATGTCATGGGGATCGTCAATGTCACCCCGGACTCTTTTTCTGATGGTGGCCGCTATGCCTCGACTCAGCTTGCCGTGACTCATGCCCTGCAACTGGTGGCAGAAGGAGCTGATATTCTGGATATTGGCGGTGAATCCACCAGGCCCAATGCAACGCCGGTGAGTCTTGATGAGGAACTGAGCCGCGTGATTCCGGTGATTGAACAACTGGCGCGGGAAGTGGATGTGCCATTGTCGATTGATACCTACAAGCCGCAGGTGATGCGCGAGGCGGTCAATGCCGGGGCTGCCATCATCAATGATATCTGGGGCCTGCAACAGCCTGGTGCACTGGAGGCGGCTGCGGCAGGCAATGCAGGTGTGTGCATCATGCACATGCAGGGCACGCCACAAACCATGCAGCAAGAGCCGGTTTACCAGGATGTGGTGCAGGAGGTAAAAGTGTTCCTGCAGGAGCGCATGCAGGCAGCCGAGGCGGCAGGTGTGGCAATGGAGCGTATTGTGCTGGATCCTGGTTTCGGCTTTGGCAAGCGTACCGTGCATAATGTAGCGTTGCTGAATCACCTGCCTGAAATCCTGGCGCTGGGACGTCCCCTGTTGGTCGGCCTGTCACGCAAGTCTGTCCTGGGGCAGATCATAGGCAGTGATGTGCATCAACGCCTGCACGCCAGCCTGGCTGCCTCTGTCATTTCAGCCATGAAGGGTGGCCGTATCGTGCGCGTGCATGATGTCAAGGCCACAGTGGATGCCCTCAAGGTTGTGGATGCGGTGGTCAATGTCGGAATTGACAGATAACAACGAGAATAAAGAGTCAGAAATGAGCAGAAAATATTTTGGTACTGATGGTGTGCGCGGCAAGGTGGGAACATTCCCCATTACCCCGGATTTTGTCATGCGGCTTGGTTATGCCGCTGGCCGTGTCCTGACACGCATGGATCATCACCTGGCACCCGGCACCAAGCCATTGGTAATTATCGGCAAGGATACCCGCATCTCTGGTTATATGTTTGAGACAGCACTGGTTGCTGGCCTGTGCGCGGGCGGTGTCAATGTACGCATCACCGGCCCCTTGCCCACACCAGCCATCGCCCATGTGACCCGGGCGCAGCGTGCGCAGGCCGGTATCGTTATTTCTGCATCACATAACTCATTTGACGATAACGGCATCAAGTTTTTCTCGGCGCAGGGCACCAAGTTGCCAGACGAAGTCGAGCTGGCCATCGAGGCTGAGCTGGACCAGCCCATGAAGCTGGTGCCTACGGAACAGATAGGCCGGGTCAAGCGTATTGATGATGCCGCAGGCCGCTATATCGAGTTCTGCAAGGGGACTTTCCCCAATGCACTGGATCTGCGTGGCCTGAAAATCGTGCTCGACTGCGCCAACGGCGCAACCTACCATGTAGCCCCGCCAGTGTTCCATGAACTGGGTGCTGAAGTCATCAGCATCGGTACCCAACCCAACGGCTTGAACATCAACCTGAATGTCGGCTCCACGCACCCCGAGGCATTGCAGAAAGCCGTGGTGGAACACCAGGCTGATCTTGGTATTGCATTCGACGGTGACGGCGACCGCGTAGTCATGGTCGACAGCCAGGGCCAGCTGCTGGATGGCGACCAGCTGCTTTACATCATTGCCAGCCACCGTCATGAACGTGGACGGTTGGGCGGCGGCGTGGTCGGCACCCTCATGACCAACCTGGCGCTTGAACATGCATTGCACAAGGAAGGCATCCCATTCCAGCGGGCCAAGGTAGGTGACCGTTATGTGCTTGAGTTGCTGAACGCCAACAACTGGCAACTGGGTGGAGAAAACTCCGGACATATCCTCTGTCTGGACAAGCACAGCAGCGGCGATGGCATTATTGCCGCCTTGCAGGTGCTGCACGCTGTGCGCACCTCTGGCCTGAGCCTGGCTGACTGGGGCAAGCGCCTGCCGCTGTATCCGCAGGTGCTCATTAACGTCAAGATTGCCCAGCGTATTGAGTTGGATGACAACCCGCAATTGCAGGCCGCAGTGCAGGCAGCAGAAGCCACACTGAATGGCCATGGCCGTGTGCTCCTGCGCGCTTCAGGTACCGAGCCAAAAATCCGCGTCATGGTGGAAGGGCAGGATGGTGCCCTGGTACAGAAACTGGCAGAAGACATTGCGGCAGTGGTACAGCAAGTCGCCGGAAATTGATCTGCCTGTCATCATAGATTCAACGTATTGACACAAATTTGTCATGGAGGCATGCCAATCTGCCCCCATGCAAAATCGACTGCTGACAAACTATCTGCAACGCATCTGCGCACTGGATAGCGCGCTATGCATCAAAGTCAACCGTAGCAGCCATTACCGGCTGGTACGCTGGAGTTTCCGCCTGGTCAGCAGGCTGGGCGATGGCATGTTCTGGTATGCCATCATGCTGGGTATCATCCTGACCCAGGGGCAGGCCGGTATCCTGCCGTGCCTGCACATGATCACGGTCGGGCTGATTGGCACCGTGCTCTACAAATGGCTCAAGGGCAGGACCTTGCGCCCACGTCCTTATGCCGTCCACCAGGATATCTGGCTTGCCGGGAAACCACTGGATAAATTCAGCTTCCCCTCCGGCCATACCCTGCACGCAGTGGCATTCAGCATGGTGGCATTGCATCACTACCCGGAACTGGCACCGCTAATCATTCCCTTCGCTGTCCTGGTCGCCATGTCCCGCGTCATCCTCGGCCTGCATTACCCCAGCGACGTCATCGCTGGCGCCATCCTCGGCGCTTTGCTCGCTACAGCTTCATTCCTGATACTTTAAATGATCAGATATTCAGCATTGCTAAATGCTGATCCATATATTTGATCATTAATCCCTGAGTCAATATAGCAATCGCTATTCATGAGTATTTGAATAGTTATTTTCGTTAATTGACTTTCTTTCAGCAATTATCTTTAATATTGTTTACAAAAAATAATACTTAAAATAATATCGTAGCAAATGAATTATAAAAATATTACATTGCATTAAAAAACAATAATGTACGGGGGGTTGTTGTGGTTTCTCTCAATCGAGTAGGAATACCTAGATTTCACACAAATATAACAGGGGGCTGGGTTACTCACAGTAGAGTGGCGCAGTTCTTCCTCTTCTGTCTGAAGTGCTTTTTCTCCAGCTATCTTCGTACTATCTCAATAGCAATTTTTCTATCAGGATGCATAAATTTCCTGATGGTTTCATATGCATACGCAGCGAATCCATTCACGACGCCTGGGAATTTTAGTGTGGGAAATGATGGTTCAGCGAACTACAGCATTCCCCTTTCTGTTCCTCCCGGTACAGCGGGTATGGCCCCCACCCTCAGCCTCAACTATAGCAGCCAGAGTGGGAACGGCCTGGTTGGTATAGGCTGGGGATAGAAGGTTTATCCCAGATCAGCCGATGCCCGACCACCCTCGAACAAGATGGATCAACCAGTGGTGTCACCTATACCAATACCGACCGGTTTTGCATGGACGGACAACGCCTGATTGCGACCACCGACAGCTACAACCCGACTACAAAACGCTATACCACCACCCCATCCTACGGCGCGAATGGCACAGAATATCGAACAGAGAGCGCCAACTTTACCAGAATCATCTCCTATGGCACCGCCGGAAATGGCCCTGCCTGGTTCAAAGTCTGGACCAAAGGTGGACAAATCATCGAATATGGCAATACCACCAACGCCGCCATTGAAGCCCAAGGGACATCCACGATCAGAACATGGGGCGTCAACAAAATCAGCGATACAACGGGCAATTACATCACAGTCACGTATACAAAAGACAGCGCCAACGGCAACGCCTATATCTCGCGGATTGACTACACAGGCAATGCAAATACAAATCCGGCATTGGCCCCTTATGCGAGCGTGAGATTTAGCTATGAGACCCGTCCAGACACCATGACAGCCTATCATGCTGGTTCACTATTGAAGACAACCAAGCGCCTGACGAACATCAAAACCTATCATGGAACGAGCGTTGTGAAAGACTATCGTCTTGCTTATGAATTGAGTCAAGTGACTCAACGCTCCCGGCTTAAAACAGTGACTGAGTGTGATGGGGCCGGCACTTGCCTTCAAAGTAAATCATTCAGCTACTTACCAGAACTGGGTTCAACTGTTGGAGATATCAAGACGATTGCGACGAATCTCTACGGAGCTTTTGATAAAGCCAGCACTCGTGTGCGTAATGTGGACATGAACGGGGACGGTCTGGCGGATGTACTAATTGGGCCAGACTCCAATGGAAAATGGTATGTATTGCGTAATACAGGCAGTGCCTTGGTGGATGCGGGTGCGTGGGCCAGCAACAAATACGCAAACTTTGCGAGTGCCAGTGATCGTATCCGCAATGTAGACATGAACGGGGATGGCTTGCCAGACGTGTTGATTGGGCCAGACTCCAATGGAAAATGGTATGTATTGCGTAACACGGGCAGTGCCTTGGTGGATGAAGGAGCCTGGGTGACCACTGGATATGGTATTTGGGATGGCCATAGTGATCGCATCCGTAATGTGGACATGAATGGAGATGGTTTGCCAGATGTGCTGATTGGGCCAGGCTCTAATGGAACATGGTATGTGCTACGCAATACAGGCAGTGCCTTGGTGGATGAAGGCATTTGGGTTACGAATAAATACGCAAATTTTGCGAGTGCGAGTGATCGTATTTATAACGTTGACATGAATGGAGACGGTTTGTCGGATGTGCTGATTGGACCGAGCGGGAGTGGAGAGTGGTATCTGCTCTCCAATGTGGCCAGCTCACTGCCATTTCTAAGTAAAGTGAGTGAGCCGGGTAGTGAGATTGTTGTCAGCTATAACTCCCTTGTTGGAAATAACGTTTATACCAAAGACAGCGGAACGAATCGTGCTGTATACCCGGCACAAGACATCCAGGATGCCCTTTACGTTGTAAGCGGAGTGAGTATGAGCAGCGGAGTGGGGAGTTTGATTAAGACGAGCTACCAATATGGTGGTTTGAAAGGGCACCTGCTAGGTAGAGGCTCCCTAGGATTCCGTTGGATGAAAGAAACAGGGGAAAGCAGCGGCATCACGGTGAATCGCCCCTACTATTCTAGACAGTCTCCAGCCCCTCGAAATAACGCTTTTCATACTCTACTGGCGATAGGCCATTATTGAAACTGTGTCGACGCCTAGGGTTATAAAACATCTCGATGTAATCAAATACATCTTGGCGGGCGGCTTCTCGATGCTCATAAATCTTCCGACGTATCCTTTCCCGCTTCAGCAATTGAAAGAAGCTTTCTGCGACTGCATTGTCGTGGCAATTTCCTCGTCTGCTCATGCTAGGTTTGAGACGGTGCGCTTTTAAAAATGCCTGCCAATCATAGCTGCTGAACTGACTACCTTGATCTGAGTGGACTAGCACCTCCCCAT
>NZ_FZOA01000009.1 GCF_900187985.1 Methylobacillus rhizosphaerae
ACCTGTGCGGTGCCAACCTGTACGGTGCCGACCTGCGCGGTGCCAACCTGTGCGGTGCCGACCTGCGCGGTGCCAACCTGTACGGTGCCAACCTGTACGGTGCCGACCTGGAAAACGAAAAGCTGGCTATTGCCCCCATTCAAATTGGTGGCCTCCACTGGGAGATCATTATTTCTGAGTCATACATGCGTATCGGATGTCAGCGACACACGCATGAAGAATGGACTGGATTCGAAGATACAGACATTGCTCAAATGGCAAGTGACGCGCATTGGTTCTGGAATGAAAACAAGGAATGGCTGCTTGCTGCATGCGCATCACATAAGGCCAAGTCACTGCAATACAGAGAAGATCATCCCGAAGAGGCGGCTGAAAAATGAACCGCCTTGTCAGTGCAATTTACGCCTTTGTATTTGCTGTAGTTCTATTGGTAGCGCTGGCATTGGTGGATATGAACGACAGCCGATTCGAATACCCAGTCCCAGTGATTACATATAAGGAATGATGCAATGAACACCTCTGAAACCATTGTGCAACCAGATCGCACCAAGTTTATAGGTGGTAGTGATGTAGCCGCCATCCTGGGAATCAGCCCTTGGAAGTCCATCGTTGACTTGTACTTGGACAAGATCACGCCCAGGGTGTGTGACGGCAGGAATATGGCCGCCAAACGCAGAGGTTCCCGTCTCGAGCCATACATCTTGGACATGATCCGCGAGGAGCATGGATTGGAGATAGTGGCACATAACAAGCAATACCAAGATTCTGAGTTGAGCTTTCTTGCCTGCGAGATTGATTTCGAATACTTCGACAACGAAACAGGAAAAATAGAAAACGGTGAAATAAAGACAGTCCACCCGTTTAAAGCGAAGGAATGGGGTGATCAAGGCACCGATAGCTTGCCAATCCACTACGTTGCGCAGAATCAACATGGGATTGGCATTATGAAGCGCGATCGCTGCAGGGTATTCGCCCTGATCGGCGACGAACTCAAGTCTTATGTGGTTGAGCGTGACGATGAAACCATCCAGGCATTGCGTGAACACTGTTCCAACTTTTGGAATAACCACGTGTTACCACAGATTATGCCCCCGTTGGACTACAAGCATAAGGACATTATCGAAACGCTCAAGAGATTATATCCGGGCACTGATGGCACCGTCCTTGAAGCATCAGCAATGCATGAGCACTGGCGCGCAGTATATGAAACCGCCAAGGACATGGTGAATAAGTACGAAGGAATCCTGGACGGTGCCAGAGCACACCTGCTGTCAGAAATGGGCCAATCCTCTGCGATCAGATTTGAAGATGGAAAGGCTTTTACCCGCAAGGTCATTAACAAGAAAGGCTATGTCGTGGAACACGCCGCCAGCCAATACGTTGATTTCCGTCTTGCAAACTTTAAGGAGTAATTCAAATGGCATCACAACAAGGAACACAAGCATTAAAAGCAGTAGCCACAGGACGGGCGGATAGCCAAAGCCTGGCAGCGATGAAACCGAAAGACCAGATTGCCGAGTTGTTGAAGCGCAAGCAGGGAGAAATTGCCAAGATGTTGCCAAGGCATTTAAACCCCGAGCGTCTTTTGAAAGTAGCCCAGATCGCAGCAACCACAACACCAGCATTGCTGGAATGCGAAGTGGCCAGCTTGGTGGGTGCGATTGGCCAGTGCGCGCAAATGGGCTTGGAACCTAACACCGTTCTCGGGCATGCGTACCTGGTTCCCTTCAACACTAAGCGTAAGCGTGGCGACAGGGAAGAGTGGGTTAAATCCGTGCAAGTCATCATCGGCTATAAGGGGTTGATTGATCTTGCAAGACGTTCCGGGCAGATCGTCAGCATCAGCGCTCATGAAGTCTATGCAAACGATGCGTTTGAACTGATCTATGGGCTGGATGAAAAACTGACTCACACACCATCATTCGGTGATCGTGGATTGATTATAGGGTTCTATGCAGTAGCAAAGCTTAAAGATGGTGGAACAGCGTTTGAGTTCATGAGTGACATGCAAGTGCGTGAAATCATGGCTGCAAGCCAGAGCAAGGGCAAGTACGGACCATGGAAAGATCATTATGTTGAGATGGGCAGAAAGACAGTAATACGCCGCCTGGCCAAATATCTACCTTTATCCATTGAATTCCAGACTGCTGCAGCATTGGATGGCCAGGCTGCTGTCGGCAAAGACCAGCATCTTGATAACTTGGCGATAGATGGTGATTTTTCTGTAGCAGGTGATGATCCATTGTTGGCTGACTACAGCAATAACGAAGGGGGAGCAACGGAACAACCAGCCCAATCTCCAGAACCTGATGCGCCCCAAGTAACCTTTGATCAGGTGCTACAGCAAATCGAGCGCTCAACTGATCAAGACGTGTTGGACGTAGCAGCCGATCTCATCCAGTACGTTGATGATTTTGACCAGCAGCAGCAACTCAACAAAGCATACAAGGATAAGGCGGACAGCTTCAAACAAGTTGCTGAATAGCTCCTCCCTAGCTAACGGACATGCTCCCAATGCCGCAAGGTTACGCGATCAGCGCGTCATGTAATTGGGACAACTCCCCACATCGAAAGGACATTGCAAATGTTTAACCTGGATAAATCTGTTGGAAAGCTCATCAACGTGAATCCGCGAGCAGAGCTGCATGGCAAGGATACCGTTCTGGCAGTAGATATCAAAGTGGAGCACAAGCTGCACAACGATATCTTGAGTGAGTTTCACCCAACATTGAAAGCCTTTCTCTACGAGAGGGGTGACGATGATCAACTTGAATTGATCGAGGATAAAACACACCTCACCAAGCGTAAGTTTCCCCTGATACCAGCTTTCAAATATGAGCTGAAACTGTCTGGATACGAAGTAAAAATTGACTTTGGTATTGACGACAAATCAGCCATCGAAATGGGGGGGGGTAGAAATAGATGGATTCAAGATCGAACCCATGGAAGGCGGTACGGTAGGTCTATCGTATCGAATCATTGGGCATCCCAAGGAGCAGGATATCGGAAAGCTGTGCAGCCTGATCCAGCAAGAAATCAATATCACCTTAATTGAACCACCACCATCTGAATTTCAAGAGGCAGCATGAGCGAAACCGGAATCGAGGAATACATAAATTAATGACCTTCTCCCTGCCCCCCTGCAGGGGGCTTTTTAAATCATCCATGTTGGGTGATTCAACAAGCTGAAAGGAAACGATATGGCAACAGATTCACAGATTGAGCAAGAGATTCAGGACAAGGGTTTGACTGCCCCACGTGTAACGCCTGCGGACATCGAGGCTGCGATTCGTGTAGAGGCATATTTCACAGCAGGCAATGGCATTGAGCATTCGTCTTCATTTGTGAAAGCTGACATTTATGAAGAAGAGCAAATTATTGCTCCACTTGATCTTCTGACCTTCTGCGTACTGGTGCTACGCAACGGCTTCACAGTCACTGGTGAGAGTGCATGCGCCAGCCCTGAGAACTTCGACGCAGAGATAGGCCGCAAGATCGCTCGCCAGAATGCAGTTGCCAAGATTTGGCCTTTGCTTGGGTATGAATTGCGCAGCAAGCTATATCGCCCGGAGCCAGACCTCAACGGCCCAATCCTCACCGAAGCCGATGCAGAGGCTGATCTACGGGGTGAGCCTCGACCTGATAATCCTGCGGTATAGAGAGGATCAATCATGATTGAGTTTGTTTTGATAATCGCCTTCTACGCTGGTCCGGTGGCTAAATCTGATGCTGTCTCAATTGCCAGTGTGCCAGGGTTTTCGACCCACGCGGAATGCTTGGCTGCTGGAAAAGAAACCAGTTCGTTCGCCACGTTAATGAAGAAAGTTAACTATGTCTGTGTAAAGCGGACGATTCAATAACCCTTCTACCTGCGTCTTTACGAGGGCGCAGCAGGAAGGTTTATGGGGTGAATGCCTAGAGTCTATGGAGCTGAGAGAACAGCCGGAAATAAACACGCAGCGGGATAGCAACCGCCACCCCGCCCAACAATAGGAGAAGGAATTATGGATGCCACGAAAGACCATAGCCGGGTCTCACCAGCAGATAAGGATAGATGATGAAAGAACGTCCAATACTTTTTAGTGCCCCGATGGTGCAAGCGATTCTTGCGGGGAATAAGACGCAGACTAGAAGAGTTATGAAGCCGCAGCCGGAAATAACACCAGACACTTATGGCAGGCCTGGTCATTGGCTACCGTCCAAGAAACATCAAACAATGCTTCATGTCGAGCTGGAGATGCAGCAGTGGGATGGCCTTGCCGGGCATGCATGCCCTCATGGTCAGCCTGGCGATCAGCTATGGGTGAGAGAGACTTGGCAGCACAGTTATTTTCCATACGAGCCTGCCGACCCATCAGCCGACATCTTCTACCGTGCCGACTTCCTGGACGATCCACTTGGTGCCGATCTGGAACACTCCAAGGATGGTATTCGCAGAACGTGGAAGCCATCTATTCACTTGCCGCGCTGGGCAAGCCGAATCCAGCTTGAGATTGTCAGAGTACGCGTGGAGCGATTGCAGGATTGCAGCGTGACAGACGCAATTGACGAAGGCATTGAATTCAGCCTTTTGGACGAGCCAGAGGATGCCATATGGCGCTACAGAGAACTTTGGGAATCCATCAATGGCCCTGGATCATGGGAAGCCAATCCATTTGTATGGGTCATTGAGTTTAAGCGCATTGAGAGGGAGCCATCATGAGCACACAGAGTGAGCGAGAGTCAGCAATACATAGATTAGCCGAGGCGATCGGCCCAGACACGTACGACTGCATGAGGGTATGGGGTGCGTGGTTTCATGGCTCCATGTGTAGAGATGACTTCATCCCCGTGATAAACGACGAAGATCGACTGAATGAGATCACCGAAGCTGTGATAGCACCTCTCCTGTCCCGCATAGCAGAGTTGGAAACCATGCTTGAGCAAGAGCGTAAGTTGCGGCAGGAATCCGAATGTATGGGGTTGACAATGAGCATGGTGATGGATGACTTTGAGCAGGCTGGCATCATCAAGAAAGGCACAGCGCCTATGTTCTTCACTGAGGCGGTGTTAGCACATATTCAAGGGCTGAGTGGGGATGCGGAGCCTGTAGCGTGGTGCAGAGCCGGAATTGCTTCCACTTATGACGGCTTGCCTTGGGATTGTGTAGAGACTGAATTCACAACAGAAAAACATCATCATGGGACTGGGTGGGTTGAGTTGTTCGCCAAGCCGCAGCAATAAACCAGCAGTTGAGGATTAAATAATGTCAGACTTAGAAATCGCAATAAAAGCCATACAACTGTATGCCGAAATGAAGCCAAGGCCTTTGCATGTCAATCAGGTTCAGGCGGCAGAAATGCTTGGTGTGAGCCGTCAGACTATAGCTCGCATGCTTAGAACTGGGGAATTGAGTTACAACAAGTTTGGACTCATCCCAATCACCGAGATTGATGCTGCTTTGAAACCAAGGAAGGCGAGTTAATGCGCCGTGCAATATCACTTGCTGTCGGGTTGTAGTAGATCATGGCCATTTTTGGATCAGTCCATCCAAACATTTTACACAGGTCAAGTATGTCTAACTTCCTGGCAAGCATCGTTGCAGCAGTATGCCTGGAGTCGTGGAACACAAATCCATCCAGGCCGGCACGCTCTCTATATTTACGAAACATTGCATCCAGTGTGGATGTTTTCAATCCGAATACAAACCGCTCATCCCAGCCGCGCATTTTGTTGATGATGCGCAGCGCCTTGATTGACAAGCTTACTTCGCGAGCATTTGTCTTTGTCACGGGCAACATGCAAGTATCTTTTCTCACCTGATCCCAGGGCAATCCACATAACTCACCGGCGCGCATTCCAGTTCTCAGGGCCAGCAAGAAACACACAGCCACAACCTGGCGTACTTCAAGTATTTTCCCAGTCGGGGAGTATCCCAGTGACACAAGCATCCGTCGAATCTGGAAAGGCGAGATAATTACTTCCCTGTGTTTCGGGGGCTTGGGCCTGCTGACATCATTGAGTGGATTCTTTGTAATCCATCTCAACTCTTTCCGCGCCCACTCTATACTGGTGTTGAGCAACCCCAGTTCGCGTAACACAGATCCACTGCTCACTTGCCTCAGCCTGGAGTCTCGCCAGGCAATAAAATCCTCTGGTTGTATATCTGAAAGAAATTTCTGGCAGGGGAGGTTGGGGTCGCGCAGAAGTTTTGCCAACCTGATCTGAGCCCACCGCGCACCACGCATACCGGATGCTATTTCTTCTGAGTATTTTTCCAGCACTTCCCCAAGGGTATGCCTTTCTGCTGGAGACTTCTTGGCTTCTCCCCTCAGAAAGGTTTCACGCTGAGCAGCCCAAGCCTCGGCTTCACGTTTTGTGGGGAAAACCTTGGACTCGCGGCTACCCATCACTGCAACCTGCGCGCGATAACCTGATTTGGTTTTATAGATTGAGGCCAAGATGGGGAATTCCCTGTGAAAATTATGGGGAACTCATTCTTACAAATTAGTAAATCTGGTGTCAATATTTGTTAAGTGGATTCAAAGAGTGCTTGATAACTCTCTGAAATTTAACAAATTGGTAACTTGAATGTTACCAAATGGAATTGGGATGGTGTCCCCGTCAGGACTCGAACCTGAAACTGACCCTTAGGAGGGGCCGGTGATATCCGTTTCACCACGAGGACAGCCAAGCCCGTTATTCTACCGTTTTAGTCGGCAAAGCGGTACTGTTTCGCTTGGTTTTTGACCGTCGATCTTTGGCTTTTGGCCTTGTTTAGCAGTACCGCTGCCGGGTTAGTGGCGGATCAGGTGCTCAAAGGCGCCGAGGGCCGCCTTGGAACCTTCACCCATTGCGATGATGATTTGCTTGAAAGGCACTGTCGTGACATCGCCAGCGGCGAATACGCCGTCAACAGAGGTCTGGCCTTTGGCATCTACCTCGATTTCACCGAATTTGCTCAGCGCCACGCTATCCTTGATCCAGTCGGTATTCGGTACGAGGCCAATCTGGATGAAGACAGCAGCCAGGTCAACACGGTGCGATTCGCCAGTCTGGCGGTTGGTGTAAGTCAAGCCATTGACTTTTTCACCATCGCCATTGATTTCCGTGGTTTGTGCGCCGGTAATCACAGTGACGTTGGGCAAGCTGAACAGTTTTTTCTGCAATACGGCATCTGCGCGCAATTCGCCGTTGAACTCAATCAGGGTGACATCCTTGACGATGCCAGCAAGGTCAATGGCGGCTTCGACACCGGAGTTGCCACCACCAATCACGGCTACGCTTCTGCCTTTGAATAGCGGACCATCACAGTGCGGGCAATAGGCAACACCGCGGCCACGGTATTCTGTTTCGCCAGGTACGTTGATCTCTCTCCAGCGCGCGCCTGTGGAGATAATGACGGATTTTGCCTTCAATATTGCGCCACTTTCCAACTGGACTTCAGTCAAACCATTGCCATTGGCCGGAACCAGGCCGGACGCACGTTGCAAGTTCATAATGTCGACGTCATAACTCTTGACGTGTTCTTCCAACGCGGTTACCAGTTTGGGGCCGTCAGTTTCCTTGACCGAGATAAAGTTCTCGATTGCCATGGTGTCCATGACCTGGCCACCAAAACGCTCAGCTACGATACCAGTGCGTATGCCTTTGCGGGCAGAGTAAATCGCAGCAGAAGCACCAGCAGGGCCACCGCCGATGATCAATACATCGAATGGTTCCTTGGAGGAAAGTTTTTCTGCTTCTTTCTTGATCGCGCCAGTGTCGATCTTGTTGAGTATCTCCTGCACACCCATGCGTCCGTGTCCGAATTCCTGTCCATTGAGGAAAATGGTGGGTACCGCCATGATTTTGCGTTCGTCCACTTCCTTCTGGAACAGGGAGCCATCAATCATGACGTGACGGATGTTCGGGTTAATCGCGGCCATCAAATTGATTGCCTGTACTACTTCAGGACAGTTGTGGCAGCTTAATGAGATATATGTCTCGAAGTTGAATTCGCCTTCAAGATTGCGGATTTGCTCAATGACTTCCGGCTCTGCCTTGGGCGGATGTCCACCTACCTGTAGCAACGCAAGCACGAGCGATGTGAATTCATGTCCCATGGGGAGCCCGGCAAAGCGGATGCCGATATTTTTCCCGGGGCTGTTCAAGCTGAATGATGGCTTGCGTTGAGTATCATCATCACTTTGCTGGACGGTGATGCGCGAAGACAGGCTCTTGAGGTCGTCAAGCAATTCCAGCAGCTCGCGGGATTTGTCGCTGCCATCTACAGAAGCAGTGATTTCGATAGGCTGGGTGAGTTTGTCGAAATAGGCCTTTAATTGTGTCTTGATATTTGCATCCAACATGATGTGCTCTCAATTCTGTATTGATATTGCTCCCAAAAATGCCCGGGCAGAAAGGCAGGGAGGTTGTAGTTGCCCGGGCGCAGTCCAGCTTTAGATCTTGCCGACGAGGTCCAGGGATGGAGCCAATGTGGCTTCGCCTTCCTTCCACTTGGCTGGGCAGACTTCACCAGGGTGGCTGGCAACATACTGGGCAGCTTTGATCTTGCGAACCAGGTCGGCAGCGTCGCGGCCAATACCTTCAGCAGTCACTTCGATAGCCTGAATGACACCGTTTGGATCGATAATGAAAGTGCCACGATCAGCCAGGCCTTGACCTTCGCGCATAACGCCGAAGTTGCGGGTGATGGTACCGGTTGGGTCACCGATCATCGGGAACTTGATTTTGCCGATCGTATCCGAAGTGTCGTGCCATGCTTTATGAGTGAAATGGGTGTCTGTGGAAACAGAGTAGATTTCAACGCCAAGCTTTTGCAATTCATCGTAATTGTCAGCAATGTCGCCCAGTTCGGTTGGGCAGACAAATGTAAAGTCGGCAGGATAGAACACGACTGCAGACCATTTGCCTTTTAAGTCTGCATCAGTTACAGGCACGAATTCGCCATTGTGGAACGCAGTGGCCTGGAACGGCTGGATTTCGGTATTGATAAGGGATGTTGTCATTGCAATCTCCTGAGGTATTGAAATAGTGAGATTGCAGTGTAGGGGAGTTTAATTAATAAATAAAATTGATTGTGTAAATTATATCGATTAATTAAATTAATTAAAATGAAAATTACTTTAATAACAATATCTTAACAGGATTTTTTATTGGAAAAGCAAAGGGCCTTGCCCTCTGCCTTGTTAATTCCGGCTCTCAAGTACTTCCCAGCGTAACATGGCAGCCTCAATTTCTGTACCGATTTCATTGAGTCTTTGTTGCAAAGTCCTAGCCTGTTCCGCATTCTGCCGATAAATGTCCGGGTTAGCGAGTGCCTGATTGATAGATGACTGTTCAGCTTCCAGTGTTTCAATCATGGTCGGTAAGGCTTCGAGTTCACGCATCTCCTTGAAGCTGAGCTTGGCTGTTGGTTTCCTGGTGCTGGATTCCTGTTTTGGTTTTTCAGGTGTTTTGCTGGCAGGCTTTTCGGTCACGGCTGCCGTTGTTTGGGTATAGCGGTACCAGTCGTCGTAGCCGCCGCCAAATTCGCTCAGCACTGCATTGCCTTCAAAGGCGATGATCTGAGTGACGGTATTTTCCAGGAAGGCGCGGTCATGGCTGACCAGAAACAGGGTGCCATCAAATTCCTGCAACAGGCTTTCCAGCAGTTCCAGTGTCTCAATATCGAGGTCGTTGGTAGGCTCGTCCAGCACCAGCACATTGGCCGGGCGGGCAAACAGGCGTGCCAGCAGCAGCCGGTTGCGCTCGCCACCCGATAACGATTTCACGGGCGAGCGGGAGCGTTGCGGCGGAAAGAGGAAATCTTCCAGGTAGCTGATGACATGCTTACGTTCGTTGCCGATCTGTACAAATTCGGAGCCGGGGCTGATGGTGTCAGCCAAGGTGGCTTCCTCATCCAGTTGCTCGCGCATCTGGTCAAAGTAGGCCACATTCAGGCTGGTGCCGCGTTGGATGCTGCCGCTGTCTGGTTCCAGTTCTCCCAGGATCAGCTTCAGAAGGGTGGATTTTCCCGCGCCATTCGGCCCGATCAGGCCGATGCGGTCGCCGCGCATGATGCGGGTGCTGAAATTCTCGATTAACAGTTTGCCGTCATAGCCCAGGGAAACTTTCTCCAGTTCCGCGACCAGTTTGCCAGAGCGTTCGCCGCTGTCCAGTGTCAGTTTGACATTACCCTGGCGCTCGCGGCGGGCAGCGCGTTCCAGGCGTAAGGCTTCCAGCCGACGCACGCGGCCTTCGTTACGGGTGCGTCGCGCCTTGATGCCTTGGCGTATCCAGGCTTCTTCCTGTGCGAGGAATTTATCAAACTTGGCTGCATGGGTAGCTTCTACAGCCAACAGCTCTTCCTTCTTGATCTGGTATTGGGAGTAATTTCCCTGGAAATCAGTGAGCTGTCCGCGATCCAGTTCGACGATGCGTGTCGCGAGACGGTCAAGAAAACGGCGATCGTGGGTAATGAACAGCAGACTGCCCCTGAAATCCAGCAACAGATTCTCCAGCCATTCAATCGCAGAAAAATCCAGATGGTTGGTCGGCTCGTCCAGCAGCAGTACTTCAGGTTCGGCCACCAATGCGCGTGCCAGCGCCACACGCTTGCGCCAGCCGCCGGAGAGGGTGGCCACATTGGTTTCTGGATCAAGTTTCAGGCGGCTGAGTACAGCTTCCACCCGGGCTTGTGATTGCCAACCACCTTGTGCGTCCAGGTCATGCTGGATGGTTTGCAGTCGGGCCATGAGGCTGTCAATATCGGCTTCAGGTTCTGCCATCTGCTGGGAGACCTGATGGTACTCCACTAACAGCTGGCGCAAATTGCCGAGGCCTGCAGCGACTGCCTCGAAGATGCTATGTGCCGGATCGAGTAGCGGTTCTTGCGGCACGTAGACAATGCGGGCGTTGGGAGCTGACCAGAAATTACCGTCATCCAGCTTGCTTTCGCCCGCAATAACCTTGAGCAGGCTGGATTTCCCTGCGCCATTGCGGCCGATGAGGCCAACACGCTCCCCGGCATCAAGCTGGAAGCTGGCATGGTCAAGTAAAGGATAGTGTCCGTAAGCCAGGCTGGCTTGATCTAATGTGATATAAGGCATGGCGCGTATTGTATCAGTAGCGGGAGAGGGATCGCAGGATCTGTGGCAGATCCTGCGTGGAAGGATATTTGCGTTTAATGGCCGGGAATGATGGCGTGGTTCTCCTCAGACGCAGGAGATGCCTTGGGCGTTTCTGGAGTCTTGACCGGTTTCCCGGTATAGGTGCTGAGAGACTGGCTGCAATTATATGCCTGGCTGCTCGAGCCTGTATCCAGGTATGGCAGGATGGCAGCCAGCGGGTTGACGAAGGCCAGCGCCACGCTACCCAGCAGGCGCGCGGCAATCGGTACTGTTTCTGGGCGCACCTTGGGGTCGGCAAAAGTGCCTTGCAACTTGATCGGAGAACGCAATGTCAGCGGTGAGAAATTCTTGGGTTTTGCCGCGAGCAGCAGGTCCAGTTTTTCCTGCCCCAGATCAACACTACCGTTGATCAGTACCAAGGTCACAGGTGTATCAATCAATGCCACTTCTGGCTGAATGAGTCCATTGCTGGCCTTGAGGTCCATGACGGCGCACTGCAGGCGTTGTGAGTGGTCGCCACCAAGCCAGGCACTGATGCTTTGGGCAATATCTAGCCCCAGTAGCTCCATGATCAGGCGTGATACTTCTCCATGCTCAATAAACAGGGTGGTTTTGCCATTGAGGGAGCTCAGTAATCCGGCAGTGGAATTACCCTTTCCGGTGAGATCTGTGCGCCCATTCAGGGTGCCGGTAATATAGGGTGGTGCCTGTTTTCCCTGTTTCTTCGCAGCTTCCTGGCGATCCTTGGATACCTGCAACCACTTGGCAAGGTCAATGTTCTTCCACCCAAGCTTGATTTGCCATTGCGGCAGATATTGATGCTGATCACTATCCTTATCCTCATGCGCATCAACGGAGAAGCTACCATTCAGGCTGCCATCGGCAGTATTGGCAAAAATGTCATCAATGCCAAGTTTCCCCTGAGTGAGGTTGAGATGTGCCTTGAAGGGAGAAACTGGGAGTGCAAATGCATTGCCCAGATCCATGTAATCCAGTTTGATACTGATATCGGCATCCATGAAATTCAGTGATGGTAAATCCAGCGGACGATCAGGAATGACGCGACCCTTGGCAGGCTGAACTGGGCTGCCATCTGCCTGTAAAGCGCCAAAGGCGGGGGCCAGATCAGCAAGGTAGAAGCGGCTGCCACCAAGCTGACCGCTGAGTATCGGGATACCACCATCCTGACGGCGAGGATCATATTTGAGTATGGCATTCAGGCTGCTTTTGCCGATTTTGGCTGAATCCACATTCACTTCCCAGATATCACTGTGTTTATTGATGGTCGTGCTGAGACGGAATGGGGCAGTGGTGGGGAAAACGCTGCCGGTCAGGTCACCCAGCACGGCAAGGGAAGGGCCTGTCACCACAACGTCACCGGCAATATCCTGGCGGCCGAAAAGGTCCGACACCTTGCCATTGAAATCCACGCGCAGCTTGGCATATTCGAGCCAGCCTTTGGATTTGATGGGTTCGGCGTCCTGATCCTGTGTGGCAATAGGCAGGAAGCCTGGAGTTTCCAGAAAAGCTTTCAGGGGTTTGTCCTGGAAGTGACCATTGATGCTGACTTCAGAGCGCAGTTCATCTTGCAGAGAGCCTTCGTCAGTCTTGAATTTGGCCTTCAGGCTGGTGTTGCTGATGGCATCCTTGATTGTGCTGCTGCCGTTTTTCACGACCAGGGTTTCAATGACCGGTAGCGGCTGAGAGGCAGCATCGTCATCTTCCTCCTTGGGGAACTGCCAGGTGGCGCTGCCATCTGCATGTCGGATCAGTTGTGCATCAATATCATCGACGCGGATCTCCCGAATGTGTAATGCGCCTTGTTGCTTGTAGCGCCAGAGATCGCTGTAGCGGAGTTTGATGCTGATGTTGTTCGCATCGACCAGATGGGGAGCCTTGAAGGATTCCGGGGCGGAAATATACAGGTGGCCGAGATCAAGCTGGATGCCAGCCCATAAATGCAGCTGGAAGGGTGCATCCAGAATGACCTCCCGTTGCAACTGCTTGCTGAGTAACGTCTGAGCCGGTTCGCGCAGGAATTTCCAGCCGAGGACTTCACAGGTGATGAAGGCAATAGACAGCCCAACAAACAACCAAAGCATGGTTTTGCCAAACCTGAGCAGGCCATGAATCAATTGTCTGGGTGATCGTGTCATTTTTTACCTTTATTTTTCTGGTCAGCCCAGGCAAAAAACCTCCATGGGCTGCAAATTATGATGTTGTTTTCCCGTATTGTCGCATGCTGTACAAGGTCAGCAGTACGCCGCAGATGGCGACGGCAGCACTTGCCAGTGCCACTGATGGCAACCCGAGTCCAAAATGAATGACTGAGCCACCGAGGAATGCGCCGCCAGCGTTGCCCAGATTGAATGCACTCTGGTTGATGGTAGAGGCCATCAATGGCGAATCGCCGGCTTGCGACATGGCATTGGTCTGTAATCCGGGACCCACAGCAAAGCTTACCATGCCCCAGATGAATGCCGTCATGATGGATGCCAGCATGAATTGCATGCTCCAGGCAAACAGGATGCCGAGCAACGCCATTCCTGAAAGTGAGAGGGCAATTGTCGGTAATAGTTTCCAGTCTGCCATTTTTCCGCCGATATTCAACCCGATGGTGGCCGCGATGCCCATGGCAATCAGCATGGCACTGACATTGCGGGGAGATAGGCCTGACATGTCTTCCAGTATCGGTGTGATATACGTGAAAATGGTGAAAACACCAGCAAAACCGATGGCCGTGATTGCCATTGCCAGCAACACATTGGGCTGGAAGACGGCGTGCATTTCCTTGCGAATGTCCGGCTTGGGCATGGCGCTGAGGTCAGGCACAAAACGCCATGTGGCGTATATGGCGGCAGCCCCGGCAAGGGCAACACTCCAGAAGGGAATGCGCCAGCTGGTTTCCTGACCGAGCAATGTGCCTAGCGGTACGCCCAGCACATTGGCCATGGTCAGTCCGGTAAACATGAGTGCTAGTGCACGGTTGCCCTGGCCGGGTGGGGCGAGATACAGGGCCACGACGGCAGCAATGCCGAAAAATGAGCCATGACTCAATGCCGTGAAAATACGGGCAATGGCGAGCGTCAGGTAATTAGGCGCCAGCGCGCACAGTATGTTGCCCAGTGTAAAAACTGCCATCAATCCAAGCAGAGTGGCTTTGCGTGGACGGTTGATGGTCAGTGCCACCATCAGGGGACCACCCACGACCACGCCCAAAGCATAAACGGTGACCAGGTTACCTGCTGCTGGAATGGATACATCCAGGCCATGCGCGATATCCGGAAGTAATCCCATGGGAAGAAATTCAGTCATGCCAATGCAGAATGCACCGGCGGCCAGCGCAATCATCCAACTGCCCATACTTGCTCGCTTAAAAAACAATCTAGAGAAATGAAATCCGGAAAGGAATCCTGTGCTTCCGAATGAGCGGAGCGCGCGAAAGGAAAGACCTGTTCAGGGGCGCTACTTTAGCACGAGCTTATGGCATGCACTTGGATTTTTGGTGATGCGACGAAGCCTGAGTTTTTAGTGTCAGTTGTCGGTTTTCGGACTACTGCCAAGCATGGCGCGAATTTGTGCCAGACGCTGGCGTGCATTTTCCTTGTTTGCTACCGGGTCGCTCTGTGGTTGTCCGGAATGACGTACATCATCTGCAGGCAATTCGGCAATGAAGCGGCTAGGTTCACAGGATTCATGCTCCCCGGCACGCTTGCGCCGACGGCACCAGGAAATATTCAGCGATTTCTGCGCGCGGGTAATCCCTACATACATCAACCGACGCTCTTCCTCGATTTTGCCATCATCCACGCTTTCGCGGTGCGGCAGGATACCTTCTTCACAGCCGATCAGGAACACATGACCATATTCCAGCCCCTTGGAAGCGTGCAGCGTGGAAAGCTTGACCGCATCCGGCTCGGCATCTTCCCGGCCTTCCAGCATGCTCATGAGCGAGATCATCTGCGTCAGCGCCAGCAGGTTCTTCTCATCCTCGTCACCCTTGCGCGTGAGCCAGGCGACAAAGTCCATCACGCTTTTCCACTTGTTCTCGGCGCTACGTGGCTCTTCCGTATCGTAGAGGAAGGCTTCGTAATTGATGGCGGTGAGCATGTCATTGAGCACCTCACCTGCCGGGTCTTTTTCCGCGCGTTCCTGCATGCGGTTGATGAACTGGCAGAAGGTGAGCAGATCTTCCAGTTGGCGGTTGCCTATTTCACGCTGGAAATCTCCTTCAAAGGCTGCTTCGAACAGGGACATCTTCTTCTGGCTGGCATACTCTCCCAGCCGTTCCAGCGTAGTATTGCCTATGCCTTTCTTCGGCGTGGTAGCAGCACGGATGAAGGCCGGATCATCATCTTCATTGGCAATCAGGCGTAAATAGCTGACCAAATCCTTGATCTCGGCCTTGTCGAAGAAGGATTGGCCGCCGGAAATGGTGTAGGGAATTTTCTGCTGGCGCAGTTGCTGTTCAAAAATGCGCGCCTGATGGTTGCCGCGATAAAGAATCGCGTAGTCGAGAAACTTGGTGCGGTGCTCGAATTTGTGCGCCAGCAGTTTCATCACCACAGACTCAGCTTCATGGTCTTCATCCTTGGCAGCGCTGACCTGGATCAGATCGCCAGTACCGAGCTCGCTCCAGAGTTTTTTCTCGAACAGTTTGGGGTTGTTGGCAATCACCTGGTTGGCAGCACGCAGGATACGCACCGTGGAGCGGTAATTCTGCTCCAGCTTGATTACCTTGAGTCGGCTGAAATCCTGCGTCAGTTGCCGCAGGTTTTCCACATCTGCGCCGCGCCAGCCGTAAATTGCCTGGTCATCGTCGCCCACAGCAGTGAAGCGGCCTTCAATGCCAGTGAGCATTTTTACCAGCCGGTACTGGCAGGCGTTGGTGTCCTGGTATTCATCGATCAGCAGATATTTGAGTTTGTGCTGCCAACGGCGCAAGGCCTCGGGGTGCTGCTCGAACAACTCTACCGGCAGCTTGATCAGGTCGTCGAAATCCACTGCCTGGTAGGCTTTGAGGGTCTGCTGGTATATCTGGTACACCTTGGCAGCAGCGTGCGCAATTTCTTCATCCGCAGTGGCTGCGGCCTGGTCTGGATTGACGAAAGCATTTTTCCAGCTCGAAATCTGCCATTGCGTCTTGCGCAGCAATTGCTTGTCCGTGGTTGCCAGAATATCGGACAGAATCTTGAAGCTGTCCGAAGAATCCAGGATGGAGAATTGAGGCTTGTAACCCAGCAGCTCTGCCTCCTGGCGCAGCATTTGCAAACCCAGGGAGTGAAAAGTGGCAATGGTCAATCCCTTGGAATGATTGCCCTGCAGCAAATGGCCCACACGTTCCTGCATTTCACGCGCGGCCTTGTTGGTAAAGGTGATCGCGGCGATTTCCTTGGGAGAATAGCCGCACTTTTCGACCAGGTAGGCGATTTTCTGCGTGATGACGCGGGTTTTTCCGCTACCGGCACCCGCCAGCACCAGCAAAGGGCCATCGAGATATTTCACAGCCTCACGTTGCTGAGGGTTCATTGAGTTCAACATGTTGATTCTGCCTGCAGGTGTGATTGTCGATCAGGAAAAGCTGCTACAAGCATGTAACAACATCATTGCAAATTTTATTCTGGGCTGGAGATGAAGGCCAGCGGGAAACAACTGGGTGTAATGGCATCAGTCTTCCAGGTTTTCTGCTTGTTGGCTTTCTTCTGCCTGCTGCTGCCGTAATGCTTCCACTGCGGCGATCATGGCATTCCTGGATTCCGGTGTTTCCAGGCTGATGCGTCCAAGGACGCCGGATCGATAGTCGACCAGAAATGCCATGGCGGTTTTCTCCATATCAAAATCACCGCCCTTGAGCAGGTATCCGCGACGCCTGCCCACGGCTTCAAGCAGGTCTATGGCATCCATATGGCTGACATCTGTCTTGTAGCGTGCCTGTAGCAGTTCAGGGTAGCGTGCCAGCAGGATGCCTGCCAGGAATTCTGCGACTTCTTCATCGATCACCGCATTGCGGCCTATGGCATGACTGGCAGCCAGCATGTAGCCATCCGAGTCGTACTGGAGTTTCGGCCACATCATGCCCGGTGTGTCAGTAATGGCGAGCTGAGGGCTGAGTTCGAAGCGCTGCTGGCTTTTGGTGACCGCTGGTTCATCTCCCACTTTGGCGATCCTACGGTTGAGCAGGGCATTCATGAGGGTAGATTTTCCTACATTCGGGATACCCATGATCATCATGCGCAGTGGTTTGAGATTGGTGCCGCGATGTGGGGCCAAGCTACGGCAGAGCCCAGGAATCTTTTTTGCGTCACCGGGCTTTTTGCAGGAGAGTGCAACGGCTTTCACGCCGTCCTGGCGATTGAAGTGATTGAGCCAAGCCTGTGTCACCGCCGGGTCGGCCAGGTCTGCCTTGTTCAGGATTTTCAGGCTGGGGCGCTGACGATACAGACGAAGCTCCTCAATCATGGGATTGTGACTGGCTTCAGGTACACGGGCATCCAGTACTTCAATCACGATATCCGTGAACTCCATGGTTTCTTCTGCCTTTTTGCGTGCAGAGGTCATATGTCCGGGAAACCATTGAATTGCTGCCATATTGGGTGCTCTAGAAGTGATGATTGCGGTAACGTCTTATGTTGCAGGCCAGCTTGCTGCCATGCATGGATGCTATTTTAACATCCTGCTCCGTATCGCGGCCTGGTTTTACACGCTTATGGTACAGAGGCTATAACCTGTTGGCAGACACAAGGCAGCTTTACTGCTTCATATAAATGACATGATAAAGGCCTATTCTTCTATGTTTGCGGCTTTATGGTGCAATTTCTTTCAACCGGATGCAGTGGATACATGGAATGAGCATAGGAAGAATATCTGTCATGGCGGTAATGATGGCATGGCCTGTCATGACGTTGGCCGAGGATGCCAGTACCTGGTACCAGGAAGGGCAGCAGGCGCTGGCGACAGCCAAGAAGCTGCAACCCAATCATCACCAGGCCAGGAATGTCATCTTGTTCGTGGGGGATGGCATGGGAGTATCGACGGTGACAGCGGCGCGCATTCTTGAAGGTCAGCTGCAAGGGCGCGAGGGAGAGCGTAATAAGTTGGCATTTGAGACATTGCCATATCTTGCCTTGTCCAAGACTTATTCAGCCAATCAGCAAACGGCTGATTCTGCTCCTACCATGTCGGCAATCGTGACAGGCGTGAAAATCAACGATGGTGTCATCTCCGTTGACCAGCGTGTGCTGAACGGAGAGAAGGATAACCGCAAGGTGCAGGAAGCCAGGCTGACTACTATCCTTGAGTTGGCAGAGCAGCATGGCCGGGCTACCGGTGTGGTATCAACTGCGCGCGTGACCCATGCCACGCCAGCGGCTACTTATGCCCATACTTCCACACGCGATTGGGAATCTGACCGTGATATCCCTGCGGGTGCCGATGTGAAGGATATCGCATCGCAACTGATCGATAATTTTGGTGCCAACGGTATTGGTGATGGCATTGAGGTTGTATTGGGTGGAGGGCGCAGTCGTTTTCTGCCGGATACAGAGGATGACCCCGAATATGCAGGCCGCAAAGGGGAGCGCCGTGATGGGCGTCACCTGGTTCATGAATATATCAGGAAGTTTGGTGCTGCTTACGTCTGGAACCAGGAGCAGTTTGATGCCATCAACAGGGCCACGACACAACGGCTGCTGGGATTGTTTGATCGATCCCACATGCAGTATGAATATGACCGGCCAGGAGATATTGCCAAGGAGCCGTCGCTGGCTGAAATGACGGGTAAGGCAATCGATATCCTGAAGAAGAATCCCAGGGGATTTTTCCTTATGGTGGAGTCAGGCCGCATTGATCATGCCCATCATGCCAATAAAGCCTACCGCGCACTGACTGAAACCATTTCCCTGTCCAATGCAGTCAGGGTGGCACTGGAAAAAGTGGATCTGAATGATACGCTGGTGATTGTTACTGCTGACCATAGCCACACCATGACGATAGGGGGCTATCCTGAGCGTGGCAATCCTATCCTGGGTAAGGTGATGGAAGGCGGTAAGCTGGTTCGTGCCACGGATGGCCGGCCATATACCACCATTGCCTATGCCAATGGTAAGGGATACTACCCAGGTGTGCCGGGAGACCAGGTTCTGGATTTGCCGGCCCGTAGTGGGCGAATTGAAGACATGAGCAATGTGGATACTACGCACCCTGATTTCCACCAGGAGGTGTTGGTCCCGCTGAACTCTGAAACACATGGCGCTGAGGAGGTGCAAATATTTGCAGGCGGCCCTAAGGCGCATCTTTTTCATGGCATTCATGAGCAGAACTACATTTTCCACGTTATGAAGGATGCGTTCGGATTTTAGGATGGCAGCAAGCATGAAGAATAGGCTAGTGGCAGCGTGGCTGATGATGGGATGGTTGCCCGGTCATGCGGTGGCAGGGACATTGCCGGCGCTGGATGCCCGTTTTGAAACCATCCAGTGTGTATTGCCCTGCCAGTCTTCCGTCAAGCGGGAATGGCTGATGATGCGTGAGGCAACTCAGGTCGAGATACGGGATATGCATGCCGCGCACAGTGAACTGTGGCAACGGCGGCAGGATGGCCAGCTGGAGTATGCGTATCTGTTGCATGAAAAACAGCGTGCTATTGACTATACGAACATTGATCTGAATTTGCTGGGCATTGCTTCTGATGATAGGCAATGGCAGGTACTGACACAGTTGGTCACGCAGCAGGAGCTTGCCGGACTGGATAAAAGGCCGGGCCCACCCTGGCAGCGGATGGCGACTGATATCTACCGAGGCAGGTTGAATGGCGTGGACACTGAAGTGACCTGGATTCCGGCGCTGAGCATCCCGTTGCAATTGACCTATCACTATCCCGGATATCAGGTAAAGGTAAAAATGGTAGAGCGCTATCATCAACAATTGCCTGTCGTGAAAACCACGAATGGGATATTGCACACATATGCGCATGTAGATTTCACTGATATCGGCGATATGGAGCATGATCGCAATGCATTATCCTGGCTGGACCTGGCCAGCGGCGGGGCACCAGGTCTGTCGCTGCGTCATCACGCGCCAGGGGAGCATGATCACTGGCAGTAGCCTGAAAAATGAAGCAGGAAAAATCCGGGTGGATGACGGATCGGCATGCCTCAATGTTAAAATGCAGGCATGACGCTCATTCCCGAAATCAAGCCACAACAATCCATAGAACTCCTGAAAGAGCTGCATATCCTCACCCGGGATGGCAAGCTCAATCAGGATACGCGCCGTAAGCTCAAACAGGTTTATCACCTGTATCACTTCATCGAGCCCTTGTTGCTTGAGGTGATGGAGAATAATGCCAACCCGTTGCTAGTGGACCATGGGGCGGGCAAGTCCTATCTTGGCTTCATTCTTTATGACTTGTTCATGAAGCAACAAGCGGCGGGGCGTATCGCCGGCATAGAAACACGGGGTGAACTGGTGGAAAAATCACAGGCACTGGCCAGTCGCCTGGGATTTGATCGTATGGACTTCCTGCACCTGAGTGTGGAGGAGGCGACGGTTTCGCGTGCATTGCCGGAGCAGGTGGACATTGTCACTGCACTACATGCCTGTAATACAGCGACCGACGATGCGATCCGGTTTGGCCTGGAGAAAAAAGCCCAGTTCATGGTGTTGGTACCATGCTGCCAGGCCGAGGTGGCAGAAGTCCTGCGCCGCCATAAGAGCGAGTCGTTCGGTAAGACGCCATTATCCGAGATTTGGCGTCATCCGATTCACACGCGTGAATTCGGCAGCCAGATTACCAATGTATTGCGCTGTCTGCAGCTGGAGGCGCATGGCTACCAAGTGACGGTCACAGAACTTGTAGGCTGGGAACATTCGATGAAGAACGAGTTGATTGTCGCCCGCTACAAAAACAGCCCACGCCGCAATGCCCAGCTACGTCTGGAGCAGATATTGGAACAGCTCAACCTGCAGGACCTGCACTCCCGGTTTGTGTATTGATTATTTGCGAGGTACCTGGTCTGCCGGGATATTTTTCAGGCTGCCGAAGGTCAGCGCATATTGCCGCGTGATTTCGGCACCGAAGAAGAAAATCTGTGCGGAGTAATATACCCAGAGTAATAGGGCGATCAGGGAACCTGCGGCACCAAAGCTTGAAGCAACAGCACTGTTTCCCAGATAAATACCGATCAGGTATTTCCCCAACCCGAAGAGGATGGCGGTAAACGCAGCGCCTATCCATACATCCGACCATGGCAGTTTCACGTCAGGCAGCATCTTGAAAATGACGGCGAACATGGAAGTGATCACGCCAAAGCTGACTAATGCTGACACGTGCTTGAAAATGCCGATGGTCGTAATGAAACGGCCCACGAATTCAGCGGCAAACTGCTCCACCAGCGCCAGTCCGGCGTTGACCAATAAGGAGGTCAATAGCAGGAAAGCTAGTGATAGAATGATGCTGAAGGCCAGCAGGCGGGTCTTGACCAATGCACCGAGAGCCTGTTTCTTGTCGCGAGCCTTGATTTTGCTGATTTCCCAGATTTCATCCAGGCTGGCCTTGAGTTCGGCAAATACCGTCGTGGCACCGATGAATAACAAGGAGCCGGCAATCAATGTGGCGATGATGCCGGATTTCGGGTTGTGGGCGCGAGCCAGCATGCTTTGAATGACCTGAGCTCCGCTGTCTCCCACCAGATCGGAAATTTGTGCCACGATTTCCCCGTGAGCTGCACGTTCACCAAGAAAATAGCCGGCAATGGCAATCACCAGTATCAGGATGGGTGTGAGGGAAAACATGGTGTAGAACGCCAACGCAGCCCCTTTGCTGGTGGCACGATGCGAGAACCAGGAAAGGACAGACTGGATGAGTAGCTGGCGCAGGCACTTGAGACGATAGAGTGCGTGCTGGCTCAGGCTGTATAAAAGTTTCGTGATCAAAAATGTTCTCCTTATACCTGTTGCATTCGCTGGGCAGTTTTGCGCAGTGAGGAGGCAATGTTGTCAGGTTTTTTGATATTACTGACAGGCAATAGTTATTCTGTGCTGCGTATTCCGAAGATGGAATATTGACTGTATTTATTTAAAGTAATTTATGTGGTGTTTATTTTAATTTATTGATATAAATGATAATTTGTATTTAATTATTATGGGGTACGACGTTTTGTGGAAAGGGGAACATTATCATTTGCCCATCGACGGTACGAGAGGCAAATGATAGGGGAAATTGATGCCGGCGTCATGCCTGGGATGGCACGAAGGTAGTATCCAGGGAGTCTGTAAATCAGCCTAGAATCTTTCCAGTACAATCTTACCGATGGTCTGACCGGATTCAATCCGGGCATGTGCTTCCCTGACATTGGCGGCATTGATGGGGGAGAGTGTCTGGTTTAGCGTCGTTTTCAGGATGCCCAGGTCGATCAGTTCGGCAACCTGGTTCAGCAGGTGATGCTGCTGGATCATGTCATCAGTCTTGAACATGGCACGAGTGAACATCGTCTCCCAGCAGAAACGCGCACTTTTCTGCTTGAGCGGGGCAATATCCACAGGCCTGGTGGATTCCACGATGCTGCAGATGGAACCTTGGGGCGCGACCAACTGCACGGCGGCAGGAGCATGCTGGTCGGTATTGTTGAGTATCAGGACATAATCCACAAACTCAAATCCCAATGCATGAACCTGGCTCACTAGATCCTGATGATGGTTGACCACGGCATGCGCGCCGAACTCATGGCACCAGGCGGCGGATTCCGGACGGGAAGCGGTGGCGATGATGCGCAATTCCGCGACTTTGGCTGCCAGCTGAATCGCCATCGAACCAACCCCACCTGCGCCACCAATGATCAGGATGCTCTTGCGGCGCTGCTTGCGCGGCGGCATTTCCACGCCCATACGTTCGAACAAGGCTTCCCATGCTGTAATAGTGGTCAACGGCAGGGCAGCTGCCGCTGCCGGGCTAAGTGATTGCGGTTTGCGGCCCACAATACGTTCATCCACTATCTGGAACTCGCTGTTGCAGCCCTGACGGGTAATATCTCCCGCGTAATACACAGGGTCGCCGACCTGGAACAGCGAGACCTCGCTGCCTATGCCGACGACTGTGCCTGCAGCATCCCAGCCCAGGATACGTGGTTCAGGCTCGATTTTGTCTTTGGGTGCGCGTACCTTGGTATCGACCGGATTAACCGCAATGGCTTCCACTCTGACCAGTAGATCCCGTGGCCCAGGTGTCGGTGTCGGTAATGTCATGTCCTGCAGGGATTCAGGGTGATAGGTTGGCAAATAGCGCGTCAGTGCAACAGCTTTCACAACAATGATCCTTACAGTTTGGGATGCTGGCTATTCTAGCAATGTGCCCTGCAATGGCAAAGACGCAAGAGTAAAGACTTGCCAGATACTGTCAGTCATGCCCGGCATGACTTGGTCGCCCTCACCGGCAACAACTTAATATTTCTTTGTCGTGGCGCTGAGGAGGGGTAAAGGTGAGGTTGTCGCTATAGTTGGTGAGATAGATTTCCTGGTCGGTGTTGTTATCATGTCGCCGCATATTGTTCTCCCTGGGATGGCTGCGTGATAAGTAGTCGTTGAGTATTGCCATGCTGTAACTTTCATCTGCATGGAAGTGCTGTGATAACAGGAATCCAATAGAAACTACGAGCATGGATAAAGTAAATTTTATGTAAGTTTGTCAATTAGCAAGTCGCCTAGGCTGAAAGCCTGATAGGCAGCCGTGCTAAAATCTGTTCCTATCTATGAATACAGTCCAGAATACCGCTTCCCCCGTTTCCGAACGCCAGATGCTGCAACGATTGCAGGCGCAACTTCCCGAATGCATGTTGCAGGATCAGTTCAATTTCAAGCGCCGTCTTCAGCAACTGGATGCGCTGATTCGGCAGGACAAGCCCGTTGACCAATCCCTGGCAGAGTTGACAGTAAAGATTCAAGCTTCCATCCAGCGGCGCCAGACGCGGCTGGCGCAATTGCCCAGGCCGGAATATCCCGCCGAGCTGCCGGTCAGCAACCGTAAGGATGAAATTGCCGAGACGATACGCAAGCATCAAGTGGTGATCGTAAGCGGAGAAACGGGCTCCGGCAAGACCACCCAGTTGCCCAAGATTTGCCTGGAGCTGGGACGCGGTGTGGCTGGCATGATAGGTCACACTCAGCCGCGGCGGATTGCCGCGCGCTCCGTTGCTTCACGCATTGCACAGGAGCTGAAATCGCCGCTGGGCGAAGCTGTGGGGTATCAGGTCCGCTTCAACGAGCGAGTATCGGCGACCAGCTACATCAAGCTGATGACGGACGGCATCTTGCTCGCGGAAACGCAGGGCGACCGTTTCCTCAACGCCTATGACACCATCATCATCGACGAGGCGCACGAACGCAGCCTGAATATTGATTTCCTGCTAGGCTATCTCAAGCAGCTGTTGCCGCGCCGCCCTGACCTCAAGGTGATCGTGACGTCGGCAACGATCGATGCTGAGCGTTTTTCAAAGCATTTCAACGATGCGCCCGTGATCGAAGTGTCGGGTCGCACCTATCCGGTGGAAATCCGTTACCGGCCACTGGGCAGCCGGCGCATGGTGATCGCGCAGCCTGCACCAGTTGCCGTGCCTGCCAAGCCAGCGCCTGCCGCGGTACGGGAAGAGGTGCCACAAGAGGATATCATTGACATCGGTGTCAGGCGCAAGGCTGGCAATATCGACCCTTCCATCCGCAAATGGCTGGACGACGACGAGGAGGATGTGGAGCTGCTGGGGCAGGATGTCATGGGCGTGCAGCGCAAGCCACGCGAGGAGGTCAAGTGGCTGGAGGAAGATGACGCCGAAGAGGAGATGGAGGAGGCGATCCTTGATTCCGTCGAACAGCTTTCCCGGCTTGGCGGTGGCGATATCCTGGTGTTCCTGCCGGGCGAGCGTGAGATTCGTGACACCGCGGATTATCTCAATAAGCACTTGCGCCATGTCGAGATATTGCCTCTGTTCGCGCGTCTGTCGATAGAGGATCAGCAGAAAGTATTCCGCTCCAGCGGCGGGCGGCGCGTGGTGCTGGCGACCAATGTCGCCGAGACTTCGCTCACCGTGCCGGGTATCAAATACGTCATCGATACCGGTTTGGCGCGGGTCAATCGTTATAGCGCGCGCGCCAAGGTCGAGCAACTGCAAGTGGAGAAAATCTCCCAGGCGGCGGCACGCCAGCGTGCGGGCCGTTGCGGGCGGGTGTCCAACGGTATCTGCATCCGGTTATATGACGAGGCGGATTTCAACAACCGTCCCGAGTTCACAGACCCGGAAATCCTGCGTTCCTCGCTGGCTGCCGTCATCCTGCGCATGGCCGCACTTAGGCTGGGCAACGTGCAGGAATTCCCGTTCATTGAGGCGCCAAGCTCGCGCTATATCGCTGACGGTTACCAGCTGTTGCAGGAGCTGGGCGCGGTGGATGCGGCGCAGAACATTACCGACACTGGCAGACAATTGGCGCGGCTGCCGCTGGATCCGCGTGTCTCGCGCATGATTTTGGAAGGCAAGAAGCAAGGCTGTGCGCGGGAAATCCTCATCATCGCTAGTGCTCTGGCGATTCAGGACCCACGTGAGCGACCAATGGACAAGCGCGAGGCGGCCGATCAGGCGCATGCCAAGTTCAAGGTCGAGCATTCCGATTTCCTTGGATTCATCAAGATCTGGGAGTGGTACGAGGACGCGTTCAAGACCAAGAAGTCGAACAAGGATCTGCTCAACAAGTGCCACAGCAATTTCCTTTCCTTCCTGCGGCTCAAGGAATGGCGCGAACTTTACCAGCAACTACGCGAAATTGCCGAGGAGCTGGAACTCAAGCTCAACCAGGAGCCTGCTTCCTACGAACAGATACACCGGGCCTTGCTGGCAGGCTTGCTGGGCAATATCGGCTTCAAGGATGGCGAGGCGGACAATTATCTCGGCGCACGCGGCATCCGCTTCCATGTTGCACCTGGCTCCACCTTGAAAAAGGCGCGGCCCAAATGGGTGATGGCGGCGGAGCTGATGGAAACCACCAAGCTCTATGCACGTTGCGTTGCGAAAATAGAGCCGGACTGGATAGAGCCACTGGCGCGAAGCCTGACACAGAGCCATTACAGCGACCCGCGTTGGGATCGCAAGCCCGCGCAAGTCGTGGCCTGGGAAAGGGTGAGCCTGTATGGCCTTACCGTCGTGCCGCGCCGGCGCGTGCATTACGGCCCGATCGATCCCAAGGAGTCGCGCGAAATTTTCATCCGTGAGGCGCTGGCGAACATGGAGTTCGATACCCGTGCTCCGTTCTTCGCCGCCAATCGCCGCCTGATTGCGGAGATCGAGGAGCTGGAGCACAAGGCGCGCCGCCAGGATGTGTTGGTGGACGAGCATACGCTGTTTGCGTTCTATGATGGCGTAATACCGGCTGGTATCGTCAATGGCGCGGGTTTCGAGAAATGGCGCGCGGATGCGGAAAAGGACAACCCTAAGCTGTTGTACCTTACGCGCGAGCACCTGATGCGCCACGGTGCGGCGGGCGTCACCGAGGTGCAGTTCCCGGAGAGCCTGGAGCTGGACGGCGTCAAGCTGCCGCTCAAGTACCGTTTCGAGCCTGGGCATCCATTGGATGGCGTGACGGTGACCGTGCCATTGGCCTTGCTCAACCAGCTCAACCCGGTCGAGGCGGAATGGCTGGTGCCGGGGATGATACGTGAGAAGGTCACGGCGCTGATCAAGGCGCTGCCCAAAACCTTGCGCCGTGTCTGCGTGCCAGTGCCGGATTTCGTGACCGGTTTCCTGGAAACGGCAGCCAATACAAAAGAGCCTTTATTGCCTGCCTTGGCCAATTATATCCAGCAGCGCACCAGCTTGAAGCTCAGTGTCAATGAATGGCAGGCCGATACGTTGGATGTGCATCTTTACATGAATTTCCGCGTGGTTGACGAGAAAAACCGCGAGCTTGGCAGCGGACGTGACTGGCATGCGCTCAAGGCGCAACTCGGCCAGGCGGCGCAACTGACCTTCCGCAGTAGTTCGCCCGGCATTGAGAAATCCGGACTCAAGCAATGGGATTTCGGCGACTTGCCGCCGACTTTGAGTTTTAGCCGCGATGGACACCAGCTGACCGGTTATCCGGCATTGGAGGACAACAAGGACAGCGTTGCCATCAAGCTATTTGATACGGGGCTGGCCGCACAACAATCGCACCGGGCCGGGGTGTGTCGTTTGATGCGCTTTGAGCTCAAGGAACAGATGAAGCAGCTGGAAAAAGGCCTTCCCGGTTTCAACCAATATGCCTTGCAGCTGCGCAATATCATGAACCCGGACGAGTTGCGCGAGGACATGTTGGTTGCCATCAGCGATCGGGCGTTCATCGGTGATGATGAGTCGCCGCGTAGCAATCAGGATTTCATGGCACTGAAGTCGCGCGCACGTACCCGATTGCCAGCGGTGGTAGAGGGCGCAGGCCGTCTGGCGACAGCCATAGCGGCGGAGTATACGCAACTCACACAAAAGTTGAACGCCGTTCCTGCCAGCCTGTCCAGAATCAAGAAGGAAGTGGAAACCCAGCTTGCGCGGTTACTGCCCAAGCGATTTTTCAGCGCAACGCCGTGGGAGACCCTGCAGCACTTGCCGCGCTATATCAAGGCTATGCGCTTGCGGCTGGAAAAATATCCTGGCAGCGTGGATCGCGATACCCGCAGTGGGCAGGTTGTGCAGCAGATATGGGAACGCTGGGAGTCTCGCGTGTTGGCATTGCGCAAGGCCAGCCATGAAGTGCCGCCAGCCTTGCTGGACTATCGCTGGCTGATTGAGGAGTTGAGGGTTTCCCTGTTTGCCCAGGAATTGAAGACGCCGTTCCCGGTGTCGGCCAAGCGGCTGGATAAGGCTTGGGAGGATTTGGTACGGTAATCAAGGAGGGTGTTACCTGCTTGTTGCCCCGGCCTCCGCGCTGAGGTCTTGTCGTGATGCTGTCATGTCACCAGGCGGATGGTGGATGGTTTGGCGGAGGTATTGAAGACTCGGGTATATGCCTGCATTGCTCGCTTTTAATGGGAACTGGCTGAACTCGCTGTGCTCAGACAGATAGCAGTCCTTAATCCATTAAAAGCTGTGCTAATCGGCGCAGCCAGAGGGGAGGAAAATCAGCGGAGATTTGGCACTGCTTTGCTTGCTCTTGGTTTTGTCGCGGACAAGTCTTCCCGCTGGTTGATTTTCGGGCATACTCGTAGGTTGTGTGTGATCTGCCTTGTGCTGGTTGCTTCAATATATAAGGAGAATGTGGTGTTGAGATTGCGTCAGGTGGTGGCTGCGTTGCTGGTGGCGGGAGGGATGGTGAGTCCTTTGTCCCAGGCAGCGGAACAGGGTTTTGAAGCCTGGCTGTCGGATTTCAACCGCGAGGCGCAGGCACAGGGTATTTCGGCTGCAAGCCTGCAGGCTGCATTTGCCAATGCGTATCCGCTCGAGCGTGTCGTCGAGTTGGATCAGTCCCAGCCTGAATTCATTCAAACCTTCATGGCATATTTGGGCAAGCGGGTTACTTCGCGTCAGGTTGAACGTGGGCAGGCGCTGCTGCAGGAGCATCGTGAATTGCTGCAGCGAGTGGAACAGAAATATGGCGTGCCCCCTGCAGTACTCATGGCATTCTGGGGGCTGGAAACCAACTACGGACAGATATTGGGGAATTTTTCCACGCCGCGGGCGCTGGCAACGCTGGCTTATGAAGGGCGTCGCCATGTCTTTTTCCGCAACCAGCTGCTGGATGCCTTGCGTATTCTGGATGCAGGCCATGTTGCGCCTGCGGATATGACCGGCTCATGGGCCGGGGCCATGGGGCATATGCAGTTCATGCCGTCCACATTCCTGGCATACGCGGAGGACGGTGATGGGGATGGCAAGATCAATGTCTGGAAATCCATTCCTGATGCCATGTATTCTGCGGGACATTATCTGCAATCCGTAGGCTGGCAGCGAAATGAGCCGATTGCCGTGGAGGTCAGCCTGCCTGAAGGATTTGCCTGGCAGCAGGCAGGGGCCAGCCAGAAGCGTAGTATTGGACAATGGCAGTCAATGGGCGTCCGGGCGGCAAGCCAGGGAACATTGCCAGCAGCGGACCGCGATGCCGCGATTATCTTGCCTCAGGGCTGGCGCGGTCCGGCTTTTATGGTATTTGATAATTTCCAGGTGGTGATGCACTGGAATCGTTCCACCAACTATGCGCTGACAGTGGCGCATCTTGCCAACCGTTTTCTCGGTACTCCGGCCTTGCGTGCTTCCACGTCTGCTGAGCAGGAGCCCATCAGCATGGAGGCGATCAAGCGCTTGCAGCAGCAGTTGACGGAGCAGGGCTTTGATACTGGAGGTTATGATGGTTTGCCTGGAACCAGAACGCAGAATGCGATTCGTGGATACCAACTGGCTCATGATTTGCCGGCAGATGGCTATGCATCGCCAGAACTGATATTGCATGTGGCAAAAAGCCAGGCTGCGCAACATGCAGATACTGAACTGATTCCGGGCTTCCCGGGAACGCAACCATAAGCACGAATATCGCGAATTTATCATTGAGAGGAGATGCACATGAATCAGGAACGCAAGTTGCGCTGGGGTATATTGGGGGCTGCCAGGGTCAATGAACGCCTCTTGCCTGCAATTGTCGAGGCACCGAATTCGGAACTGGTGGCGATTGCGAGCCGCCGTGCAGGCGCTGCGGCAGCTACCCTGAAGAAGCACGCACCTCAGCTGGCTGGTGGAGTTGAGTGCTATGACGATCTTGACGCCTTGCTCAATGACACGCGCGTCGAGGCCGTATATCTGCCGATGTCCAATCATGAGCATACTGAATGGGCGCTGAAGGCGATAGAAAAAGGCAAGCATGCGCTGATCGAGAAGCCTTTGGCGCTGACAGTGGCGGATGTGGATGCCATTGCCAATTCGGCCAGCCAGCATGGTGTCACTGTCATGGAAGGGTTTATGTACGCCTTCCACCCGCAATTCGCACGCGTGCAAGAACTGCTGCGTTCTGGAATCATTGGCGAAGTGAAGTTTGCGCGTGCCAGTTACTCCTTCATCATGAAACCCGCTCGGCTCTATCGTCTGGAAAAGGATGTGGATCATGGCGGCGGCGCCATGTGGGATATTGGGCCTTATGCCATCCATTCGCTGCGCAGCTGCTTTGGCACCGAGCCACTCAGCGTGACAGCACTTGCCAAATACACCGAAAGCGGTGCTGATGTTGCCACCAGCGGCGTATTCGATTTTGGCGACGGCAGGCATGGACATTTTGATATCAGCTTTGAATGCTCGCGCCGTTCCGAATACCAGGTGACAGGCAGCAAGGGTGGATTGAAATGCCATACCGTCTGGCAGCAGGCGGGCGATGTGCCGGTGATCAGTTGGTGGACAGAGGATGGCAGGTTCTGGGAAGAGCGCTTGCCAGTCAGCAACCATTTCAATCGCGAGATCGAGCATTTCAGCGATTGTGTGCTCAACGGCAAATCACCATTCCTGAGCCTGGAGGATGCACGCGGCAACTGCAAGGCAATTGTGGCTGCCATGCAGTCGGCTGCTGCAGGTCAGCGTATCAATCTTATCTGAGCCAATCCGGGCTGGATATCCAGCCCGGTATTGTCACCGAGGGTGTCTTGAGGGCTTGTTCCATAGCGCAGGCGTATTCCATAGTGCAGGCTCCTGGGAAAGCATCACACCCATCAGCGCCATTACGCTGCCGATGACATGATAACTGCTCAGGGTTTCGTGCAATATCAACACAGCCAGCACGGCAGTGAACACGGGCAGCAAGTTCATGACCATACTGCAACGGACTGGGTCCAGGTGTTCGATACCCTTGATCCAGCAATAGGGCAGGACGATGGAAGCCAGTATGCCCGCATACAGGATCAAGGGAATGGAAATCGTTAGAGGTGGAGAATCTATTCTTCCGGACTGTATGTTTGGATTGCAGTATGAGCTGCTGTTTTGTAATATAGTAGCCAGCAATTGGAGATGGCATTCCTCCATAAGGTGAATACCTTTCAACCGCTGTTATAACAGCTGATGATGCCTACACGAATCCCGGGACCGGGATGTGTAGGCGTGTCTGTGCACCTTGTCCCGACGTTGATGCACGCAGAGGACAAGCGTATGAAAAATCCATATTACATAAACTCAACCGTTAGATCGGGTGCAGGCATTTCATGCCCGCCACAACCTTATCCGCCGAAAAAATCCAGGCTACCTCCCGCGCCGCCGCCTGACCAGGAGTTGTCATTCGATATAATGCTTATGCCAGTTTTTCAGGCTTGCTTTTTGAAAGGGATATGATGAATCAAGTCATGCTCGTAGCCTTGGGTGGCGCAATCGGCTCCGTTGCACGGTTCAAGCTTTCAGGTTTGGTCCTGCGTTATAGTCTGGACTGGCGGTTTCCCTTTCCTACCTTCACGGTCAACGTCCTCGGATGCCTCATCATCGGCATATTGGCCGGGTTTGCCTTGAAGGAGGGGTTTATTTCCGCCGATATGCGCGTCCTGTTGTTTACCGGGTTGATGGGTGGGTTCACTACATTTTCCGCCTTTGGGCTGGAAACCATGATACTGCTGCGCGAAGGGCGTATCGGTATTGCCGCTGCGTACATCGTTGCAAGCGTCGTCGTCGGGCTTGCCATGATGTGGCTCGGGTTTGCGCTGGTCAAGGCGGCGGTGCAGGCCTGAATCATGCAGTACGGCCTGCAGGCCAGGGTCACAGCAGTCTGATGTCGTTCAGTCTTTCCGCACACGTATCGCGGATGATGCGCGCAAGATCCTGCGTGTAAGGTCGCACCATGATATCCGGCATGCCGAGCGCATGCAGCTCCGACCATAGTCCCCGGGCGCCGATGGGCCTGGCAATCACGTATTCGTGTTCCACATAACTCTGGATTCCCCAGTTGGGCAGGGCGGCAATGCCGCGCCGGCTGGCGACCAGCTGCATGATGGCAATGGTCAGCTCGCTGGTACGGCGCGAGAAGGAAATGCCCGCAGGCTTGAGCACCTGGCGGATGACGTCAATGCGTTCCTCCGGGACAGGATAGGTAATCAGGGTCTCCCCGGCAAAATCTTCTGCCATCAGCCGCGCTCTGGTACGTAGCATGTGTTCCGGAGGCAATACGCCCATGATTTCGAACTTGAACAATGGGATGGCGCCCAGCTCACGCTGTTTTTCAGGCAAGCTGCCGATCACGAGATCAGCTTTGCCTTCGTGCAGCAAATGCCAGGGATCGCTATGGAATCCCGCTACCAGGTCAATCTCGACTTCCGGCCAGGCGCGGCGGAATGCATCCATGACGGGAGTCAGCCAATCGAAACAGGTATGGCATTCCAGTACCAGGCGTAACTCCCCGGATTGGTCGCTCTTGAGGCGGATCAAGTCCCGTTCGGCTTTTTCCTGGGCTTCCAGTACTTCCCGCGCCAGGGCCAGCAGGCGTTCTCCGGCGGGCGTAAAGCGAATGCCGTGGGCAGTACGCTGGAACAGTGTGATGGCATAATGATTTTCCAGGACACGGATCTGGTGGGACAGCGCGGATTGGGTCAGAAATACCCGCTCTGCAGCATGGACCAGTTTGCCGGTATCGGCAATGGCAATCAGTGATTTCAGGTGGCGGATTTCCAGCATGGCAGCCCGGGTTCTTAATATGAAATTGATTCAAGTTTATCAAAAAAACTTTCGCTTTTTTGAATTTATCTCATGTCAGAAAATAGGCAGTGATTTTGGAACAGGAAAGTTGGTATGGCAGTTGCACATATTCTGGGATATCCATCGCTGGGTGAGAGGCGAGCGCTCAAATTCGCCCTGGAAGCATTCTGGAAAGGGGATCTCAGTACAGCAGCTTTGCAGGAAGTTGGAAAGGGCTTGCGTGAGCAGCATTGGAAGAAACAGGAACAGCTTGGGTTTGTCACAATCGGGGATTTCACTTTTTATGACCATGTGCTTGATCATGCTGTCATGCTGGGTGCTGTTCCTGAGCGTTTTGGCTTGCAGCTGCCTTTGACCGAGCAGGATTATTTTTCCCTGGCATTGGGCAGCAGCACTCAGCCAGCCATGGCAAAGGCTCAATGGTTCGGGACTGCTTCGCACTATATTGTGCCGGAGCTGAATGCTGAAACCAGGTTTTCCATCAATGTGCACGAATTCCTGTCGCAGCTTGAGGATGCGGAAAAGCTGGGGCGGCCATTAAAACCCGTGCTGCTCGGCCCCGTCAGCTTCCTTTATCTGAGCCGAGCGACTGGGGTTGATAAACTGGATTTGCTGGATAATCTGGCGGAGCAATATGCTTTATTGCTGCGCGAGCTGTATTACAGGAAGGTTGAATGGCTGCAGATCGATGAACCCATTTTTGCACTGGATCTTGACGACCATTGGCTGAAAGCCTTTGAACGGGCTTATGCCTGGTTTCGTACCACTAGGCCCAAGTTATTGTTGGCTACCTATTTTGCCAATGTGGCGCGCTATCAGGGATACATCACTTACCTGCCATTTGACGGTATCCATATTGACCTGGTGCATGCGCCGCAGCAATTGGCTCCGTGGCTCAATGCCTTGCCTGGCCATTGGGTGTTGTCAGCCGGGATAGTGGGCGGAGACAGCGCGATGAACAATGACCTGCAGCGCAGTTTTGAAACTCTGCGGCCACTGGTCAGGAAACTTGGAGAGCGCCTCTGGGTGGCACCCAATTGCTCCTTGCGACATACGCCGATGAATCAGCTTGATACCGGCGCCTCGGGCACGGCTGCTAAATCATGGCTGGCATTGGCTGATCAGAAGCTGGAGGAGGTAAGGGCGCTGACTGCCCAGCTTAATCAGGAGGCTGGGACGCCAGTATGTGTCTGAGGTTCTGGATACTTCAATCTGCAATGCGCAGGGCAGTCTGAATCTCTGCGGCTGACTGCGGGCGTACCACGCGGCTGATTTCCACACCATCGCGCAATATCACCAGAGTGGGCCATAACTTTATTCCGAAGCTGCGTCCCAGGCGTCTGCCCTTGCCATCTTCGATCCTGATATGCTGGTAATCAGGATGCTCGGATAACGCGGTATTGAGATGCGCCTGGGCGGCCTGGCAATGGCTGCACCAGCTTGCCCCGAATTCAATCAATAACTTGCCTTGCGTCTGATCAATGGCGGTGCGAGCTGGTTCAGGGAGTGTGGCTGGTTTCATGGGATGTGAGCGCGAAGTCAATATATTTTTTAATGATAATTCGTCGAAAAAAATTCTCTTTAAAAATCCGGCAACTAGCAAAAAAAACTATATCTAGTGTTTTTTTGAGTACACAACCCCATTTTATTGAGGTATATTTCATCCCACTACAGTGTTGATTGTCATTTGATCAGGCGATGCCATGGGAGTGATGGCACAGGTAATGCACCAGTAGTGATCCTGCCCTGACGCGAAAAAAGCTGCCGGAGCAGTGGTGTGAATTACGAATGCCCGGGCATGAATTCGGTTGCCAACTGTAGCTGTCTTTATACTATAACGTTTGAGGCAAGGTGTCTTTCCTGCATGATGTCATCGTGGCTGATATTGGGCCAGGTGTTCCCAGAGTGCAATGGATGCATGGTGTGGTTGTCGCCATGATGGATGCCTTGCTTCCTATAAGGGAGCCGTAGATGACAAAGTACGAGTCCATGAAAGCCACGAAACGCGATGGCCGTCAGGAACCAATCAACCTGGACAAGATCCATCGTGTTATTGACTGGGCGGCGCAAGGCCTCAACAACGTTTCCGTGTCACAGGTGGAGCTGAAATCCCATATCCAGTTCTACGATGGCATTCGTACTGACGCTATCCATGAAACCATCATTAAATCCGCCGCCGACCTGATTTCCGAGGAAACCCCGGATTACCAGTACCTGGCAGCACGTTTATCGATTTTCCATCTGCGCAAGATTGCGTACGGCCAGTTCGAGCCACCACATTTGTTTGACCATGTCACCAAGCTCACTGAAATGGGCAAGTATGACAAGCATGTGCTGGCGGATTACAGCCGTGAAGAATTTGATGAGCTGAACGCGCATATTGACCACTGGCGCGACATGAATTTCTCCTATGCTGCGGTAAAGCAGCTGGAAGGCAAATACCTGGTGCAGAACCGGGTGACCAAGAAAATCTACGAAAGCCCGCAGTTCCTCTACATCCTGGTGGCGATGTGCTTGTTTGCCAAGTATGAAGGCAAGAACCGTCTGGAATATATCAAACGGTTCTACGATGCTGTTTCCACGTTCAAGATTTCCCTGCCTACACCTATCATGTCTGGCGTCCGCACGCCGACACGCCAGTTCAGCTCCTGTGTGCTGATTGAGTGTGATGACAGCCTTGACAGTATCAATGCCACTACCAGCGCGATTGTGAAATACGTATCCCAACGCGCGGGTATTGGCGTCAATGCCGGACGTATCCGTGCACTTGGCAGTGAGATCCGTGGTGGCGAAGCCCAGCATACTGGCTGCCTGCCGTTCTACAAACTGTTCCAGTCTGCGGTGAAATCATGCTCACAGGGTGGTGTGCGTGGCGGTGCGGCAACCCTGTTTTATCCTTTGTGGCACCTGGAAGTGGAATCGTTGCTGGTGCTGAAAAACAACCGTGGTGTGGAAGAAAACCGTGTGCGTCATCTGGATTACGGCGTGCAGATCAACCGTCTCATGTACCAGCGCCTGATCAAGGGCGGGGATATCACCCTATTTTCCCCGCATGATGTGCCGGGATTGTATGAGGCTTTCTTTGCCGATCAGGATGAATTCGAGCGTCTGTACGCGCAATATGAAGCGGACAGCACAATACGCAAGCGTACCTTGCCCGCTGTTGAGCTGTTCTCCCTCATGATGCAGGAACGTGCCGGTACAGGCCGTATCTATATCCAGAATGTGGATCACTGCAATACGCACAGCCCGTTCAACCCCAAGCTGGCTCCTGTACGCCAATCCAACTTGTGCATGGAAATTGCACTGCCGACGCACCCGCTCAATGACATCAACGATGAAGAAGGTGAAATTGCCCTGTGCACTTTATCTGCCTTCAACCTCGGTGCGCTGGAAAACCTGGACGAGCTGGAAGGCCTGGCAGACCTGGTGGTACGTGCATTGGATGCCTTGCTGGAGTATCAGGATTACCCAGTCAAGGCTGCGCTGAATGCGACTGACAAGCGCCGCTCCCTAGGGGTTGGTGTCATCAACTACGCCTATTACCTGGCCAAGAATGACACTGGCTATACCGATGATGCAGCATTGGGCCTGACACACCGTACTTTTGAGGCAATCCAGTATTACTTGCTCAAGGCGTCAGTGCAGCTGTCACGCGAGTTTGGCCCATGTGCGGCTTTCAATGAAACGACCTATGCCCAGGGTATCCTGCCGATTGATACTTATAAGAAGGATCTGGATACAGTATGCAAGGAAGCATTGCGTCTGGATTGGGATCAACTGCGTCAGGAAATCGTGACTCATGGCCTGCGCAACTCCACCTTGACTGCCTTGATGCCATCTGAGACTTCCAGCCAGATTGCCAATGCGACCAATGGTATCGAGCCTCCGCGCGGCCTGGTGACTGTCAAGCAATCCAAGGATGGTATCCTGCGCCAAGTGGTGCCGGAGATTGACCGCCTGCGTGACCGCTATCAATTACTGTGGACCTTGCCCAACAATGATGGCTATCTCAAGTTGGTAGGTATTATGCAGAAGTTTGTCGACCAGTCGATTTCCTCCAATACCAACTATGATCCCAAGCGCTTTGAAGGCGGCAAGGTGCCGATGAAACAATTGCTCAAGGATCTGTTGCAGGCCTACAAGCTGGGCGTGAAAACCCTGTATTACCACAACACGCGTGATGGTGCGAGCGAAGGCGGGGCAGAAGCCGAGGACGATGCTTGCGCAAGCGGTGCTTGCAAGATCTAGTCTGGAGTTGGGTGGAGTAGGGCAACTGACGCAATGCTGTCCTGATTGAATAATAGCGGGAAGACACATGGCCTATAGTATTTTTTCAAAAAATGATAACCAGCAGATGAAAGAACCGATGTTCTTTGGTCAGCCGGTGAATGTGGCGCGCTACGATCAGCAGAAATACCCCGTATTCGAAAAGCTGATTGAGAAGCAGTTGTCATTCTTCTGGAGGCCGGAAGAAGTTGATGTTTCACAGGATCGGATGGATTACCAAAATCTGCCCGAGCATGAAAAACATATTTTCATCAGCAACCTGAAATACCAGACCCTGCTTGACTCGATCCAGGGGCGTAGTCCCAATGTCGCGTTGCTGCCATTGGTCTCCTTGCCTGAGCTGGAAACCTGGATTGAAACCTGGGCATTTTCCGAAACCATACACTCGCGTTCCTATACGCATATTATTCGCAATATTGTGTCTGACCCGTCACTGATTTTTGACGATATCGTACGCAATGAAAACATCGTAGCGCGTGCCAATGATATTTCAGCCTATTACGATGACTTGATACACCTGACCATGCTGTATTCACAGCTGGGCGAAGGTGAGCACATGATTAATGGCGAAACCAAGGTGGTGAATCAGCGTGAGCTGAAGAAACAGCTGTATCTCTGTCTCATGAGTGTCAATATCCTGGAGGCAATCCGCTTCTATGTCAGCTTTGCCTGCTCGTTTGCCTTTGCCGAGCGCAAGGTGATGGAAGGCAATGCCAAGATCATCCGCCTGATTGCGCGGGATGAGGCATTGCACCTGACAGGGACACAGCACATGCTGAATATCATGCGTGCTGGTCAGGATGATCCTGAATTGGCGGAAATTGCAGCAGAGCTGCAACAGACATGTTTTGAAATGTTCTGCAACGCTGCAGAGCAGGAAAAGCAGTGGGCGGAATACTTGTTCAAGGATGGCTCCATGATAGGCCTGAACAAGGATATTCTTTGCCAGTATGTCGAATACATTACCAATAGCCGCATGGCGTCTGTGGGGCTGGCTCCGGCATTTCCTCATGCCAAGAGCAACCCGATACCCTGGATCAACACCTGGCTGGCTTCGGACACCGTGCAGGTGGCGCCACAGGAGGTGGAACTGAGTTCTTACCTGATCGGCCAGATTGATTCTGAAGTGTCTGCTGACGACCTCAACGATTTTGAGTTGTGAGCAAGGTACGCAGCCAACACATCAGTTTCAACCTCACACCGCATGAGACCCTGCTCGAAGGGTTGGAGCGTACCGGCCATGAAATAGAATATCAATGCCGTAATGGATATTGCGGCATGTGCCGAGTACGTTTACTGGATGGTGAGGTGCAATACCTTGAGCAGCCGTTGGCATTTGTTGCGGCAGACGAAATCCTGCCCTGTTGTTGCGTACCTGTTTCGGATATCCGCGTGGATTGTGAACTCAGGCCCGAGCGGCGTGAATGGCAGGAACAGGAAGACATGTTCCCACTGCAGCAATCACTGTTTTCTGAAGAACTGCCATTGCCGGAAACATCCCATGTGCAGAAAAAGCGCAGGCAGCGTGTCACACCCCAGTACGGGCGCGACGATACTTTATCATTGTTCTAAAATCTTGCTGCAGGGTATCGCGGAAGAGAGGGTGGCGTAGTGGATGGCTCAGTATACTTTTTTGCCCTTCCATATCCACACTAAACGTCCCTGGATTTCAATGCCAGCATCTGCATGTAGCGAATCAACGGTTTTGATTGCAGGATTGTCACTGCTGATTTCGAACGTCCCGTCAATCTTTTGCCGAACCCGCTTGATGAATAAGCGCCCCTGAATATTTAGCACATAAATATTGTCTTTTTTTACCGGCTTTTTTCCGTATCCATCAGCAGGATATCGCCATCATTGAATGTGGGAAACATGGAATCCCCTACTGCATGAGCAAATGCCAGGGTACTGACGGAGTAAAACTTACTCAGGATGCAGGATAGAAACCGCGCCAGGGAATTGCCGTCTTGATTGAAGCCTCGCGATACGTATCCCCCAAGTATTGTGGGTTGAGCGGCAAGGTTTTTCCTTGCTGCTTTTCTTTATGACACATGCTAGGGCATGGCCGATGCTGGTCGAGAATACTGCCATGAACCCAACGCAATACACTCCTTATTTGAATATTTTCTGTGCAGCATGAGCGCAGGGTCGGCCTGTCCTGAATATGTCCAACACCATGTCTTGCCTGAGGTGACAGCAATTACAGGTGTTACTTTTCCATCTGTTAGTGTCAGTGTTAACAAAGTGTAAAAAAGCCTGGACTTTTTCATGTTGCTAATGATATTGAGAATTATTTTTAATATAATCCATCTTTTTTACGTCAGGGAAAACCAATGCAACAAACTTTAATAGCTGCAGTCTGGCAGCCCAAGCTTGTTTGTCTTGTGGTCAGCGCATTGTTTACAGTGCCGGCGACTGCAGCAGATAACGATAATTCAGTATTACCGGAAGTAGCGGTTGTCGGCGCCAAGGGGGGGGATGAAACCAGCAGCTATGTTGCAAAGAATACGAAAGGTGCGACCAAGACTGATACCCCGGTTATAGAAACACCGCAATCAATCTCCATCGTTGGCCGCAAGGAACTTGATGACCGTAATGTGCAGAATCTGGTCGATGCCTTGGGATATACGGCTGGCGTGCGGACGGAGCTCAGCGGTGTGGATAGCCGGGCTGATACCTATATGATCCGTGGTTTCAAAAGTGGCATGGATTCGGAAAGCGGCGCCTCCAACTTGTTTATCGATGGCCTCAAGGTGCAAGCTGGTGGCCAATGGAATCGCGCGAGTTTTGATACTTACGGCCTGGAACGGGTTGAAGTCTTGAAGGGGCCTGCCAGTGTGATGTATGGCCAGGTAGTGCCTGGCGGCATGATTAATCTGGTGACCAAAAAACCAACTGCGAATCATGTCAATGAAATCCGCCTGCAAGGTGGCAGCTTCGATCAATACAGGATTTCCGCTGATATTGGCGGCAGCCTGGCAGACGATGATTCCGTACTGTTTCGCCTAGTAGGTTCTTTCAATGATGGCAATAGCCAGCTTGACCATACCGATCTGCAGCGTACTTATTTTGCGCCCAGCTTGCTATGGAAAATTTCTGAAAACACCAGCCTGACCCTGTTGGCGCAATATCAACGCGACAAAGGCGGCTCCACTTTTCAGTTTCTGCCTTACTATGGCACGTATGCTGCTGGTGCTGGCGGTCGCCGCATGAGCAATTCTAATTTCCTCGGGGAGCCGTACTGGAATTCATACGATAGAGAGCAATCGCTGGTCGGCTGGGCATTCGAGCATCGCTTCAATGACATTTGGCAATTCCGCCAGAACCTGAGATATACCAACCTGGAAACAGAATACAAGGGTGTGGTGAACCGTGGAACCGGACTTTCTTACACTGCCGGAGTTACACAGGTGCCTGCAGTCGGCATTGTCGGTTTGCGTACCTTCGCGTATGGTGCGTCCAAATCTGAAGGCGTGGCTGTCGATAATCAGTTGCAGGCAGATTTCAGCACTGGCGCGCTGAAGCATACCGTGTTGGTTGGCCTGGATGCCCAGCGCATCAATTGGACTGGCGACCGCAGGACGTTCAATCAGGCTTCCTCCATGTCCATATTCAATCCAGTATATGGTTTGTCTCCTACAGTTAGCCTTTCGCAACTGACGACAGCATCGGATTATGATGTAGACCAGAAACAAACCGGTATTTATGTGCAGGAACAATTGGCTTGGGATAAACTGCGCTTCAGCATTGGCGCACGTTATGACTATTTCGACCAGGTTGCCTTCAATGCTACCAACAACCGCCGTAACGGTTTCAACGACCATGCGTTCACCTGGAACACTGGCGCAGTCTATCTGTTTGATAGTGGTTTTGCTCCATTCGTCAGTTATTCCACCTCTTTTGAACCAGGGGCTCTTGGTATCGCCATTCTCAATGACGAGTCCATCAAGCCGATCAAGGCCAAGCAATATGAAGCTGGCGTGAAATATCAGCCGCAAGGCAGTAATAGCTTGGTGACCGCTTCTGTTTATGAGCTCAAGCAGGAAAACCGCCTGGCCGCAGCTGGTAGCTGTCCGGAGAGCATCGATGGTTCTTGTTATACTCAAGTGGGTGAAGCCAGGATTCGCGGCTTTGAGCTGGAAGGCAAGGCGGAAGTCACCGATAGCCTGACCCTGCTTGGCAGCTACACCTATATGGATAGCGAAATTACCAAGAGCGCGACTGTGACGGAGACCGAGGGTAGGGATTTGAGCCTGGTGCCAAAACACATGGCTTCTCTGTGGGCCAATTATGCTTTCAATGGTCAGCTTGACGGATTGAGTGCCGGCCTGGGCGTGCGCTATGTTGGCGGATCATACGGTATGACCCGTGCAGCAGGGCCTGCTGACAATCCTTACTTGCATACTGACAGTTACACTACCTATGATGCCGCAGTGCGTTACAACCTGAAGTCTTTCGGTTATCACGGTGCGGAAGTTGCAATCAATGCAAGCAATCTGACAGACAGAACCTATGTCGCAGCCTGTACTGCATTGACAGCCTGCTATTACGGGATGGGGCGTGTAGTCAATGCTACCCTGAAGTACAACTGGTAGTTTGAATTGAAATATTGAAGTAATGGCCCGCTGAATGCGGGCCATTTTTTTATGGAAGCATCATGTTGCTGGGGCTAGTGCACAGATAGTTGCTGTGCTGCGGTGCTACAGCTGTCAAGGATTGCCATGAGTGTGGGGTTTGCCGTTTCCGTTTACTCTTCGCCTGGACATGAAGCCAGATGGGCTAGTTGGCTTTTCCTGATAGCTGTTGGTTCTGGCTTGATGCAACAGCTGCAGGAAAAGCCTGCCAGCTAGTTTCTATCCGTGGGACGAGAGCTGCCGAAAATATCCCACATGGTCAGAAACAGGGCGGCAATCAGCGGCCCGATGACAAAACCGTTGAGGCCGAAGACTGCCATGCCACCCAGTGTGGAGATCAGCACGACATAATCCGGCAGTTTGGTATCTTTGCCGACCAGGATGGGGCGCAGGATGTTGTCTACCAGCCCGATCACGAATACGCCAAAGGCAATCAGGGTAATGCCTTGCCAGGTGGCGCCAGTGGCGAGGAAATAGATGGCAACTGGTGCCCAGATCAGGCTGGCACCGACAGCGGGCAGCAGGGAAAGGAAGGCCATGATAGTGGCCCAGAGCAGGGCAGCTTGTATGCCCAATATCCAGAAGATCAATCCGCCGAGTGCTCCCTGGGTAATCGCTACCAGGATATTGCCTTTGACCGTGGCACGAATCACGGTAGTGAACTTGTTGAATAAGTGGCGCTTGTGCTCCGCACTCAGTGGAATTGCCTGTTTCACTCGCATGGAAAGGGCAGAGCCGTCCCGCAGCAGGAAAAACATCAGGTACAACATGACACCAAAGCCAACTACAAACTCGAATGTATTCTGGCCTATGCTCAATGCGCGGGTTGCCAGCAGCTGGCTGGCCTGGGTGGCAATCTGCGAAAGTTTTTCCTGAAAGTTGCTGACGTCAGCGAACCCGGTGCGCTCCAGTACTTTGTGTACCGGCGCAGGCGCGGCATTGAGAATCTGCTGGGTATAAAGCGCAGGATTGATCTGGCCGGATTTCACTTTCTGGAACAGAGTGGTGCCTTCGTGCACCAGTGAACTGGCGATCAGGATGACAGGCACAATCACAATCACGAAACAGACAGACAAGGTGCCGAAAGCAGCCAGATTCCTGCGCTGTTTGGTTTTTACCAGCAGACGGCGGTACAGTGGTGTGAACAGGATGGAAAGGATGACTCCCCAGAACACGGCGCCGTAAAATGGCAGCAGGATGATGATGAGTCCGGCGGAAACCAGGAGCAGGAGGAAAATAAAGGATTTGTTGTGGAAGTCAGCGCTGTTCATGAAAGTGGACTATGGTAGAAGGATGAGCAGGAAATTTATTTCCACATGACGTCACTGTGGTTGTTGATGGCAGATTCCAGCAACTTGATCAAAGGCAGGGCGCGGTTTTTAAGGCTGACATGCGCGGGGTTGCCTTCACTATCCTCTCCGCTAGCGGTATCTGCAGTTGTACTCAAACCTTGCTGCAAATGTTGCAAGGCCTGTGGCACATCATCAGCCAGGATGGCGCCAGGAATAGTGCCGCTATGACCCATGAGGTGGAGCAGTTGTGTTGCAATGTCGCCGAACAGCATGATGTCGCTGTAACGGCTGGTAGAAAAGGTAACGAGCATGATAAAGGCCTTGAAGATATGGGCAGGCAGGCCGCATGAGAACATGCAGCCTGTCAATCAACTGATTTAGTTGGTTTTGCTGCCTGGGCCGGCAAAATACCAGACAATGAGGCCGACTACGGGGAATATCAATACGCCAAGAATCCAGAGGATTTTCTTTACCGTATCAGCTGAGCTCTGGAGGATCTTGATGATGGCATAGATATCTGCTACGAAAATCAGTAAGGCGATAATGCTTTGGTTTTGCATGGTGTTTTCCTTTTTCTTAGTAATGAAATAAACGACCAACCCCCTGTTTGGGCTTCATACAAGAGCATATGTTGCACATGTAATACCGTATATCAGATCATACGTGAATTACACGTAAGACTTTACCGACTTGCCGGCAAGCTTGGCAAGTTAATGTTTCATCTTGACCAGGAGTATATTGATGAATGAGGCGACCCGCCTGCCTGTGACTTTGTTGACCGGGTTTCTCGGGAGTGGCAAGACTACTTTGCTCAACCATTGGCTGCTTCAGCCGGAAATGCGGGATACATTGGTCATCATCAATGAATTCGGGGAAATCAGCCTAGATCATCTGCTGGTAGCGCACCAGCTGGACAGTACAGTCGTGATGGAGTTGAGCAATGGCTGTCTTTGCTGTCAATTGCGCACAGACCTGAAGCAGGTACTCAAGGATATCCAGTGGCGTTTCTCGCGCAATGGCAAGCGGCAATTCCAGCGTGTCGTGATTGAAACCAGCGGTGTGGCAGACCCAGCTCCCATCCTGCATACCTTGATGCGCGACACTTACCTGGCTGCAGCATACCAGCTGGATGGCATCGTGACAGTGGTGGATGGTATGCTGGGCGAGACTACGCTGGACAAGTATCCGGAAGCGGTCAAGCAAGTGCAGCTGGCGGATATTCTCTTGCTGTCCAAGCTGGATATGACAGATGTTTCCATGTTGCAAACGCTGAAAACGCGCCTGCACAAATTGAATCCCCAGGCCCAGCTGTTGCTATCTGACTTCAACTCCGGGCAAGTGCCAACACCCGCTCTATTATTCGGTAGCACAGAAGAACGCGGTTTTCCTCACTGGTTATCAGCGCTGCTTCAGCCCGTATTGCATGGCGCAGAAATAAGCACCTTGAGCCTGGCGCTGGATCGGCCGGTACCACGACTGGATTTTGAGCAATGGCTGGACCATCTGCGTGGTTTTGCTGCTCCGGGCTTATTGCGCTTCAAGGGGATCTTTCACCTAGAGAACGAGGCTGCTCCCGTGACTGTGCATCGGGTTCAGCATGTTCTGGGTAAGCCGGAAATATTGCGGCACTGGGATGCAAGTGACCAGCGCAGCCGCCTGGTTTTTATCACCCAGGATGAACTGGATCATGAAATCAGGCAGTTGCTACAACCCCTGGCTAGATTTGCATCAATGCATCACGAATCTTGAGTTCATCCAGCCCTTTGCCGATCAGCACGATGCGCGTGATGGGTTCATCCTCATCCCAACCTTGCAGCAGGTTAGGCGGATAAAGAGTATGGTGTACGGCATGGATGGCAATCGGGGCAGGGAGATCCTCAGCATGGATGATGCCTTTCATGCGCAGGAGGCTTTCCCCATGTTCGGCGCACAACCATTGCAACACCGGCTCAAGCTGCATCCAGGTCAACGGCTTGGGCATGGTGACTGTGAAACTGGTGATTTCATCTTCATGCACGGTTTGCGGCAACATTCCGCGTACAGCCTTGGAGCGGGATGGCGCGCGTAGCCAGCGTTGTGGCTGCGCCTGCGTGCCGCTGGGATCGAACAGCCCAGCATCAATGATGGCTGACGGATCAATTTCGCCATGTGTAATACGATACTGGGAGGCCCCAGGGTTGATCTGCTGCAGAGTGGCTGATAGCGTATCCAGCTCCGCTGCAGTGGCCAGGTCGGTCTTGCTGAGCAACAGGACATCGGCAACAGCCGCTTGTTTACGGGCCTCGCCATGTTCAGAGATTTGCTGCAAGCCATATTGGCTGTCTATGGTGACTACCACTGCGTCCAAACGGTAAGTCGAGGAAATCACCGGCTCATTGAGCAAGTTGGCCATGATGGGGCCAGGGTCGGCCATGCCGGTGGTTTCAATGACCAGGCGATTGAACATGGGGATGGCCTCCAGCTGACGCTTGAAAAACAGGTCACGCATGGTGTCGGCGAGCTCGTTGCTCAGGGTGCAGCACAGGCAGCCGGATTCCAGTAGCACGGTGTTGTCGGCAATCTGCTGGCTTTCCACAGTGCGGGCGAGGATATGATCCAGCCCGGCGCTACCCAGCTCATTGATGATCACGGCAGTATTCTTCATGCCTGGATTATTGAGTAGTTTATTGAGCAGCGTGGTCTTGCCGCTGCCAAGAAATCCGGTCAGCAGCGTGACCGGGATACGATGGTCCAGAGTCATGGTAAGCCTTGATAATAATTATGGTGGATAATAAAAACTATCCGCTGATGTGATAAAACAGCCTGATTAAGTGATGGTCTTCTAACGGCGTGACGGTATAGTTCCCTTTGGAGTCTGGATTGATTGAAAAGAAAATATCCCCGATGGCAGAAATATTGGATAAGGGATTATTGCAGTCAATATCGAACAAAGAGCAACCGAGAAAATAATTGTCGCCGGCATTAATGCCGATGATATTTAAAATTGTAGGTGCCAGAGACAGGCTGTTTTTTCCTTTTGCGTCAAACACATCATGTTTTATGCTTTTTCCTAGTATCATAAATGGAATTTTGTCAACAAAGAATGAGTTGTTTGTACCGAAACTTTTCTTAAATTCAGGTGTGGGGAAGGTTGAGTGATCTCCGGTCAGGATTAATATCGTATCGTCATAATATTTACTGGATCTGAACCACGAGATAAACGAACCAATTTGCTCATCAAGATTGTGGAATTTATTGTAATAAGAGTTTTTTCCATCCATATACGCTGTATCTGGGCTATCCAAGCCATGATGAGTGCCTGATGGATATATGCCAATAAAAAATGGCTGGTCATTTGTATCCATGCTGGATACTATATCACTCAATGCCTTGAATGATGCCTTGTCTGACATTCTATCGTTTACTGACCAATTGAAATCTTCCATACCAAACACTTTGTGAAAAGGCATGGATGCCAATAGGCTATTGAGGTTGCTATCTCTTTCTGTGGAAGAGATGAAATAGGTGTGATAGCCGTGATTATTCAATATCTCGGGCAGGGAGATCAATTTTCCTGAATACATTTTTTTTACTTTTTCTTTATTGATCTGGTCCAGGCCATTATTCTGCTTGGTGATGCCGTCCCTGTACTGATATCCAGAAATTAATTGTCCTCTCAATCCTCTGAATGTAGCGGCGGTGTGGTTGAAGTAATTATCTACATAAAATCCTTCTTCATATGCCGAGGATATATTAGGGGTTAGATTCAGCGCCTTGTTATTGTTTTTATCGATGACAATAGAAGATAATCCTTCAGAGAAAATAACAATGATATTGGGACTCTTCTTGATATGCTGAAGCGAGTCAGGCAGTGTTGAAGTGTCGTAGAATTTATGTTTCAGGAAGTTCTGGTCTAAATCGAAGTAATTATATGAAGGGTGATAGGATACCTGCTTGTATGTATAATACAGTGTGGATATGCTACTTCTTATCGGTCCAGTGAATAGCAGGGAAATAATGACTGGAGCAATTAAGAATCTTCCTAATTTTAACTTTTTCTGTTTGATAATAAGCAGGGATAAAGAGAAATATAATATGGTAACCAGTATTATTTTGAATAATGCCTCATTACCTACAGCAGATGCCTCCTCTATATTCAAAATGGTGAGGGGGATGAGGAATTCTCCTGTGCTGATGACCGAATTTATCTGACTTGATAAGACAAGGTTATATATGATCCACAGCGTAGACCTGAGGTAGTTGTTGCTAATTGCGCAAACAAAGATGCAAATGAGGAATACTTCTGTACATATGCGGAGTGAAATGGAAAAAGACGCATCACTAAAGAAAAAAAGCAATGCGGATGTGACCAATAAGTAAATAAGTGGATAGTGGTATTTCTTGATGAAACTCATTATAAAAGTTGAATTGCGATTTGATCTTGTCATTTTTTATGATGATTATTTTTACAGACGGTACTGAATCACAATTTCTCTATTTGACGTTGGGAAGGATTGTAACAGATCATCTTTGTACGATAGATTTGTGGTGTTCCTGAGCATCCTGCGGATAACCCGTAGATGCTTCCAGAAGATACATGATCCATTTTCTGCTGCATAACGTATTTTATTGAATAATTCCTATTTGTATGACTTCCCCTATATTATTGAGAATATGATTGAGCAGGTAGTTTTACCTGCACCAAGGAATCCTGACAGGACTGTGACGGGTAGTTTCTTATCTTTTTTCATATTGATTTCTGTATTCATAATGACTAGCTAGCTTCTGAATTGGCGCTCCCGTCTTTCATGACGTTCCTGAGCTTCCAGTGATAGTGTGGCCGTCGGCCTGGCAAGTAGCCTGTTTAGGCCGATGGGGTCTCCGGTCTCTTCGCAATATCCGTATTCGCCATTCGTGATGCGCTGCAGTGCGGCGCTGATTTTCTTTTCCAGCTTTCTTTCGCGATCACGCGTGCGCAATTCCAGCGTATGCAATTCCTCTTGCGTGGCCCGATCGGCGGGGTCAGGAAAATCTTCGTGTTCACGCAGATGGTTTCCTGTGGCGACAGCGTTATTGCGGATACTAATCAGCTGCTGCTCAAGTAGCTGGCGGAAAAATAAAAGTTGTTGTGCATTCATATACTGATTGCCAGGCATGCACAGCAAGTCTTCCGTAGTTATGACAGAGGAAGTTGACATTCCCTGAGTTCCAATAATGCAACAAAGTTGCATATTAAGGCGGTAAGTTTATTTTTGCAACTATGTTGCATTATTTTTTGGATTGGTAATACAAGGCGTCAGGAAAAGGCTGGTAAAATTGGCCAGTGTAGATGTGCTGGCCAGGAATGTGCCCGCTAATCAAGCGGCATTACATTGATCGCACTGGCCTTTGATATTGAGTTCGACGGATTCGACGGTAAAGTGGGCAGGTACGCTATTGGGTACTTTTGGTTTTACATCATCCAGACAGAACATTTTGCCGCATGACGTGCATTCAAAGTGTGCGTGATGGTGTTTGGCATTATGCTGGGTGACTTGAAAGCGCCTGGTACGGTCTTCACCCATGATAGGGTGTACTAGGCTGCATTCCACCAGCCAGTCCAGGACACGGTAAAGCGTGACACGATCAAATGGTGCTGATTGGGTGAGTGTCTGCAGCAGCTCATGGTGAGTGAGGGGAAACTCGGACTCCAGCAGGATATTGAGTACTGCGACACGGGAAGAGGTTGGGCGTTGCCCGATCTCATGTATCATTCGTTCGGCGTTATGCATAGGCGCTAAATTACAGACAATCAACGCGTGCCGTCAACTGGGCACGACCAAAAAGCAGGATTATGAACGTATTTTTTGAAGAAGAGGGTAGTTTCAAGGTTGCCTCGGTCATGACGGAAAACCCCAGTTCTCTCCAGGTGGAATCCATTTCCGGCAAACGCTCCAAAATCAAGTCTTCCAATGTGCTGATGCATTTTGAGGGCACACTTTCGGGATTCATGGAGCAGGCGACAACTGAGGCTGAAACGCTGGATGTATCTTTCCTGTGGGAGTGTTGTGGCGAACCCGAGTTCGGCTTTGAGGAGCTTGCCCAGGAATATCATGGTGCCAAGCCTACTTCCATTCAGGCTGCTGCAATTGCCATACGGTTGCACAGCGCTCCCATGTATTTTTACCGTAAAGGCAAGGGGCGGTACAAGGCGGCCCCTGAGGAGACCTTGCAGGCAGCGTTGGCAGGGTTGGAAAAGAAGCGGTTGCAAGCAGAAAAAGTAGCGCAATATGTAGAGCAACTCAAGCGTAACCAGTTGCCGGCAGAGTTCGACGCCAAGGTGATAGATGCCTTGCTGTACCAGCCGGACAAAAACAGCCTCGAGTGGAAAGCGCTAGAACAAGCGGCGATTGAAACCCATCAGCATATGGTGCGCATATTGGCTGCATGTGGGGCCATTGCTTCTGTGCATGATTATCACCTTGGAGCATTCCTGCGCGAGTATTTTGCGGATGGTGCAGATTTTCCGCAACTGGAGCTGCCCGTACTTGCACAGGATTTACCGCGCGCTGAGGCAGAAGCGTTCAGTATTGATGACAGTACCACCACGGAAATTGATGATGCCTTTACGCTGGTGGCGCTGGCGGACGGCATAACGCGCGTAGGCATCCATATTGCGGCTCCCGCGCTGGGGATATTGCCGGGTAGTGAGCTGGATCAGGTGGTGTTGCAGCGCTTGTCTACAGTCTATATGCCTGGGAACAAGATCACCATGCTGCCTGAGGAGGTGGTGACGCCGTTCAGCCTCAACGAAGGAGAATGGCGTCCTGCCTTGTCGCTGTATCTGGATGTGGCACCTGATTACAGCATCATTGCCCATGAAAGCCGGGTGGAGCAGGTGAAAGTGGCTGCCAATCTGCGCCATGATACGCTGGAGCCATATTTCAATGAGAACACGTTGGAGCAGGATAGCGGGCATCCGTACTGGCAGAAGTTGCTGTTCCTGTTCAGGCTGGCAGAGTCATTGGAAAAAGCCCGAGGGAAATTTGACCCAACGCGACCGATTCAAACAGATTACAACTTTTATGTGAAAGATGGGCATGTCAGTATTGTGGGCCGCCGCCGAGGGGCTCCTATTGATAAATTGGTATCCGAACTCATGATAGAAGCCAACAGTCATTGGGGTGGGTTGCTGGCAGAACACCAGGTACCTGGAATCTATCGCGCGCAAGGGAACGGAAAAGTGTATATGACCGTCAAGGCTGAGCCGCACCAGGGTCTAGGGGTGAGCCAGTACAGCTGGAGTACTTCGCCATTGCGCCGGGCGGTTGATCTTGTGAATCAGCGACAGATCATTTCTGTCGTTCGGCAGGAAAGCCCGATTTATCCGCAGGGAAGTGACGAACTCGCCGTGACAATGCGCAATTTCGACCTGACCTATAACGCCTACAACGAATTCCAGACGCGTATGGAGCGCTACTGGTGCCTGCAATATTTACTGCAGGAAGGTATCAGTGAGATCGGTGCCGTGGTGTGGCGCGAGAGTTTGGTGCGGATTGACGGCATGCCACTGATCACCAAGGTGCATGGCATGCCTGAGCTGGCGCCGGGCAGCCGTGTGCTGATTGAAATACAAAAGGTTGATACCCTGCTGGTTGAGCTGGAAAGCCGCTTCAAATCCCTGGAGCAGGGTGAGGAGACTGAAGAAAGTGTGGCTGCCTGATGCTGAGAGTCGGAAGAAAGATTGCACGCAGTATCCATAAGGCCATTACCAGCGAGGATAGCGTGGATGTGAGCGAAATTGATGGCGTACGCTCCCTGCACCTGGGTTCGGACACCATCCAGAGTTCGATGCGTGTAAAGGATCCTTACGCGCTCGAGCTGCGTTATTCCCGTGGCATGATGGTATTCATGCTGTTCCAGAAAAAGCCCGTGGATCTGGTGGTGCTCGGCCTGGGCGGAGGCTCGATTCCCAAGTATGTTTATCATCACCTGCCGCAAATGAAGACACGGGTGGTGGAAATTAACCCACGCATCATCGAGGTGGCCCGCAGCCATTTTTTTACACCGGAAAATGATGCGCGTTTTGAGATTATTGAGGGAGACGCAGTTGCTTTCCTGAGGGATAACCCGGGTACGACTTCCATGCTGATGATGGATGCGTTCGGTAGCAATGGTATGCCGGCAGAGCTGTGCTCGCAGGATTTTTTCGATTCCTGTTTCGAAGCTATTACCCTGGATGGCATGTGTGCGATCAATCTCTGGGGCAGCGATAAAAATTACGATGTTTACCTGCAGCGTATTGAGACCAGCTTTCATGGCCGGATGCTGGTGATGCCGACAGGCCGACCAGGCAATGTGGTGGTGTTTGGCTTCAAGCGCGCACCTAATGATCTGCGTTGGAGTACATTACGCGTACGCGCCAAGGCGCTGGAAGCGGAATACAAGATAGAGTTTCTCGAATTTGTCGAGCGCCTGCGCGAACATAACCCTGGTACCAGCAACCGTTTGTTGCTGGAGACCTAAAAGTATTCAGGATACATCATGCATCATCAATTTTTTGCCACTTGTCCTCGAGGACTGGAGTCTTTGCTGGAAGATGAGTTGAAAAGCCTTCACGCACGCCAGATCAAGCCAACGGATGGCGGTGTGGGGTTTGCCGGAGATATGTTGCTTTGCTACCGCGCTAATCTTGAAAGCCGGATTGCCACGCGCATCCTGCTGCAGGTTGGTAAGGGGCGTTACAGCAACGAGGATGAGTTGTATCAGGGGGCAAAAAAGATAGACTGGACTCAATGGTTTGATGTGGAGCAGAACTTCATGGTCAAGGTGACCGGGGTCAAGTGTCCGCTCAAGAGCCTGGAGTTCGCCACCCTACGCATCAAGGATGCCATTTGCGACCGCTTCCGTGAAGAAGTGGGTAGCCGGCCTTCCATTGATACCCGCGAGCCGGATATCCGTGTACATGCCTACCTGGGCGCAGAGGAGTATCAGCTTTATGTGGATACTTCCGGCAATGCCTTGTATCAGCGAGGCTTGCGTCGCGCGAGTATTGAGGCGCCATTGCGCGAAAACCTGGCTGCAGGCATCCTGAAACTATCAGGCTGGCAACCTGGTACGCCATTGCTGGACCCTATGTGTGGCAGCGGGACTTTCCTGCTGGAGGCTGCCATGATGGCACTGGACATTGCGCCAGGCAGCAATCGCCGCTTTGGATTTGAACGATTGCGGAATTTCAATGCCGCTGCCTGGCAGTCGTTGCTCAAGCAGGCGAAAAGCCGTGCCAAGCCTGTGACATTCCAGAAACTATATGGCAGTGACCTGGATCTGCGGGCAGTCAGGGTGACACGCCAGAACCTGGAACAGGCTGGGCTGCGCGACGCGGTACAGATTGCACATGGTGACTTTACCGAAACGCTGCCTCCTGCAACAGAAGGTACCCTGGTGGCAAATCCACCGTATGGTGTGCGCATCGGGGAAGATGAAGACTTGGCAGCGTTATATCCCAAGATGGGAGAATCTCTGAAAAGGAAGTTTGCGGGATGGAATACCTATTTCCTGACCAATGACATGAGACTGCCCAAGCTTATGCGCCTTGCGCCAAGCAAGCGTACACCCTTGTTTAATGGGGCACTTGAGTGCCGCTTGTTTGAGATCAGGATGGTGGCGGGTTCTAATCGCAAGGAAAAATCTCATGACTGAGCAGTCTCGTGCAGACTCACTGGCGCAGTTGCGTGCGCGTATCAACCAGTTTGTGGCTGAGCGCGACTGGGAGCAGTTTCACACACCGAAGAATCTTGCCATGGCAATGATTGTGGAGGCAGCCGAGGTGGTTGAGCATTTTCAGTGGGATACGCCGCAGGAAAGTATTGCGTTGAGCGAAGAGCGCAAGACGGAAATTGGCTACGAACTGGCTGATACCATGGTCTACCTGCTGCGTATTGCAGAAGTCTGCGGTATAGACCTGATTGCGGCTGCCAATGCCAAGATCGACCTGAATGCCAAAAAGTACCCGGTCGAGAAGGCACGTGGCAGCAATGCCAAATATACCGCTTATCAGGATCAATAGGCTTTTTCCATGCGTGAGCGCCTTATTTGCACAGAAGATGAAATCCGTTCGCTGGTTGATGCGTTTTATGCAACCGTGCGCGAGGATGCTCAGCTGGGGCCTATTTTCAATGCCCATGTCAGTGACTGGGATGAGCATCTGAGGAAGTTGACTGATTTCTGGAGCGGTATCCTGCTGGGCACCCAGCGCTTCTCGGGCACGCCCATGTCCAGGCATATCGCATTGCCGGAACTAAATGCAGAATTATTCAAGCACTGGCTGGCATTGTTTCACCAGACTCTTGCCATGCAGCCCAACCAGGCTTTGCAGGCGCAGGCCGAGTTAATGGCAGGCAGGATTGCCAATAGCTTATGGATGGGTTACCAAATGCATCATAAGCCAGGTGAATTGCCGTCAGGATTGACGTAAAGCCTGATGACATGAAGTGGAGCAGGACTCGTCTGGACAGGTTCCAGAAAGAGTAGAGGAGGCAGCCGCGGCATGCCGCGACTGCTTTACTGATTTACAGTACTGCCAGTGCCGCTTCGTAATTGGGTTCGTTGGCGATTTCAGAAACCAGTTCGCTGTGCAATACCTGGTTGTTCTCGTCCAGTACCACAACCGCACGGGCAGTCAGGCCTGCCAGGCTGCTGTCGAGAATCTGCACGCCATAATCCCCGGAGAATTTTGCAGTGTCACGGAAGGTGGAGAGTGTCACTACGTTTTCCAGACCTTCAGCGCCGCAGAAACGGCTTTGTGCAAATGGCAAGTCAGCAGAGACGCAGAGTACGACAGTATTGTCGAGATTGCTGGCTTGCTTGTTGAAAGTGCGTACTGAGGTAGCGCAAGTCGGGGTATCAATACTTGGGAAGATGTTCAGTACTTTGCGTTTGCCGGCAAAATCCGCCAGGCTCAACAGGCTACGCTTGGCATCCGCCAGTTGAAAATCAGGAGCTGTTGCGCCTTTCTGTGGCAGGTTGCCGCCAATCTGTACCGGGTTACCTTTGAGAGTGACTGTTGCCATGAATCAGATCCTTTTCCGTAAACAAGTTGAATGATGGTTAAAGGCCCAGTGTAGCGCAGTAAGGGCGCAAGTGGGTAGTGCTTCTTCAGATGAGAAGGAGCTCCGGCTACAATATCTTGGTATCAAGATGGGGGAATCAGGTAAAATCGGGGCAGTTATGTCTAATCCATCATTCATCCATCTTCGCTGTCATAGCGAATACTCTGTCGTTGATGGCACTGTGCGTATTGGCGATTACGTCAAGCAGGCAGTTGCTGATCAGATGCCGGCCCTGGCATTGACTGACCTGAACAACCTGTTTGGTGCAGTCAAGTTCTACAAAGCAGCCCGGGGCAAAGGTATCAAGCCGCTGATCGGAGCCGATATCTGGCTGGAAAATGAGTCCAAGCGCGACCAGCCTTACCGTATGTTGCTGCTGTGTCAGACAGATCAGGGATATCTGCGCTTGTGTGAGTTGCTGAGTCGTGCCTACCTGCATAACCAGTATCGTGATCGTGCTGAGATCAAGTATGAGTGGCTGCATGAAGGAGGCAGTGAAGGGTTGATCCTCCTGTCGGGGGCCATGGGGGGTGATATTGGGCAAGCCTTGCTGCAGGGGAATGCCGCCCAGGCGCAGCAGCTGGCAGAAAAATGGGCGGCGCTGTTCCCGCAGCGTTTCTATATTGAATTGCAGCGTACCGATCATGTCCAGCAGGAAGCGTATATCAATAAGGCATTGGCTCTGGCCAGTGCCTTGAGTCTGCCAGTAGTGGCAACGCATCCGGTGCAGTTCATGACCCAGGATGATTTCAAGGCACATGAGGCCCGGGTATGTATTGCCCAGGGGTATGTGCTGGCAGACAACCGCAGGCCAAAACTTTTCACTGAAGAGCAGTATTTCAAGACCCAGGCGCAGATGGCAACATTGTTTGCCGATATTCCTGAGGCATTGGCCAACAGCGTCGAGATTGCCAAGCGTTGCAACCTGACCCTTACACTGGGCAAGAATTACCTGCCGCAATTTCCGACACCGAATGGCGAGAGCCTGGATGAGTATTTGAAACTCCAGGCCCAGACTGGTCTTGAAGAGCGGCTTGTCGTACTTTACCCGGACGAGGCTGAGCGTGAAGCTAAGCGCCCGGAATATGAGGCCAGGTTGGAATTTGAGACCGGCATCATCATCCAGATGGGGTTTCCCGGCTATTTCCTGATCGTGGCGGACTTTATCAACTGGGCTAAGAACAATGGTGTGCCGGTCGGGCCGGGCCGGGGGTCGGGTGCAGGCTCACTGGTGGCCTACAGCCTGGGGATTACCGACCTTGATCCTATGCAGTACGCGCTGCTGTTCGAGCGTTTCCTGAATCCAGAGCGGGTTTCCATGCCCGACTTCGATATCGACTTCTGCCAGGAAGGCCGTGACCGTGTCATTGACTATGTCAAACGCAAGTACGGCCTGGACTCGGTCTCACAGATTGCTACTTTCGGTACCATGGCCGCCAAGGCCGTGATCCGCGATGTCGGGCGTGTACTGGACCTGCCTTTCAATTTTGTGGATGGTGTTGCCAAGTTGATTCCGAACGAGCTGGGTATCAGTCTCAGCGATGCGCTGGAAAAGGAACCGCAGCTCAAGGAGCGTCGCGAGCAGGAAGAAGAGGTGGGCGAACTGCTGGAGCTGGCATTGCGACTGGAGGGGTTGACACGCAACATTGGGATGCACGCAGGTGGCGTACTGATTTCACCCGGCAAGATTTCTGATTTTTCTCCTATCTATTGTCAGGCTGGTGGCGAGAGTGTGGTCAGCCAGTATGACAAGGATGATGTCGAGGCGGTGGGCCTGGTCAAGTTTGACTTTCTGGGGTTACGTACCCTGACCATTCTGGATATGGCGCTGGAAAGTGCCAACCTGCAACGCGCAGAAAAAGGCCAGGAGCCGCTGAGTTTTGAAACTTTGCCGCTCAATGACAAAGCCAGCTTCCAGTTGCTCAAGGCCGCCAACACGACAGCAGTATTCCAGCTGGAATCGCGCGGCATGAAGGATATGCTGAAACAGGCCAAGCCTGATGTGTTTGAAGACATCATTGCACTGGTGGCCTTGTATCGACCAGGTCCGATGGATCTGATCCCGGATTTCTGTCGTCGCAAACATGGCTTGCAGCGCGTGGAATATCCACATCCGGCAACGGAACCCATCCTGAAAGAGACTTATGGCATCATGGTCTATCAGGAGCAGGTGATGCAGATTGCCCAGGTGGTTGCGGGCTATAGCCTGGGTGGCGCTGATTTGTTGCGCCGCGCCATGGGTAAGAAAAAAGCGGAAGAAATGGCGCAGCAGCGCAGCATTTTCATTGAGGGCGCAGTCAATAATGGCACCCCAGAAAAGCAGGCTGGCGAGCTATTTGACTTGATGGAAAAGTTTGCCAGCTACGGCTTCAACAAATCTCACGCTGCAGCTTACGCCTTGGTTGCCTACCATACTGCTTATCTGAAGGCACATTATCCAGCAGCATTCATGGCGGCGACTATTTCAGCCGATATGAACAATACGGATAACGTGCACCTGTTCCATGATGACTGTGTTGCCAACCAGCTGGAAGTATTGCCTCCCGATATCAATGCAAGTGAATTCCGCTTCAAGCCTATCAATGACAAACAGATGCTCTACGGTCTGGGCGCGATCAAGGGCACGGGCTGGGCAGCGATTGAGCTGATACTCGCTGCACGCAAGGAGAATGGGCCATTCAAGGACTTGTTCGATTTCTGCAGCCGCCTGGATTTGCGTAAGGTCAATCGCCGCGTAATTGAATCCTTGATCCGTGCAGGCGCATTCGACAAGATCGAGCCCAATCGCGCGGCATTACTGACAGGTGTCAGCCTTGCCATCAGTGCTGCTGAACAGAGTGGGGCTGCAAGCGGGCAGGATAGCCTGTTTGGTTCCGTGATTGACAGTGCTGTCCATGTGTTGCCAGAAACGCCACCGTGGACGGAGAAGCAACAGCTGCAGGAGGAAAAAGCCGCGCTGGGCTTTTACCTGAGTGGACATCCTTACGCAGCCTACCAAAAAGAAGTGGCGACCTTTGTGCGTCAAAGTCTTGCCAATATCAAACCCAGTGACCAGCCACAATTACTGGCTGGTGTGGTGATGGGGATACGTGTGCGCATGACCGGGCGCGGAAAAATGGCGATTGTGACACTGGATGACATGGCCGGACGCGTCGATATTGTGGTCAGTGGCGAGTTGCTGAATGAAAATGCCGCCTTGCTCAAGGAAGATCAGTTGCTGATCGTGGAAGGCCGGGTCAGCCATGACGATTTCTCTGGTGGTGTACGCGTCAATGCACGCCGCCTGAATGATATAGCAGGCGCCCGTAATGATTATGCCAGCCTGCTGAAGATCAGCTGTAATGGTCAGGCTGATGCCGACAAGCTGCGTGGCTTGCTGGCACCGTATTGCAAGCGGGAAACCGCGCCGGCTGAGCGTGGTTGTGCCGTGAAAGTGGCATACCGCAATCAGGAAGCTCAGGTTGAGCTGATGCTGGGAGATGACTGGCGTGTGGAATTGCAGGATGAATTATTGCATGGGCTGAAGGGATGGCTCAGCGATGAAAACGTGAAAATACTTTATAATTGACGCCCTATGAACGCCAAAACCAATAACGTGAAAACCAGTTTCCTTGATTTCGAGCAACCCATTGCCGAACTGGAAGCCAAGATTGAAGAGCTGCGCTATGTGCAGGATGATTCCGCACTGGATATCTCCGAAGAGATAGAGCGACTGCAACAGAAAAACATGACCTTGACCAAGGATATCTATGCCAAGCTTACCGCGTGGCAGATTTCCCAGGTGGCACGTCATCCTCAGCGGCCTTATACCCTGGATTATATCCGTGGTATTTTCACTGATTTTGAGGAGTTGCATGGTGATCGCGCATTTGCCGATGACCCGGCGATTGTCGGTGGCATTGCCCGTTTTGAAGGCCAGCCGGTGATGGTGATCGGCCACCAGAAAGGGCGGGATGTCAAAGAACGGCAGTACCGCAATTTTGGCATGCCGCGTCCGGAAGGATATCGCAAGGCTTTACGCCTGTACCGGCTGGCTGAAAAGTTCAGGATGCCTATCATTACCCTGATTGATACCCCGGGAGCGTATCCGGGTATCGGTGCGGAAGAGCGTGGCCAGTCGGAAGCGATTGCACGCAACCTGTACGTGATGGCTGAACTCACTGTGCCCATCATCGGTGTAATTATCGGTGAAGGTGGCTCTGGTGGCGCACTGGCGCTTGGTGTGGTGGATCACCTGATGATGTTGCAGTATTCCACTTATTCGGTTATTTCACCGGAAGGCTGTGCTTCCATTCTCTGGAAAAGTGCGGACAAGGCTTCGGAAGCTGCTGAAACCCTGGGTATCACTGCTGTGCGACTCAAGACCCTTGGGCTGGTTGATCGTATCGTGCCAGAACCCATGGGCGGGGCCCACCGTGCGCCGGAAGAAATGATGCAGAGTCTGCGTCGCGCTTTGGCAGATGAAATTGCCCGCCTGCAAGTCAAGTCGACAGATAACTTGTTGGGTGCCCGTTATGAGCGTCTCATGAGTTATGGCAAGTTCAAGGAAACCCCTGTCAAATAATCCAATTTTCACGGCTGGAAGCGAGCGCTCCCAGCCGTGTGATCCTGTTGCAGCCTCTCATTTGCCGCCTGCATTGCCAGGCCGGGTGAATGCTTTTCTTTCTTCCCATATCCAGTCAGGGCAACATCTGCTGCTGGCTTTCAGTGGCGGCCTGGACTCTCGAGTCCTGCTGCAGCTGCTGGCCGAAGCACGTGATCAATATGGTTTCACCCTTGAGGCCATGTATGTGCACCATGGCCTGAGTCCCAATGCAGATGCATGGATGGAGTTCTGCCGCGCCGAATGTGCCAGGTTGGAGGTGACATTTCACTGCCGGCATGTGACGGTAGACAGAGATGCTGGCCTGGGCATAGAAGCCAGTGCGAGACGTGCGCGCTATGAAGCCCTGTTGTCAGTACAGGCTGATCATGTCGTGCTGGCGCATCATCAGGATGACCAGGCGGAAACATTGATGTTGCAGTTATTGCGTGGTGCAGGGGCAAAAGGGCTGGCAGGCATGGCAGTACATGACCGGGCAAGGCGCTTGTTGCGCCCTTTGCTGGATTGCCCGCGTGCCGAGCTTGAGTCCTATGCATCATGGGCGGGGTTAGGATGGGTGGATGATGAAAGCAACCAGGATGTCAGCTACGACAGGAATTTCTGCAGGCACCAGGTGTTTCCATTGTTGGCGCAGCGTTTTCCTGCCGTAAGCAAAACCTTGGCGCGCTCTGCAACACATTTGGCGGAGGCTACAGGGTTGCTGGATGAGTTGGCCGCCCTGGATGCGCAGCAAGTGCTGCATGGCAATGGTTTGCAGCTGGCCATGCTGTCGCAGTTGTCTGATGCCCGGGCGCGTAACCTGTTACGTTGGTGGTTGAATATGCATGCCTTGCCCATGCCAGGCCTGCCACGATTGCAGGAAATGCTGCAGCAGTTGCTGCAGGCCGGTGAGACTGCGATGATCAAGGTGCAAGTGCACGAGTCAACTTATCTGCGGCGCTATCAAGGCATGGCATACCTGAGTGTGGAGTTGCCATTGCCCATGTCTGCGGATTTATTCTGGCAGGGAGAAGCGTTGCTGTCATTGCCGGGAAACGGCTGTTTGTCGTGTGAACAGGCTTATGGTGTAGGCTTGTCCATGGTGCGGATCCAGGGGCGCCAGCTTGCAGTGCGTTATCGCAGTGGCGGTGAGCGTTTCAAGCCGGATGCTGGAAGGCCTACACGCACGCTCAAACAGTTATATCAGGAGCGGCATGTGCCTCCATGGTTGCGTGAGCGCATGCCACTGCTTTACCTGGGCGATGAGTTAATTGTTGTGCCAGGGATAGGAGTTGCCTGCGGGTGGCAGGCCCAGGCAGGGGAACAGGGGCTAGTCGTGCATTGGCAGCCTGCCGGCTCAACGCGATTGACTGCTCCTGAGTAGTGGTTCCAGGCTATGCCAGACATTATCAAGTATCTTTTCCTGGGCATTGGCCTTGGGATGTAGGCCATCATCCTGGATGAACTCAGGCTGGCCGGCAACACCATCCAGCAGGAATTTAACCAAAGGCAGTTTGAACTCCTGAGCCAGCGCAGGATAGGTTGCGCTGAACTCTTTTGTATATTTGGGGCCATAGTTCGGGGGTATCATCATGCCAACAAGCAGGACGCGGGCATGGGTCTGCTGGCTGGTCCTGATCATGGAGGCCAGATTGGCGTGCATATCGCGGATGGGCAGCCCACGCAAGCCATCGTTGGCACCCAGTTCAAGAATGACGATATCGGGCTTGTGCTGCTGCAGCACTGCAGCCATGCGGCTTGACCCGCCACTGGTGGTTTCGCCGCTGATGCTGGTATTGACCACTTTGTAGCCCGGATATTGCTGCTTGAGCCTGAGTTCCAGCAGCGTGGCCCAGCCTTGTTCGCGTGGGATGCCATAGGCCGCGGACAGGCTGTCGCCATGCACGACAATCGTGGCGGCTTGTACAGAATGAATCATCATGGCCCAGATGACACTGAATAAAAATATGAAGCGGAACATCATTAATGCAAACACCTTTGGCAGTTGAAGCAATCAGTCTTGATAAATATATAGAAAATAATGCCGGCCGGCTTGATATTCTGAAATCCCTGTCCCTGCAAGTGCCAGCAGGAGAAAAACTGGCGATTATCGGCAGTTCCGGTTCCGGCAAGTCAACCTTATTGAGCTTGCTCGCCGGGTTGGACAGCCCCAGCAATGGAAAAGTGCTGATCAGTGGTGCGGAAATCAGCCATCTGGATGAAGATGGCCGTGCAGCTGTGCGCGGACGCAGCATGGGATTTGTTTTTCAGTCGTTTCAGTTGTTGCCTGCCCTGACGGCGCTGGAGAATGTCATGCTGCCGTTACAGCTTGCCGGCCGCAAGGATGCCAAGGACAGATCCATGACGGCGCTGGAGCGGGTAGGTCTGGGACACAGATTTTCCCATTACCCGCGCCAGATGTCCGGTGGCGAGCAGCAGCGTGTTGCGATTGCCCGCGCATTTGCGCCGCAGCCTGCCATCCTGTTTGCGGATGAGCCCACGGGCAACCTGGATGAACAGACGGGGGAAAGGATTATTGAGTTGTTGTTTGGCCTGAATGCCGAATCCGGCACAACCCTGATCCTGGTCACCCATGATATGAATCTGGCACGTCGATGCCAGCGTATCTTACGTTTGCATGAAGGGAAATTGCAGGTAGAGGTCGCAGCATGACCGCATTCCTGATTGCTTGGCGGCAACTGCGCAGTCAATGGGCTGCAGGTGAAATCCGTGTGTTGGTACTGGCGTTGATACTGGCTGTTGCTGCCACGACCTCGGTGGGATTCTTTACCCATCGCATGGAATCAGCGCTGGTGCGACAAGGTGGCATGCTGTTAGGTGGTGATCTGGTGCTGGCAGCAGATCATGCCATTCAGGAAAAATATGCAAAAGAAGCTGTGCAACGCGGATTGCAGGTGACGCAGGCAGCGGAATTTCCCAGCATGGTGCTGCATGGCGAGGATAGCCAGCTGGTCGAGGTCAAGGCGGTTGCCAGTGGTTTTCCCTTACGTGGTGAGCTGACGGTGCTGTTGCAGAAAGTGGCTCCGGCGCTGATGCTGACGGGTGGCGCTGCAGCACATGGTGTTCCTGAGCCTGGCACGATCTGGATCGAGCCACGGCTGGCGAGCCGTCTGGGTGTGAATATAGGGGATCACCTGGAAGTAGGGGAGCGCCAGTTGCAAGTATCTGCCATTCTGCAGCGAGAGCCTTCCCGTGGGGGCGATGTATTCAGTATTGCGCCGCGCTTGATGATGAATGGAGAAGATATTGTTTCAACCGGGTTGATACAGTTTGGCAGCCGGGTGAAATACCAGTTGTTGTTGGCTGGGGATGCCGCTGAAATAGCGTCTTATGCCGACTGGGCGAAACCGCAATTGACACGCGGAGAGCAGTTGCAGAGTGTGACAGATGCCAGGCCGGAAATGCGTAATGCACTGGAAAAAGCCAGTCAGTTCCTCGGCTTATCTGCCATGATGAGTGTGATCCTGGCCATGGTGGCCATGTTTCTGGCCAGCCAGCCTTATGTGCAGAAAAGCCTGGATAGCTACGCGCTTATGCGTTGTTTCGGCGCTTCCCGCCGTTTTATCTTTTCTATCCTGATGAGCCAGACATTGCTGATTGCGCTGGTCGGGAGCGGAGTCGGCGTACTGGTGGGGTTTGCGGCCCAGGAAGGATTGGCAGTGCTGGCTGGCAGGTTATTGGTGGAAAAACTGCCAGCAGCCGGGCTGACACCTGCACTAGCCGGACTGGCTGCAGGGTTTGCCACTATGCTGGCCGTGGTATGGCCGCACCTTGCACGCTTGCGTGATGTGCCTGCTTTGCGCATTTTGCGTCGGGACCTTGGAGAGCAATACCGGGCACATTGGCTGCATTTCCTGCCAGCCCTGCTGGTGCTGGCTGCATTAGTGTTATGGCAGGCAGGGAACCTCAGGCTGGCAGGGATTGTATTGTTGGCCCTGACAGGAGTGCTATTGGCCGTGGTCCTGCTTGCCTGGCTGGGAATTCGTCTGTTGATGCGACTTCCACAAGATGTTACCGGTTCCTGGAGGCTGGGGTTGGCAGCGTTCAAGCGCAGGCCCGGGTTGGCCATTGCCCAGATCATGGGGTTCAGCCTAGGGCTGATGGCGCTGATCCTGCTGGCGATAGTGCGCGGAGACTTGTTATCCAGCTGGCAGCAGAGCCTGCCGGAAGATGCGCCCAATCGCTTTATTATCAACATCCAGCCGGAGCAAATAGAACCGGTCAGGCAATTCTTTGCCCGGCAAGGCTTGCACCAGGTGGACATTTTTCCCATGGTGCGCGGTCGCTTGACTGCCATTAACGGAAGCCCCCTGAATCCGGCGGATTATCAGGATGATCGGGTGCGTCGCCTGGCCGAGCGGGAGTTCAATCTCTCCTGGGCAGCAGAAATGCAGCAAGACAACCAGCTGCTGGAAGGGCAGTGGTGGAAGCCATCCGCGCAGGGCAAGCCTTTGATATCTCTGGAGCAGGGCATTGCCAAGGACTTGCATATCAAGTTGGGGGACAAACTGGCTTACGATGTGGCAGGCAATGCGCTTGAACTGGAAGTCAGCAGCATACGTAAAGTGGAGTGGGACAGCATGCGTGCCAATTTCTTCGCTGTGACACCACCAGGAGTACTGGATCAGTATCCTGCCAGTTACATTACCAGCTTTCATCTACCTGCAGGGCAGGAGCAGGTCTTGAACCAGCTGGTACGCGAATTCTCCAATCTGACCATTATTGATGTGGCAGCTTTGCTGGAGCAGGTGCGCGAGATCATGAATAAAATGAGTCACGCGCTGGAGTATGTATTTGCCTTCAGCGTGCTGACCGGGTTGTCTGTCCTGTATGCAGCCCTGGTGGCCACCAGGGAAGAGCGAGTGCGAGAAGCAACCTTGCTGCGGGTGCTCGGCGCATCGCGCAGGCAGGTAGTGCAAGCATTGTGGACCGAGTTTGCCATGATAGGACTGCTGGCCGCGATGGTCGCAACTGTCTCGGCTGCCATCATGGCGTACTACCTCAGCAGCCGGGTATTCAACATTCCCTATCAGTTCAATGTACCGGGAGCGCTAGGCATCATGTTGTTGGCTGCCGTATTGGTACCATTGGCTGCCTGGCTGGGTATGCGGCGTTTCCTGAATCAGTCTCCGAAAGCATTATTGCAAAGTATCTGAAGCATGTTTTGATTGAACCGTCATTGCCTGGATAACGTGTCCAGGCAATGACGGTTTTTTTATATGCTTAGGCTGCCGAAATGGTTGGTTGGAGCACAACCATAAATTGGCTATATATAGCCAATTGGCTGTATACAACCAACTGAATTGGCTATATATAACCAATTTCAAAATCATGATTTTTTGCTAAAAAATTATTTTAATAAATACAATGAGTTATGATTTGTTGTAAAAATGGCACAGAAGTTGCTTTTATGTCAGTACGCTGGTTGTAAAAATTCAACCGGTTTATATCTAAAAAAAATTACTATGGAAGGATTGTATGTCTAAGAGAGAGAGCTTCAAGCTAAGCGCGGTTGCCGTGCTGGTTGCGAATGCTTGCGCCATGTCATCCATGGCCCAGGCTGAAGATGCCAGCCCTATCGTTGCAGACAAGGTTGGTGTGGTCAGCACTACACCTTTGCCATCACTGGGGGTGCCTTTGGAGCAGGTACCTGCGAGCATTCAGTTGATTACCGGTCCGCAGATGACGAAGCAGCGCAGTGTCACAATCGCTGATTACCTGCAGAACAATATTGCCGGTGTGAACGTCAACGATACACAAAACAACCCGTTCCAGCCTGATATCAGTTTCCGTGGCTATTCCGCATCGCCTTTGCTGGGAACTCCCCAGGGTTTGTCGGTTTATGTTGATGGGGTGCGCGTCAATGAGCCATTTGGTGATGTCGTCAGCTGGGATCTGATTCCTGTGAACGCCATTTCCAACATGTCACTGATTCCTGGTTCCAACCCATTGTTCGGCCTGAATACATTGGGCGGTGCCTTGTCCCTGCAGACCAAGAATGGTCGTGACAACCAGGGTGCTGCACTGGAAGCCAGTGTTGGTTCCTGGGGGCGCAAGACAGGTTCTGTTGAATATGGCGTGTTGTCAGATGACGGAGCAGTGGATTTCTTTATCACTGCCAACTCTTTCCGTGAAGATGGCTGGCGTGACTATTCTCCAACCGATGTGCGTCAGATGTTCGCCAAGGTAGGTTGGCAAAACGAGACCAGCCGTCTGGAGCTGAGCTACACCGGTGCGGATAACGATATGATCGGCAATGGTTTGACGCCTTCCGACATGTTGCGCACACTGGGTCGCGATACCATCCTGACTCGTCCTGACCAGACACGGAATACCATGTCTTTTATCAACCTGAATGGTTACCACTGGTTTAATGATGATGTCATGCTGAGTGGTAACGTCTATTTCCGTCACTCCAATACCCGCACCCTGAATGGTGATGGTAACGATGATGTGGACGACGACGAGTACCTGGCTGACTGTAGCGTTGCAGATGATGACGAGATGGAAGAAGCTTGTGGTGGCGCGTTGAATCGTAGCCGTGCCCGTAAGGAAAGCTATGGTTTCAACACCCAGCTGAGCTTCAACCAGAACCTGTTTGAGAAGAAAAACCAGTTCATCGTGGGTTTTGGCTATGATGAAGGCAAGACCAGCTTCAGCCAATCAACCGAATTCGGCAACCTGAACGCCAGCCGTGGCATAGATGGAATTGGCGAATTCAACGATGAGGGCGACGTAAAGCTGACAGGCCGTACCCGTACCTGGAGCCTGTTCGCGACAGACACTTTGTCATTGAATGACTTCTGGCATCTGACACTGTCTGCACGTTACAACTACACCACAGTGAAAAACCGTGACAAGCTGGAACCATCAGGTCCTGAGTCACTGTCTGGCTACCATACCTATAACCGTATCAATCCTGCAATTGGCCTGAACTTCACGCCAACCAAGGACTGGACGTTCTACGGTTCCTATAATGAAGGTAGCCGCGCGCCAACAGCAATTGAGCTGGGTTGTGCCAATCCTGATGAGCCTTGCAAACTGCCTAATGCCATGGCTGGTGACCCACCATTGAAGCAGGTGGTTGCCAAGACCTATGAGGCAGGTCTGCGTGGTAACCTGGCAGAGGATTTGCGCTGGACCGCCAGTGTGTATCGTGCACAGAATACTGATGATATTCAGTTCATCTATGCAAACGCCACCAACGGCATGGGTTACTTCGACAACGTGGGCAAGACTCGCCGCATGGGCTTCGATACCAACCTGATGGGCAACCAGGGTGATTTCAACTGGACAGTGGGTTATAGCTACATCAAGGCAACTTATGAAAGCAATATGACCCTGGCCAATGAAGTGAACACATCGGCAGATAATGATGTGATCAGTGTACGCAAGGGTGACCGCCTGGCTGGTATCCCTGCGCACCGCCTGAAGTTCCGTGGTGAATATGCCATCACTCCGCAGTGGAGTGTAGGTGCCAATGTCATGATGTATTCTGACCAATATGCACACGGTAACGAAAACAACAAGGACCAGGGTGAAGGTGCGAAACTGGGTGGTTACACAATTGTGAACCTGGATACCCGTTACAACTTCGGCAATGGATGGCAGTTGTTTGCCAAGGCCATCAACATTTTCGATCGCGAATATAGTAGCGGCGGCATGATTGGTGAGTCCTATTTCCTGGCTAATGGTGCTTTCGACGGTGGTGAAGACCATCGTGCCAGCTTGCGTGCACCTGGTGCACCACGTGCGGGCTGGGTTGGCGTACGCTGGGAATTCGGCGGACCGAAGAACTAATTTCTTCCATTGATAGACGCAGACGTATAAGCGTTGCATACAGGGCATATCTTTCACGGGATATGCCCTGTTTTTATATAACTCAGGTATTTAAGTGTTATGGATCAATCTCACTCTACCGTGTGGCTGATCGTTTCACTGTTGATGGTGATATTATTGTGATATCTGATTCTTATACTTGCGGTAAGAAAAACAACAAGCACCAGTCGGGTGGTTTGTACAATGGCAGCGGCAAGATTGCTGGTTATGTAGTGGTCAATTTGAGTGCTGGTATGGCGACAGGAGGGATAATGGTGAATGCCATCGTTCCACTTCCTTGGATGAAACCTTCGCCGCCGTGGGTGCGCCACGAACTGGCTGGATTGACATGTGCTGGGAATTCGGCGCTCCTAGGAATATAGCTTCTTCTCCAATTAACTTGAATTATTTTTGATATAAAAAAGCAAACCCAATCATGCAGGCACAATTACCGGAACAGGAACATCAGTTGCAGGCAGGGCGATGGAACCGTAAGGTACGCGTCCTGCTGATTGAGGATGAAGTAGTCTTTGCACGCGCAGTGGCAAAGTGTTTGCAACAGGCAGGATATGATTGTGAGCATGCCACGACATTGGAATCAGGACGGGAGCTTGTTCGTCGTATGGTGCCCAGTGTGGTGTTGTTGGATATGCGTCTGCCAGATGGCAATGGCCTGGATTTGTTGTCAGAGCTGGTGGCCCGTGGTATTTCCGTGGTTGCGATGACGGCTTATGGTGAGGTCACGGATGCTGTGCATGCGATGAAGTCTGGTGCCACAGACTATCTCAAGAAACCGATTGATCTGGATGAAATGCTGCTGACTGTCCAGAAGGCACAGCAAGCCGCTCAGCTCAAGCACCACCTGGATTATTCCCGCCAGCGTAATGCGCATGCTATTGAGCGAGTGGAGCTACTGGGAGATAGTGAGGAAATCAAGGAAATCCGCGCCCAAATCGAACGTGTTGCCCAGATCGCTGCGCGCTCCGATGCCGTGCCCCCGACGGTGCTGATCCAGGGAGAAACCGGGACTGGCAAGGATGTGGCAGCACGCTTACTGCACTTGTCCTGCACAAATAGTAACCGGCCTTTTGTACATGTGGATTGCGCTTCTTTACCGGCAGAACTGATTGAAAGTGAGCTGTTTGGTCACGAAAAAGGGGCGTTTACCAGCGCACACGGATCACGCTCAGGTCTGATTGAGGCAGCGGAAGATGGTTCTTTGTTTCTTGATGAGGTGGGGGAATTGTCCCTGCCTTTACAAGCCAAGTTGCTTAACGTCCTGGAGCGCCGAGTGGTGCGTCGCTTGGGATCGACGAAGGAATATAGTGTCGCTGCACAATTTATTGCAGCGACTAACCGGGATTTATATAAGATGGTGCAAGAAGGGCGGTTCCGCTCGGATTTGTTCTATCGACTCAATGTACTGACGATGAAAATGCCTCCCTTGCGGGAACGGGAAGATGACATTCTTTTGCTGGCGCAGCATTTTGTCGCCCAGACCGAAAGACGTTATGGCCTGGAGGCTAGTCCATTTTCCGATGCGACGATCGACATGATTAGGTTTTATGAGTGGCCGGGAAATGTGCGGGAGCTCAAGCATCAGATCAGTCGTGCGGTATTGCTGTGCCGGGGTGAGCAGATTACTCCTCAGGACCTTGCATTGCCAGGCGTGGAAATGCAGGCTGCGCGCGCGCTGTTGATGTCAGAACAGTCAGAGCTGATGGTGACTACCCTGGAGACGGCGGAAAAAACGCTGATCGAAAATGCCTTGCGCCAATCCAACAATAATGTCTCGGAAGCAGCGCGCCAGCTTGGCATTACCCGTATGGCGATGCGTTACCGTATAGATAGATACGGGATCAAACTCTGAGTTTTCCATGGCCTGACTGTGCTGGTGGTGGGTTGGTCGGGCTGCTCGTGGTATTATTTCGGCCATTTCCACGCCATTCAATTCTGGAGACCTCATGAATATCGGTACCCCTTTAACTCCTGTTGCGACCCGTGTCATGTTGCTAGGAAGTGGCGAATTGGGCAAAGAGGTGATTATTGCCTTGCAGCGCCTGGGAGTTGAGGTGATCGCGGTAGACCGTTATCCGAATGCGCCGGGCCACCAGCTGGCCCACCGTGCCCATGTGGTGGATATGACAGATGCGGAAGCGTTACGTACCTTGATTGCACAGGAAAAACCGCATCTGATCGTGCCTGAAATAGAAGCCTTGAACACAGCTTTGCTGGCAGAGATTGAGCGTTCAGGCAGTACGCGCGTGATTCCTACTGTCAAGGCGGTTCAACTTACGATGAACCGCGAAGGTATTCGTCGCCTGGCAGCTGAGGAGCTGAAACTGCCGACATCCCCCTATGCATTTGCTGATAGCCAGCAGGCCTTGCAGGATGCCATTGAAGGAGGTATCGGTTATCCCTGTTTCATCAAACCTACCATGTCGTCATCAGGCAAGGGTCAATCACGGATTACCGGGCCGGAGCAAGTGGCTGCTGCCTGGGAATATGCGGCCACAGGCGGACGGGTAAATCAGGGTAAAGTGATTGTGGAGGGGCAGATTGATTTTGATTATGAAATTACGCTGCTGACCGTGCGTGCACTGAATGCCCAGGGCGAGGTTGAGACCAGCTTTTGTGCACCGATCGGGCATTTGCAGGAAAAGGGTGACTACATTGAAAGTTGGCAGCCGCAACCCATGAATGCACTGGCATTGCAGCGGGCGCAGGAAATCTCCAAGGCAGTGACTGATAGCCTTGGCGGCCTGGGTATTTTTGGCGTTGAACTGTTCGTGAATGGGGACCAGGTGTGGTTTTCCGAAGTAAGTCCGCGTCCACATGATACCGGCATGGTCACCATGGGCAGTCAACGTTTCAGTGAGTTTGAATTGCATGCGCGCGCTATTCTGGGTCTGCCTGTCAATGTTGATTTGAGACGCCCAGGAGCCAGTGCTGTGATTTATGGCGGAGTGAACACCGAGCAATTGGTTTTCGAACATGTAGAACAGGCATTGGCTGTGCCGGAGTCGGATATTCGCCTGTTTGGCAAGCCAGAGTCATTTGAGCGCCGCCGCATGGGTGTGGCACTGGCTACTGGCGATAATATTGATGAGGCACGTGAACGTGCACGCAGGGTTGTCGGCCTGGTTAAGACACGGGATGGGGCATAGGCTGTGCTGGACAAGATTGGCGAACCTGGCAGCAGCAAGGCAACATTGTTTGAACTGCTGGGAGGCGTAGAGCAGGTACGTGTACTTGTGGAGCGTTTCTATGACATCATGGATACCGACCCTCGTGCTGCCGGAATTCGTGCCATGCATCCGGCTGATCTCAGTAATGCACGCGAAAAGCTGTTCATGTTCCTGGTAGGCTGGACTGGCGGACCGCAATTATATATAGAGCGCTATGGGCATCCACGCCTGCGCATGCGCCATATCTCATTTCCGATTGATGAGTCTGCGCGCGACCAGTGGATGTATTGCATGATCAAGGCCATGCATGATGTTGGCATGGAGGCGGCCTTGATCGAAAAAATGGGGGCCGCGTTGCATGGGGTGGCTGATTTTATGCGTAACCGCGAAGGCTGATTACCTGAGGTCACTGTACAAAAAAGGCGCTTAAAGCGCCTTTTTTGTTGATTATTTGCGTATCAATCCACCCAGCAGAGCGGCAATTTCCTTTTTTGGACTTTCCTTGGAGCGACCTGGTTTGGGGCTAGGGGCATCGGCAGAGGGTTCATAAGGCTTGAAAAACCACTCGTCCTCTTTTTTGCGAGGAGCCTGACGTTGGCGAGGAGATGATACCTGTGCTTGGTGTTGTGGGGATTGTCCGCGATTGTCGCGACCGCTTCGATGCGGAATCTCGGCTTGTTCCTTGGTAATTTCACGCTTGATGAGCTTCTCAATCTCCAAGAGGAATTTAAGTTCTTCATTGGCAACGAGAGAAATGGCAACTCCTGATGCTCCTGCGCGACCTGTACGACCAATACGGTGTACGTAATCCTCGGCTGCGCTTGGCAATTCGTAATTGATCACCATGGGTAACTGGTCGATATCCAGTCCGCGAGCGGCAACATCGGTCGCCACCAGAGCAGTGATCTTGTTTTGTTTAAAGGCATCCAGAGCCTGGATGCGTTCAAGCTGACTCTTGTCACCATGAATAGCACCAGCGGCAATCCCTTCACGTTCGAGGTGGCGTGCAAGACGGCTGGCCGATAGTTTGGTTTTTGTGAATACGATGACCTGGGTGGCTTCCTTGCGCAGCAGGTCAGCCAGGACATGCTGCTTGTGCTCGCTTTCCACCAGCAGGATTTTTTGTGTGACATTTTCAGAGGTGGCGTTACTGCGCGCCACCTCAATCAATGTCGGCTTGGTCAGGAATGCTTCTGACAGTTTCTTGATTTCATTAGAGAACGTAGCTGAGAACATCAGGTTCTGCCGCTTTTTCGGTAACAATGCCAGGATACGTTTGAGGTCAGGCATGAAGCCCATATCCAGCATGCGGTCCGCTTCATCCAATACCAGCATCTGTACCTGACCCAGTTGTACCGTGCGTTGTTCTACATGATCCAGCAGGCGGCCGGGTGTTGCTACCAGTATTTCCACTCCCTTCATGAGGGTAGGAGTCTGTGATTTGATATCAACACCACCGAAAACTACTAATGAGCGCAGTGACGTATGTTTTGCGTAGGCTTTGACACTTTCTTCCACCTGAATCGCCAGCTCACGGGTTGGAGCCAGTATCAGGGCTCTGACCGGATGCCGTGCCGGTGAGGCACTTGAGCTGGCCAGGGGAAGTAGTTGCTGCAGCAGCGGCAGGGTAAACGCGGCAGTTTTGCCGGTCCCTGTCTGCGCGCCTGCCATCAAGTCGCCACCTTGAAGAACCACAGGAATCGCCTGGGCCTGAATGGGTGTGGGAGTTGTGTAGCCTGACTCATCCAGCGCCTTGAGAATTTCGGGCGCCAGATTGAGTGATGCAAAGTTGATAGTCTCTGTATTCACGTTTTCTTCGGTAGTGATGTTAGACAAAATTAAGCAAAAGTACGTGGTCGGCGTGCTGGGCGATCGCCATCATGACGTTTGTTTGCACCGAACTTGTCGCCTCCACGCGGAGCATTGCCACGTGCGCTATCGCCGCGACCGCTGGCTGCACGGTCACCAAAGGTACGACCTTCAGGGCGTGAACCGTTGTTGTCGCGATTACCTGCATATCCTTGACCTCTGGACTTGTAACCGCCGCCGTTGCCACCAGGGCGTTGTCCCGGGCGACCATTGCGTGGTCTGTCACTGCGATCAGTGCGTGGAGCAGGGCGCTTGGGCTCAAGTCCTTCAATCACGGAAATTTCCAGGCGCTGTCCGGTGTATTGCTCGATCTTGCGCAATTGGTGGCGGTCAATATGCGAGGCAAAAGAGAGTGCTACTCCGGTATTGCCGGCGCGACCAGTACGACCGATACGGTGTACATAATCTTCTGCAAACTTGGGAAGGTCGTAATTGATGACGTGCGTGATGCCGTGTACGTCGATGCCGCGGGCAGCCACGTCAGTTGCTACCAATACGCGCACATCGCCATGACGCAGCTTGGTCAAGGTACGGTTGCGCGCGCCCTGGGTCATGTCGCCATGTAAGGCTGCAGATTTGTGGCCAGCGGCATAGAGGTCTTCAGCCAGCAAGTCGGCATGACGCTTGGTCGAGGTGAAGACAATGGCTTGATTCACTTCAGGAGCAATCAATAAATGTTCCAGCAATTTATTCTTGTGTGCCATGTCGTCGACGAACAGCAACTTCTGCTCGATATTGGCATGTTTTTCCTTTTGTGCCGCGATCTGGATCACCTTGGGATTGTTCAACAAGGTCTTAGCGATGTTGGCAATCTGGCCTTCAAACGTGGCGGAAAACATCAATGTCTGGCGCTCACCTGGCAAGGCGGCGGAAATGCGCTCGATATCCGGCATGAAACCCATGTCCAACATGCGGTCAGCTTCGTCCAGAATCAGCATCTGCAGGCGAGACATATCGATACGACCACGCTCCATGTGATCAAGCAGGCGTCCGGGAGTTGCAACCAGAATGTCGATAGGTTGTGACAGCAGTTTGTTCTGCAATGGATATGGCATCCCGCCGACGATGCTGACAGTGCGGGCGCGCAGGAACTTGCCATATTTGCGGGCTGCATCATTGACCTGGGCGGCAAGTTCGCGGGTTGGGGTCAATACCAGGATGCGCGGGCCGCGACTCTTAGCGGGATGCGGCGTAGCCAGCAGGTTGAGTGCAGGCAGCGTGAAGGCAGCGGTCTTGCCGGTGCCTGTCTGGGCAGAGGCCATGAGATCATGACCTTTCAGGACTTCAGGAATAGCCTGGGCCTGGATGGGGGTTGGGGTGTTGTAGCCAGCCTCGGTTAATGCACGCAGGATGGCTGGATGTAGATTTAAACTTTCAAAAGACACAAAATTCCCTTTCAAGGAAAACTGGCGACGCCTTGACTACTAAGGCATCAAAAGGGCGCAAGCAGCCATCATGACACCAGCTTTCAACAAGCAGTATCTGAGGCGCAATGACTAAATTTATTTTTTAGCATTCTTACCGGCGCACGGGCATAGCCACTAACCGGTAACAAATGCAAGAGAGCCGTAAAATTACACTCGGCTTCGAGAGGCTAGGGCGATGAATCATCGATTCAGTGTGAATCGAGTCAGGCGGGCAGTATATAGCCTGGATATAATTTGTCAAAGGTTTTAACGCGAATTTAATCAAGTATGTGTTAAAATCGCGCACTTTTTCGCAAATAGAGTAATTACACATGTCGCGCGCCCTTCGTAATATTGCCATCATCGCCCACGTTGACCATGGCAAGACCACCATGGTGGACAAGCTCCTGCAACAGGCCGGTACATTTGCCGCCCACCAGCAGGTTTCAGAACGTGTCATGGACTCCGGTGATATTGAAAAGGAACGTGGCATCACGATTCTTGCCAAGAATACCGCCGTCAACTACGAAGGCACCCATATTAATATCGTCGATACACCAGGACACGCCGATTTCGGTGGCGAGGTTGAGCGTGTATTGGGCATGGTGGATGGTGTGGTACTGCTGGTGGATTCCGTAGAAGGCCCGATGCCGCAGACCCGTTTTGTGACCAAGAAGGCACTGGCGCTCGGTTTACGCCCCATCGTGGTAATTAATAAGGTGGATCGCCCCGGTGCGCGTCCTGACTGGGTAATCAACCAGACTTTTGATCTGTTTGCCAATCTAGGTGCAACCGACGAGCAACTCGATTTCCCGGTCGTCTACGCCTCTGGCCTGAATGGCTTTGCCAAGTTGGACCTGAAGCAAGAGTCCGACAATATGCGTCCCCTGTTTGAGACTATTCTCAGCCATGTGCAGCCGCCTGTAGGCGATAGTGATGCTGGCCTGCAACTGCAGGTTTCCGCACTGGACTACTCTACTTATACTGGTCGTCTGGGTGTTGGTCGTATCCGTAATGGCCGCATCAAGCCAGGCCAAGTGGTTTCCGTTATGAAGGGAGATGAACAGGTCGCTCAGGGCCGTATCAACCAGGTGCTGGGCTTCCGTGGCCTGGAACGCGTGCAGGTGGAAGAAGCTGAGGCTGGTGATATCGTCATTATTTCCGGGATTGAGGAAATCGGCATTGGTGTTACCGTTGCTGACCGCGATAACCCTGTCGGTCTGCCCGTATTGGCAGTAGATGAACCTACCCTGACCATGGATTTCATGGTGAATACCTCACCATTGGCAGGTACTGAAGGCAAGTTCGTCACCAGCCGTCAGATTCGTGACCGTCTGAACAAAGAGCTGCTGACCAATGTGGCGCTCAAGGTGGAAGATACGGCTGATGCGGATATTTTCCGTGTCTCCGGTCGTGGTGAACTGCACCTGACCATTTTGCTGGAAAACATGCGCCGCGAAGGATATGAGATTGCCGTGGGCAAGCCTCGCGTGGTGTATAAAGAAATTGATGGTCAGAAGTGTGAGCCTTATGAAATCCTCACAGTTGACCTGGAAGATGATTGCCAGGGCGCAGTAATGGAAGAGCTGGGTCGTCGTCGTGGTGAACTGCAGAACATGGAATCCGACGGCAATGGTCGTACCCGCCTGGAATACAAGATTCCGGCACGTGGCCTGATCGGTTTCCAGAGCGAGTTCCTTACCATGACACGTGGTACCGGCCTGATGGCACATATTTTTGATGAATATGCCCCGGTGAAGGCAGATATGCCAGGTCGCCGTAATGGTGTACTGATTTCTTCCGAGCAGGGTGAAGCAGTGGCTTATGCGCTGTGGAAATTGCAGGATCGAGGCCGTATGTTCTCCGTGCCTGGCGATAAACTGTATGAAGGCATGATCATCGGTATCCATAGCCGGGATAATGACCTGGTGGTCAACCCGATTAAGGGAAAGCAATTGACCAACGTCCGTGCCTCTGGCACTGATGAAGCCGTTCGTCTGATTCCGCCTGTGCAGCTGACCCTGGAATCTGCTGTGGAATTCATTGATGACGACGAGTTGGTGGAAATTACCCCGAAAAATATCCGTATCCGCAAGCGTCACCTGCTGGAGCATGAACGTAAACGCGCTGCCAAAGACTGATCAGTCACCAAGGTATCGTTAACAAACCCCGGCTTGCCGGGGTTTTATTTTGCCTGTAAAGGATACTTTCCGACTTTCGATGGGAGTTGATATTGGTGTGAATGGGATATTTTCCTAATTTCTATTGCCAAGCCCTATATCCTTCATGCAGAATGCCTCGTGAATATACAACATTGTATATGCATTGATCTCAATGATATTGGATAGCATTGCATCAACGGTCAGAGAGCCGATATGCATCAATAAGCCGTGGGGATGAGGTATGAAACAAGGTGTACATGCAGTCAGGCAGCCAGGTCAGAAAGAGGTGCATGCACTCTTCAATCTATACAATACTGGACAGTTGCAGGCGGCTGAGTCAAATGCAAAAGCATTGCTGAAGCAGTATCCTGGCGCATTGGTTGTTTACAATGTGCTGGGTGTTGCGCTGGAGGGGCAGGGTAAGCTGGAAGAGGCGGTGCAATATTATCGCAAGGCCTTGGTGATTAATCCCTCAATTTCTGAATTGCACTTTAATCTGGGGTCGGTATTGTCACAGCTTGGACGTGACGACGAGGCGGTAGCATCTTATCAACGTGCGATACAGATCAGCCCTGGCCTGGCCGTGGCACATTTCAATCTTGCGACTTTATTGCAGAAAAAATCATTGCTCGATGAAGCGGTGCGGCATTATCGCCAGGCTGTCGTTATAGAGCCTGGTTTTTTTGAGGCCTACGGCGCCATGGGGACTGCCATGCAGCAGCAGGGGCATCTGGATGATGCAATTGCCTGTTATCGCCAGGCATTGGCAATTTCTGATCATGCACTGGGTCATTTCAACCTGGCGACTGCATTGCGGGACCGTGGAGGGCTGGAGCAGGCCATTGCGCATTATCGGCAAGCCATAGTATTGCAGCCCAATTATGCCGATGCTCACAATAACCTGGGGGAAGTGTTCCGTGACCAGGGGCATATGGAGCATGCTGTAGCATGTTATCAAAAGGCTCTGGCGATGATGCCTGGCCACCGGGCAGCTGCATTCAATATGGCCCAGTTTCTTTATGATGCTGGACAGTTCTCAAAGGCCATACCCTATTTTGAAATGTCCGGCCTGGAAGACTGGCAGGAGCGCATCCTGTACTGCCTGTATAAATCTGGTCAATACGAGTTATTCCAGCAGCGCCTGCAGCCCCTGTTGATGCAAAAGGAGCATGTGTCTCCTTTCCTGGCAACGCTTGCCACCCATTATGCGACCAATTTCCGCCAGAACAATGCATATCGTTTTTGTGCTCAGCCGGTCGATTTTGTGTTTCATCGCAGCATTCCTGCACTTGCTCAATTAGAAAATACGTTGCTGGCACAGTTGCTTAAGGATATTAATCTCACGGAAATTGCTGAACGTAAACAAGGGCGCTTGCATCATGGTATGCAGTCGGCCGGTAATCTGTTCAAGCGGCAGGAGGAGTCATTCCGCACATTGGCTGACCTGATCAAGAAAGAGGTTCATGCCTATGCCGGGGAATTTGCCCAGCGTGATTGTGACCTGATGCGGTATTTCCCTGACGATATTGAATTTGCCAGTTCCTGGTATGTGCGCATGCGCCAGGGCGGACACCTGACATCACATATTCATGAGATTGGCTGGTTGAGCGGCTGTGTCTATCTGGCGTTGCCGCAACAAGTACCAGGCAGGGACGATGGGTGTATCGAGTTCAGCACGCATGGGGATGATTATCCTAAACTGCATGAAGATTTTCCGGTAAAGACTGTCCAGCCACGGGTAGGCGATATCGTCTTGTTTCCATCCTCTCTGTTCCATCGGACTATTCCGTTCCATTCCGATGAGGAGCGTATCTGTATTGCATTCGATATCAAGCCTGCGAGCAAGTTTTCGCGGGAGATGCTCAGCTTTAACAGTATGAAAACCATGATGCTGGGTGCCATGAGCATGATTGCAGCTGAGTTTGCAGAGGTATCTCTCTGGGCTGTGAGAGGTTTTATTTAGTCAGATTGGTACTTCTGGTTCTTTCTTGACCCAGGTTCGATACGACCATTTTTCAACTAGTTGCCTGGCTGCCCAGCCGGTGGGGAGGGGATGCGTTATAATTCCCTCCCTATGATCTCTATTCTTACCCTAGCTCTTTCCTTTGCGATTCTTCTGCTTTTGCTATGGCTGGCTTATCGTCAGCTGAATAGCAGCGATGCCAATCAGGTATTACTGCAGCAACTGGAGGAAAAACACCGTGCAATGCTGCATGATCTGAATGATGGGTTGAATAAATTGGGTGACCGCCTGAACCAGACTTTCAGTGAACAATCTGAGCGCCTGCGTATTTCTGTTGCCCAGGAATTGCAGCAGACCCGGGATGCCATGCAGGTATTGCAATTGAGGCAGACAGAAAGCCTGGCGCAGACGCGGGAAACTGTGCTGGAACGCTTGCATGTCACTTTGTCAGAACAGGGCAAGGCTGAGCAAGCATTGATTCAGGACACTATGCTCAAGGCCACGACACAACTGACTGGCAGCATCGAGAGCCTGACCAAGGCTGTGGACCAGCGTCTGGAGCAGATTGGTGGCAAGGTATCGGAACGACTGGATGAAGGCTTCAAGAAAACCAATGATACTTTCATGCGCGTGATGGAGCGCCTGGCGACGATTGATGAAGCACAGAAGAAAATTGACGGGCTGACTACCAATGTGGTGAGTTTGCAGGAATTGCTTGGAGACAAGCGCTCACGAGGCGCATTCGGCGAGGTGCAGCTTGAGGCGTTGGTGCGTAATGTATTGCCCGTCAGTTCCTATGAGATGCAGTATGTGCTGAGCAATGGTACCCGCGTGGATTGTGCCTTGTTCCTGCCTGAGCCTACCGGTACCGTGGCTGTGGACTCCAAGTTCCCGCTGGAGAATTACCATCGCATGCTGGATCGCGATATTGCAGATGCTGAGCGTATGGCTGCACAGCGGCAGTTCAAGGCAGATGTCAAAAAACATATTGATGATATTGCCGGAAAATATATTATTTCCGGTATCACGTCTGATGGTGCAGTGATGTTCATTCCGGCGGAAGCCGTGTTTGCGGAAATACATGCTTATCATGCAGATATTGTCGATTACGCCATGCAGCGCCGGGTGTGGATCGTATCTCCTACCACGCTGATGGCAGTGCTCAATACAGCGCGTGCTGTACTCAAGGATGTGGAAACGCGTAAGCAGGTGCATATCATCAAGGATGAGCTGGGCAAACTTTCCAAAGAGTTCTCCCGCTTTGATGTGCGTATGAAAAAGCTGGCCGATCATATTCGCCAGGCACATGAGGATGTACAGGATGTTCATACCACCAGCCAGAAAATCTCACGCCGCTTCGCCCAGATAGAGCGGGTGGAGCTGGAAGGCGAAATCCAGGCCGGCCTGGCGTTGCCGGATAATGATATAGAGGATTAGATGAAATATGAGCAGTGAACAGGGTTTGATTATGCTGGTGCAGCAATATGCTGCCAAATTTGGTATTACGTTCAGTTCCAGCCTGATGGACAACGAAGAGTACAAAGCAAGATTACTGGTGCTGATGGCAGAGGCAATCAGTGGCAAGCGCGGGCCGGTCACTGACGAGGATGTCACTGGCGCATGATCCAGCTGCTGTATTTTGCCCGGCTGCGGGAAAGTCTGGGAACCAGGAGTGAACAACTGGAATGGCCGGTACCAGCCAGCATCGCGGAGCTGAAACGACAACTGGCTGCGCGTGGCGGGAACTGGCATGAGCAGTTTGCCGACAATCCCAGCTTGTGCGTGGCTGTGAATCAGCAACTGGCAACAGAAACCGCTACAGTCCAGCCAGGCGATGAAATTGCATTCTTTCCACCAGTAACCGGGGGCTGAATGACAGTACGTGTGCAAGAGGCAGATTTTGATACCGGAGCGGAAATTGCACAGCTGCGACTCCAGTATCCAATGGCAGGCGCTGTTGTCGCGTTTGTTGGCCAGGTGCGGGACCTGAACGACGGTAAGGCGGTTTCCAGGTTGACGCTGGAGCATTATCCTGGCATGACGGAAAAATCACTGGCTACCATCATCGAGCAGGCCATGCAGCGCTGGCCGTTGCTGGATGCCACAGTGATTCATCGTGTCGGGGAGTTACCACCGCAAGCACAGATTGTGCTGGTGGCTGTGGCCAGTGCGCATCGCGGTGATGCCTTCGCTGCCTGCGAATTCATCATGGACTATCTCAAGACAGAAGCGCCTTTCTGGAAGCGGGAAGCGACTTCAGAAGGCACAGTCTGGCTGGATGCGCGTGACAGCGACCAGTTATCACGGAAACGTTGGCAATAAGCCTTTTTTATCCTTAATCATTAAAGTCATCTGATGCTAAGCAAGCTCACGCCGTCACAACTCAATATTTCCATTGATCCGCAAACTCTGGGCTTCAGCAATACACTGGAGTTGTTGACAGAGACGCAAGCCACGACATCATCATGGATAGGCCAGAATCGTGCATTCGCTGCTGCCAGCACAGGGATGCGTATGCAGCATGCCGGACATCATATACTGGTGATTGGCGAGCCGAGATCAGGTCGTACCACCCTGATCAGGAATATGGCAGAAAATGAATTGGCACATCAGCCATTGCCGCCTGACCTGGTTTACCTGCTGAATGTGCAGGTGCCGGAAAAGCCATACTTGTTACGTCTCAAGGCTGGAAAAGGTAATGAGCTGCGCCAGTTACTGGATCAGATTGTCCGCAGGCAGTTACGTATCATCCCGGAGCTGTTGCAATCTGGACGTGTATCCCAGGCTGAAGGGCAGGGTGATGACCCTGTATTGCTGCAATTAGCCGAGACAAAACTGAAGCTGTATCTTGAGCAGGAGTTTGCTCAGGTACGGGAGCGCATGCAGGATAGTGTGCTTGATACTGCTTTATTTGAGCATTGGATTGCACAGTTGACGCAAGAGGTGCTGGACAATCTGGACGTATTCGCCTCAGCAACAGGCAGTGAGTCTGATGGCATGCTGGAAGCATTTTGTGGACGGTTTCGTGCCAATGTGCTGGTCAATAATAGTGGCCTTACCGGGGCGCCGGTCATTTATGACGATGATCCCAGCTATGCCTCTTTATTTGGCGGCATAGAGTCGGCATCTGAACAGCAGGTGGCAGATTTTATGCGCTTCAGGGCTGGAAAATTGCTGTGTGCGAATGGTGGTGTTTTGCTGTTGCATCTGGAGGATATTCTGACGGATCAACAGCAGGGCGCCAATTCCATACTGGATAAACTGATGCGGGTACTGCGTAATCGTAAGCTGCAAATCGAGGATGCTGCCAGTGTGTCTGCTAATGCTGCATTGAACCCTCTGGTGTCCGAGGCTGTATCTCTTGATTTAAAATTGATCCTGATCGCCAGCAGGGAAGATTATTATCATCTGCATGAACAGCATGGTGCATTTCTTGAAAATTTCAGCGTCCAGGTCGAGTTTGCCGAGAGCATGCTGGCAGGCGCTGATGCCTATCATGAACTGGCACGTTATATCGCACATGTCTGTCACAATCATCACCTGCCACATTTCACTGCTCCAGCAGTGGCGCGATTGTTGCAAATATTGCATGAATGGGAAGAGGATCAGGCGCGCGTCAGCCTGCAATTGGGACGGTTGATCCCGTTACTGCAAGAGATTGCCGCCTTGACTGCTGCCGGTAATTTTGCGGACGTAGCTGAAGTCGAGTTGGTATTGAGTGCTGTACACAATCGTCATGGATATGCCGAACAGCAGATACGGGAATCCATCCTGGATGGTGAACTGGTGATCAATGTGCATGGACATGAGGCAGGGCGTATTAATGGCTTGACGCATATTGATGTGGGAAGTGCTGCGTTTGGATCCCCAGTACAGATATCTGCGCGTTGTTACCCTGGACGTCAGGGAGTTATCAACATTGACCGTGAAGTCAAGATGACTGGCCCGCAACATGATAAAGGCATGTTTATCCTGCAGAATTGGTTGGCTGCGACATTTGCGCAACAAGCACCATTGACCTTGAATGCTTCCCTGGTGTTTGAGCAGGAGTATCACGGTGTAGAAGGTGATTCTGCTTCTTGTGCTGAGTTGTATGCCTTGCTTTCCAGTCTTTCCGGTTTGCCTTTATTGCAAGGTATAGCTGTCACGGGAGCACTCAACCAACATGGTGATGTGCTGCCGGTAGGTGGAATCAACGAAAAAATAGAAGGTCATTTCAGGCTTTGCGAGAAGCTGGGACTGGATGGGCAGCAGGGTGTGCTCCTGCCTGCGCGTAATGCACGCCATGTACTCCTGCACAAGGATATTGTGCGTGCCGTGGCTGATGGAAAATTTCATATCTACACCATGGAACATGTACTGGATGGTATCGCGCATTTGACTGGTATGCCGGCTGGCAGCCCAGATAGGCAAGGTATGTATCCAGATGAAACCGTGCTGGGGAGGGTGCAACATACCTTGCAGGCATATCAAGGTATATACCAGCGTAACCATCAATTTTCCGTAAAGCCATCACATGAGTGAAGACGCAAAGTGCCGCCTGGACAAATGGCTGTGGACCGCGAGGTTTTTCAAGACCCGTAGCCTGGCGACTGATGCGGTGGATACTGGCAAGGTGCATGTGGATGGAGATAGGGTAAAGCCTGCCAAGGAAGTGCGTGTCGGGCAGTATATCCATATCCGCCGCAAGGAGCTGGAAATGGAAGTCGTGGTGCGCGGACTCAGTACACAGCGTCGTGGTGCGCCAGAGGCAGCGTTATTGTACGAGGAAACCCCGGAAAGCATCAGCAAGCGCGAGAATCTTGCAGTCACGCGTGAGTATGAGCATGGCCAGCGTGAGCGTGGCATGGGGCGTCCTACCAAACGCCAGCGACGTGATATCAAGAAATTTACTGGTATCGATTGGTAGTATCCGGGGAGTTGCCCTCCAGGTTTGTGCTACAACACATCCAGGACAATGGCAGGAGGGCAGGGAGAATGATTACCAGGGAATCTCCTGTCCGTCATAGGCAATAAACTTACCTGCATCTGCCAGTGTGGCACGATCTATCACTTGGCGCAGGCCACTGACACTCTGTTCAGCATTGATCAGGGCATTGGGGCCGCCCATATCTGTTAGCACCCAGCCTGGATGCAGCACCAGTGTGGTAATGCCGTCTTTTGCCAACTCGATGGACAAGCTCTTGCTGATTGCGTTGAGTGCTGCCTTGCTTGAGCGATAAAGATAGCTGCCACCGCTTGTATTGTCAGCAATGCTGCCCATTTTGCTTGTCATGTTGATCAGCTTCTTGATCCGGCCTTGTTTCAGGTGAGGTGTAAATGCCTGGGCCATCTTGACAGGAGCTAGGCTGTTGATTCTAAAGGATTCCAGCCAGGCGTCATAATCTGCATCGCTGAAGTTCTGATTGGGGCTGTCAGGATAAATACCCGCATTGTTGATCAGGATGTCCAGCGGCTGATTGTCCAGTGAGGCAGCCAGTTCATCGATCTGATGAAAGTTTCCCACATTCAATTTGTGTACGCTGATCAAATCCTTGAAGTGGGTGGCCAGCTGCAACAGATCTTCTGCATTTTCAGGATTCCGGCAGCCAGCAAGCACATGCCAGCCAGCTTGAGCATATTGTTTAGTGAACTCAAGACCGAGACCACGGCTGGCACCTGTTATCAGGACATTGGGCATCATTGTTACTCCTTATTATCTATGCCTACGGAATCTTAATTTTCGGGAATAAAATACCCAGTTGCGTAATGGTATTGTATACACGTCTGATCGTGTAGTCGCAAGGTAAACAATACTTTTCAGGCATGTGGGACTGGAAATTTCAGAGGTGGCTTTATGGTATGATTAAAAAGTCGGTATCGGTAGTGGACGGGGAGTAGCTTATGCGGACGAGTACCTGGGGAAAAGAGCATGAGAGGTACTTGTAAATCACATTTGATTAGCCGCTGCCATACGATAAGTTGCGTATTGTGTGAGTGCGCAGTGCCGATGAGACTTGAGTGCCAAATCTACTGAAGCATACATAACTAAAGGGGCCACCGGTTGATGGTGAAGCTCTGATAACAAAAATGTAGAGTGTGGGAGAGGAAAGTAATGAGTGTGGCCGGATTTCCTGACCTGCGTTGTCACTTGGGTATTATGTCTATATTAAAAGAAAGATGATTGAAATGACGAACAAGATTACCAAAGCAGTATTTCCCGTTGCAGGATTGGGTACCCGCTTTCTCCCGGCTACCAAGGCAAGTCCAAAGGAAATGCTACCTATTGTCGATAAGCCTTTGATTCAATATGCGGCAGAAGAAGCAGTTGCAGCTGGTGCAACAGAGTTGATTTTTATTATTGGGCGGCACAAGCGCGCTATCCCGGATCATTTTGACAAATCCTTCGAATTGGAGTTGGCGCTTGAAGACGGTAAAAAGCACGAAATTCTGGACCAAATTCAGAATATTCTGCCCAAGCATGTGTCTTGTATTTACCTGCGCCAGGCAGAGGCACTGGGCCTCGGTCATGCCGTATTGCTCGCGAAGTCCGTCGTGGGCGACGCCCCTTTTTCTGTCATCCTGGCTGATGACCTGATCGATGCAGATACACCTGCAATGCAGCAAATGACGGAATTGTTTGAAAAAGAAGGGGTGTCGATCCTGGGAGTGGAGGATGTAGATCCTGCAGATACCGCCAGCTACGGTATTGTGGATGCTCAGGAAGTGGCAGGGCCAGATGTGCTGCAACTTAACAGCATTGTGGAAAAGCCCAAGCCGGAAGATGCTCCCTCCAACCTGGCTGTGGTTGGGCGTTATGTGCTGACTCCCGAAATTTTCGAATGTCTTGAGAACGTCAAACCAGGCAAGGGTGGTGAAATCCAATTGACCGACGGTATTGCTGCCTTGATGGATAAGCAGAAAGTATTGGCCTATCGTTTCAAGGGCAAGCGCTATGACTGTGGCAGCAAGCTGGGCTATGTCAAGGCCAACGTTGAATATTCATTAAAACATGAAGAGCTTGGAACTGAGTTCGCTCAATATTTGCGCGATCTGGTCAAGTAAATAACACAACTGTGTTGCAATCGCCACTCAACCCGGAGACCATACTTCAGCAAGCTGTATTGATACATGATGCAGGAGCAGTGCAGGAGGCAATTTCCCGCATGGCGGATGGAATTTCCGCAATGCTGGCAACAGAAGTGCCGCTAGTGTTATGTGTCATGGGTGGTGGCGTTGTATTTACAGGGCAATTGTTACCACAATTGCAATTTCCTTTGGAGTTCGACTACGTACAGGCCAGCCGTTATCATGGCCATATACATGGTAAACAGTTGACCTGGAAAGTTCGTCCAGGTGATCAGGTGGCAGGTCGAACCGTGTTGCTTCTTGATGATATTCTGGATGAAGGAGTGACGCTTGCAGAGGTCAAGGCGCAATGCTTTGCTCTGGGTGCGAAACAAGTAGTTGTTGCTGTCTTGGTTGAAAAGGAGTTAGGCCGCAACAAACCGGTCCAGGCCGATTTTGTGGGGTTGTCTGTTCCTGATCAGTATGTATTTGGATGCGGCATGGATGTGCATGGATGGTGGCGTAATTTGCCGGCAATCTATGCCATTCATGGCTGATACCATAGCCAAACAGATATTCATTCAATAATTTCCAGTCCTTGCAAAATAGCGCTGATGTCTCAAACATATTCAGCGCTTTTTTATCATTACATTAAATTTTGTAGGCGATTTTTGTAAAATCATTGACTTTTATAGTCAACATCATAGAATCGGCCTTAACCTGCAAAGGTTTGTAATTTTTGACTAGTAATAAAAAGGCGCTTGATCATCACGCATCATCCAGGAAATTGAGTGGTTTCCTGAATTATCTGAGGTGATCGGCATTGAGTGGGCTTTATATTTATAGCCCGCTAAACACGCATTTGTAAGGGGAAATACAATGTCTGTGAAACCAAACAGAAAACTGCGTCATGCAGTCAGCATGGCTATTCTTTGTTCAACTATAGCGCTTGTCGGTTGTGGTGGCGGTAGCCACATCAAGGTACCACCACTGAATGGTGGTGGTAGCGGCGGCGATAACGGCGGTAACAACGGCGGCGGCGATAACGGCGGTAACAACGGCGGCGGCGATAACGGCGGTAACAACGGCGGCGGCGATAAC
>NZ_FZOA01000010.1 GCF_900187985.1 Methylobacillus rhizosphaerae
AAGCGCAGTAATGCGTTAAGCTAACCGATACTAATTGCTCGTGAGGCTTGATCCTATAACCTTGAAACTTGAATCAAGGTATTTTTAAAGCAGCAATCAAAATACCATCTTTACTTCTTCTGTTTGTTGAAGACGAATTTGCGATAGCAAATTCCATCAGACATCAGTGAATGTACCTCGTACACGCACTACCGGTTATGTCTGGCGGCCATAGCGAATTGGACCCACCCCTTCCCATCTCGAACAGGGACGTGAAACGATTCTGCGCCAATGATAGTATGCACCTCGCATGCGAAAGTAGGTCACCGCCAGGCTTTTATTTAACATCCAGATTTTCTGGGTGATAACGAGAGCCCTCTGTAAGAGGGCTTTTGTTTTTGTGTTATCAGTATCTGGTTGCTATAATAGCGGCCTTGGGGATGGGCGTTGAGCCCATTTTTTATTTGTGGAATCAGGCAATAAGGTTTGCTATGCAGGATTTGAACGCATTGTTGGAGAAGTCCTTGAACCAGCTGGGGTATGAGTTGGTTGAGATGGAGCTGGCCAATCGTGGCAAGATGATTCGTTTATTTATTGATAAGCCGGAAGGCATCAATATTGATGACTGTGTATTAGTAAGTAATCACCTGAGCAATCTGTTGGCTGTCGAACATGATATAGATTATGACAGGCTGGAAGTATCATCTCCTGGTCTGGATAGGGTATTGAGAAAAGAGTCGGATTTTGTGCGATTCGTCGGAGAGCGTGCTCTGGTGAAGTTGCGTTCGCCGATTGAGGGACGAAAGAATTTTTTAGGCATATTGCGTGGCGTGGATCAGGATCATCTTGTCATTGAATGCGAGGGCGTTGAGCAACGGATAGCGCTTTCCAGTATTGATAAAGCCAGATTGTCCCCTGAGTTCTAAACACCAATTTTTTGGCGGAGATTGAATATGAGTCGCGAAATATTATTATTGGTCGATGCACTGGCCCATGAGAAGAATGTGGCCAAAACCGTTATTTTTACAGCCTTGGAATTGGCGCTGGCCTCTGCTACCAAGAAGCGTTTTACTGAAGATGCTGATGTGCGTGTAGAAATTAACCGTGATAATGGTGAGTACAGTTCTTTTCGTCGTTGGCAAATTGTTGAAGCTGATATGCTGGAAAACCCAGGTGCCGAGGTTGCTGCAGATGATGCACGTGCGGAAGGCCTGGCAATTGGTGAATATATTGAAGAGCCGCTGGAGTCTGTAGAGTTTGGTCGGATCGGCGCTCAAGCGGCTAAGCAGGTTATCTTGCAGAAAGTGCGTGAGGCTGAGAGAGAGCAAATTCTGGATGACTTCCTTGCCCGTAAAGAGCACTTGGTCACTGGTGTGATCAAGCGTATGGAAAAAGGCAATGCGATTATCGAAGTAGGTCGCCTTGAATCCATGTTGCCACGTGAGCAAATGATTCCGAAGGAAAATCTGCGCGTGGGTGATCGGGTGCGGGCTTATCTTTCTCGGATTGAACGAGGTGGTCGCGGTCCTCAGTTGATTCTGTCACGTATTGCGCCTGAATTCCTGATCAAGTTATTTGAGTTGGAAGTACCTGAAATTGATGAGGGCCTGCTGGAAATCCGATCAGCAGCGCGTGATCCTGGTTTGCGTTCAAAAATTGCAGTGAAGTCCAACGATCAGCGTCTTGACCCGGTTGGTACCTGTGTTGGTATGCGTGGTTCACGCGTGCAGGCGGTTACTGGTGAGCTGGCAGGTGAGAGAGTGGACATTGTGTTGTGGTCAATGGAACCTGCTCAGTTTGTCATTAATGCGATGGCTCCAGCGGAAGTATCCGGCATTGTCGTGGATGAAGATGCTCACAGTATGGATGTGATTGTTGATGAGGAGCAGTTGGCACAGGCAATTGGTCGGAGTGGCCAGAATGTACGTCTTGCTTCGGAACTGACTGGCTGGACATTGAATATCCTGACCGAAGAAGAAGCTGCGAAGAAGAGCGAAGAAGAGCACAGCAGCACTTTGCAGTTGTTTGTTGATAAGTTGGATGTGGATGAAGAAGTTGCGGAGATTCTCGTCCAAGAGGGTTTTAGCACGCTTGAAGAAATTGCTTATGTTCCGTTGGTGGAAATGAGTGAGATTGAAGTTTTTGACGAAGATACCATCAGCGAATTGCGCAAGCGTGCACGTGCCGCATTGCTGACAGAGGCTATTGCCAAGGAAGAGAAGGTTGGTGAGGCGTCTGAAGATCTGCTGCGTATGGATGGTATGGATGAAGTAACAGCACGTACCCTGGCTAATAAGGGAGTGTCAACAATGGACGATCTTGCCGATTTGGCAGTAGATGACCTGGTTGAGTTGACTGGAATGGATGTTGAGCGCGCGAAACAATTGATCATGACTGCTCGCGCACCATGGTTTGCCTAAGTTTGAGTTAGGCTGGCGTAGCTAGAGAAATGCACTGATTGACAGTGCAAATGAAAGAGACTGGAGTAGCAGAATGGGACAATCGAGCGTAGCACAGTTTGCCAATGAATTAGGGCTGCCGGCTGAACTGCTTCTGGAGCAATTAAGAGGAGCAGGTGTCAGCAAAACTGCTCATGATGACACGCTTACGGAGCAGGACAAAACGTCATTGCTGGAATACTTACGCAAGGAACATGGTGCGCAAGAGCCTAAGAATAAAATTACGCTAACTCGTAAGCAAGTGACTGAAATCAAGAAGTCTGATAGCAGTGGCAAGGCGCGCACCATACAAGTTGAGGTGCGTAAGAAGCGTGTTTTAGTGCGCCGTGATCCTGCACAGGAAGCTATTGCTGAAGAAGAGGTTGTTGCTCCAGTTGATGAAGAGCAGATTATAGAGGCTGTTGTTGAGCCTGAGGTTGAGTCGGAACCTGTTGCAGTGGTGGAGCCTGAGCCTGTTGTTGACACGACGCCTGTGCCTGAACCAGTGGTCGAAGAAACGGTAGCGGCAGTAGAGCCCGAGCCTGTACCTGAGCCAGTGGTTGAGACTGTCACTGCTGAGGCAGAGCCGCAAGCTCCGGTAGAGCCAGAGGCTGAGAAAGCAGTTGAGCCCGCACGTAAGTTGACAGCAAAAGAGCTGTTGGGTGTGGAAGAGCTTGCATTGCGAGAGCGTGAAGCAAAGCGGCAAGCAGCTTTGATGGCGATTCAGGCTGAGGAACTGCGCAAGAAACAGGAATTGGCTCAGCGTCGCCAGGAAGAAGCTAAGCGTGCTGCTGAGGCAGCGGCAAATAAGCTGTCAGAAGGTACTTTGCATAAGCCAGCTGCAAAAGAAGCCCCCAAGACTGAAGACAAGGGTGCGAAAAAATCCGGTAAGGGTAGTGCGGGCGCAAAAGAGTGGAATGACGGTGGCAACAAGAAGCGCGGTGGTGTAAAGGCGCGTGGTGAGGCTGGATCAGCTACCCAGGGATGGCGTGCACATAAGGGAAAATCCAAGTCCAAGGATAATGAATCCCAGCAGCATGCATTCACTGCGCCGACAGAGCCTATTGTGCATGATGTACTTGTGCCTGAAACCATTACTGTGGGGGATCTTGCTCACAAAATGGCGGTCAAGGCGAGTGAAGTAATCAAAGCACTGATGAAGATGGGCATGATGGTGACGATCAATCAGGTGCTTGATCAGGAAACTGCGATCATCATTGTGGAAGAAATGGGCCACAATGCTAAGGCAGCGGCTTCTAATGATCCGGAAACCTTCCTGGATGAAGCTGAGCATGCAGAGGCAGTGCAGGAAGCGCGTCCGCCAGTAGTGACTGTCATGGGCCACGTTGATCATGGTAAGACTTCCCTGCTGGATTACATTCGTCGCAGTCGTGTGGCTTCTGGTGAAGCAGGCGGCATTACTCAGCATATTGGTGCTTACCATGTGGAAACTCCACGCGGCATGGTGACTTTCCTGGATACTCCTGGTCACGAAGCATTTACTGCGATGCGTGCACGTGGTGCAAAGGCAACGGATGTTGTGATTCTGGTAGTGGCTGCAGATGATGGTGTCATGCCGCAAACGATCGAGGCCGTACACCATGCCAAGGCGGCCGGCGTGCCGTTGGTTGTGGCAGTGAATAAGATTGATAAGGCCGAAGCTAATCCGGAACGCGTGAAGCAGGAGTTGGTGAGTCACGAAGTTGTCCCCGAAGATTGGGGTGGTGACACCATGTTTGTCGAAGTGTCCGCCAAGACTGGTCTGGGTATCGATAACCTGCTGGAAGCAGTACTGCTACAAGCGGAAGTGTTGGAGCTGAAAGCGCCAAAGAATACCCCGGCCAAGGGGCTCGTCATCGAAGGACGTTTGGACAAGGGCCGTGGCCCTGTATCCACTATTCTGGTTCAATCCGGTACGCTCAAACGTGGCGACATGATTCTGGCTGGTAGTGCTTATGGTCGTGTGCGTGCGATGCTGGATGAAAGTGGCAATGACGTGAAAGAGGCGGGACCATCCATCCCGGTAGAAATTCTGGGCCTATCCGATGTGCCTAACTCCGGCGAAGAAGTCATTGTGCTGAATGATGAGCGCAAGGCGCGTGAAATTGCCCTGTTCCGTCAAGGTAAATTCCGTGATGTGAAGCTGGCGAAACAGCAAGCAGCCAAGTTGGAAAACATGTTTGAACAGATGGGTGAGGGAGAGGTCAAAGTGCTGCCTCTGATCATCAAGTCAGACGTACAGGGCTCTTACGAAGCGCTGGCGACATCGCTACAGAAATTGTCCACTGATGAAGTCAAGGTCAACATCATTCATACCGGTGTTGGTGCGATTACGGAATCTGACGTCAACCTTGCTGCGGCGTCTAAGACGGTGATTATAGGTTTCAACGTGCGTGCTGATGCGGGCGCGCGCAAGCTGATGGATAGTTCTGGTGTGGATGTGCGCTATTACACCATCATCTACGAAGCAGTGGATGAAGTGAAGGCGGCATTGGGCGGTATGTTGTCACCAGAGCAGAAGGAAAACGTGATCGGCACCGTGGAAATCCGTGAGGTATTCCGTATTTCCAAGGTCGGTTCGGTTGCTGGTTGTTACGTGCAGGATGGTGTTATCCGTCGTAACTCCAAGATTCGCCTGATCCGTGACAATGTCGTGATTCATACTGGCGAACTGGACTCGCTGAAGCGTTTCAAGGATGACGTCAAGGAAGTGAAATCCAATTTCGAGTGCGGCCTGTCCTTGAAGAACTATAACGAAATTGAAGTAGGCGATATTCTGGAAGTATTCGAAGTCGTGGAAGTTGCGAGAACCCTATAAGTCATGGCTAAGGTATTTTCCAGAAGTGACCGTGTTGCCGAGCAGATCCAGCGAGAACTCGCTGATCTGCTGCAATTCGAAGTCAAGGACCCCCGTGTTTCCATGGTGACAGTGACCGAGGTCGAAGTCAGTGGTGATATGGCGCATGCCAAAATTTACTATACGGCACCGCAAGGTACGCCGGAGTTGCAGAAGGGGCTGGAAAAATCTGCAGGTTTCCTGCGTAGTCAGCTCGCAAAGCGATTGTTGCTCAGGACTGTGCCGCAACTTCACTTCAATTACGACGCTTCTATTGATCATGGTATGCATATCGCCAAGCTGATTGACGAGGTTTTGCCTCCAGTCGAACCAGAGCAAGACGAACCTTCCAACTGATAACAACGGTAAGCTGTGCAATTCAGAAGAATCAAGCGCAATATCGACGGTGTGCTGCTGCTGGACAAACCGCTCGGTATTTCCTCCAACCAGGCATTACAGATCGTCAAGCGTCTCTACCAGGCAGCCAAGGCTGGCCATACTGGCAGCCTTGACCCATTAGCAAGCGGCTTATTGCCCATTTGCCTGGGCGAAGCTACCAAATTTTCCCATTTCTTGCTGGATGCTGATAAGAGCTACCGGGCACTAGTGACCTTGGGCAGCACGACCACGACAGGCGATGCCGAGGGCGAAGTGCTGGAGCGCTCACCTGTCAACACGACGCAATCTGAGCTGGAAGTTGCACTGACGAAAATGGTCGGCGATATCTTGCAAGTTCCTCCCATGTATTCTGCATTGAAACATGGTGGCAAAGCACTGTATGAGTATGCGCGTGATGGTGTGGAGATTGCTCGTGAACCCAGGCCAGTGACCATACATGCCATTACGCTGGAGCGGTTCGATGGCCAGCAGTTCGAGATGGTGGTTTCATGTAGCAAAGGTACCTACATACGGACGCTGGCTGAAGACATTGGCAAGCTGCTGGGATGTGGTGCTCATCTTGGTGGTTTGCGGCGTCTGACAACAGCGCATTTTAATCTGCAGGATGCAGTGACGATTGAGCAACTTGACCAGATGTCGCTGGAACAGCGTGATGCAACTCTGCTCGGGGCGGATGCAGCGATTGAGGACTTGCCTCAAGTGAGCATTGACGATGATAGTGCCTTTTATTTATTGCGCGGCCAGGAAGTATGGAAATCAGGTTTGAGTATTGAGGGGTTATTTAGGCTTTACTCTGAACAAGGTGCTTTTCTTGGGATTGGAGAGCAAACCTCCCGTGGTTCGATTGCCCCCAAACGTCTGCTTCGGCAGGCAGGCTGATAGCAGCAGTACTCCTGTCTCAGGAAAGCATGAAAGATGCCCCTGGGACAGACGGACGATAAACAGTATGACAATACTACTTTATTGAATTTATATATAAATAGAGTTATAATTCCGCGTTGATTGTAAGAAGAATGCTCTGGCGGGCTTGATGTAACCTGCATTTGCATTGACGCAAAACACATCTCACATATACAGGATTAAGTTATGGCAATTACAGTTCAAGAAACAGCAAAGATTGTTGCTGATTTTCAACAAGCTCCAAATGATACAGGTAGCCCAGAAGTTCAAGTTGCACTTCTCAGTGCCCGCATTACCTATTTAACTGAGCATTTCAAAAGCAATGCCAAGGATCACCACTCACGTCGTGGTCTTCTCAAGCTGGTAAGTCAGCGCCGTAAGTTGCTTGACTATCTCAAGCGCAAGAATGCTGATCGTTATCGTACATTGATCGAGCGCTTGGGTCTGCGTAAGTAATATCGCGCACTTGTGAACTCATAAGATAAGCCGAAAGCAGGGCGGAGACGCAATGCTTATCGGCTTATTTTTTTATTAAAGGACAATTATTGTGACGGCAATCAAGAAAACGATTACCTACGGTCAGCATGAACTGACCCTCGAAACCGGAGAAATTGCACGCCAGGCCGATGGTGCAGTCATGGTGAGCTATGGCGATACTGTCGTGTTGGTCACTGTGGTGGGCAAGCGCGAAGTCAAGCCAGGCCAGGATTTCTTTCCACTGACTGTTGACTATCAAGAGCGTACCTACGCTGCTGGTAAGATTCCAGGTGGATTTTTCAAGCGTGAAGGTCGTCCTTCAGAAAAGGAAACACTGACTTCCCGCCTGATCGACCGTCCATTGCGTCCACTGTTTCCGGAAGCCTTCCTGAATGAAGTGCAAATCGTTGCAACCGTTATTTCGTCGGACAGTGAAATCGATTCAGATATTCCAGCGATTATTGGTGCTTCCGCTGCGTTGGCCGTTTCGGGTATTCCATTCTATGGTCCGATTGGTGCTGCGCGTGTTGGCTATATCAATGGCGAATATGTGCTCAATCCGACTGCCTCTCAGCTGAAGGAAACTCAGTTGGACCTGGTCGTCGCGGCGACTGACAGCGCTGTGTTGATGGTAGAGTCCGAAGCCAAGGAACTGCCGGAAGATGTAATGCTGGGTTCTGTAGTTTACGGCCATGAGCAAATGCAGGCTGTGATCAACGCGATCAACGAGATGGCTGCCGAAGTTGGCAATGAGCCATGGGACTGGACACCGCCAGAAGAAAATACAGCCTTGATCGAAAAAGTCACGGCTGCTGCTGGTGAAGACATTAATGCGGCTTACCAAATCAAGTCCAAAGGTGCACGTTCTACCAAGCTGGATGAAGTGAAGAGTCGTGTGCTGGCTGAATTGGTCACCGAAGAAACTTCCAGTGATGAAGTCGGTGAAATCAAGACAATTCTACACAATCTGGAAGCCAAGATTGTACGTAGCCAGATCCTGAATGGCGAGCCACGTATTGATGGTCGCGATACGCGCACTGTGCGTCCTATCACGATCCGTACTGGCGTACTGCCACGCACTCATGGTTCAGCATTGTTCACCCGTGGTGAAACACAAGCCCTGGTGGTCGCCACTCTGGGGACGGGTCGCGATGAGCAGATCATTGATGCGCTGCAAGGTGAATACACAGATCGCTTCATGTTGCATTACAACATGCCTCCATACGCCACTGGCGAAACTGGTCGTGTTGGCACACCAAAGCGTCGTGAAATTGGTCATGGCCGTCTGGCTAAACGTGCGTTGCTGGCGGTATTGCCAAGCAAGGAAGAATTTGGCTATACCATCCGTGTTGTCTCCGAAATCACTGAATCCAACGGCTCCAGCTCCATGGCATCTGTTTGCGGTGGCTGTCTGTCATTGCAGGATGCAGGTGTTCCTGTAAAGGCACAAGTGGCTGGTATTGCCATGGGCCTGATTAAGGAAGGCAATCGTGTTGCTGTGTTGACTGATATCCTGGGTGATGAAGATCATCTGGGTGATATGGACTTCAAGGTGGCAGGTACTGAGTCTGGTATTACTGCACTGCAAATGGACATCAAGATTACCGGTATTACTGCGGAAATCATGAAAGTGGCATTGTCCCAAGCCAAGGAAGGTCGTATCCACATCCTTGGTTTGATGAAGGAGGCTATGGGAGAAGCTCGTCAGGAGCTGTCCGCATTTGCACCGCGTATTATCACCATGAAGATCAATCCAGAGAAAATCCGTGATGTGATCGGCAAGGGTGGAGCGGTTATCCGTGCACTGACTGAAGAAACTGGCACGACCATTGATATCGAAGAAGATGGCACGATCAAGATCGGTTGCACCAGCGCAGAAGCAGGTGAAGAAGCCAAGAAGCGCATCGAAGCAATTACTGCTGAAGTGGAAGTTGGGCAAGTGTATGAGGGTACTGTCCTCAAGTTATTGGATTTTGGCGCTATTGTTTCACTGCTGCCAGGCAAGGATGGTTTGCTGCATATCTCGCAAATTGCCCATCAGCGCGTGAATGCAGTGGCTGATTTCCTCAAGGAAGGCCAGGTAGTCAAGGTCAAGGTGCTGGAGGTGGACGATAAGGGTCGTGTACGCCTGAGTGCCAAGGCATTGATAGAGCCTCCTGCGGCAGAAGAGAAGGCCGAAGAAGCCCCTGCTGTTGACCAGCCGGATGCTTGATCGCTAGCTAGCAAGTAAAAAAGGCCGGTTTGATAACCGGCCTTTTTATTTAAGCAAAATTTGAGGTTGCTGGGTTGTTCAGCAGATAAGCAATAGCGCGCTATCTTGACGGTAGCGTACTATTGCGAATGAATGCGTTATTTGGCAACCTGTTTTTCGCGGATTTCGTCCAGGGTCTTGCAGTCTATGCATAGTGTTGCAGTAGGGCGGGCTTCCAGCCGTTTCAGGCCGATTTCCACGCCGCAACCATTGCAATAGCCATAGTCACCTGCGTCGATATTGGCAAGCGTTTCGTCAATCTTCTTGATCAGTTTGCGTTCGCGATCGCGATTACGCAACTCAAGTGCCATGTCGGATTCCTGACTAGCCCTGTCATTGGGGTCAGCAAACATGGTGACTTCATCCTGCATGGTATGTACCGTGCGATCAATGTCATGACTCAGCTCCGCTTTCCAGTCATTCAAAATCTTCCGGAAATGATCCAGCTGCTTTTTATTCATGTATTCCTCATCAGCCTTGGGCTGGTAAGGAACAAATTGTCTTGTAATTGCTTCAGCCATGTGCGCCTTAAAAGTTAACTTTTTATTAACAGAAAAATAAAGCAAGCGCAAGTGTACACTGAATGGCGCAGTGATGCAAAAGCCTGTATCAGTCTGTGCCTAGAACCAGTCCAGACTCGCGTAATTCCAACGCTTTCAGCGTGTTCTGCATCAAGGTGGCGACAGTCATCGGGCCCACACCGCCAGGTACTGGTGTTATCCAGGCTGCGCGTTCGCTGGCAGCTGCGAATTCGACATCTCCACACAGGCTGCCATCTGCCATACGGTTGATACCGATATCGATCACGACAGCTCCCGGCTTAATCCAGTCACCTTTGACGAGATGAGGTTTGCCTGCTGCTGCAACCACAATATCTGCACGTTCAATATTCGCTTTTAAATCCTTGGTATGGCGATGACAGCTGGTCACTGTACATCCTGCAAGCAATAGCTCCAATGCCATGGGGCGGCCAACATGGTTGGATACGCCAACGACCACGGCATCCATGCCCAGCAGTTTGATGCCTGTGGATTGCAGGAGCTTGATGACGCCATAGGGAGTACAGGAACGTAATGTCGGTTGGCGTACAGCCAGCCTGCCTATATTGTATGGATGGAAGCCATCCACATCCTTGGATGCGCTGATGGATTCAATGATTTTCTTTTCTTCTATATGTGCGGGTACTGGAGACTGTACAAGAATGCCATCTACCTCATCATTGGCATTCAGTTCATTGATTAATGCCAGTAGCTCCGCTTCGGTAGTCGTGCTTGGCAGGTTGTATGCCAGCGAGCGGATGCCGGTTTTCTCACAGGCCAGTCTTTTATTGCGTACATAAATCGTAGAGGCGGGATCTTCGCCAAGCAGAACCACTGCCAAGGAGGGGGCGCGTAGCCCATTCTGTAACCGCTTGTCTACTAATGACTTTGTCTCAGAGAGCGTAACTTCAGCAATAGATTTTCCGTTGATGATTTGGGCAGTCATGACATCTTGTTTCGAAAATAATGCGATATTTTAGCAGAAATCGTTTGACCTTCATTCGGGACTACGCTATATTTCTGCCTCTCGGGGTGTAGCGTAGCCTGGTAGCGCGCCTGGTTTGGGACCAGGATGTCGGGAGTTCGAATCTCTCCACCCCGACCAAATTTTAATGTTGATTGTCCGACAATCTGCCCGTAGCTCAACCGGATAGAGCACCAGCCTTCTAAGCTGGGGGTTACAGGTTCGATTCCTGTCGGGCAGGCCATTAATATCAATCACCGGATGCATAGTTCGGTTTCAGCGGTGGCTGTAGCTCAGTTGGTAGAGCCCTGGATTGTGATTCCAGTTGTCGTGGGTTCGAGCCCCATCAGCCACCCCATCATATCCTCTTGTATCAAGATAAATATATGCTTATAGTATGCGCTAGTTGTGCATGCTTTCCATCTAATGGCCATGCGCAATATTTGCATGTTTGATGAGCTGAAAGGCTGTGAGTGCATTCATGGTATGTGCTGATCGCCATTCACCGGTCAGGGGAGGCCGGGTAATATCAAATTTGCAATGGTGCTTTAGCAGTAGGCTTTATTCCTGAAAAAATACACTTGAAAGTGAGCGGTTTGCGCTTTCCAAGTGAATAATACGAAATTGGGAGGAGTCATGGGTCATGATGACCATGGGGATCTGCTTGGTGCAAGTTTGCCGATGCAAACGCTGCGTATACAAATTGCGCAGTTTTCCAACGCACCGTTTTCCGTGTTAATTGAAGGGGAATCAGGTAGCGGCAAGGATCTGGTTGCCAGGTACCTGCATCACTCCAGCCAGCGTTCCGCTTTTCCCTTTCTCTCTCTTAATTGTGCTGCCATTCCCCCCGGCCTTGCCGAGTCTATATTGTTCGGTCATGGCAAAGGCGCGTTCACTGGTGCTGTTAATACACGTAGTGGTTACTTTGCGGAAGCAGGTCATGGCACCCTGTTTCTGGATGAAGTAGGTGAGCTGACACCGGCGCTACAGGCAAAATTGTTACATGTGTTGGAAAATGGCGAATACCAGCGTATCGGGGAAACCCAGGCCCGACGCAGTCATGCACGTATTATTGCAGCGACAAACCGTGACTTGCGCAAAGAGGTACGGGAGGGCCGATTTCGTATTGACCTTTATCATCGGTTAAGTGTGTTTTCTATTCTGGTGCCGCCCTTGCGTGATTTGGGTCAGGACAGGAATTTGCTGCTGCAGCATTTCAAGGTTTTGTATGCGAAAGAAGCCGGGCAACGTCCCTTTGATCTGGATGAGCAGGCCAACCAGCGTTGGATGGATTACTGCTTCCCTGGCAATGTGCGTGAATTACGCAATATTATCATCCGCCTGACTGCCAAATATGCCGGTCAGACCGTGACCGAAGCACAGTTGAATGCCGAGCTTGACCTGATGCATACCGGTATGGAAGAAGTGGCAAGCCATGCCATGGACCTGCCCGTAGGGGCCAATGTAAAAACGATGACAGGGTTGGCACGCAAGCATTTGCAGGTACACACCCATGTCAACCTCAACCAGATTCTCAAGGCCTGGGAGTCGGCTTACGTTGATGCGGCCATGAACATGACTCATGGTAATCAAACCCAGGCAGCCCGATTGTTGGGTGTTAATCGTACTACCTTGTACAGCCGTATGCAGTTGCAGCAAAGTTATAAGGGTGAATAAGTAGTGTGAGTGTACACACATCCTGCCTGGAGCATCCGCGATTCACGGGAGTGATGGGATAGCCTGATGCCTGGCTCCGGTTAGAGATGGTGAAATAAAACAAGAAAATTGTATATCAGTCGGGGAGGTGGATTTTGTCAATCGCAATGACAAGAGTTGCCGGGATGTTGATTATGCCAGCCATATTCGGCCTGGCAGGATGCGTTCATCAACCTGCGGTGACTCCTTCCGATGGTCATATCGACGAGTCGCGGTTTCCGCACCAGGTACCGGATACAGTAATTCCCAGGCCGGTCAAAAGTAGTCATTACCTTCCTCCTCCCAGACCCAGGCTCAAGGAGCCGACATACAGTCTCGTAGTCAATGATGTGCCGGTCAAGGATATCCTGTTTGCATTGGCGCGTGAAAGTCAGCTGAATGTTGATATCCATCCTGCCATTCAGGGGAGAGCTACCCTGAATGCCATAGACCAGACATTACCTGCCATATTGCAACGCCTGGCGCAGCAAGTAGACCTGACATACCGCGTAGATGGCAACGTATTAAGCATTACGCCAGACTTGCCAGTATTGCGGAATTACAAAGTGGATTACGTCAATATGTCACGGGATACGACAGGATTTATTGGCGTGGCGGCAGAGATCGCCAGTACCGGGCGTAGCGCCTCCACCACAAGCAGTGCAGGCGGCAACGCTGCAGCGGGTAATGCGACAATAACTGGCGTGGGTGTGGCGAACAGCTCGCGGACAGCAGTGAACAGTATTGCTGCCAATCATTTCTGGGACACATTGATCCGGAACCTGAAAGACCTGCTGGCGGAAACGGACAAAGAAGTGATGATCGCCAGAACTGTCAGTCCGGTACAGACCGTGGATGTAATGACTGAAAATGAGACAGGGGATGGCGGCGATGAGCCTGCAGTTGCGCAAACAAGGACACCGGCTGGAGCGGCAGACAGGGAGCAGACACGTGCGGAATATAAGACTCTGTTCGCTGCGACTGTGATTGCCAGCCCGGAAACAGGCGTGATCAGTATACGCGCTACCAACCGCCAGCACGAAAAAGTGCAGGAGTTTCTTGATCAGGTCATGAGCAGTGCCAGAAAGCAGGTGCTGATTGAAGCATCCATTGTCGAAGTGACGTTGAATGATACTTACCAGGCCGGTATTGATTGGCGCCGGCTTGGTAACGGTTTCAACATGACCAATGCTTTGGGGTTGAGTGATGTACTGAGGCCTGCTGGTGTGGCGGGTGCTGCAGGTAGTGAAGTTCCTTTCAGTATCGGTTATGCCAGTACCAACAGCGACCTCAGTTTCAGTTTGAGGCTGCTGCAACAGTTTGGCGATACCAAGGTGCTTTCCAGCCCTAAATTGATGGTCCTGAACAATCAAACGGCAGTCCTCAAGGTTGTGGATAACCTGGTGTATTTCACGATCCAGTCACAGGTGTCACAAGGGTTGGGACAGGGCGCTACCAATCTCCAGTCAATTACGACCACGCCCAATACCGTACCCGTAGGGATGGTGATGAGCGTCACGCCTCAAATCAATGACGACGGGCAAGTCAATATCAACGTGCGGCCTACCATTTCCAGAGTCTTGAGTTATATCGATGATCCCAATCCACAATTGATTGCGGGCGGCACGCGTATCGTCAGCCGGATTCCGCAGATCCAGGTACGTGAGTTTGAGTCGATGCTGCGAGTGAATAGCGGCGATACCGCAGTACTGGGCGGGTTGATGCAGGACAACATACAAAACGCTTCGGACAATGTGCCCGGTATTTCCAGGATTCCCTTGCTGGGCAAGCTGTTTACTGCGCGCAGCAACTTCAATGTCAAGACCGAACTGGTGATCTTCATGCGGCCTGTTGTTATTCAGCATGCCAGCCTGGAAAGTGGGGAGTTGGGCGCTTATAAGCAATATCTACCGGCCCAACAATTACAGAGACTGATTGATGAGACCGTTCATTAATACATTGCAATCAGAAAAAACCGTGAGGCGCCGGCTACTGGCTGAGGGTGATGGATTGAGGATGCCTGAAATGGATGGAAGGCCGGTATCAACGGATGTACCTCAGCCCAACAGCAGCCAGTCTCGGCACGCTGATATGAATGTTAGTACGCAGGCCGTGGCAGGCCGCCCTCGGAAGCGGAACGGCGGATGGTCGCCAACGGCACAATGGATGACGTTGCTGGCTCTGCTTTTGTCAGGCATGGGAGGCGTAGTGTGGTATGTCATGACGCTGATACAGCCTGTCATGGCGCAAGCCAGAAATCAGCCGATCAATATGCCGGCAGCTGTAGGCGCTGGCAGTGTCAACGCTGGGGAGTCGATGATTGCAACGGCAAGTGCCATGGAGGATGTGCCGGAATCACCTTTGCTGGCGGATACATTATCTGTCATGGCGGTATTCACGCCAGAGCAGGAGGTACCACCAGTGCTGGAAGCTGTGCCCACAGAGGAGGAGTCCCTGCCGCAACAGCAGACGCCGAATACCACCTCCAGCCTGTCCGCAAGTCATCATATAGTGCTGAGTCGTGGGCACGCGGCAGAGAATCAATGGGTGCAGACAGCATATGCCGCGTTCAACCGGGGAGAGATGCAGGAAGCGGAGCAGGCCTACCTCCAAGCAGCACAGGCGGATGCGCGCAACGTGGATGCCTTATTGGGCATGGCGGTGATTGCCGTGCATCAGGGGCGTGATCAGGAAGCTGTCAGTTGGTATGAAAAAGTGCTGGCAGTCGAACCACGTCATAGTGAGGCGCAATCTGCCTTGCTGGAGTTGCATGCGCAACTTGAGTCAGGTCTTAGTGAGTCAGCACTGAAAAGTCTGGTCAGTCAGCAGCCGGATGCGGCATACGTGCATGCAGCACTAGGGTATTTCTATGCCGTACGGAAGCAATGGGTATTGGCGCAACAGGCATATTTCCGCGCATATCAGCTGGAAGCAGGCAATCCTGAGCATGTATTCAACCTGGCGGTCAGCCTGGATCAGATGGGAAAGCAGGCGATTGCCCTGGAATATTACCAACAGGCACAAGGTCTATTGGCGAACCAGTCATCAGGCGCGATAGATCAAATACAACTGGCTGCCAGGATACGGCAGCTTCAATAGTTGTTGTTTTCTTGGAGGACGTGCATGGAAGCTCAACGTCACACTCTCCACCTGGGAGATTTTATGGTGCAACAGGGCCTAATCAGCCCCGATCAACTGCGCATTGCACTCATTGAGCAGGAACATAGCCGGATGCCGCTGGGCAAGCAGCTGGTGCAGCTGGGTTTTGTCATGGAGTCTGTTGTACGAGACCTGATGGCGCATGCCATGGGAGAAGAGAGTATTGATCTGTCCGCAGTCGTAGCGGATGCGGAGGCAATCGCTCTGGTCCAGGAGAGTGTTGCACGTCGCTATCATGTGTTGCCCGTGGCATTTGATACGACACAACGCTTACTCACGGTGGCCGTATCCGATATGTTCAATGTCGTGGCCATGGATCAGTTGCGTGCCGCGATCGGAGCGCATATACAGGTCAAAGCCGTGCTGGCGGCAGAAACCCAGTTAGAGGAATACATAGACCAGTTTTACGGCTATGAACTGTCCGTGGATGGTATTTTGCGTGAAATAGAAACTGGTGAAATTGACTACCAGAGCCTGCAAGCCTCAGGAAACGAATATACGCATCCTGTAGTGCGACTAGTCGGGGCCTTGCTTATGGATGCTGTCAAGCGGGGCGCTTCGGATATCCATTTTGAACCGGAGTCGGCTTTTCTGCGCATCCGGTATCGCATCGATGGTGTTCTGCAGCAAATCCGTAGCCTGCATAACACCTATTGGCCCGGGATTGCAGTGCGGCTCAAGGTGATCAGCGGCATGGACATTGCCGAGACGCGTGCGCCGCAGGATGGACGCCTGAATATGAATCTCGGGGGGCGGCCAATCGATTTTCGCGTTGCGAGCCATCCCATGATACACGGTGAAAATATCGTACTGCGTGTACTGGATCGTGAAAAATCGATTATCCCGCTTGAACGGATGAGTTTGCGCGGCAATGCGCTGAACGAACTCAAACTCATGATGACGCGCCCGGAAGGCATCCTGATCGTGACCGGGCCAACGGGGAGTGGCAAGACCACAACCCTGTATTCATTGCTGTCTTTCCAGAACAGCGAGGCGGTGAATATCATGACGCTGGAAGACCCGGTGGAGTATCCGGTTGCCATGATGCGCCAGACCTCGGTGGCCGAGGTCAATAAAGTAGATTTTGCCAATGGTATTCGCTCCATCATGCGCCAGGACCCAGACATTATCCTGGTGGGGGAAATCCGGGATGCGGATACGGCAACGATGGCGTTCCGTGCAGCGATGACTGGGCATCAGGTATTCAGCACCCTGCATACCAACTCTGCGCTTGGCACCTTTTCCCGCTTGCTGGATATTGGTATTTCGCCTGACATCATGGCAGGCAATATCATAGGCGTTGTGGCGCAACGCCTGGTGCGCGTCCTGTGCAGACATTGCAAAGAGGCATATACCGCTGACGAGGATGAGCAGCGCCTGCTTGCAACATCTGGCGTTGAAACCACGTTATATCGTGCGACAGGGTGTCCGCGCTGTAATTTCACGGGTTATCGGGGGCGGATGGCGATTATGGAGCTGTTACGTATCGATAGTGCGATGGATGCCTTGATCGCCCGCCGCGCGCATGTTGAGGAAATGCGCGACCTGGCCATGGCGCAGGGGTTTTCCACCATGGCGGAAGATGGTGTGCAGCGTGTCCTGGAAGGCGTCACCAGCCTGGCAGAAGTGATGCGGGTGATTGACCTGACGAGCCGGGTGCGATAAACGCAATGCCAACCTATATCTACAAGGCGATGGATCAGGCGGGCAAATCTGCGCGGGGGCAGATTGAGGCGCTGAACGATGTGGACCTGGAGTTGCGGCTGAAGCGTATTGGCCTGGACCTGGTCACCTTCCGGCCAGCTGCCATGCATACTTACTTTTTCCGTCGCCATCGTGTCAGCCTGCAGGAGTTGGCAATGTTCTGTTTCCAGATGGAACAGCTGACAGCTGCCGGCGTCCCTTTACTGGCCGGGCTGATGGATGTGCGCAGCAGTACGTCCAATCCACATTTCCAGGCCGTGATTGGCGCGCTGGTGACATCGGTGGAAGGGGGAAAGCTGCTGTCACAGGCGCTAGCGGAGTATCCGCATATATTTAATCGCGTGTTTGTCAGCCTGGTTCGCGCAGGGGAGCAGACCGGACACATTCCTGAGATATTCCAGCACCTGACGTCCACTCTGAAATGGCAGGATGAACTGATGGCGCACACCAAAAAGCTGCTGGCCTATCCATTATTTGTGCTGGTGGTGGTATTGGGGGCAACGGTATTCCTCATGGCGTACCTGGTGCCGCAGATGGTGACGTTTCTGGGCAATATGGGACAGGAGCTCCCGCTGCAGACTCGCATGATCATTGCCATCTCGCATGCAGTAGTCAATTACTGGTGGCTGATGATAGCTATTCCCGCAGTGCTGGTACTGCTGCTGATTGCAGCCATGGGCTTCAGTCCACAAATGCGTTATCGCGTTGACTGGGTCAAGCTGCATTTGCCAGTGACAGGCAATATTCTCAACAAAATCATATTGGCACGCTTTTCGCGCTATTTCGCCTTGATGTACCAGACAGGTATCCCGGTGTTGGACGGTATACGGCATTGTGAAGGAGTGGTGGGCAATCATGTGATTGCTGAGGCCCTGAACCAGGCATGGCAGCAGATCAGCGCAGGTACCAGCATGAGTGACAGTTTCCGCAATGTGGCGCTTTTTCCGCCGCTGGTGGTGCGCATGATACGGGTGGGTGAGCAGACCGGTGGGTTGGACCGGGCATTGCTGAATATCAGTTATTTTTATGACCGTGACGTCAATGAGTCGATAGAAAAGATGCTGAATATGATAGAGCCAGTGCTTACTGTCGTGCTGGGTGTCATTCTTGCCTTCATCATGTTTGCTGTGCTGGGGCCGGTGTACGACGCATTTGGCCAGTTGGGGATATGACATTGATGTTCGACAAACTCATATTGTGTGTCAGTCATCATCAATTGATTGCTGGTCGATGGTGGTTGGGGCAGTGGCGCCACCATGAAATTTTTCCAGATGACAGGCTAGGGCATGCCGCATTTGCCGAGTTCCTGCAGCGCTATCAACATGCAACCGTATATCTGGTCATCGATGCGCGGGAGGAGGATTTCCATATTGAGGTGATGCCGCATGTGAGATGGCGCGCGCAGCAGGCAATGCTGCAGCGCAAACTCGATCATGTATACCGTGGCAGCATGTTCCGGGCGGCATACTTCCTTGCACGCGAGCGTGATAAACGCCGTGATGACCAGTTCCTGTTCAATGCACTGACCAATACTGGTTTTCTGCAACCCTGGCTGGAGATCGTGGAGGCTTGCCAGGCGCAGTTGATCGGTGCTTATACCTTGCCCATGCTGAGTCAGCGCCTGTTGCAGAAATGTGGATATCGCTCAGGGGAGATGCTACTGAGCGAGCAACTTTCCTCCGGCCTGCGGCAAAGCTATCTATCCCAGGGGCAACTGCGTATCAGCCGACAGCTGCCTCTTGCCAGCGAGCATCACGAGGAACTGGCGCAGTTCCACCTGAAGGAAATAGAGAAGGCGCGCCTGTATTTATTGAGCCAGCGCCTGATTGCGCAGGAAACACCTTTGCAGGTATTGATGTTGACGTCAGCGCCGGACGCCAAGCAGCTTGCAGAGTATCTCAGGCAGGAGCAGGGCCTGGAATGCATGGTCATGAACCCGTCACAGCTGGCGTCATGCATCGGGCTGGCCTGCAAGCAGGTACAGCAGGTGCCGGAACTGTTGCATATGCATATGCTCGCGCGCGGCAACGCCCCGGATAATCTTGCGCCAGCAGTTCTAACCAGGCATTACAAGCTGGAAACATGGCGCAAGCGCCTGATGGCGGCTTCACTGGTGATGGTACTGCTCGGGTTGTCACTGGTAATGTGCTACCTGATGCAAATAAGGGAAGAAGCGCACCAGCTTGAAACCGTCATGGCAGAGGTACGGCAGCAGGAACAACAATATGGCGAAATAACCAGTCATTTTCCTGCCACGCCTGTTCCGGGAGCCGATTTGCGTACGGCCGTGCATGTGCATGAACGCATCAAGCAATATGAGGCTGATCCTGGCCAGATGCTGCGTGTGATTAGCCAGGGACTTGAGGGTTTGTCTGCCATCCAACTGGAGCGGGTAAGCTGGGTGATGAGCACTGATCAGGCGCTGAATGATACGGAGCGGATTGCAGACCAGGCTGCAAGTGGAACAGTGGTGTACAACATTGGTTTTGTCAGCGGTGAAGTGAAGGGGTTCGCCGGGGATTATCGTGCTGCTCTGGACACGGTACAACGTTTTGCGGCGCAACTTCGGAAAGATATCGCGACTCTTGATGTTGCTATTATCGAGCACCCGGTGAATGTGAGCTCTTACTCCGGTTTGAATGGCAACACTATGAGCGAGCATGCAATGCAGCGTGAAAAAGCAGCTTTCAAGCTCAAGCTGGTATTAACACCGGAGTCGCCATGACCAAGCTGACACCAGCCACTCGACGGCTACTCCTGCCCATGATTATCCTGATTATTGTCATGATGTCGGTGCTGGCATTGCTTGCGTATGTCTGGTCTTGTCGTGAGATGGTGAGACAGGAAAGACAGCAGCAGGAAGCCAGATTGAAGCAGGCGCAGCTGCGCCTAAAGTCGTCAGGGCAGGAGCGGGAAGACATCACGCGCTATCTTCCTGTGTATCAGCAGCTGATTCAACAGGGGTTCATTGGTGAGGAACGCCGGATGGCCTGGGTTGATGCTTTGCGCGACATTCAGCAGACACATCAGTTATTTGACATACAGTACAGCATAGGGCCGCAGGCAAGTTATTCCCCGGCATTCATTGCCAATATTGCGCCTTTCCATCTATACCGCTCAACCATGAAGCTGGAAGTGCCATTGCTGCATGAAGGAGATTTACTGGTGTTGCTGGAAAGTCTGCCGACTGCAGCGACAGCTCCTTTCCTGTTGCGGGAGTGCACCATTGTCCGGATCAGTGGCGGGGTGTCTGATACATTGGCACCCACTGCCAACGCAATATGTGAAATGGACTGGCTGACATTGCGTGAAATAAGCGCGGGGAAAACATCATGAAATATGCCTTATTGGGATTGTTTTTCGTGATGCAGCAGGGGCAGGCAGCAGAGGTCACAGGGCGTCTTTTTACTTCACCTGCTGAACGGGAACACCTGGAATACTTGCGGCATAACCCGGAGCCGCCAGTGCTGGCACAACCAGTGGAGCATGAGGTAGGGCATCATCTTGAAAAAATAGCTGTGCCTGAAAAGCAAGCAAGTATCAGTATCCAGGGGATGTTGCAGTGCAGCGATGGTCGCAAGGGGACGGTATGGGTGAATGGCAAGCCATTACGGGAAGGTGGTAGCGGCTCCCATGTGCAGGTCGGGACTCTCCAGCCAGGCGATCATCATGTGCCATTGACCATATTGGGCACGGGCCAATATCTTCAGCTCAAGCCCGGCGAGGTATACGACCTGGAAACCGGCGCCATGACAGGACATGACGTACATGTGCATAAGACGGTCCCCTAGGTTGCCATGTATCAAGGATGCAGGGATGGCACCATGTAGCCTGACTCGTCAACGTGGTGCGGCCATGTTGCTGATGATGTTCATCATCGGCCTGGCAGTGACAGCTTATATCGTGCAGTCATACGATACCGCCAGGCTGAAGGCAGAACGGGAAGAAAGAACAAGCCGGGTGCTGGCGGAAGCCAAGACCGCGTTGATGGCATGGTCGGTGACTCACTCTGAGTTCCCAGGCGTGATGCCTTACCCGGACCGAGGTAACGAAGGATATGATGACGGTGGTAGTGACTGTTTCAGCTCAAACAGGAACTTCAATCGCGCATTCCTGATCGGCATGCTGCCCATCGTCGATTCCAGGGATAACAATTGCACAGCCTCATTGCGCAAGGGGGTGAGTGTCAAATTGCAGCTGGCCAGCGCGGATATGCGTGGCAAGTATGGTGGCAGGCTGTGGTATGCCGTCTCTAGGAACCTGGTGCATAACTATGCATTCGCTCCCTCAGCCCTGGATGCAGACGCTTATCCCAATGCTGCGCCCATCATCAATGCCGGTATGTTGTTGGCTGCAGATTTTCACGACCCGCCATATTGGCGTAGGAAAAGCGAGCTGGATAACGTCATTGGCACCACGCCTTATCCGTGGTTGAAAGTGATAGATGGCAATGGACAGCTCATCTCGGACCGGGTGGCGGCCGTGATTATGGCGGCTGGCTTACCTGTCGCCGGGCAGAACCGGTCAGCCAATGCGCCAGAAACAGCCGCCTATCTGGATGGCATGCAGATCAATGGCGTTATGCATTCCAATGCCGATTATCAGGTGGATGATGAGGACTTCATCCAGGCCTCGGCAACAGCGACTTTCAATGATCGCCTGGTGTATATCACTATTGATGAATTGATGGCAGCGGTCGAGACCCGGGTTGGCCGGGAAGCAGCCCGGCGAGACTTTTCTGCTGAAATGGTGCGTTGTACCCTGCAAGGCTGCCAGAGTCGTTTCCGGGCAGTGCTGACCTGGCAAAGCGCGGGCAACGCCGTGGTCACGCCTGCCGGTGATCCCGACGTAAGCCATTACAGCGACATGAGCACGGCAAGAGCGTTTGACTGCGTCTGGCGCATTCACCATGTATTGAAGTGTGAAACGATTGAGCCGGATGCCAGCGGTTATCACCTGGATCTGCAAACGCCCATGGCGGCATATCCCTTCAACACCAGGCGATTCACTTTGGCAGATAGCAGCGTGATCCGGGTCTACGATCAGGCAGGCCATGAGCAAGGCACCATCAGGCCAGCTCCCGGCAGCCTGATGACCGTCGCCAACGAGCAGACTATGGTACGGCCATCAACGTGGCCAGCCTGGTACTTTACCCAGAAATGGCATGAGTATGGCTATGCCATTGCGGAAGAGTTTGATGCCGTGACAGGCGTAGCGCAGTGTACAGCGGATTGCCTGGTGCTGCATCTTGCAAACGGTGCCCAGGTGACGGCGATCAGGCAACTCGTATTTGTCCGGGGGTTATCTCAGCTGGGCATATTCAACCTTCCGGATGGCATGAGCGCGGGTAACCAGTTTCCAGACATCAGCGCCAGCGAAGGAGCATCAGCATGGAAACCATGATGACACATGTGGCAGAACAGAAGGAGCAAGGCTTTTCACTGGTGGAAATGACGATTGTATTGGTCATTCTTGGGTTTATCCTCTCCGCACTGATCATGCCGGTGATAGCACAAAGGGAGGCCAGCCTGTCACGCCAGACAGAACATCAACTGGAAATCGCGCAGAAATCCCTGGTCGGATTTGCCCAGGCGCACGGACGGCTACCTTGCCCGGCTACCGAAACCAGTGGTGGTTTTGAAGTGCCAGCGGGGGGCGGAATATGTGATGTAAGTGCACGCTTACTACCGTCTGCCACTCTGGCATTGCAGTCACTAAACAGCATGGGGCAATTGCCGGATGGATGGGGCAACCCCATTTACTACAAAGTGGATCAGGGTAGCCGTGGAGGCAGCCCATCACCTGATTTCACTACAGGTACAGAAATCTCTCAGGTCGGGATATCCAATCTGAAGCCCGCCATCATGGTATGTGCCAGCAGCGCCAGCTGCAGCGCAACCAACTACCTGATCAACAATGCCGTGGCAGTTATCTATTCACTGGGCAGCACAGGTGCCCGGGTCAGGGCAGGGGAAGCCGCCGCCGGCGCAGATGAAATGGCCAACCTTGATGATGATTATGTATTTGTCAGCCACGACATCCGCACCAATGATCCCAATGGCAGTTTCCACCACACCCTGACCTGGATATCTCCTTATGTGCTTTACCATGCGATGATAGAAGCTGGGCGATTGCCTTAGTTGTCTGGCTTGGCTGCCGATCATTTCAGTAAGTCACTGTCTCTCTTGTAAGTAGCCAGGTTTACTCAAGTTCAATTACGCACTGCACTTTTATTTCGCCAGTAAATCATTAAGCACTGCGTGCAAACTCCCACGACGAAAATTGCGAACCAGACTAGCAATGTGTGCAATACCACTGGAGCAAGGGGAGCATCCGCTAGTGGATGTGAAAGCGGTAATCGAGTCAGCGTTTCATTGGTGCCGGGAACCAGTGACAACAGGAAACTGAAAGATAGCCCGAATACAGATAGATATGGTCGCAGCCTTCCCAGGAAGGTTAATTTGCCTGCCAGGATGCCACCGAAGGCGACAAGAAGAACTACGATCCCGAAAGCATGGCCAGGGTTTAATGCACCTGTACTGGATACGCCAAAAGATGTAATGACCGATAACACCAAGCTGACGATGTACACCTTTCCGGAGTTCGTGGCCGGGTCGATTCTGCCATAGCGTATAAAGCCATAGAGGCCAGCAAAGATAGGAATCAGGCTGATAGCAGTATGGATGGCGCCTAAAGGCGAGATTGGGTGCAACATGAGAGTACCTCTTTCAAAGTGATGGAGAAAAGATGTGCTTCGTACATCTCTAATTAACCTACTAGTTGATAGGTTTAACGGGTAAAAAAAGCAGCGATACTAACGCTGCAATGAATGATTAATTTGCCAAAGTCAGTCTGTTGATTGATAGCTGGGCAAGTGTCTCAAATGCTTGCGGATCACCAAAGCCTCTGGCCGCAAGCATCGCGCCGTGAACCGAGGCCATGAACCCCCTGGCTTCAATTGCTGGACTATCTTTCAGGTGGAATTTTCCCTCGGCAACACCTTTTGCAAAGATTGATGTTAGCCAGGTTGAGAGATCTTCAAAGTGACCTTGAACTTCAGCAGCCACTTCCTCGGGAATGGTGGGCATTTCGGCAGCCAGCAGTGCACAAATGCAGAATGAAGAAGTACCGTCTTTGATGCATTTTGACCAATAATTCACATAGGCTTTGAGTGCATCCAACGGATCCGCTAATTGTTGGTTGAGCACCGCCATGCCTGCTCGTGCTTCTATACGATACCGGGCAACCACTACTCTGACCAATTCAGCTTTACTTGGGAAATGGTGGTGAATGCTAGCTTTGCTGATATGCACACGGGCAGAAATATCTGCATAACTGAAGCTGTTGTAACTACCAGCCTCAAGCAGTGACCGGGTGTGTGCAATAATTTCAGCAGCCTTTGGCGAAAGCTCTGTGTTCATAAAAGGTTCCATTAAGCCAATGAGTGAGATTGACGCATATCCCTGTTCGGGTTGGGTGCGACGTGTTTTAATCTACTAGTAGGTAGATTAACTGTCAAGCATTAAAAAATAAGAGGCTTTGGTTATTTTCTGCACAAGGTCTTTGTCATCACAGCCGCCAAAATTGAAGCAAACAGATGTGATCGCTATTTCTCAAGCTGTGGGGTATGTGCGAGCAGTGGATTTCTCAACATTGTCGGGCCGGAGCAACCCACTGCATTTGTAGTGATGGTAGTGAAGTCTTTGCAGGCCGAGTACACCAACATGGCATCTTGTGATGCATAGCCGCCTTCAAGCGGGTTGTTGTGGTGACATAAAGTGATCAAAACTACAATCCAATGAGCCCTCTCTGTTTATGCACACTGTTTATCCAGGATAATCCCTTCTTCTGACGCATGTTGAATGTAGTTTGGTTTGCTGTGCAACACTGACTACAATAGCCATTTTGAATGTCCGCACAGTCTTGCCATGAACGATAATCAGCTTCTCCGTTACAGCCGCCATATTCTTCTGCCGCAGATCGGTTATGAGGGGCAGGAGCAATTGGTGGGTAGTCATGCGTTGATCATCGGGGCTGGTGGCCTGGGTTCGCCGGTGGCGTTGTATTTGGCTGCGGGTGGGGTGGGTACGCTGACGATTTGTGATTTCGATGAGGTAGACCTGACCAATCTGCAGCGGCAGATTATTCACACGACAGCTGCGGTAGGGCGCAACAAAGCGCAATCTGCGGCGGAAACAATTGCTGCGATCAATCCGGAGACGCAGGTTCAGACGGTGCAGCAGCGTGTGGATGAGGCCAGTCTGCGAGCACTGGTGCAGGCTGCCGATGTGGTGCTGGATTGCACGGATAATTTCGCGGTGCGTTACGCTGCCAACCAGGTATGTGTCGAGTTGCGCAAGCCCTTGGTGTCAGGTGCGGCCATCGGGTTTGAAGGCCAGGTATCGGTGTTTGATATGCGGCACGATGATAGTCCTTGTTATCACTGCCTGTTCCCCAATCTTGGCGGCGATGAGGCGTTGCGCTGTGCGGATAATGGCGTATTTGCGCCGCTGGTGGGTATGATAGGAACAACACAGGCAGCAGAGGCGATGAAGCTGCTGCTGGGGTTGGGAACGAGCTTGCAGGGCAGGCTCTTGCTGCTGGATGTTATGGACATGGAGTGGCGCAGCCTGAAACTGGCCAGAGATCCTGCATGTCCTGTGTGCGGAGCCCGTTGAGCATGGGTTGCTACGCATAAAAAGAAACCCCGGTGCAAAGCCGGGGTTCGGTGCTGACAGATGACAGGCAGGTTTACTTGCCGCCGCCCACCAGTGATTTCACTGCGCCGACCAGGTCGCCTGGCATGACCACAATCTTGCTGTTGTTGGCATTGGAAATGCGTTGCAAGGCCTGGATGTAGCGGTCGCCCAGCAGGAAGGTGGCAGAATTGTCATTGCCTTTGACAGCTTCTGCAATCAAGCGAATGGATTCAGCTGATGCTTCAGCCGCCACTTTTTGCGCTTCGGCATCCTTGCGCGCAGCTTCCAAGCGAGCTTCCGCATTCAGGATCAGTGATTGCTTGTCACCCTCGGCACGGGTGACGACGGCTACGCGTTCACGTTCAGCAGACGCTTGTTGTTCCATCGCATGTTGCATATTGGCAGAAGGCTTGATGTCCTGGATTTCCACTGACTTGACGGTCAGGCCCCAGTCGGAAGCTTCATCGGCAATGGCGGTTTTCAGCTCACTCTTGATGCGTTCGCGTGAAGTGAGGGCTTCGTTGAGGTCCATGCCGCCGATGATGGAACGCAGGTTGGTCTGCACCATGTTGCGCATGGCTTCACGGAAATCCTCGATGCCATAGACGGCACGTTCAATGTTGGTAACCTTGATGAACGCCAACGCATTGGCAAGGATGACGGCGTTATCCTTGGTGATGACATCCTGTTCCGGCACATCGAGGATAATGTCCTTGGTAGTCACTTTGTAAGTGACTTTGCTGAAAATCGGGTTGATGACATGCAGGCCCGGTGTCAGCACGGCATTGAATTTGCCGAGGCGCTCCACGACCCATTCTTCGCCCTGGGGCACAATGCGGATGCCTTTCCAAGCCAGGATCGCCGCAGCGGCGATCAGTACAAATGCAAATTCAAACATGATTTCTCCTTGTTGATGTTATTCAGCTGGATGTCTTGCTTACACGCAGGCGGTTGCCTTCCACGGCGACAATGGCAGCATCGTTGCCAGCTTCTATGGTTTCATCGGCAATGGCAATCCATTCCCTGCTGCCCAAGACTCCCTGGGCAAAGGTAATACGGCCATTCTGCCGTTGCGTGACAGTTTCGACAATCGTGCCGACGCGCCCGATTTCTTCCCCGCGAGATTGCCCGATGCTGGAGTCATCACTTTTACGTTGATAAAAGCGTTTCCAGATTGCCAGCAGGCCCAGGGAAAGCACGGCATAAATAAGCAATTGCCAGGCAATGCCCAGAGTGGGAGACAGGTAGGTGAGCAGGCTCAGGCCCAGTGCGGCAATGCCGAACCAGAGTATGTAGAACGTGCCAGAGAGCATTTCCAGCGCGATCAGGATTAATCCGAGTATGCCCCATATCCATAATGGTTCCAGCATAGTAATGATTCCAAATTGCATTGTGAGTTGTCATCCTACCAGAACTTTATGCATATGCTTTCCTGCGTATCTTAATCAACAGGGATTGGTATTGCCTGGAAATGTAATGGCGTTGTCGGCTTTTTAGCGCAACAGCCATATTTGAGATGGGGACGGTATGCTAAAATCCCGTCCCTATGAGCACAGATAATTCCCCAATTCAAACCCTCGATAAATCCTTTGAACCCAAGAACATAGAAAGTCGCTGGTACCAATTCTGGGAAGAGCGCGGATTCTATGCTGCTGGTCTGGATTCCTCCAAACAAGATAACTTCTGCATCCTGTTGCCGCCACCCAATGTCACAGGCACCTTGCACATGGGTCATGGTTTCAACCAGACCATCATGGATGCATTGACGCGTTACCACCGCATGCGCGGCGCCAATACCTTGTGGCAGCCGGGTACTGACCATGCCGGTATTGCCACCCAGATCGTGGTGGAGCGCCAGCTCGATGCACAAGGTGTCAGCCGCCATGACCTTGGCCGCGACAAATTCCTGGAAAAAGTCTGGGAGTGGAAGGAATATTCCGGCGGATCAATTACCAAGCAAATGCGCCGCCTGGGTACATCGCCGGATTGGAGCCGTGAGCGCTTTACCATGGACGAAGGCTTGTCCAGGACCGTGACGCAGACGTTTGTGCGCCTGTATAACGAAGGCCTGATCTATCGCGGCAAGCGTCTGGTGAACTGGGATCCCAAACTGCATACTGCCGTTTCCGACCTCGAAGTGGTTTCCGAGGAAGAAGACGGCCATCTCTGGCATATCCGTTATCCATTGGCGGATGGCAATGGCGAACTGACTGTCGCCACAACGCGTCCTGAAACCATGCTTGGTGATGTTGCCGTGATGGTGCACCCTGAGGATGAGCGTTATGCGCACCTGATCGGCAAGAACGTCAAACTGCCGTTATGCGACCGCGAAATCCCGGTGATTGCCGATGACTATGTCGACCGCGAATTCGGCACCGGCGTGGTCAAGGTCACGCCAGCGCATGACTTCAACGACTATGCCGTAGGCCAGCGCCACAAGTTGCCTATGATCAGCATCCTGACGCTGGATGGGCATATCAATGAGGAAGCACCTGCACAGTACCAGGGCCTGGAACGCTTTGCTGCACGCAAGCAGATCGTCACCGACCTCGAAGCCCAGGGATATCTGGTCAAGGTGGATAAACACAAACTCAAGGTGCCACGCGGTGACCGTACCGGCGTTGTGATCGAGCCGATGCTGACTGATCAATGGTTCGTCGCCATGAGCAAGCCGGGCGCGGATGGCAAGAGCATCACGCAGCAGGCGCTGGACGTGGTGGCGAATGGTGAAATCCGCTTCGTGCCGGAAAACTGGGTTAATACCTACAACCAGTGGCTCAACAACATCCAGGATTGGTGCATCTCGCGCCAGCTCTGGTGGGGGCACCAGATTCCCGCCTGGTATAGCGACGATGGCAAGGTCTATGTCGCGCACAATGAAACCGAGGCAATCCAGCTCGCCGCCAATGACGGTTATCGTGGCAACCTGAAACGTGATGAGGATGTGCTGGATACCTGGTATTCGTCGGCACTATGGCCGTTCTCTACACTGGACTGGACCGGTGACGAGGAAAAGGACAAGAGAAATCTTGCCCTGCAGCAATTCCTGCCGTCTTCCGTGCTGGTAACTGGTTTTGACATCATCTTCTTCTGGGTGGCGCGCATGGTCATGATGACCAAGCACATCACCGGCAAGATTCCGTTCCGTGATGTATACGTGCACGGCCTGATCCGCGATGCGGAAGGGCAAAAGATGTCCAAATCCAAGGGCAATGTGCTCGATCCAATTGATTTGATTGATGGCATCGGCATTGAAGACCTGGTGAAAAAGCGCACCACCGGCCTCATGAACCCGAAGCAGGCCGAGCAGATCGAGAAGCGCACGCGCAAGGAGTTCCCGGAAGGTATTCCTGCATTCGGCACTGATGCCCTGCGTTTCACTTTTGCCTCACTGGCTTCCCCTGGCCGCGATATCAAGTTCGATCTGCAGCGTTGCGAAGGCTACCGCAACTTCTGCAACAAACTGTGGAACGCCACGCGCTTTGTGCTCATGAACACTGAAGGCAAGGATTGCGGCCTGAAAGACTGCAAGACCCAGCCGGAAGACTATCTCAGTTTCTCGCAGGCAGATCGCTGGATTGTCAGTCAGCTGCAGCGCACCGAGGCCGACATCGAGCGCGGTTTTGCCGAATATCGTTTCGATAACGTGGCGCAATCCATCTACAAGTTTGTCTGGGACGAATACTGCGACTGGTACCTGGAGCTAGCCAAGGTGCAACTGCAACACGGCGATGAAGCGCAGCAACGCGCCACACGCCGTACCCTGCTGCGTGTGCTGGAGACCATCTTGCGCCTTGCTCATCCATTGATGCCGTATATCACCGAGGAAATCTGGCAGACCATCGGTCCGATGTCCGGGCGCACAGGCCCTAGCATTATGCTGGAGCAATATCCGGCCAGCCAGCCAGCCAAGTTGGATGAGCAGGCCGAAGCCTGGGTTGCGCTGCTCAAGGAGTCGGTGGATGCCTGCCGCAGCCTGCGTGGCGAGATGAGCGTCTCACCAGCTGCCCGTGTGCCGCTGATTACGGTCGGGGACAGCAGCCAGTTGCAGGCGTATGCACCTTACCTGCAGGCGTTGGCCAAACTGAGTGAGGTTGAAATCATGGCAGACTTGCCGGAAGCAGAGGCACCAGTGGCTTTGGCGGGCGATTTCAAGCTCATGCTCAAGATCGAGATTGATGTGGCAGCAGAGCGCGAACGCCTGGGCAAGGAAGTCAGCCGCCTTGAAGGCGAGATTGCCAAGGCACAGGCCAAGCTGGGCAATGAAAGCTTCGTGGCGCGTGCCCCGGCAGCCGTGGTTGAGCAGGAAAAAGCCAGGCTGGCAGCATTCAGCGATACGCTTGCCAAATTGCAGGCCCAGCTCGCCAAATTGAAGTAAGACAGACCGGGCACTGAAAAAACAAGGCAACATATGATTACACAGCCGCAAAACCCCAGTGCCCGCGTACTGTTATTTTCGCTCAAAGGCTCCATCATCCCGGCGATCTGGCGCAAGGTGTTGTTCACTACCTTGCTCAGTTCGCTGGTGGTGGCAACCCACGGCACCCTGTATCACTATAAAGTCACGCTGACAGCAACGCCATTCACCCTGTGGGGGCTGACACTGGCGATATTCCTGGGGTTTCGCAATAGCGCGGCATACCAGCGTTTCTGGGAGGCTCGCACGCTCTGGGGCGATCTCATGATCAGCGCACGTAACCTCACCCGCCAGGTTCAGCAGTATTTCCCGCAACTGGAGAAGGCAGAACGCCTACACCTGCTGCAACCATTGCTGGCGTATCCCTACGCCCTGCGCAATTTCCTGCGCGGCGTACATGAAAACACCCATCGCACTGCGGATGATGAAATGCGGCAGCATATGCAATCCCCATCAACCGTGCTGGCAATACTGGGCAAGCGCCTGACCGGGCATGCCAGGTTATCCGGGCTGGACCCCATTCTGCTGGCGCAGATGGACAGGCAGCTCAACCAGTTGTCGCAAGTGCACGGAGGTTGCGAACGTATCAAGAGCACACCCATACCGTATCCCTACATCCTGATGTTGCACCGCATCGTGCATGTCTATTGCTTCCTGCTGCCATTCTGCCTGGTGGATAGCATAGGCTGGCTGACCCCTGTGGCAGTGTGCATCCTGGCCTATACCTTTTTCGGCCTGGATGCCTTGGGTGACCAGATTGCAGATCCATTCGACATCCAGCCCAATGACCTGCCACTGGATGCCATGAGCCGCAATATCGAGATTGCCGTGCTGGAAATACTGGAAGAGCCCTTGTTGCCGGCATTACAGCCGGACGAGGATGGTGTACTGCTGTAACAGGCTGCCATTGTGTAGCAGGATGCCGCTACCCGGCATCCTGAATGCGTGAAAGGTTTACTGCGCCGCAGAAGTGCCACATTTGTGGCAGAAGCGGGAGAATGCACTTTTCCGTGCCTCGCACGCAAGGCAGTAGTTATGCAGGCCGATGCCGCAATGCGGGCAGAAGTCATTCCGCTCATCTTTCAGGTCCACATTACGCTCGCAACCTGGGCAGACATTTTTGGCCAGCCGGGTCAGCGCAGTGTCATAACTTAATTCCTCACGGCGCTGGGTCTCGGGCTGCTGCTCAGCCAGCTTCTGTTTCTCAAGGTATTTGTTCAGCGAAATAACCGCCTGACGCCCGATTACGATAGTCAGGATCAGCCCGACACCATAACGCACATAGCCGCCATAACTGGGCAGGTAAGGCACCAGTTCAACAAAGAAGGCGAACACGGCAAAAATAATGAAGCCCCAGACAAACGGCCAGTAAGTGTTCTTTCGGTGTTTGAGGAACAACCAGGCGGCAATCAGCAGCAGGGGCAATGTCAAAGCCAGCCGGTAGAGAAAAACGCGGATTTCCTGCTTACGCATGGCAGCGTCATACAGCTCATAGGCATCCTGTTCCAGCTGTGTCAGTTGCTGATGCAGAACAGCTGCAGACTGGTTGGTATCTAGGGATTGCTGTTGCAACTGCTCAACTTCAGATTGAACCTGACGTTCAAGCTGCTTGAGCTTGTCCAGGTCCTGGGTACGCTTGATCAGTTCCGTGTCCTGCGCTGCCTGCTGGGTAGCGTGACGGGTAGATAGCCAGTTATTGAACGTCTCGCGTGCGGAGGAGTAATCCGTATGCGCCGTGTTGAGTTTCAGCTGTGCTTGCTGCAGGCGATCCTCAATATCCTGCTGCTGGTGCTGGGCAATTTTCAGCTTCTCTTTCAGCGGGGTGGCGCGTGCACTATCCAGGAAATCGCTGGTGGAAAATTCATGCTCCACCTGCGGCAGGTCATGAATGACACTTTCTCCAAGGGAAGTCAGCAAATAGGCAAAAATAATGGCAACCAGCCATAAACCACGCCTGAACCACTTTTCCGATAACCTCAGCCCTTTGCTCATACTGGTTTCCTCGACGATAGTGGCAGGCGCTCAGGCTTGCCGTTTCCTGATATGAAAAATGAATTCTTTGACCGGGACATCTGCATTTTCAGACATTGCCACTATCTCATGGCCAGTCTGTTTGCAAAAGGCCTGAAAATCCTTGACCGAGCCTGGGTCTGTGGCTGTCACCTTCAGGATTTCACCGGCAGCAACATCTGCCAGCGCCTTCTTGCAACGGAGGATAGGAAGTGGACACTTGAGTCCGCGTGCGTCGAGTTCTTGATGAAATTCCATGATCAATCTATATTTGGTACAAAGGTATAACCTGCATTGGCCCAGGCAAGAATGCCACCACGCAGATTGTAAACATTTTCACGATCCATGCCAGCAATGAAAGCAGCGGCATGGGCAGAGCGTACACCACTGTGGCAATAGAAAATCAATGGCGTGTCGTGATGCTCGCATAGCAGGTTGCCCATGCCGGGAATCACGTCCATGGGTAAATGCATGGCACCCTCAATCACCCCGCGGGCAACTTCGTCGCTGTTACGGACATCAACCAGAATAGTTCTTTGGGAGGATAGCAAGGCGTGAAGCTCGTCCGCATCAATATCAGTGTGATTGGCCATAAGTGTAGAGAATGAAAATGAAAAAGCCCAGAAAACTCCGGGCTGGATACCGCAGGACTATAGCATGAGGGTGGATTTTGCTCAATTCTGGGCATGTACAGTGTCAGTGTGAATCCTCGTGCTGGGATATTGAGAATGGTATTGGTCGTGTTAGACTGGTTTCTAAGCAACATTAACGAGCAGGACGCTGAATGATTTTGGTAACAGGTGGTACGGGCTATATAGGCTCACATGCATGTGTTGAATTGATCAATGCAGGATATGACGTAGTAGTGCTGGATAACTTCAGCAATAGTCAATCGCATATGATTGACAGGATAGGGAAAATCACAGGCAAGGCTCCTGTATTGGTCGAAGGTGACGTACGTGACGAGGCGCTACTGCAAGACCTGTTTTCCAAACACCAATTCGACGCTGTGATGCACTTTGCAGGATTGAAAGCGGTGGGTGAGTCAGTAGCGCAACCATTGCGTTACTACGACAACAACGTAGCCGGCAGCGTCACCCTGCTGCGCGTCATGCAGCAATTCCACGTCAAGAAATTTGTCTTCAGCTCCTCTGCCACAGTTTATGGCGACCCTGCCAGCGTGCCGATCCGGGAACATTTTCCGCTATCTGCCACCAACCCCTATGGGGCAAGCAAACTGATGGTGGAAGATATCCTGCGCGACCTGTCCAAATCCGATCCAACATGGCGCATCGCCATCCTGCGATATTTCAATCCCGTAGGCGCGCACGAAAGCGGATTAATCGGGGAAAACCCCAACGGCATACCGAACAACCTCATGCCCTACATCACACAAGTAGCGCAAGGACAGCGCGAACAGCTATCCATTTTTGGCTCTGATTACCCAACCCCCGATGGCACAGGTGTCAGGGACTACATCCATGTCGTTGACCTGGTAGTCGGACATCTGCGCGCACTGGAAAAACTGGAGCAGGCAGAAGGCATGCTGACATGCAACCTGGGAACAGGCCAAGGCTATAGCGTCTTGCAAATGGTGCAAGCCTTTGAGCAGGCCAGCGGACAATCAGTGCCCTATCAACTCGTAGCCCGCCGACCTGGAGATGTAGCCGCCAGCTACACCGACCCCGCCTACGCAGAACAAACACTGAATTGGAAAGCTACGCGAGGGCTGGAACAGATGTGTATTGATAGCTGGCGTTGGCAGCGATCATTGGTTTCAGATGTTTAGAGTTAGTATATATGTTTCTTCTCACAAGGTGAGTAGATCACGGTGGCATTAAATTATTGAGCAGTGCGGGTTCAGGTTATCCAGGATTGGTGTGGATATAAAGGCTCGTATGTCAAAGAGCTACTTAATCACCTCGGTATAGATAGTAGAGCAAACAATTAATTACTTGGTTTTAATGGTTACGATGGATTGTGTTTATGCAAAATTACAACACTTCTGATGATCAGCCTTTTTGCTGGCTCGATTTATATCGACCTTATACATTATTTATTTTAGCTGTCATTTTTATTGGGTGTTGGAGCTTGGCGGGTAGTGCCAATGCAGCAACACTTGTAGAGCGGTCGATTCTTACTGAAAGCAACACTCATCCTATTGAATTTCAGTTCAAACATCCAGGAGTGCTTGTCAATCTGGATCAACTCAAATTCGCTAAAGCCCGAGTTGCTGCAGGGGAAAATCCATGGAAAGCTACATTTGATGATATGCAGGCCAGTCTACTTGCTACACGTGTGCCCGATATCAGTGTCATGCAGCCTGCGCCCGGTAACGCTGGCGGAAAAGTACTCAATTGCAATCGTGGTGTCGAAGTACGTGGTTGTAAAAACGAGTCTACTGATGCTGCTGCTGCATATACCCAGGCTTTACTCTGGTTTTTTACTGAAAACGAAACTTATGCACAACGGGCTGTTGTCATTCTTGATGCTTACTCGGGTAACCTAATCGACCATATAGGCGTGGATGGACCTTTGTTCGCAGCCTGGGCTGCTCAATATTTCACCCGAGCTGCTGAAATTTTGCGCTACACCTATACGCCATCATCTGGCAAAAAGAATTTTGATCTTGAACGTTTCAACAATATGCTGAACAAAGCCTTTTTACCTAGTATCAGCGATGATGAAAAAGCTAAGCGGGGTAAAGGTTCTTGGAAACCCTACAATTCTAATTGGGATACGGCGGCCATTGATGCGCTGGCTAATATTGGTGTTTTCACCAACGACGGGGCATTATTTTTTAGCGCAGTGGAGCGCTGGAAAGATCGCGTACGTCGTAGCATTTATCTGGCCTCAGATGGCTCTGCACCAATACGTACGCCATTCATTGGTCGTTTCAAAAGTGAGGGGTGTGCTTGGATTGAAAACCGGGTACAAGCTTGCTGTCATGCTGACACGGCTGCCACAGTTATCCCGCATTATCAAAGTGGCCAAACCAGTGAGACGTGCCGAGACTTTCCACACGCAGGGATTGGATTGGCATCTATTGTGAATGCCGCTGAAACGGCATGGATTCAAGGGGTGGATTTGTATTCGGTAGAAAAGGAACGTATCATGAGTGCGTTTTCCTACGCGTCACAAATTCTGCTTTATTATGAAAAGAACAAAACGTATCCCCGTGGTTTCTGCTCTCCCGTTGCTACTGAAACCTTGGCAACAGGTGTGAATTCATCAACATGCTCACCGAAGCCTCTGAAAAGTGGTCCACTGAATCCGCTAGGCGATGGCGGTAGACAATCTATCGCATCAGAAATTGCCTATAATGCCTATGTCATTCGCGGTGGCGAAAAAGGCTTTCCGGTGTTGGATATTCCGAATTATTCGCTTAATGGAATTCCAATGCTACTTATCCGGGGAGCGAGAACTGGCTCTCGCGACTTTGATCCACTACGTACCGCCATTAGCCGTTACCGGGGTAATCAGGGACAGCTGACTGAAAATTACAATGCTCATGTCACCTTGTGGGAAACCCTCACTCATCATGAAGTAGGTGATGGGACACCAAATCCATAATTGCGTATTCGGAATACATACAATGTCATCACTACCACTCCCCATTTTTTATCTTGGCGATAGTCATGTCCGTTACTTTCGCAGAGCTGAGCAGTTTGGTTTACTGTTACCTCACGAAATTTCGGGCATTGAAGTGGGAGGTGCAACTGCTGTAGGGTTGCGTAATCCAAACTCAAAAACTAATGCTATTGGCTCTTTCAGAAAATGGATACGTGACAAATCTCGTGAGTCCATTGTGATGATTCATTTGGGTGAAGTGGATTGTGGTTATGTCATTTGGCATCGTGCGTCAAAATATAATGAATCAATAGAGTCGCAGATATCGGATTCTATAAATGCTTATTTTGAATTCGTTGATGAGCTTTTGGACATGGGTTTCGAAAGAATTATCATCACAGGCGCCACACTGCCCACCATTACAGATGATGATATAACTGGTGAAGTCGTTATTGCACGTAGTTCTATTTCTGCAACGCAAAAAGAACGTACTCAACTTACGCTGAAATACAACAAGTTACTTGAAAAAAACGCAGTATCAAGAAGGTTGCCTTATATTGACATATCATCTTTTGTACTAGACCAGTCTACAGGGGTCGTCAATACAAAAATGCGTAACACCAACCCCAAAGACCATCATATGAATAGCAATTTGGCGGCAGTATATTGGGCACACAGAATCAACGAAGTTATTTCTCACTATCAACCCGTCAATCTGGAATCACGGCAGTGGAGTGCTGTACGCTCTACGATTATCAAGGCTTATCCTGCTCATTCGGAACGTATGTCAACCGATATGTACAGTAAGGTTGAAACAGGTCAGATAGTACAAGGTGATGTTGTCGGTGTACAAGGAGAATACACCATCATCAGAAATACCTTGCTTGGGAAATCGACACTGCCTTTATTTAGACTCCTGCATACCAAACATTATTTATCTACAACGCTGCCCAAGAAAACAGCAGCTAGAAAAACGCGCTCCAAAAAAACAGCAGGTAAAAATGAAGCCCCTTCATTTTTCATACCTGAATTACAGCCTTCCCCATCTTACTATCAAGGAGTAATTGTGAAAAATCAAGGTGAAGCTCCCACTTCCGCTAGCTCGAAGTTCCCTGTATCTGAGCGAGTTGGTGAAGCATGGCTTACCGCGCTATCGAACCTCATTGCCGTTCGAAGCCCTTTAACCGAACAAACTTACAAGCGGCTTACAGAGCAGAGGTTCACTCCAAAACAGCGCCAACGTTTTGATCGGCTTCTGCCATTGGTTGAGGAGGTTGTGGCATCTCAATCTACCGCATCATCAGTTGCGCCAGGCGAGATTGCTTTTGGCGTGATGGGATATCGTTGCCCAGATAATGCAGCCGCATCTCGCAATATCGGAGATTGGGTTCAAACTATCGCCCTGATGTCTCATTTTGCCCGTCGTTCCGATTTACGTTTCACGGGTGACGCTGGGTTGTCAAAATTTTTTGCTGATCTACAGGCTGCAGTGCCCAAAGAGAAACGCATTGCGGGGCCTTCTGCGACTGCTCACCTGGTTGAGTTCAACCGGGATGCAAGCTTTTTTGATAAGCTCCCAGAGAGTCTCTGGGCTTTCATTTTTGGGTGGTACTTTAAACTTCCATTCGGAAAGTTGGAGTTTCCCTTTCCTAAAAATATTCATCCAATTTTTATTTCTTTTCATGTCAGCAATGCTAATCACATCAATGACGCAGCTATTGAATACCTGAAACAGCATAGCCCCATTGGTTGTAGAGACTGGCATACCGTGCGGTTGTTGCATTCGAAAGGTGTGGAATGCTATTTCTCTGGCTGTGTGACTACCACAATTGGAGGCCTTTTCCCTGCAGCTGTAGTGGATTCGTCAAAACCTGTAGCTTATGTTGACACTGATCATGAGCAAATCCCTCCAAATGACGTAAAGTTGACGAACCTAATCAATAGCCTAAAGACTCGCCCCTTGCCAGAATCATTGGATATGGCTTTGGAAAGATTAAAGTCCTATCGTTCAGATTTCTCAAAAATTGCTACTTCCCGGCTACATACATTTCTTCCGTCGGAGTCTATGGGTGTTGAGATAGATTGGCAGCCGGTTCATGAACAAGATCGCCGATTTGATGGGCTGACAGGGGCGAATGCCATTCCTCATTCACAAATGTCGGAACGGATTACGCAGATTGTCAAAGTACTTTTAGATGGTATTCTAAATGGTGTGTCTCAAAAGAATATCTATGCACTTTACAGAGCAGAGGTTGCATCTGATATTGCAGAGTCACTAAAGCATATCTCGGACTAAGTTGAACAATAATCATTTTTATAGCGAGATTAAAAGACTGGAATCTACATGAGAAATCTTATTTGGCAGTATCATATTGACACTAAGCGTGCCTATGATTCTCCGCACAGAAAAAAGATGGCGATGGCCTCATCGGAGACTGTTGCTTTTTACGCCATGAAACATGGTGTTGACTATATGATGGCTCACCATTCCAAGTGGTGGGTAAATGGAATGCATGGCGGTCCAGCAATGGAGCGATTTCAACTGCTTGAAGAAGCTTTTGACGAGTGGGACTACATTCTTTATCTTGATACGGATATTCTGATTTCTCCAGAAGCGCCGAATATTTTTGATACGTATGTAGGTGCGGATATTGCTGGTATCAAACAAGGGCATCAGCGTGACAAAACTTTGATTGCTGAGGGTTGGTTACATAATGAATTTCCTGATCCTGCACGTTATCATGACAATTATACCAACGGTGCAATCTTAATGTTGTCTCGTGAGTTCCGACAGTATCTTCGTGGTGTACTTCAAGTGCATGACATTCAGGTGGACAAAGGTACACATTGGGAAAGAGATGGTGTGAAAGTTCGCTGGCCTGTTTATGACCAATCAATGGTTTCCTATTGGCTAGCGATGTCTCCATTTTCGTTGACGCCGGTGGATAAAGTTTGGTTTAAAGGACCACATTTCTTTAATCACGGTGGCCCAAAGACACCGGAGAATCTGCGAAAGTATTTCGGGAAATATCACGAAATCCGCGATCAATGGATTCCACTTGGATATCCACGTGAGCAGGATTTATAATTACATTACGAGCTGTGTTTGATATTACTCATTTTGGGAATTATTTTTCATAATGAAAGCCTCTTTTGCCTTCAAGGAGGGTATTTTTGATAAATCGAGTCTGATGCACCCCCCTAGGAAATATAAAATCAATACTTTCGGGGGGGGGTAACAGGCAGGTTTGATGTTGAGTTCAATCGAGGAACGCTGGAATGTTATTTGGCAGACTCTGATACTAAGAGATTGTTTGTATTCTTCTCCGCTGCAGGTCGAATCAATAGTGAAACTCGTTTTGGTCGGGTTTCATGGGGAGCAACTTTAAATGGAGTTTCTCTGTCGATCGAAGATCCAATGTACAAAAAGCATACAGGATTATCTGGAGGTTGGTACTACGGTGACGAACAAGGTTCATATCTGATCCCTATCGTGGATGTAGTTGAATCGCCCCCACTTTCCTAGACAGCTCAAGAGCCTCAAACTATGCAAGTTGAGGAGACATCATGAGCAAGCAACAACGTTACACCGAAGAATTCAAACAGGCCGCCGTCAAGCAAGTCACTGAGCGTCAGTTTTCTGTGGCAGAGGTCGCTGAGCGGTTGGGCGTTTCAAGTCATAGCATTTATGCTTGGATCAAGCGATGCGGCACCCCTAAAGACGAACGACAGCACTCCTCTAATCAGCAAGCAGAAATCCGTCGCCTTCAGGCTGAGCTGCGTCGCGTCACGGATGAGCGAGATATCCTAAAAAAGGCCGCCGCGTACTTTGCCAAGCTGTCCGGGTAAAGTACGCATTTAT